>DUPQ01000074.1 GCA_012838235.1 Clostridiaceae bacterium
ATATCAGAAATGTAGTACTGCTGGGACACGGAAGTTCGGGTAAAACAACATTAGCGGAAGCCATGCTGTTTCTGTCAAAGGGAATTGACAGATTCGGAAACATTAACGACGGAAACACAACATGTGATTATGATCCGGAGGAGATACGCAGAAAGTTTTCCATAAATACTTCCATAGCACCGGTACTATGGAAAAATCATAAATTAAATATACTGGATACTCCGGGATATTTCGATTTTGAAGGTGAAGTAAAATGTGCCACAAGAGCTGCGGAGATAGCATTAATACTGCTTACCGCAAAGAACGGCATAGAAGTGGGAACGGAAAAAGCATGGAGTTATGCCGATGAAGTGGATATAAGCAGAGCATTCTTTGTAACCAAGTTGGAAGAAGAGCATGCGGACTTCTTTAAAGTTGTTGAAGATTTAAAAGAGCAATTCGGAAACAAAGTATTACCTTTTCATTTCCCCATTATGGAAGACGGCGAGTTTAAAGGTATTATAGATATTGTCTATAAAAAGGCATATATTGTTAAAGATAAAGTAACCAAAGTAACGGATATTCCGGCAGAGTACCTGGCTAAGACCGAAGAGCTCAGAGAACCTATCATGGAAGCGGTAGCGGAAACCGAAGAAGAGCTTATGGAAAAATACTTTGAAGGCGAACATTTCACCGACGAGGAAATAATAAAAGGACTGACTCACGGAATAGAAGAAGATTCGATTTTCCCGGTATTCTGCGGTTCTTCAATGCTGCTTGCGGGTATTGATGTTCTTATGGATGAATTGATATCGTTATTCCCGTCACCGGCCGCATATAAGGTACATGCCGTTAAGGCGGGAACCGATGAACAGGTGGTGTTGAATCCCTCAAGCGACGAGAAGTTCGCAGGACTGGTATTCAAGACAATGGTGGATGCTTTCGTAGGAAAAATCTCACTGATAAAAGTCTGTTCGGGTGAATTGAAGTCGGATATGACGGTGATAAACAGCAGGACAATGGACACTGAAAAAATGTCCAACCTCTTTTTCATAAAAGGTAAAAAGCAGGAACAGACGGAAAAGGCGGTTGCAGGTGATATAGTAGCTGTAGCAAAATTGACCGATACCCAGACAAATGACACACTGTCGTTGCAGTCTTTTCCGTTGGAACTTAAGAAGATTGATTTTCCCCAACCTTCAATATCTTTGGCGGTAGAGCCTCTTGCCAAAGGTGATGAGGATAAGATAGGTTCGGGATTGAGTAAGCTCAGTGATGAAGATCCTACATTCAGAGTGGAGAATAACCCGGAGACCAAGCAACTGCTTATAAGCGGTCTCGGAGAACAACATATCGATGTTATAACCAGCAAACTTAAAGCAAAATACGGTGTTTCGGTTAAGCTTACCGATCCGAAAATACCGTACAGAGAGACAATAAAGAAAAAACTGGAAACCGAAGGAAAACATAAGAAACAATCGGGAGGACACGGACAGTACGGTCACGTTAAAGTAATATTTGAGCCCGGTGAAGAAGAAGATTTGGTATTTGAAGAGAAGATTTTCGGCGGTTCGGTACCCAAGAACTATATACCTGCCGTAGAAAAAGGACTGAGAGAATGCATAGTCAAAGGAGTGCTTGCAGGATATCCCATGGTAAAACTGAAAGCCACTCTTATCGACGGTTCCTATCATGAAGTCGACTCTTCGGAAATGGCATTCAAGATTGCTTCCAGTCTGGCATATAAGAAACTTGTCGATGCTTCTCCCGTTCTGTTGGAACCCATCATGTCCTGTGAAGTAATGATTCCCGACTCATATCTTGGTGACATAATAGGTGACATAAACAAGAGGAGAGGAAGAATTTTAGGTATGCATCCTGCCGACAAAGGATACCAGAAGGTAATAGCCGAAGTTCCTCATGCGGAAATGTTCAAGTATGCAACCGATTTGAGAAGTATGACTCAGGGCAGAGGCTCCTTTACCATGAAATTGGAGCGATATGAGGAGATGCCCGGCAACTTGGCCGAAAAGGTTGTTGCAGCTTCCAAGAGAGAGGGCGAAGAAGAATAAGGTATTCATACTTTCAGTTATGTTCGTATACAACTGAAGGATATGAAGATGTAACTATGAGGAGTAAATATATTAAAAGGACAGATAACCTGTCCTTTTAGCTTACATTGCAATATATTATTCATTGCGAACAGTAGTTATTTAACTTTGATTAAATTTATTATGTTTTTTGTAATAAGCCACATAATTAAAAAAAGGAATATTCTTATAGTCCAATGAATACAACTTCCTACAGTTTTGCTATCAATATCTATCTTTCTATAAAGAAAACTTACTACAGTATATGCAAGATTGTAAGCAATTAGGCTAATTATTGCAAAGATAATTAAACTACAATACCATTCGACATCTAGTTCGAGCAATTGTTTTAATAAGACATATATTACTTTCACTTTATACCTTTCAATAGAATAGCATAACTATCCGATTATTCTTCCTTTGTCTGTCCGCTTCTGAAATGCTTTCTGCATAACGGGATATATGTGTCATTGCCTCCTAACAGGAACTGCGGACCTTCCCGTACTATTTTGCCGTCCGGTCCTATTCTTGCATTACAGGTAGCTTTTTTGCCGCACCAGCAGATAGTCTTTATTTCCTCTATTGTGTCGGCCCACGAGAGAAGATAGAGACTGCCTTCAAAAAGTTTGCCCTGAAAGTCCGCTCTTAAGCCGTAGCATATGACTGGTATATTAAGGTCATCTGCAATGTGTACGAGCGTTTCCACCTGTGCTTTTGTAAGAAACTGTGCTTCGTCTATAACAATGCAGTCATATTTGCTTATTTCTTCATCGGACTGGTTTAAAAAAGTTTCCGCATATTTACATTCCATACTTAATCCGCATCTGGAGACATTTATCTGTTCGCCGTCACGATTGTCCGATACCGGTTTTAACAGCACTGCGGTCTGGTTTCTTTCTTTATAGTTATAAACCACCATAATTGCATTTGCGGATTTTGAACTTCCCATCGCTCCGTATCTGAAATATAGTTTAGCCATAGTTTCCTCCGAAAGAATATATAAAAAGGTTGCATATATAGTATACCATCAGGCAGTGCCTTTTTAAATAGAGGTTGAAAAAAATATCATATTTGATATAATAAAGTCAGAGAAAGTCAAAGGTGATAATGAATGGCAAGATTGAGTGATATAATAGAGGACTTCATTAAAGATATGATAGATGAAACAGACGGGCAAGTGGAGATTCAGAGGAATGAACTTGCCGGTTACTTTAATTGTGTTCCGTCACAGATAAACTATGTCATTGCAACAAGATTCAACTCCGAAAGAGGATATTTCGTGGAAAGTAAAAGAGGAGGCGGGGGCCACATTACCATAAGCCGTATGTCTACCGACAAGCCTTACGACTATATCATGCACATTATTCTTTCCATCGGAGACGAGATAAGTAAACATTCGGCGGATATTAATATAGATAATGTTGCTGATCTGGAATTAATATCCGAAGAGGAAAAGAACCTGTTAAAAGCGGCGATAAACGACAATTCATTAAAGAGTGTCCCTGTTTTCCTAAGGGACAAGGTCAGAGCGGATATTTTAAAGAATATGCTCATGAAAACAATTATCTGAAGGAGACTCTATGGCCAAGAATAACAATTATTTCGTATGCACATCCTGCGGTTATGAAACGGTGAAGTGGATGGGTAAATGTCCGTCATGTCAGGAATGGAATACTTTTGAGGAAGTTAGTGAAGTAAAAAGCTCAAAAACCGATAAGGTACGGGAAATAGAATTGGATACCGTTTTTGATATAGACTACAACGAGTCATCCAGAATAAGCAGCGGCATTGAAGAAATGGACAGAGTTCTCGGCGGAGGAATTGTATCGGGCTCGGTTATTCTGGTAGGCGGAGACCCCGGAATAGGAAAGTCCACAATTCTTCTTCAGCTGTGTCAGCATGTTCAGACCGATAAAGATATTTTATATATTTCCGCAGAGGAAAGTATCAGCCAGCTGGGATTAAGAGCAAAAAGAATAGGCTTGAAAAGAAGCAATGTAAAACTGGCTTCCGAGACCGATACCGATGTTATATGTAAGGCAATAATTGACACAAAACCGGCAGTTGCCGTTGTGGATTCCATACAGACCGTTTATTCCGACCGGATACCTTCCATAGCAGGCAGTGTAAATCAGATAAAGAATTCCGCTTTAATGCTGGTAAATGCGGCAAAACGCTCGGGTACATCACTGTTTATAGTAGGGCATGTGACCAAAGAGGGCAATATAGCCGGTCCCAAACTTTTGGAACACATGGTGGATACGGTACTGTATTTTGAAGGAGAAAGCGGTTCTTCTTTCAGGATATTGCGAAGCGTAAAAAACAGGTTCGGTTCCACCAATGAAATAGGTGTATTTGAAATGAGCAATACCGGTTTAACACAAGTGGCCAATCCTTCTGCCTTCATGTTGGAGGGAAGGAATATGAATGCCCCCGGTACCGTGGTGTTGCCTTTACTGGAAGGTTCCAGAACTCTTATGGTGGAAATACAGGCACTTGTATGTCCTACCAATTTTTCCATGCCGAGAAGAATGGCATCGGGAATAGATCAGTACAGAATAAATATGCTTATGGCGGTAATGGAAAAGAACACCGGAATGAGGCTTTACAACTATGATGCATACATCAATGTGGCGGGCGGTATAAAGGTTAACGAAACCGCAAGCGATTTAGCCGTTATTGTGGCAATAGCCTCCAGTTACAAAGGTAAAAAAGCATATGAACAGTGTGTGGTCATAGGGGAAGTGGGCCTTACGGGCGAAATACGCTCGGTAAACGGTATGGACAAACGTATAAACGAAGCGGTAAAGATGGGTTACACAAAAGCAATCATTCCCAAAGTCAATCTAAAAGCCGTCAGTCAATTCAAGGATAAGATAGAGATTATAGGGGTTGAGAATGTAGCTAAAGCTATAGAGGCATCGTTAAGTAAGTAGAATATAAAGGATATTGTAATGGTTAAACGGGCTACAGATGTATAGTCGTTGAGAGAGCGTATCAAGTATCAATAACAGCCATCATATTCTTTTCAACTGTTCCTCTCTCGCTTCCTCCAGTGTATGATTGGCGGGGATAATCCCGAACAGGGACTTGGCTATATCTACTCTGTCCTGATAAGGGTTGGATAACTTTGCAACAATCTTGCCGTTCTTGGTGATGAAAATATCCTCCGAAGCCGCAAGTTGCAGATACTTATCGAGGTTGTTTTTCAATTCAGTTGCAGTAATAGGCATGGGTTAAATTCCTTTTTTCTTAATTAATCATATTCATCCGTATCTTACAAAAATCGTACTAAATATGCAACAAATTAGTACGAATTCTTTTAACAACCCGATAATTAGCTCTTAACTCTCTCTTTTTTCCTTTCTTTGCTAAGACAAAACACTTTGTAGTGGGAAGTTGAAATTCCAGTTGAGTAATTGTATAATTGCGATGACGCTCATAATTAGTTTTGCGAGGGAAATACATACATGGTTAAAAACAAAATAAGAATATTACTATTTATTTTAGTTTTTTTAATCTTAACCGGATGTAATCGGGGAACAGAACTAAATCCCAAAGAAAAAATCTCGGAGACCCCGGCTATTACCGATAATACGGATATACAGGATGAACCGAGTATAAAATACAAAACTGCTGATATAGAAAGCCTAATTGATATACTAAATGAGCAGTATGAAAAAATTCTTGTGCAACCTTTTAAATGTTGCACATCAAGTTCTGAACCGATTGCGCCGGTAAGCAGTATGTATGACGGTAGTGGAAATATTTATGGAAGAATACTGTCCAAAATCAGGTTTATTCAAGGCTTAGTTGCGGCAAGAGGTAACATTATTAGCATTAATATAATAGAAGATATGACTTTTGATAACGGAGGATATGTTTTCGGTAATTCTCGAAGCTATAATAATTTTTTCGAGCGTTATACCTGTAAAGGATATACCATGTCAATATACAAATACAAAAACTGTTATGTAGTGTTTGAATTTTTTAACTTTTGTTTGCCGTTAATAGACAAAGTTGATTTCATGGAGGAATTTGCAGCAGTACTGGAAGAGAATTACGCAGATAAGGATAAACCTATGTTCATCGATGAAGAGGGTTTCTACATTCCCAAAGAGCATAAGCCGGAATTCCTTGATAAATTTAAAAATGAGTTTAATGTTCTTTATAAAGAGAACATTACAAGCAAATTCCAAGAATACACACAATCCGCTATCCCTTTATTTGAAATAGATAAAGAAAGTAGCAGTACCTTAGCGGAAGTAACATATAATCAAAGCATTATCCAGGACAATAGTGTTATTGTTACTCTTGTAGAGGATAATACCTCTGACAATGGCGGGTTTGTTTATACTACCGATTTGACGGATAATGCCTCTTTAGTAGCAGTATACAGATATGACAAACTATATGTTATTTTTGAGTTACATGGTGAGTCTTTCTCGGAAATAGGGGAACAAACTGACGAAACAGTAGTACGCTCTGTTGCTAAAATATTATCCGACTTGGAAAAATAAAGGAGAGTCATGATATATTCATTTAAATCTTTTTACAGAACACCTATAAGAAGTATCATATACATACTGCTGTTAGCCATAGCGGCAACCTCATTGTGCACAAGTTTAGCTATGTGGAAATATTCGGCGGAAAGTGTAGAGTATGTGCAAGATACTTTTACCACAATAGGAGTATTGTCCGAGCTGGATTTTATGGAGCAGAGTGATACACGCTCGCTGTCTCCTCAGTATGACTATTCCATGTTGGCGGAAGTTAAGAAAAAAGCGATGGAGTCTAAGTATGTGTCATCTTATGATATCCGTGAATATATAATGGGGTATAACGAGAATATTTGTGCGGATGTCAAGCAAGGTTTTTATGAAAACACATATCCGTATTCTTTGTCCATTGTAACTGGAGTATGTGAAAGCATGCAATGGAATAAGGTTACGGTCGGTTATAAAGTAATTATAAAAATAGATTACAGTGACCTTAATATATTACCCGCATATATTAAAAGGTTTGGGAATCCGCAATATGTGGAAATAGCAGGAACATACATGACAGCGGATAATAAAAGTCCGTTCAAAGTGGGTGAAAAATACATAGTGTATTTGATGTGCAATGAATATTATCCTGCTCATAAAAAAATAAATGGTCGTGTAGACAAATCGGGAGAAGACTTCTATAAATACGAAGAGATGGTGGAATACAGTTCGGCGACAATGAAAGAAGAATTCGGAGAGTTTAAAGAAGGTAAACCTTTTTATAAAGTTACTAATCCGGATTTGCATATGGCACAAAAGATTGATACAACCGCCTATGACTTTATTGAAAAAGAGCAAGGCATATGGGCAAAGAGAGCGGAAAAATGTGCAATAACTCAGCAATCTGCGGAGTTGATTCTGACAAACAGCATGAGAAGCATGTTGATGTTCAACACAAACGATGCATACATTGTTGAAGGAAGAACAATTGCCGAAGAGGAATATGCAAACGGAGCAAATGTATGCGTTGTCAGTGCTTCTTTTGCAAGGAACAATAAGTTGAAAATAGGGGATAAGTTACCGCTCAAGGTATATGAAAACGATTTCCTGCCTTACGGTATTATGTTAAAAAAAGGGACACCCGGGGTTAGCGGATTTTTGAATGTTGAAGGAAAAGACCGAATTGATGTATGGTTATCAAAGGGGTTTGATCCGGACAGAGGTTTTGTGGGAGAAGTCGAATATGAGATAATAGGGACATTTTCAACAAGGGACATAGTAAACAGAAATGAGTTTACCATTAACAATAATACGATTTTTGTTCCGCAAAAATCCATAGAGGGAGATTTCAATACCCGACCTACCGTGCATACCATAAAAAGATACACCGATAAGCTCAGACACACGGAATTATTACGAACCAGTATACCCGGTTGTTTTTCCGTCATTATTAAAAACGGATATGCCGACGCATTTGAAAAAGAAATGGAGGCAGCGGGATACGGAGGTATATTCTATTATTTCGATCAAAATTATTCGGAAGTTAAAAAAGTGCTGGATGAGTACAATAATACTTCAAGATTGATTGCACTTATATCCCTACTAGCATGGGTAACGGTGGTTACCGTTTTCCTGACCGTATATGCTTCCAAAAGCAGACGGGATATCGCTATTATGCGTTCTTTGGGTACATCCCAAGCAAAAACATATATATCGCAGTTGGTTATAATAGTGTTGATTGTGTTGATTGCCGCTATTATATGCTCAATAGTCGCCAGCAGGATATATGATAATATTACCGCTGCCGCTTTTGAGGAAGTCAGTAAAAGCAGCAATTTGGTTGGCGGTTTGTTAAGTGTAACGGAAAAATCCAAAGGTACGGTTATAACAACGGCGGTTGCTCAGTTCTTTGTAATTGTTATCGCTTTTGCCTTGATAATGCTTATACAGATTAAACGGAATATTATGGTACTTATGAAGAAAGCGAAGAAGCAATGAAAAACTTATTGAGAAGAATAGCACACAGTTTATCTTATACATTCACTATACTTATAAGAAAGGCTGTTAAAAGTATAGCTGTCGTTCTTTCAATAGCCGCCTTTACCGTCCTTATATGTCTTCTGGAATTTACCATACATAAGCAGGAACAATTACTTGACAAGTTGTATAAGAAGTTTGATATTGACATTATAATCATGGATTCAGCCGGTGCATACCCGGACAACCTTGAGCTTGACAGGTTATATGCTTCCGTGTTCATGAATGAGAACAATATATTGGGTAAGAATACCGATAATTTAAAGATACGCAGCAGCGGAAAAGAAACAATATCCGTCACCAATGAATACGGCGAAGTGATTACGGAAATAAGCGTGGTAGGTCTGACTTATCTTCCCGATATGGCGGAGTTTAATGTATCGGTATATGTGGGGAATAAGTTTGATAAAAGTGTACTAATGAGCGGCAGCCGCGTATGTATTGTGCCCGGCAGAATGAAAGGTCTGGGCGACTGTATATACATCAAAACGGAAAAAGTTGAAGAGCCTATAGAATATCTGGTGATAGGAACATATGATGAGACTGAAGACATATTCTTTTGCCCTTATCTTAATTACAGCGAATTGTTAACTTCCTCCGTCAATAACATATACAGTCTTAAATGTGAAATTACCGACACAAAAGCATTAGAGGAACTGGAAACATTTTTAATGAACTACTTCACCAAGCCTACAATAGCAGGTATTACGCCAAGAGGTTTAAATGCATTAGACCTGAAATATACTCATTCTTTTGTAATGCCCAAAGGCAATTTTGAAGAGGCGACAGATCCCATAAAAGCGGACATTTTGAAACTTAAGATATTGGAGCCGTTTGTATTCGTGTTTTCCGTTGCCATAGGTTTTGTCATAAGTATGCTGTCTATAAGAAACAGAAAAGCGGAATTTGCCGTTATGAGAAGTATGGGAGCTTCGGGAGGCTATGTTTTCTATATCAGTTTCATTGAACAGGCCGTATTATGTTTAATAGGTGCATTGATAGGAGTTTTAGTATCGCTTATAGGATTTAAGCAATTAAGTGCGACACAGATTAATAAGGTATTGATTTTTATCGGCTGTTATCTTGCGGGTACGGCGATAGAAGCATTAAGAATAGCAAGTGTTAAAGTAATGAAAATAATGAAAGCGAACGATTAAGGAGACCGACAAAATGACAAATACACCGATATTGCAGTTGGAAAAAGTAAGCTATGAATACAGAAACAAATATCAGACGGTAAGAGCGGTAAAGGATTTTTCTTATGAATTCTTTAAGGGGAAATTCTACGCAATAACAGGAAAATCCGGTTCGGGGAAAACCACTTTATTATCATTAATGGTAGGGTTGGATGTTCCCGCAAAAGGCGTTATTAAATACGACGGGATCAATCTTAAAGAGATGAATATGGATAAATACAGAAGAGATTGTATTTCACTGATATATCAGGATTTCAATCTGTTTCCGCTGCTTACCGCGATGGAGAATGTAATGTATCCTTTAAAACTAAAAGGATTGAAAACAAGCGAGTGCGAGACACTTGCAAAGGAAAAGCTGAATATGGTAGGGATGGATGAAACTTTTTATAAACGCTATCCTTCCATGTTGTCGGGAGGCGAACAGCAGAGAGTATCGATTGCACGTGCTTTGGCAACCGGCTCCTCAATACTTTTAGCGGATGAGCCGACGGGTAACCTTGATACGGAGAATGGCGATATAATTGTTTCCATATTAAAGAATCTTGCACACAACAACGATTTCTGTGTTATAGTTGTAACACATGATTTGGAAATTGCTTCGGTTACCGATGTGCAGCTGAACTTAAAGGACGGTATGCTTGTTACTTAGATACTGTTGATTTTTCCACTGATATTTACTTCAATTTACTATTCACGGTTTTCCGAACTCGGTCGAAAAGCTTTTTGCAACCGTTGCATAATCTTGTGTTTCCTTTGAGTCTTCGAATACATATTGTTCCAAGAAAGGATTGTCATAATTCTTTTATTATTGTTATATCCTGTTTCATGCGTAATCTGATTGCTATTTAATCACGAACGCTTCTTATTCAGCATATTGTTAAACTGATGAAGATGACGATGCAGCTGCTACCATAGCAGCTTCCTGCGCTATAATAATATTGGCTATACATGTTGAAAGCGTTGCCGTCAGCACTCCGTCTTTTATGTTTTCGGCATAGTCGCTTGCTACAATTGTTGCCGCTAACAGAAGCAACTCCCCCGTACTTACGGACAGAGTTCTGAATCCCTTTTTGTTCCTAAGAGCATCCTGTGCTTCTCCTATTTTATTAACGATTATTTCAATTTCTACCGGCAGCAGTGCAAAGATTCCCAAAAACGGTAATGTATAAGCTTTGTCCAGTTTGATTTTTTGCGTCCTGAGCGCATCACGCAGAGCAAGAACACGATTAACAATACTGTCGTCAGCCTCTCCGAGCACCAGCACCTGCGCCAGAATCTGAACGCTGTTTTTATTCCTGAACTCTCTTTTAAGCTGATTATAAATTTGCTTGATGCGCTCCGTTCCTTCGGCAAGATCCAAACCGGAAAGCCCCGACATAGCCGCAAAAATATAGTCATCCTGCCCGGTGTAAAATAAATTTTTAGCTTTCATTCCGTCAAAAAATGCCCTCGTGCGTGTTACCGCGTTTTCATAATCGGAAGCATCGGCTTGTATTGCAATCCGGTATGCGGCAACCACCAAAAGATAGGAAGATCTGAACTTTACGTCTTTCAGCAACTTGTATACTTTAAGGGTTGCACTTAGCGAATTCTCAGGATTACCGGATAGAGAGAGCATTGCCGCCAAACCCAGCGCCATGCTTCCGCGGAATGTGGAAAACGGGCCCGTGTTCTGTTTAATCAAATTGTGACACTGCCTGATTGCCTCTAAGTCAACCGTTTTGCCCTCCAGTGCATACAGAAGCGCCGCCATACGCTTTATCGAGACATTTTGCCAGACAAACTCCGATTTCATAATTTGCACGTTTTTTGCAAAAAGTTCCAACTTGTTTTCCCATGTGTTATTCATCTGAAAAGACCTCCGTAAACTGAATTTGCTATTATGTAAATATTAAATAAGGTTGTGTCTAATCATCTTTCCTGTATTTGTGTCATATTTATAATCAACTTAATTATACACTCAGCTTTCTCTTAGCTCAATATTCCGCACCGCTTAAATATTTTTGACACTGCTGCTATTCACGGCGCACGTGCTTTAATGCGGAAAATGGCTTAAAAGAAAAGTTTTAAAGAGGCAACATTCGTTCATTTTTTATGTTTTGTCAAAAAAAATCATGTTCAATTTTCCTGCTCATTTTCGCCTGTGTTGCTTTTGACAGCAGGCACTAAAAAGAGTATAATATCGGGTAGGAGGTATCTTTAATTGAGTTACAGTATCGGGGATAAGATAGTATATCCTATGCATGGCGCAGGCGTCATTGTTGATAAAGTCAACAGAAAGATTATGGATGAAATCCGATGCTATTATGTAGTAAAAAGTCCCATAAGCGAAATGGTCGCTATGCTTCCCGTGGATAATATGGACGGTATAGGTATTAGGGATGTTATCACCGATTCCGAAGCGGATGAACTTCTGGATGAGATAAAGACAATGGATACCGAAGAAACATCCAACTGGAATAAGAGATACCGTGAAAACATGGAGAAACTCAAAGACGGATCAATATATGAAATAGCTCAGATTGCTAAATCTTTAATGACCCGTGACAAAAGCCTCTCGACAGGTGAGAGAAAATTGATGATTAATGCGAAAAATGCCGTATTGAGTGAAATAATGTTGGCTAAGAATATTTCTCTGATTCAGGCGGAAGACGCTTTAAAAAAAAGTATATACTGCGATTCGGATGTTGAGGAAGAATAATATATGGAATCGGTAAGTGTGGTTATTGCTGCGGGCGGTAAATCCGGCAGGATGGACGGAATAAACAAACTGTTGGCACCCCTTGGCGGTGTTCCCGTTATTATCCGGACGGTTAAAGCGTTTCATGATATAAGATACATTAAACAGATAATACTTGTTATACCTGAAAAAGATGAGTCGGAGTACTTATCTTTATTGTCTGAATATAGGGTGAATAGAAAAGTAAAGATTGCGTATGCCGGAAGCACCCGCAGACATTCTGTGTATAACGGGTTGCTGTCATTATCTGACAAAGAAGGTATTGTACTTATACACGACGGTGCCAGACCGCTGGTTACCCGTAAGATTATCGATGAGTGTGTAGACGGAGCAAAGCGATACGGAGTATGTGTGGCCGCTTCAAAGAGCACCGATACAGTAAAGATAGCGGACAGCATAATGTTTATAGAAAAAACCCTTGACAGGGACAAGGTATACAATGCCCAGACACCGCAGGCTTTCAAGACGGAATTTGCTTTGGATTTTCACAAAAGAGCGGAAGCGGATGATCTGGAAGTCACCGATGACTGCATGATAGCGGAGCATTACGGACATAATGTAAAGATTATAGAGTCGAGTCCTTTGAATTTAAAAATAACTACCAAATTGGATTTGGTAATAGCTTCTGCTATTTTAGCTGACGGTAATAATACAGAAACACATGATTCCTGAACCTTTTCCGAATGATGACAAACCTTCACCCGATGTGGCCGTCAAACCCACATCTTTTTTATCTATTCCGAGAAGCATTGCTATATTGCCTTTCATTTCCTCTATGTAAGGAGAGAGAACCGGAGTCATACACTCCACCGTAAAGCTGACATGCTCTATTTTATATTCCAGGCTTTTCAAAGCTTCTTTTACATATAGAGAACTGTCGGTTATTCCTCCTTTGCACAGGATATCTGCGGTTTTTCCTAAAATGTTTACCGAGGTAATACCGCTTATCGCATTGGTCAGAGCATGATAGATAACATCTCCGTCGCTGTTTGCGATAAGTCCCGGATGATTTTTTATGTGAACTCCCGCAAGAATAAGCTTCTTGTCTGCATTTTCGGAAAACTTATGACTGTCCTGCCCGATTGCGCACTTCATGATGTCTGTCACCTCGTTGTTTAATACCTGAATAACATAATACCATAATATCGGAAAAGTTAACAAAAAGTACACACATAAAAACCCTTTATATGATATATTTAGCATATTGAAAGGAAGATGCATATGGAAAGTTGGTATTATGAGAAGATTGTATACAGAAAGAAAACAAAAAAAGATGATTTGATTTCATTTGCAGTTGTTTTAGTTACGCTTGCGATATGTATAGTTTCCTATTACTTTCTGCGAAATCTCTCATTTATTATCTGGTTGGGTGTCATATATGCATGCTACAGGATTATAACTTCCAGGAAATTCGACTATGAATATATTTTCGTGGAAGATACCATGACCATCGACAAGATTATAAATAAAAGCAGAAGGAAGAATATATTTACTCATTCGTTGAAAGATTTCGAGATACTGGCATATAAGGATTCCGATCATATAAAGGAGTATTCGGATAATGTACAGCAGGTAATAGATGCCTCCGCACCGGGTTCGGAAAATACCCTTTTCGGAGTGGCATATTTCAAATCCATGAGGACACTTGTGTACTTCGAGGCAGATGAAAGAATAGAAGAGTTTATTCAAAAATATGCCAAGCATAAATTCAAGGAGTAATTATTGAAGAAACTGTGGAAATATGTCATCTTAATAATTATTTTAGCGGCATTGGCGGCAGCGGTCTTTTTTGCGTATGACGCCGTACTGAATAATGTGCGGGAAAAGTATTCTCCGAATACTAATCTTGAAAAGTATTTTTCCGATGAGTATACCGATCTGGTTGTCAATTTCCATAAAGTTGAATATGAAAAGCCCGTCAGAATTATAAACGGCGAGATACTGGTGCGATACGAGGTTATAAAGCAGTTCATCGATCCGTACATATATTACGATGAAACCAGATATAAAGTGATTATTACCACAAAAGACAGAATGGTGAATATGACAGAGGACAGTCTTGTTGCAAAATTGAATAAAAAGGATCTTCATCTGGATACCGCAAGTCAAAGACATGACGGATATCTTTATGTACCGGTTAGCCCTTTTTTGTATATGTGGAACATCAGTGTCAAGTATCTGGAGCAAAACGACATAGTGATAATAGAGTTCTTAAGGAATTTCGACCACACGGCAACGGTCAATATTGCCGATGCTCAGCTGAGAAAAGGACCTTCCATAAAAGAACCTGTTTATGTATCAAATGTACCTGTGGGTCAGGTTTTGTATGTCAACAGGGTTTTAGGCGACTGGACTTATCTTATGACAAGCGAAGGTGTTGCGGGATACATAGAAACAAAATACCTGGATATTAAAGTTACCTCTAAACAGCCGGTTGTTGTCAGGTATGAGCAAAAAAAGCTGTATCTGCCGGAGTATGTGGTGCTTTCCTGGCATTATGTACATTCCAGTTCGGTAACGTATGTGCCGTATTATGCCGATGTCAATGTCCTGTCTCCCACATTTTTTACGGTTATAGATGAAAAAGGCAATATTGCCAGCAGTGCATCCGTGAAGTATATGGAAAATGCGAGAAAAAGAGGGTATACCGTCTGGCCGTTGATTAATAATGTTTTTGCAAAGAAAGGGCAGATAAGTGAAGTATTGGCTGACAGTGAGGCAAGGCGTCATGTGATAGACCAGATTCTGACTTATGCATATATATATAAATTCGACGGGATAAATATAGATTTTGAAAATCTGTATCTGTCCGATAAGGATAATCTCACACAGTTTATGCGGGAGCTGGTTCCTTTGGCACATCAGATGAATCTGGCCGTTTCCATAGATGTGGGAGTTCCGGGAGGATCGGAGGCTTATTCACGGTGTTATGATCACGAAGAACTGGGAAAAGTAGCCGATTATGTAATGGTAATGACATATGACCAATACTGGAGTGCACATGAGACCGGCGGTTCGCAGGCTCAGCTTTCCTGGGTGGAAGAAAGTGTCGGCAAGACTTTAAAACTGATTGAGCCGGATAAACTGGTTTTAGGTATACCCGCATATACCAGATTGTGGAAAACCGACAGTGAAGGAAAAGTGACTCCGGATAAGACACTGACAGCCGATCAGGTGGTAAAACTTGTTGAGGAAAAGCAGTTAACTCCGGTGTGGGAAGAAGAGAGAGACGGATATATAAGCGGACAGTACTATATTGAATATATAGAAGACGGGGAACTGTACAGGGCATGGATAGAAGATGATGCCAGTGCAAGAGAAAAAGCCGCACTTGCCGCCAAATACAATTTAAGAGGTGTATGTATCTGGATGATGAGTCAGACCAACAAAACGGTATGGGAAGCCATTCTTGAAGGTTTCAATGCGGATGTTAATCAGGTAATATCTGATTAAACTTATCATGTTTTCTTATGTGCTTTAATGTGGATATGGTATATAATTAATTAAAACGTCGGAAAGGAAAAACTGAATGCAAATTAAAGTGAACTATGAAGATATCTTTGAAAGATTAAACGGACAACTGCCGAAAGGTGTTTTTCTCAATACCGATTTTGAAGGCAAATACAATACAATGACCATAGGCTGGGCATTGATGGGAATATGCTGGGGACAACCTGTTGTATGTGTTGCGGTCAGATTTTCCAGATACACATATGAGCTTTTGGAGCAGTCGGGTAAATTCACTTTAAGCATTCCCAAAAGCGGAGCAATGACAAAGGAACTTTCACTCTGCGGCTCAAGATCGGGACGCGATGTGGACAAGTTTGAATTATGCGGATTTAAGAAAAGCAATATTATAGATAAGTGCGATCTTCACATTGAATGTGAAGTGGTACAGAAAACCGCAATGAACAAAGACTTTATTGAGAAATCTATTAAAAGCAGATATTACAGAACAGATGATTATCATATGTTCTATTTCGGAAAAATAACCGACTGCTATTATACTAAAGAGGGTTGAAATATGAAAAATGTATGTGTAATTTTCGGAGGTGCTTCCACGGAACATGAGGTTTCCCGCGTATCCGCCTCATTTGTTATGAAAAACCTGGATAAGAAAAAGTATTCGGTTACCGTAATGGAAATGACTAAAAACAGGGAATATTTGCTGTATGAGTATAGGGAAGGTGAAACTTTCTTTGAAGAGATAGTCAAGGTGGATAACAATCTTCCCAGGAAACGTATTATTCCGGATATTTCCATGTTTGAGAGGATGGGTGTGGATGTTGTTTTTCCCGTTATCCACGGAACAATGGGGGAAGACGGGAAATTGCAGGGTTTCTTAGAGTTATGCGATATTCCCTATGTAGGCTGCGATGTTCTTTCGTCGGCTGTGTGCATGGATAAAGTGCTTTGCAAAGATATATTGTTGAAAAACGGTATAGCCGTTGCGGACTATTTATGGTTTACCTGTGATGAAATAGGTAAAGATATAGGTAATGTTGTAAAAGCCGTTGAAAGTAAATTTGTATACCCTATCTTTGTAAAACCGTCGGAATGCGGATCTTCGGTGGGTATAACCAAGGCGAAAGATACGGAAAGTCTGAAAAAAGCCCTTGTATTTGCTGCACGCTTTTCCAGAAAGGTTCTTGTGGAAGAATTTGTGGAAGGTCTGGAACTGGAAGTTGCGGTATTGGGCTCATATGACAAAGTATCTTCGTCGGGCGTGGGACAGATTATTTCCTCCAATGAGTTTTATGATTACAATGCAAAATATATAGACGGCAAGAGCCTTACGGTATTAAATCCCGATATACCGGAATGGTCGGAGCGGGAGATAAGAAAAATTGCCGAAAAGGCATTTTGCGTTATAGGGTGTTACGGATTGGCGCGGGTGGACTTTTTCCTCACAAAAGGCAAAAAAGCCGTTCTCAATGAAATAAATACCATTCCCGGTTTCACAAGTATAAGTATGTATCCGATGTTGTGGGGACAAGCGGATATATCCTACGACAAGCTTCTTACGAAACTTATCACTCTTGCACAAGACAGGAAAAAACGATACAAATTTCAAACGGACTATAAAGGCGGGGAATAATGACGGAAGGTAAAATAGGGGTATTTGATTCGGGAATAGGGGGGCTTACGGTACTTAAAGAGATTTTGCGCTGCCTTCCTTATGAAGACATAATATATTTCGGCGACGGTAAGAGAACTCCTTACGGAGGAAAATCCAAAGAGACAATAGAACTGTTTGCTTTACAGAGCATGAAATTCCTGACCGATAAAGGTGCCAAAGCGGTGGTAATAGCGTGTAATACCGTAAGTTCCAACGCTATGGATGCAATAAGAGCACACTACAGTCTGCCGGTTGTGGAAGTTATATCCACCACGGCGAAACTGGCTTTTTCCCAATCGAAGAATAAAAAGATAGGGGTAATAGGAACAAAGGCCACAATAGAAAGCGGTTCATATGAAAAAGCATTGAAATCAATGGATGCATCGGTATCGGTTTATCAGAAAAGTTGCCCGCTGTTCGTGCCGCTTGCGGAAGAAGGTGCCGAGTGGTGGGACGATGAAATAACCGAGGCGGTTGCAAGAAGATATTTCGGTTATTTTGATAACACCGGTATAGATACCCTTATATTGGGATGCACACATTATCCGCTTCTGAAAAAAGTAATAGCCCGCACAATAGGGGAGCATGTTAATCTGGTGGATTCAGCATTGATTACAGCCAAGCAGACTGAAAAACTGTTGGAAGAAAGCAACTTGCTGAAAGAGGGAAAGAAAAAAGGTGCTCTGGAAGTATACACTTCCGACAGTATTTTGAGGTTTATGCCCATGTGTTCGGCAATTTTAGGTATTAACAACTTAAATATACAAAAATGCTATTTAGGAGAGTAAAACTATGAAAGACAGATTACGTTTCAGACAGGTACATTTGGATTTCCATACGGGCGAACAGGTTACCGGTATAGGTGCAAAATTTAATCCGGAAGAGTTCGCAAAAACATTAAAAGACGCTCATGTGAATTCCGTTACATGTTTTGCAAGATGCCATCACGGAATGATATATTACGATTCCAAAATAAATAAAGAAAGAATACATCCTCATCTGGTAGAGAAGGATTTATTAAAAAAACAGATTGAAGCCTGTCATAAGTATGATATAAAGGTTCCCGTGTACACTACCGTACAATGGGATTTATACACCGCCAAAAAGCATCCCGAATGGCTGGTAAGAACGCCTGAAGGATCTGTCGACGGCAATTACTTCAACAAGGACGGTTTCTATCAGAGGATTTGCGTCAACACACCGTATATGGATTTTTTAAAGAAGCATGTGACGGAACTGTTGACGGAACTGGACTGTGACGGAGTGTTTTTGGATATAGTGGGAGATCTGGACTGCTCCTGCGTCTACTGTATGGAGAGTATGGAAAAAGGCGGTTTTAACCCTCTTGACGAAAACGACAGAAGAGCACATTACAGACAGGTTATGACAAATTTCAAAAAGGAAATGTCCCGACTTATTTGGTCATTGAAACCCGGTATATTGATATTCTATAACGGCGGTCATGTTTCCTATAAAGATAAGTTGCCGTCAAAAGATACATACTCACATTATGAGATAGAGAGTCTTCCGAGCGGGGGATGGGGCTATATGCACTTTCCGGTAACCTGCAGATATGCGCGAAATTTAGGTAAAGACTATCTGGCACACACCGGCAAATTCCATACAAGCTGGGGCGACTTTCACTCATTCAAGAATATTGAGGCTTTAGAATATGAAGTGTTCAGAATGCTGGCTCTTAATTCCAAGTGTCTGATAGGAGATCAGTTGGAACCCGACGGAGCTTTGTCAAAACCTGTATATGATTTAATAGGCAAGGTTTATTCACGGGTTGAAGAGAAGGAACCGTGGTGCAAAAATGCCGACCATGTGGCGGAAATAGGGGTGTTTGTACCCACGGATGAAAAAACCAGAGTTTCCGCCTCTCAGGCCGCTGTAGAGAGTCTTCTTGACCAGTTGGCTTATCAGTTTGATTTTATAGATCCGTATATGGATTTTAGCAGATATAGAATGCTTATCATTCCCGAGAGAATAACAATAGATGAACAAACGGATAAGAAGCTTTGCGGGTATCTGAAAAACGGGGGCAAAGTCTTATCGGTATTTGATGCCATATTCTCCGGATCGGGAGTTAAAGTCATTAAAGAAACATTAGACGATTACGGGCAACCGGTTAAAGGAAGATTTGTTGCAAGAAACGGAGCCGCCGATTATGTTATCCCTACCGATCTGATTGGTAAGGAGTTGTATAAAACGGAGTATGTAATGTATGCAAAAGGCATGGAAACCGTTGCAACTGACGGAAAGGCTCTTGTCAAAGCTTACGAGCCCATATTCAACAGATCATTCAGGCATTTCTCTTCACATGCACAGGCCCCTTCTTCTCACATTGAAGCATACGATGCGGTGGTGATAAACAGGAGTAAAAATGCGATATATTTCAGCCATCCCATATTTGAGATTTATAACAAAAAGGGGCCCAAATGGATAAAGAGCATGCTTCATGATGCAATAAAGCTTTTATTAAAAGACAACCTTATATCTCATGACGGACCGTCAACGCTCTTTACGGGAATGAATGTACAGAAAGATAAGAAAAGGTATATTCTGCACCTGCTCCATTACATTCCCGAAAGACGATGTACCGACTTTGATCTCATCGAAGATGTGATACCTTTATACAGGATAAAGATAAACTTAAACCTTCCGAAGACAATTAAGAGTATTACCGTTGTGCCGGAAAACAAGCCTGTTAAGTTTACGGGGAAAGGCGGTAAAGCGCGATTTACACTGGATGAACTGGAAGGCCATTGCATGCTGTGCATAGAATATGAAGATTAAATATGTCATAAGTGATGACTGTATCATACTGGAAAACTTAAATCCCGACGACTTTAACATTAAGGATACGTTTGAGTGCGGTCAGTGTTTCCGATGGGAAAAAACAGACAGACAAGACGGTTATTCAGGTATAGCTCACGGCAAGAAGCTTATCGTGCAGCAAAATGAGGATTATATAACATTACATTGCAATGAAAAGGACTTTTTACATATCTGGCAGTATTACTTTGATTTGGATACCGATTACGATGAGATAAAGGAACGACTTAGAAAAGATGATATCATGAACAAGGCCATATGCTCCGCTCCCGGTATAAGGATACTCAATCAGGAGCTGTTTGAGACCGCTGTGAGTTTTATAACATCATCTAACAGTAATATTAAAAGGATAACGAGGAATATAAAAGATTTGTGCACACTGTTGGGGCAGCCGATAGGCGACGGTTATTATGCTTTTCCGACCGTGGAAGCTTTAAGTAATGCGGATATATGCACAATAAATCAATGCAGAGCGGGATTCCGTTGTGACTATATACACTCATCTGCAAACATGATTAAGAATATGTCCGATTCTTTCAATAAGGAAAGATATATAGAAATGGGTTATGAAGAGACAAAGAAGGAGCTTATGAGACTTAAAGGAGTAGGGAATAAGGTTGCCGATTGTATTATTTTATTTGCGGGCATTTCTTCTTCCGCTTTTCCCACCGATGTGTGGGTTAAAAGGATAATGCAGAACTTATACATAAAAAAAGAAGTCACTCTGGACTACGTTTCGAAATACGGACGGGACAAATTCGGTGATTTGGCAGGCTATGCACAGCAGTATCTTTTCCACTATGCACGAAATAATGCCGTTCATAAATAATTATATCATATCTTAGAGGAATATTAAATATTGATGAAAAACCGGTAATATTGTATAATTTGGGTAGTAGATTCCTGAGATACACGATAACCCTTTGTATTTGAACCTACAGTAATTTGACGGGATTTAGTTGTATGTGTGCGGATGTCAGGCCGTATATCAGCGGAAGGCAGAAACACTCATCACGGAACCCACCTGGCGGACGCTAGGCGTCAAAAAAAAGGGCCGGTATTTTGGGAATTTTTATATTTCTCTTTTTTATATAAATTTAATAATAGAAGCAATAAAGGTTTTTGTCTCATTTAATATTTTTTATATTGTTTCCAGACATCCAGTATAAGCAGGTATCTTTCAAGCGGCAGTCCTTTGAAAGGTACATTACTGGTGGAATATATGTAACCACCGTTAGGTTTGGCGTGGGTGAGACAGTATTTTGCACTTTCTATAACTTCTTCATCGGTTCCGGTCTGAAGCAGGGCACAGTTGACATTACCTATAAGACACACTTTGTCTCCGGCAATTCTTTTAACTTCGGCAATATCCACTCCCGCCATGGGGTCAAGCGAGTGAAGGGCATGGGGATTGGCTTCTATAAGCTGGTCCAGTATGGGCATTATGTTGCCGTCGGTATGTTTGATTGCATATCCGCCCGCATCTCTTATACCTTTTATTATCCTTGCCAAAAAGGGGGTTATAAATACGGAGAAATGGTAAGGTGATAAGAAAGGTCCGCTGTTATAGCAGTAATCGGAACAGAGCATTATACTGCCTATTCCCGCATCAATGGCCCTTTTATTCCTCTCTATCACATTTGCAGCCATCTTTTCCGCCTGCTCCAGAAGACCTTTGGGGTCATCGGCAATTCTGTAAGAAAATTCATACATTTCATTGCCGTCCGGGATGCTGAATGTTCCGTCTCCGTGCCTTATGAGAAGGTATCTGTCGTTTGTCATTCTGTTTATAATCTTTGCGGTCTTTATGGCCTCATCCAGCCAAAGATAGTGAATCGGTATTATGGAATAGTCGAGCTTTTCGTATACTTCCACCATCAGCTCGGCATTTTCATGCAGTGCAATGTCTTTTTCTTTCTTGCTCATATTCTCCAGCTGTTCCTGCCGAAGAAACTCTTTACCTACTAATTCATAGGAAAGCTGGAATTCCAGTTCAAATGTAGGTATTTCATCGGGAATACCCCTGTTAAGCGCGGTTACGGCTCTTTGTTTAGGTGTCATAATTCCTCCCGATGCTACTTATTTAAATACTCTTTAATTTTATTAAAGGTTTCCTCACTTATAACATGCTCTATTTTGCAAGCATCCTGTTTTGCCGTCTTCTCATCTATACCCATTTTCAGAAGAACATCGGTCAGCACACAGTGCCGTTCATAGATGTTTTTTGCTATATTTTCTCCCGAAGCGGTTAAAGTGATATATCCCTTTTCATCTATATTCAGATAGCCGTTTTTTTTCAACAAGTTGACAGCCCGGCTTATGCTGGGTTTTGTATACCCCGTGTAGTTTACTATATCTATGGAACGTACCGTGTCGGACTTTTTCGACAGAATCAGTATAGTTTCCAGATACATTTCAGCGGATTCCTGTATGTTCATGACTCAGCCTTTCCTAAGGATTTTATTAAATTGTATCATAAAGAAATATAAAAAAACAGTGAGGCCTATTTTACCCGTATTCGCTGTTTGAAGGGAATCTGAGCAAGTATTATTCCGAAGAAAATCAACAGACATCCCGCTATTTCTTTTAATGAAAGACTCTCCTGTAAAAATATCCAACCTGCAAGAGCGGCAAATACCGATTCCATGCTCATTATTATGGAAGCTACGGGAGCGGAAATATTCTTCTGGCTTACAAACTGCAGGCTGGAGGCAACACCCGATGACAATATGCCGGCATATGCTATGGGAAGCCATGCATTCATTATTGCATCCCATTTAGGATTTTCAAACACGAACATGGCTATAAGTGACAGCACACCGCATACCGCATATTGCAGGAATACCATTCTGATGCTGTCGGTTATCTTTGTAAAATGGTCTATTACCATTATGTGTGCGGCAAATAAGAATGCACTTACCAGTACCAGAAGATCCCCTTTATTTATACTGAATCCTTCCTGAATAAAAAGCAGATAAGAACCTATCAAAGCCATAAATACGCTTATCCATACCGCTAAGGTAACCCTCTTTTTGAACAATAATAAACCGGCAATCGGAACAATAAATATATACAGTACCGTTATAAAGCCCGCTTTACCCACGGTTGTATGTTTTAATCCCGACATCTGAAAGAAGTTAGCAACTGTCTGTATTAATCCGCAAGCGATACCGGCAATAAGAAGATTCTTTTTTTCTTTCTCCGTACCGTTTCCTAAAATAGTAAATTTCACGTTATTCTTCTTATCCCTTATAAACAGAAATATTCCCAGTACCAGTGCGGCAAGAATGAAACGGGGTGCCGTAAAGGTATGGACACCCATTGCTTCCAGTCCTGCTCTCTGTGCAACAAAGCCGAAGCCCCAGATTAAGGCGGTAAGAAGCAGCATCAATGAGCTTTTTATCTGTACTTTAAGAGAATTGCTCTTATCCTTCATTTTGTACCTCCACAAATACTTGCTTTTCGGAATAAGAAAGTGAATATAATTGCACCTGTGCAAACCAGCCGTTATCCTCTGTCCGCAAGGATTTTGCTATATAAAAATAACCGTTATCAAAAGAATACAATCCGAACTGTCCCGACGAAAAATCAAAGCCGGGAGTAGCACAGCCGGTATTGTGTATGTCTTTCAGATGAAGTATTTTATGTTTTTGTCGGAAAGGGTCATTTGGTACATCTGACAGAAACGGTTTTTTGGAGCCGTCTATTGCAAAGCAGGGGTAGTTGGGGAAATACTCTTTTATTCCTCTGTATACCGCCATAAACCAATCTTTTGTCTTCCCGTCATATTCCAGATTCTGCACTCCGAAATTCGTATTGCCGGTATAAACGAAATATTTATCCGTAAACGACTCGCATCCTGTTTTATGAAAAGGGTTATCCTTGAAGAAAGCGCTGTTTTTAATGATATCTTTTAAAGGATATTTTAATATTATCTGATAATCATTCAGGTCTTTTTCGTTATTCCTGTATATGCCGTAAGCCGTATACAGACAGTCGCATATACCGTCATTGTTTTCTATGTCCGGAGCTACACAAGTGCCGTCGATTCCCGAACATCCGTATCTTTTGTTTAAATAATCCTCGGTACATTCTTTTATAAAGGAAGTCCTCATAACATTGGTTTTATCGGCATCAATGTCTTTGGAGGTTATTCTTTTGCCGTCAAACACGGCTATGTAGAAGGAGTCGGGAATATCGGCATCGGTGTTCAACAGCTTCTTTATGGAGCAACCTATGGAATCATTCTTAATCTCCAATGAGCCGAATACATATCCCGTCTCATCATCAAAATCAATACATCCCAGATGACCAATCCATCCCTTTACCGAACCTAACAGATTACCTGCAAGATCGCACTTTAAAAGTTCGGTGGTAAAAGAAAAGTATATATGACCGTTTTTTCTGTCCACCGCAATACCCTGGACATGCCCCCCGTAACTGACCGGACTTTGAATAAACAGCGGGAAATCTTTCATTGTTATCAACTCATACCCCCTTTAAAGCATTCTATTACGGTTATATTCTCATCTGAAGATAATGTACATTGTCCTTTTATACAGTAGGGGAGCAGGAAATAGTCTCCTTTTTTAACAGGGTCGGTATTTTTTCCGTATGATACCGATCCTCTGCCTTCGGTAACAAAGTATATGGCGGGGCCTTGTTCAAGTATTGTACTGCCCGAATCAATGCTTATGTCGTTGACCGTAAAACAGTCTGTCTTACGGTTATCGATAAGTGAGCGGACGGTTACATTGTTCTTTTTTGAAACTACTTCCGGTCGCACCTTAGATAATTCTATTGCGTCTTTTCCGCAAATGGACATATCAAAACAGCTTAAGGCAATCTCTTTATCCAACCCCATATACATTTCGTAATCGTTCAGTCTGTAATCGTCACACCAGGCTTCAGGCTGTATGGTAAAGTCGGTAGGTTCCTGAATCTCCAGTATCAGGCATCCGTAACCTATGGCATGTACCGCTCTTGCGGGTATCAAGTAAACCTCTCCCTTTTTAACATCATGCTTTACAATAAGTTGCTCCATTACATGCTTATCTTCGGTACTTTTTTCCACGGCGGCAATAAGGTCTTTCTTTGTTACCCCTTCTTTGAATCCGAAATAGATACAGGAACCCGGTCGGGTATCCAGTATTATCCATGCTTCCGCTTTACCGTATTCACTGTTGAAATACTTTTCGGAAAAAGATTTATCGGGATGTACCTGAACGGGAAGGCGTACTGCACTGTCCAGTACTTTTACCAGTATTCCCATGTCATCATACGGTCCCAATATTTCTTTTTTGTATTCTTTGATAAGGTCATCAAGGTAAATATCGGTATTCAATACCTTGGATATGCCCTCTTTGGGGCCTTTACTTATTCTGTTCAATGCTTTTACCGAAGAAGCAACCCATTCTTCGGGATAATTGCCGTCTTTTGCTACATCACCGAAAAGATTATTAAAAAGAGCGCCTCCTTTGTATACCCGGAAGACTCTGTTTCGCTCAAAGAATATGGGGCGGTTTGCTGATTCTTTCATATGGAATCCTCGTATTTCACTATGCTCTGTGCCTGATCCAAAGATGCAAAATACCCTGTTGCAATAAGGGCATATAAAGCGGCACCGAAAGCGGCTTCTTCGGTATTCTCGGGAACCGACAGAGGCAGGGAAAATGTTTCTTCCAGTATGTTCCTTAATAACCGGTTTTTGCGAATACCGTTGCCCGAACCTATAAGTCTGTTACTTTCCGGGTTATCATATTTCTTGATGGAGTTATACATTGTGTACAGTTCATCGGCTATTCCCTTTAAAGTAGCATAGGTAATATCCGCTGCCGTGAAATTATCCGCAGTTAGGTTGGTTATGCCTGCTTTAGCGGTCGGATTGTTTCTTGTACCGCAAAACAGTGTAGAAAATTCCACTGCACTTTCAGTATCGGATATTTTCGCATTTTTCAGCATAACATCATACAGGTTTTCGGGCGGAACGGCTCCTCCCATTTTTATAACATCCTCGTAGAAGTTCTTAAGTATGGCTAAAGCTCTTCCGCCGCACAGCGATGCTCCTACGAAAATGCGTTTATCTTCGGATAAGGGACGTATTTCAATATCGGGGCACGGTGTTGAAGTTTTATCCGTCTTCAAGGATATCTGGCTTCCCGTTCCTATGTTTATTAGAATATCTTTGTCGCAGCCCGACCCTATAAATCCCGCCTGGTTGTCTCCTATTGCAACACAGACCGGAATACTGTTTTTGTATTTACCCAAAATTATCGGTGAATTTACAACATCGGGAAGAATGTTTTGATTAATACCGGCTGCTTTCAGAGCTTCTCTGTCGAAAGCATTGTCTTTCAGACTGTAAAGGCCCAAAGACTGAGCGTCGGTTGAATGAATAACGGGTTTTTTACAGCCTGCAAGATTGCATGCAATATAACCGTGGATTGTGGATATATAGCGTGCTTTGCAGTACACTATTTTGTGCATATGATAAAACAAGGTGGTAAGTCCGAATCCCGTGGCCATTTTATAGCCTGTCAGTTCGGAAAGATAGTCCGCATAGGATAAACCGCTGTCCCGGTATTGCAGATCACCCGACTCATACTGCCATGTGAAAAGAGGACCGGCTAAGGAAAAATCTTCATTTATATAGACTATTCCGTGCATCTGTCCGGTTACACCTATGCATTGTATATCGGGATATTTTGAAAGTACCGTTTCAATAAGTGTATATGCTTTGGTTAATATAGCTTTTGCATCCTGCATTTTGGTTTGTTTTTTATCAACCGTTATGAAAGTATCGTTAACGGTATCAAAGGTTTCCGGACAGCTACCTGTTTTACCGTCAATGACGGATACGCAGATTTTACTTGTTCCTATATCCAAACCTAATGCCAGCATAACTCTCTCCTATAACGATGTGGACTTAGGATCCAGTCGGGTAATAATGTCTTTCTGAATAGCGGGGGAAAGGTCCAGAAAGTTAACGAATGTGCCGTGAATCCTCATAATGTAAACTCCGCTCGGAGCGTATTTTTCCGGTTCCGCCAGTACCTTTCTTAATGTTTCCGCCGTTGTGACATTCACATAGAGATAGTAGGGGCATACCGTATTGATGTCTTTATTGAAAAACAGAGGTTCAATGACTCTCTCTTTAAATTGTATGCCTTTTTCTTCGTATGTCGGGGCGGTGAAGTATTTGGGATCAATACCGAAATGCGATGCATAACCGCCGTTCATCTCGGCAAACGGAAGATTCATACAGGACAGTATCCTGAAACCCAGACCTAATGTCGCATCACCGTGTAAGGGATCTATTCCGAAATTCAACATCTGTCTGGCCTCTCTTCCGTCCGGTGTTGCACCTACCCAGTATCCGTACAGCAGGTGAGTGGAGGGTGTGGACCAGTCGGCGCGGAAGCCGTTACCTAAGTAGTTCTTTGTTGATTTCACGTAATCTGAAATCTTTTCCGATATCTCTTTGGCAAGCGCATCGGGAGCGGGAATATTATTTCCGTACTTGGGAGCATTTTTAAGAAAAGCCTTTATATCGGAATCGCCTTCAAAATTATTCCTGAGAGCGTTTATAAGGCGGTCGGGATTGGAAGAATATACCTTTAAGTATTCTTCTATCGCTATTATGGAATCGGCGACAACCGATAAACCGTGGATAAGGCATCCGCTTGCATTGTACCTGGTTCCCTGATTTTTAACATCCCTCATGTCATAGCCGGTTTCCAAGCCGCCCATAAAGCTTGATAAGAAAGGTACCGGCAGTTCCGATAAAGCAACCGAAGCGCCGTTTGCCGCATCCGCCATATGTTTTATATAATACTTAGCATCATCGTAAAAGTACTCTTTTATATTCCCCAGTATATTCAGATTATCAACATTTCTCTTTCTTCCCAGCTGCTCGCCAGATATAAGGGAGCGTCCGTTGTTTATTGTCATTTCCAGTATCTTACCGAGGTTCAGCCAGCTGTTGGTGGTATTGCCGTTATCTTTACCCATAATCAACGGTTCCTGACAGCCTGCTACCGAGTAATCTTCCAGGTCGGTTTCTTCAATACCCGCTTTTTTTAGCACTTGGAAAACCGAGTCGTCATTGAAAAAAGAAGGAGTAAGACACCCGGGCGTAAAGAAAAACCTTCCCATCTCTTCATACAGTTTTTGAGGGGTGTTCTTATGCAGTTTGACCGATAATATGGGTTGCGGGAAGTTCATGGCATAGTATGCGTCCAGGAACGCATATGTGCAGACATTGGTAAGGTCGACACCGGAATTGGATTTGCCTCCTAAGAGTACATTCTGCGATATGGCCCAGGATCGGTCTCCCACGTTATAGAATACGAGGAAATGCCTGAATAAACTTGCCGCCTGCTCTCTGGTAAGATTTTTCCTGTAAGGCTCGAATATCCTGTCCGCATTTCCTACGGAAAAGGCAAACGGATTGGGAGCCTGTTCAAGGCACATTACCTGCCATAATAACAGGTATGCCTGTATTGCCTCATATAGATTTTCCGACGGCAGGGCAGGAACTTTTCTCAGTGTGGATTCCAAAAGCGCAAGCTGCTTTTTTCTTTCGGCACAAGCTTCTTTGTATTGCGATGCCGCAATATCGGCATATCTGTTAGCCAACAGAATTACGCATTCAAGAGCAATCTTCATTGCCGCAAGGTTATTTCGTTTCTGCTCGTTTTCTTCGTTTTTTATACGCTCTTCCGTATTTTCTATTATGGCTTTTACACCGTATTTTAAAGCCGGACGGAAATCCGGTATCACATGTCCCGTAACCTGTTCCACAAAGAATATTACTTCCTTTGTGTATTGTTCGTAGTCATCATAGACTTTTGTAAGTTTCTTTACAAATTCCGTATTCTTGGTAAATTCCTTAACTTTGGCAATGCGTTCTTTTGTAAATTCTTCGTTAGGTTCAATATCATCATATATCGCTGTGGGGTCGCAGTAACCGGAGAATGTTTCCACCCGGAATGAGGGATTTATGAGGGCATAGGACCTGGCAAATGCATCTCTTTGCGTTCCTGCAAAGATATTGTTTTCGCTTATGCCCAGCGGTATGTTTGTGATAATGTTTTTAATTTCATAAGCTGCTCGAAGTTCCTTGGGTAAATCTTTCAATTCTTCATGTGTATCGCAAACAATCTCACGAGCAAGAAACCAACCGTCCAGTCTTTTTAAACTGCGCTCTTCTTTGAAAAGCAGGGAGGCCTTGTCATCTATTACTTTTTGTGTGTAAACTTCATATACATTCATGTCTACCTCCGAAAGCTATGTCCTTATTATATCAAATCCGTTATCTTTAAATATACGGGTAAACATTTCCGAAGTGTCATCGGAAATATATTCATAGCCTTTCATTTTATACTCCATACCGCATTGTTGCCATTTGGATTTGCCGAATTCATGAAATGACAAAAATTCAACGGTTATGTTCTGCTTGTTACATTCCGATAAGGTATTTACAAACCCCACGGCATTTTCCTCTTCCGCATTAAAACCCTTTATGAGCGGTATTCGTATGTTGATTTTTCTTATAAGCGATAATCTTTTCAGGTTTTTCTTAATTATTGCATTGGAGATACCCACGGTTTTTCTGTGTCTGTCATCATCATAGTGTTTAAAGTCGATAATGAGATGGTCGATATATTCCGTTGCCGATGCAAGATCGGGATGGGAACCGTTGGTCTCTATAGCGGTATTAATATCTTCCTGTTTCAACTTTTTTAGCATGTCAATCAAAGCAGGCAGATTTAATGTCGGTTCTCCTCCGGTAAAGGTAACGCCGCCTCCGGAAAAGAACATGGATTTACTTCTTGCGGCTTCTGAAACTATTTCATCGGTGTGGTATGTGTCGCAGGATAATTTAATGCCCATGTGGAGTGTCTGAAGACACATTTTAGGACAGCCCCTGCAAAGTTTGCTGTCCAGCATACCGGAAGATATGGCACCGTTAGGACATACTGCATCGTCAACACCTTCGGTTACCATTATACTGCCGTCTTTTTCTATACCTTCGGGATTGGAACACCACGGGCAATTCATGTTGCAGCCCTGCAGATGATAAACAAGTCTGTTACCCGGGCCGTCCTGCGAGAAATTAAAGCCTTTCTGAAATACTTTAATAAGCATTTTATCCCTTCTTTATAACCTGACCTGCCGGTGTATCGTTTATGGAATAACCCAACTGCCTTATCCGGTCACGCAATTGGTCGGATTTCTTCCAGTCTTTGTTTTTTCTGGCTTCCAGACGCTGCTCGGCAAGTAGTGTTACCTCTTCCGGTATATCATCCGCCGCTTCGGTTCTTTTTTTGTCAAGATCCAGAGCAAGCACCTTATCGAAATCCATCAGCAGATTATATATACTTTTGGATTTGACATTGTTTCTGGCTGCATTCCATACGGTACTCATGGCAAGAGGCAGATTGAGGTCATCTTGCAATGCTTCACGGAATTGCTGTTTGTATTCTTCTATCACGTTTGAGTCAATGTGCGTATCCGATTCTTTGTGTTCTAAAACGAGATTGGATAAACGGTTAAGACTTTTCTGAGCCGCCTCTATTCCGTCCCATGTGAAGTTCAGTTTTTTCCCGTAATGAGCATTTAAGCACATATATCGGAAGGCAAGAGGTTCGTACCCTTTTTCTTCCAAGTCGGACAGAAGATAGGCTGTTCCCATGGATTTGGACATTTTGCCTCCGTCAACCTGTAAAAACTCGCAGTGCATCCAGTACTTAACCGCCTGCTTTTTCAAGAAAGCGTCCGACTGCGCTATTTCATTTTCATGGTGAATGGGTATATGATCCACTCCTCCGGTATGTATATCAAACTGATCACCTAAGTACTTTCTGCTCATTGCGGAACATTCTATATGCCATCCGGGATAACCCATACCCCATCTGCTGTCCCATTGCATAATGTGTTCTTTGGGAGCTTTTTTCCACAAAGCGAAATCCGCAGGATGTCTCTTTTCTTCATTGACGGCAACTCTTGCTCCCGCAAGCTGTCCTTCCAGATCCAGATTGGACAATCTGCCGTATTGCGGAAATTTTGCTATGTCGAAATATATTCCGTCGCTTGTTTCATATGCATAGCCCTCATCATAGAGCTTGTATACCATTTCCAGCATTTCTTCTATGTGCTCCGAAGCTTTACACAGTACATTGGGTCTTTGTATGTTCAGTTTTTTAATATCCGCAAGAAAAGCATCGGTATACATCGCTGCTATTTCCCATGGCGTCTTATTGGTACTTTTTGCCGTTTTAATCATCTTGTCTTCACCTTCGTCGGCATCGGAAACAAGATGTCCCACATCGGTTATATTCATAACATTCTTAACTTTATATCCTAAATAATTCAGCGACCTTTTTAAGAAATCCATGAATAAAAAGGCTTTCATGTTTCCTATATGAGCATAACTGTATACGGTAGGTCCGCAGGAATACATGCGTACCGTTTTATCGTCAATCGGTACCAGTTGCTCTTTCTTCTTTGTAAGTGTATTGTATACCTTCATAATCTGTCCTTTCCTAATGCAGGATTGTTAAAAATCATTAAACAGTTCACTGCTAATTATATATTAGTATGGAGGAATAATCCATCGGATAAAGAAAAATATGGAATAGCACATATCAAACAGCCGGAAAGTCCAAAGATAATGGATTTTTTATTACAAGTATGCTCTAATAATAGGTAGAGATGTGGAGGTGCAAAATGCAAATTGAACTATATAAAAAACTGTATGGCAGTTTAGTCAACTATGCTGCAGCAATGGGAATAGATGAAGTTTCTCTTCAGAGGTACTTTTACCCTAAAAGAGATATCACTTCAAAGGGTATTCTGATTCGACTTTGTTCATCCTTACAGAATAGCGGCAGGATGCGCAACTCCATAAAGTTTAACGATAAAGATACCACCAACAGAATGATTATAAAAAAGGTACTGTTCGATTTTAACACGAAGAAATCCGCTTCTATATATCATGAATGGACAAGCATTTATGATGCGATGCTTGATATGGGTATCATTGATAAGGGTATGAAAAAGCATACAGCAACCAATTGGGAAAAATACTGTCGAGGACTCTATGACGGGTTGCAGTTTTTAACAGTTGATAATGGTGAAAAGATAATAGCAGATCTTGTGGCAACATCAAATATGACAGACAAGGAACTAAAGGAATTACATGCAATTTCAAAGAAAATACATGGTCTCGGTTTATCATTAACCTGTGATTGGTTGAAGGATTGTGGCTGCACATGGCTGGCTAAACCGGATGTACATATTATAAAGGTAGTCAGATACATGCAATCTGATGATAAGCTCAATGAAGAGGATGTTATTAAAGAGATGTTTTCTTGGGCTCAAGCCGTAAAGAAAAGCGGCACTGATAAGAATGCTACGGCATACAAGATTGATAAAATAATATGGTTATTGTGTACAGGTACTTTCTATCTTGATGATAACAGAATAGGCAGAGAAGCCATATACAGAACAATTGATTCTCTAAGGTAGTATTAAGCAGTTTATGATTAAGTAATTAAGTACCTTTACGCAAGATATTCAAATAGTCCGTGTAAGAATATATTTTTGTCTTACCTGCTTTTCTGGAATGTTCCAAAATGCCTTTTTTACATAGTATATCTACATATTTAGCTGTGGAGTTATAGGAAAAGCCTAATGCCTCAGCTGTTTTTTTGGTATCTATTATAGGATTTTTCTCAAGATAAGTAAGTAATGTCTCCAGTCTTGCTTTGATGCTCGGGGTTATGTCGTCAAGCTTCTGAATGCTTATATTTTTCACCTCGGTTAACTTGTCAATTGTTTCTATAGCGTCGGTTGCCGTTTCAACTATAGCACGAAGAAAGAAAGTAACCCATTGTTCGTAATTTCCGCTTTTTCGGACTTCGCTTAAACGGTCGTAATACTCGATACGGTTGGCTTTAAGGTAACAGGACATATACAGTACGGGGGAACGCAGTGTTTGTGTCTGCATTAAAAACAGAGCGATCAGCAATCTTCCTATTCTGCCGTTACCGTCTAAAAACGGGTGAATGGTTTCGAACTGATAATGAATCAGTGCTGCTCTGATTAGTGTATCAAGTGAGTCTTCACTATTTATGTACTTCTCAAGGTCGGACATTGCAATATTCATATCTTGCACATTGGGAGGTATGTAGCGGGCATTTTTTAGTGTACTTCCCGGGCTGCCAAGCCAATTTTGCGATGTACGGAATTCACCGGGTGTTTTTTCCGCTCCGCGTACTCCCTGAAGCAAAACAGCATGTGTTTCTTTGATAAGTCTGTTACAGAGCGGAAGCGTATTAAGCTGCTCCACGGCAAATTCCATCGCTTTGATGTAGTTTACAACTTCCGAAACATCAGCATTGGTATTTGTATCAAGGTTAGGGTCAAGTATATCTTCCAAAGTACATTGCGTACCTTCTATCTGTGATGAGACAAGTGCTTCTTTACGTACATACATGGCAACAAAAAGATCCATATCGGGGATTCTTGCAGCAAGGCCGTCTAAGAGCGAAACCTTCTTATTTGCCTCCAGCAGAAGAGCCAACATTTCCTCATCGGGTTGTATGGGCGGTATCGGGGGAAGCTTAGCGGGTCTGAAGGACTTATACTCAAGCTTTCCTGAAAGATTGGAAACATATTCACCGGAACGATTAATCATAATATCACCTCAAATTTGAGTTTTCTAAGGGTATTACAGCATAGAAAACTCAAAAAGTCAATAAAATTTGAGTTTGCTATGGAAAATATGGAAAGAAAACGCAAATTTTTAAGGTAATTTGCGTTTTCATAGACAAATATTCTTTTATGTTAATCGGTGCACTCAGCTCTGTTTAATAACCCTCACATAGAACTTAACCATATCGTATACGGTATCACAGGGTATTCTTTCGTTGTTTCCGTGAATTAAAGCTCTTTGTTCTTTTGTTAAGTACATTGCGGAGAATCTGTATACCTTATCGGATATCTTGCTGAAGTGTCTGGAATCGGAAGCCGCAAACATAAGGTAAGGGGAGACTATTGCATCGGACCATGTCTGTTTTATTGCATCGGTCAGTATATCCCAGCCTTTACAGTCGGTAGAGGAATATATCGAAGGGTCGGAACCGTGAATCATTTCAAATTCAATATTGTCATTTTTTACGGTCTTCTTAAGATATTCTATAGCCGATTGACATGTATCTGTCCCTATAAGTCTCAGATTTGCGGTAAAGGATGCTTTGGGAGGAAGTACATTGGCCGCACTGCTGCCGCTTGCCATTGTGAATGCAACGGTGGTTCTCATAAGAGCATTAAGCTCGCCTCCGCTTTTTTTGCACATAAGATCCAATACCGGACTGAAACACCACAGGTTTGCAAAGATTACTTTGAAAACAAAAGAGGAATGCCTGCCTAAGTTATCAAACATTTTTTTAACAGGGGGAGTCAGTTGGAACTTGAACGGGTTATTTTCAATATTGACAACGGCTTGTGAAAGCTGACCGATAATTGTGTGAGGTTTAGGAGAGGATGCGTGACCGCCCTGACTTTTCATGGTCATACGTACATCCATAGCTCCTTTTTCCGCCGTACCCACAAGAGCACATCTGGCTTTTACACCGGGGAAAACATCTTCCACTACCGCTCCGCCTTCATCTATTACCAATGCGGGTACTATGTTCCTTTTTTTAAACAATTCCACAATAGCGGGGCAGGAGGGACCGGACACTTCCTCATCGCCTGAGAAAGAAAGATAGATGTCGTTTTGGGGTACAAAGCCTTGTTTAATAAGGAGATTGGTTGCTTCCAGAATTGAGGTGAAAGTACCTTTGGTATCCAATGTACCGCGACCCCACACTTCATTGTTTTCCACAATACCTTCAAAAGCGGGCTTATCCCATTGGTCCTCATTTGCCGGAACGACGTCATAATGTGCCATTAGCACTGTGGGTGCATCGCTTTCTTTACCCGGCCAGCGGAAGAGAAGACCTGTGTTTGATACTTTTTCAAATTCACATTTCCTGAAAACATCGGGATAGAACTTTTCTATGAGTTTGTGCAGTTTTTCAAATTCCGCAAAATCCACCTTTTCGAAATCCATGTTGGATACGGTTTTGCATTTTATAAGTTCCGACAATCTGTTTATTATCCCCTCATTATCTAATTCAATATCAGTTATTTCGGGTTTCGTTATCGGATAAGGCTTAAACAATAACGCCCGAATGATAAGAATGAGAAGGAAAATGATAAACAGAGCGGGAAAAATTAACCACCACATAACATACCTCCTAAAGTTTGTCTTTCTTATACAATATCCTTGCGGCTATTATCGCAATAATTGCTCCTACAGGTACCAGTACACCTACATAACCGGATAAATCGATAGGCGAGATAATGAACAGAGCCAGCATGAATAACAGAGGTGCTAGGCCTATTTTCCAGTTTTTAGATATATATACTACTCCTAATCCTCCGAATAAAGCGGGAAGTATATTGGCAAATGCCGGTTTTAATGCTTCCGATTCCAATAGCGGTCTTATTGCGGTAAGTCCCAATACCCCGATAGCAATAATGACTATGGTTACTATGCTGGATACGGCTATGGCAATAGTGGAGATAACTTCTCCTTCGTCTGTTCCCGGTTTTACTTTGGATGCATTCATGGCATTCAAAGCGCACGGTGCCTTAAGATTGGAGATGTTTCCCGTTACAAAGGAAAGATAAGAGCCTCCCGAGCCCAGCATGGGGGTATATGTCAGAATTTCAATAACGCCCACTGTCCAGAAAATAGGGGCAACTCCGGCAAGAGCTTTGAAGAGAGGACCGGCAGACGGCCATGCGTTGTATATAACACATATAGCTGTCGGGAACAGTGTGAAAAGAGCTAAAGCTCCCAACATCCAGATTCTTCCGTGGAAATGTATTTGATCATCATAAGATTTTGTTGTTTTATTCTTTTTCATGTCCGCCTCCTAAATTAAACTTTCTATCAGATTGGTAATGGGAATGGAAAGAGCCATTGCGACAAGCATGGTTATCGGAAGAGCGAAATCTTCCAGCCACTTTATCTTGAATTTCTTAACCAGTATACCCAGAACCGACATAATCAATGCCGAAACAATCATTACGAATACCGGTATCCATCCAATAAGTCCGGATTTTATGTCGGCAAAGATAAGTCCTAAAAACGCCGATATCATACCTAAAAACAGTGCAGTAAGAAAAGCATCACTCCATTTTTCATCCCGTTCTTTTATCTTTATAAGGCCTCTTTGAATTTTCTTAAGGAACAAGGGGACAAGAATAAGTCCGGTGAATATTCCCAAGTGCATTACCCATGCCATTGTGGCAAAAACTTTAGGATCGGTAACCAAAGTGGACAGGTCGGTGATGCCCAACGATTTGGCTGCGGAAGTTGCCGCGGTAACTTCGTATGTAAGTGCTCCCAGAATGGATAAACGCAACCATGGAAAGGGCAGTCCTAAAAAGCCCGCCATAGTCAGCACACCCATAAGTATGGATATCGCCGGTGCAATAGTGAAGATTGCACTGGATAGAATGGTCTTTTTTACCGTTGATGAGCTTATATTCAACTCTTTAGCCCTTTTAATAGCTTTTACAAGGAAAAAGACCGCCTGAGCGGTAACATAAAGTAAGACTATTGCTACCATTATGTACATTAATTTGGAATTAGGGTCAAATGTCATATTTACCTCCCGTTATTAATATTTACTACAGATTTATGTCAATTATACACTTATTAATGTTTCTTGAGTAGGTAAAATATATATTTTTATCCGAATTTTACTTTTTTTCCGATTTTCTCTTATTTTTATTACATTTCAAAGCATTACACATTTTATAGGGGTAATTCATATAGAAATAATATTTACAGTTTCTGTAAATATACAGTTTTGTCTGTGTAATAATACCGGATGAAATATTATCATCGTACCATGGGATATTTATACGGTAAAAAAGAAAGAAAAGGCAGTGCGGCGGCGGAAGCGGCAATAGTTCTTCCTCTCATTCTTATGCTGGTTATTTCCGTAATGATGATGATTGTGAAGATAAGTTGCGAGGAGATTGAGTATACGGAATATGACCTGACTTCCGAGATAAGAACATATGACGGTATAAAGCGTAAGGGGGATATTATATTTGAAACCTTCTTCAAATAGAAAAAAAGGAGTGATAACGGCATTTGTGGCGGTTATAACGCCGGTGCTGATACTGTTGGTATTGGTGCTATCCGATATATATCTTGCCAAAAATGCACTGAATGCGGCGAAAAATGCCGCTAAAGCATCCTTAGGATGTGTATTGAGTCAATACAGCACATACATGAAGGAGCGGTATTCACTATACGGCTATGAGATGAGCGACCGGGAGGCTGCTTTACGTATAACCGAGGCACTGAATAACTCTTCGATAAGCAGAGGGCTTTTTGAAATGGAAATAGTGAATGTGGAAGTAGAGAGAAACAAACCTCTGACAAGTTATCCGGTCATATCCGCTCAGATAAACCGCCTTATGAGCGATGAAATATTCAGAACCGTTTTAGCCGAGACAAACGAAAGAATTGAAATGTTTTCCAAGATTAAGGATGTTATCAGGACTCTTAATGTGAAGATGCAGATAGACGAATTGATAGGCGGATTGAAAAACGCTCATACTTTGTTGAAAGAAACGGTTGAAGAGATAAATTCCAGTCAATATTATCATGACCTGATGGAGATTATACGTTACGCGGATTCGTTGTACGGCGAGATGCTTTCCTATATGAAAAGCGGAGATAAGGAGCAGACGGATACGGCTCAGGTGCTGAAAAAACAGGTAACGGATATTTTGAAAACCAATGTGGATAATATTATATATGTTCTGAAAGAGTACAATAAAAAAGCCGTTAACCTGTTGAATGAAATGATTAACACCTATGCGGATATACACATACTGTCGGAAAATCTGAAAGGTATAGTGGACGGTATTGAAGATTGTCCCGAACAGTTAAAGGCCGTATTGAAGATATGTGCAGATACCGTTTATAAAATGGAAACTTCCTTATCGGTGTCGGTTTTGCAAAACATCAAAGCGGTATTGGACAGAAATGTTGACTGTCTGGAACAGACCATGAAGCATATGCTGGATACTGTAAGTGAAGAAAAGGATGTTTCTCTATATGATGTTTTTTGTGACGGTTTTGAAATGTACTATGATGCTGTATATAACGGGGATGTTCTGGACGGGTTTTTTGCATCGGTCATTGATGATATAGTTAAAGATCAGCGGTCCCTGTTAAAAAAAATGGCGGATGAAGTACTGGAATCAATCATAATAGAAGACATAAGGATAGATGATTTTATCAATCTGGTATCGGAAGGTTATGAGGATACATATATTTTCCAAGCCGATGCCACCGGCAACACCTCAAAAAGCATATCCGAATCTTTCACGGATTTATCCGAGATGCTGTCTCAAATTAAAGAAGATATCATGATTAACGAATACATAATGCTGTATATGAACGGTTTTACGGATTCGGATACCGATCAAGGTGAGAACAGATATTTAGATGGCGAAATTGAGTATATCATTTTCGGAAACAGAGACAACAGAAAGAATGTTCAATCGTGCAAAGCGTCTCTTATGGCATTGAGATTTGCTTGTAACGCCATTCATGTCTATACCGATTTGCCTAAGACTACCAAAGCCGATGCATTGGCGGCATGTCTTGCTGGCAGCTGGACTTTCGGTGCGGCAGCACCCATAGCCAAGAATCTTATCTTATGTTCCTGGGCTATAGCGGAATCGGCATACGATACCGAGGCTCTTTGCAGAGGAGCGAAGTGTCCGGTAATCAAGATGGACGGTGACTGGAATCTGGATATAGGTCTGGAAAAGGGTTTAAGTAAAACACCCGACTGGCTGAAAACTGATTATGATGACTATTTACGGCTTCTTTTATGCACAAAAAGCAATAATGTCAAGGTCTTAAGGCTGCTGGATCTGATTGCTCTCAATTCACCGGACAATATGGACATGTCTTCGGTGTGCTGCGGCATCAAGGTGGGAGTAACTTTAAAGTTCAAAGGTCTTTTGGGTACCGAAAGGAGTTTTTATGTTGAAGCGGAAGACTCATACTGAGGGCAGAATAACGGCGGAAAGCTGTATATGTTGCTTTGTGCTCATATTTGTACTGTTGTTGAGCATACAACTGAACGGATATATAAAGGCACATTCCGATTTACTGTCCGAACTGGACAGGCGACTTGTCAATGGAGCCGTCGCATACCATGCATCGGGAATATATCTTGTGGATGTTATTACGCAACCGGAGGAGACGGATATAAACAATGCAATATTCTTTGCGGTTCCGTATGATGACTTCTTTACTCTCTCGGTCTTTGCCGATTACAGCGGGATATTGAAGAAAAACAGAGTTTATGTTCGTTCGGTATCATCTAAATGGGCGGGAGACGGTAAAGGGGTTGTTAAAGAAAATATCTGGGAATTGGACCCTTTGGAACGAGGTCAGGTAATACATAAAATGATGGGAGCCAATCTGGATCATAATTTTCCGACTCTGGATATATATGACGGTTATACAAAAGAGGCGGTATCTATCGTAAGTATAAATACGCAGGAAGACAGCTATAAGTCCGGTACCGAACTGAAGAGAAAAATAAAAAAGCATATCGATTCCATGGATAAGTTTACCTACGGAGAATACAAAGGTTATTCGGTCAGCGGAGAGGATATAAGGGAGAAAACCGTGTTGGTGGTCATTCCCAATGCCAAACTCACCGGCCATCAGACCAAGCAGATAAACGATATGTTTAAATATGCAAAAAAAGCGGGTATAAATCTCGAAATCAAGAAATTTCAGTAGTTACAATTGTAAAATAGTTTCAGGTTATATATAATCAATCCGGGTAGGTAATGGACTTGAAATATCAGCTTGTGCTTGCCGGAGGCGGAGCCAGAGGTTCCTACCAGATAGGTGTATGGAAAGCTCTGAGAGAACTGAATATAGAGGTTGACATGGTCATAGGTACTTCCGTGGGCTCTATAAACGGGGCGGCTTTTGTCTGCGGTGCATTTGAGCAGGCGGAATACCTATGGAAGACATTGGATATGCCCACTCTCTTTGATATTACCTATGACAAAGAAGACGGAGAGCCGGGTTCTGTCGAGTATATCGAATCCATACTTAAGAATAAAGGGCTGGATACATCCACATTGAAAGGCTATCTGGAGCAGGTAATAGATGAAGAGGTCTTACGTAATTCACCTGTTGATTATGCATTGGTAACAGTTTCCTTAACAAAGATGAAACCCGTCATACTGTTTAAAAAAGATATTCCTGAGGGTAAAGTAGTGGATTTCATACTTGCAAGTTCCGCCGTTCCCGGATTTAAAAAGCAGGAAATAGACGGGGAACTTTATCTGGACGGAGGTTTCTACGATAATCTTCCTATAAATGTACTGATTGAGCACGGTTATAAAAATATAATAGCGGTAAGCAATGCCGCCATAGGCGTATACAGGCGTGTTCAGCAATCGGATGCTAAGATATTGTATATAGAGAATCAGCAGATTGAGGGAGGTATATTGGAATTCGACCCCGAATTGGCAGCCCGAAATATGTTGCTGGGATATCTTGACGGCATGAAAGCATTCGGTAAGTTTATCGGAAAGAATTACTATATTTCCGACAATGCAACTCATGACTATGCAAAACCTTTGACCGACAGAGAAATTGAAATGCTTTGTCTGAATGTTAAGAAAAGCAAAAGATTTGTAACGGAATCGGTGCTGCAGTTTTCTCTTTTAAGAACTTTAAGAAACAATACCGACGGTGTGCTTACCGCAAAAAGAGTGTTTTTCGCGGGAATGGAGATTACCGCCAACATGTTCGGTATAGAGAAAATAAGGGCCTATACACCTGAACAGCTCATTACAAAGATAATGGCTGCATACCGTTCCGCTAAATCGGCTCACAGACAGATTATGAAAGAAAAGAATAACTTTTTTAAGAATCTGATAGATAAAATATGGGATAAAAACAGAATAAGGTTTAACGGAAAGGCTGCTAAAAAGCTTTATTTGGGACAGGTTCTGATTGATAAGGATAATCCTTCCATCAACCTGATTACAACCACAGAGCACCTTATAGCCAACCTTTTCATATACCTGATACTGTGGAGACGTAAGAAAATCAAGAAAGACAGGAGATAAAAATGGACGATACAATTAAGAATAAAGACGGTTTCATAATTGACATGGACGGTGTCTTATATCACGGTAATAATTTATTGGACGGAGCGCTGGAATTCATTGATTGGTTGCAAAACAATAACAAAAAGTATTTATTTCTGACCAACAGTTCCGAACGTTCGCCGCGTGAACTTTCACAGAAACTTGCAAGAATGGGTATTGTTGTAGGTGACGAGCATTTTTACACTTCGGCAATCGCAACGGCACTTTTCCTTGCCTCACAGTCACCCAGATGTACGGCATATGTGATAGGAGAACCCGGGCTGATAAACGCTTTATACGAAGTGGGAATTACAATGAATGATGTAAGTCCTAAATATGTAATAATAGGTGAGACCAGGTCTTATTCTTTTGAGAAAATAGAAAAAGCGGTGCAGTTGGTGCAAAGGGGAGCAAAACTTATAGGTACCAATCCCGACAGAACCGGTCCTACCGAAAAAGGAATAATGCCCGCAACCGGAGCGTTAGCGGTACCGATTGAGATAGCTACCGGGAAAAAAGCTTACTATATCGGAAAACCCAATCCGCTCATGATGAGGCATGCATTGAAGAAGCTGGGGACCGATGTAAAGAATACCATAATAATAGGTGATCGTATGGATACCGATATAGTTGCGGGTATAGAAAGTGAAATAGATACCATTCTGGTTTTAAGCGGAGTGACCAACCATCAGAATATTCAGAACTTTTCTTACAGACCGAAATATATCTATGACAACATAGGAGAAGTAATAAAAAAGAGTAAAATATAGACAAGTTTGCACATATTTCCGTATAACTGAAATACTTGTGACCGATATACCTTGCTGACAGAAATATAGTCAAAATATACAAGAAATGTTTGACAAAGTACTTGCTGTATGATATTGTTTGAATTCGGAAAGAACAAATCTATACTCTAAATATAAAAAAATACTTTAGTGAGGATATTAATGAACGAGGTTGAGATTTTAAAGTCTAAATCCATTGCGGATTTGCGGGTTATTGCCAAGACGTTAGGCGTCAAGAGCGTCACGGTTATGAAAAAGGCGGAATTGATTGAAAGGATTTTGGAGATAACCAAACAGGAGCAACCGGATATTGAGAAGGAGCAACCGAAAGAAGAAGTTGCTGTCTCCGAGGCGGCAAAAATACTTGAAGCCGTAACACAGGAAACTCCCAAGAAGCCCAGATATCTTTTGTCCAAGATGGCAAAAGAATCGGAAGTTGCAAAACCTGTGAAAGAGGAGAGAAAAACGAGGCATGTAATAAAGTCACATGACTCGGCTACTATTGTCCCTCCCGGACAGGCGCAGAGTACAAGTGTTCAGGAAACAGCCGATTCGCAGACAGACAGCGATTTATCTGAAGAATGCGAAGACGGTCAGTATGATCAGGTTTGCGGGGTGCTGGAAGTGCTGCCGGACGGATACGGCTTCTTACGTACCGATAATTACTCATACGGTCCTAAAGATATATATGTAGCTCCCAATCAGATTCGCAAATACGGAGTTAAAACCGGCGATATGATTTTCGGTACCGGAAAACCTAAAAAAGATAATGAGAAATTCCAGGCTCTTCAGAATGTAATAACCATTAATGACGAAGATCCGTCAAAAGTATTTACCAGAAAGTCTTTTGATACACTCACCCCTATATTCCCGGAGGAGCGGCTTACTCTGGAGAATAATCCGAAAGACTATTCCACAAGAATAATCGACCTTATAGCTCCGATAGGAAAAGGACAAAGAGGAATGATAGTATCTCCTCCCAAAGCCGGTAAAACCGTATTGTTGAAAAAGATAGCAAACAGCATTACTCTTAATCATCCCAACGTGGAACTTATTGTTCTGCTGATAGATGAAAGACCTGAGGAAGTTACCGATATGCAGCGGTCGGTAAAAGGAGAGATTGTTTATTCCACATTTGATAAAGTTCCCGAAAACCATGTCAAGGTATCGGAAATGGTTTTAGAAAGAGCTCAGAGGATGGTGGAACACGGAAAAGACGTGGTCATTCTTCTTGACAGTATAACAAGGCTTGCCAGAGCGCATAACCTTACAATGACACCTACGGGAAGAACTCTTTCCGGAGGACTGGATCCCGGAGCGCTTCATGCTCCTAAGAAATTCTTCGGTTCCGCAAGAAACATTGAATTCGGAGGAAGCCTTACTGTTATTGCAACCGCTCTTGTGGAAACGGGAAGCAGAATGGATGACGTTATTTATGAGGAGTTCAAGGGTACCGGTAATATGGAGTTACATCTGGACAGAAAGCTTGCCGAAAGAAGGATATTTCCCGCAATAGACATTAACAAGTCGGGAACCAGGAGAGAGGAACTGCTGCTGGGCAAGAAAGAACTGGAAAGTATTTGGACCATAAGGCGCGCCATGAGTAATATGGGTACTGCCGAAGTAACCGAATGGATGATAGATAAACTGATGAAGACCAGGAATAACGCGGAATTCGTCAGCAGCATTAATATAAAACAGACGGCTGTCATGGATTATTGATTGAAATCAGGTGGTAAATTGAAAAAGTAAATTCCAGTACTAAAGAGAAAAAATTTTTTGCACAAGAAAATTCCATAAATATGGACAGAATTTCTTCTTTGGAGTAAAAAAGGTATTGTTTTTTTAGTGAAAAGAGAATATATTATCTTTGCCTGAACAAAAGAAAGGCATGATGAAATTGAGGCCGGTTTAATCATTTGCAAAAAATTGCACAATTAAAGTCCGGTCTGTAAAATGCTAATTTTTATGTTTGAAGGTAGCTCGTTTTATCCCGTTTTACGGGAAGGTTAAATGTCCAAGAGGCTCCTTACCTCTTATAGACATGGTTTAGAAGGGTGGGTTTTAGTGTGACTTCATCCCTCTCTATACAACTCATATTGAGTAGGTCGGCAGTTTCTTTACCATAAAGAAATACGAACATTTCATATGGTGTTTTATCAGCCAAAGACTTTCTCGGAGTTGAGTTAATGTGAGAGAACATAATATCAAGGTCTTCTTGTACGATTTTATCCAGAGGATATCCGTTGGGTATTATGTCTCTCACATAATTATGATTATTTTCCACATGAGGCTTTTGGCTTGACTGCATCGGATCGCAATAGAACATTCTGCATCTGGTTAAACCGTCAGAATCCGATTCAAACATCTCATACTTCTCAAATTCCGCACCGCGGTCAGCGAGTACCACCGGAAAGAGTGCAGTAAAAAGGTTTCTTCCAAGCTTTTGCTGAAGCATATCAAATGTATCTGACATTGATTTAGAGGTCTTTTCACGATGTATGAATCCTATCATTAGTTTAGTTCGTTTGTGCATAATTGTCTGTATATACGGACCACTCAAAGAATTCATAACAGTATCCATCTCCACATATGAGATTTCAGCATCTTCCGATAACAGGTTTAAGAAATCATTGTATGTTCTTCCGGTATAGTCAGCTTTTTCTTTTCTTGGCTTGTATTTTCCCTTAAAGCGCTTTCTATTTACCTGTTCTTTGAGAGAGAAGCAGTCAATGCCGAATGTTTCAAACACACCTGTTTCAATGTAGTGATACAAAGTCCTCTCACTTAAACGTATCTCATTTCTATGAGCTGCAAGTATCTGGTGCACTGATTGTCCCTTCTTTAGAAGCGGAGCTATTATATTACCTATTCTAAGCATTTCCTTTGAGGATATTCCAATTCCTTCTCTTGATTCTATGAGTGTTTGTCTGTATGCCTCATCAGCACGCTGTGCATTGTATATATATCTGTCTAAATGACATTTACTATATTTATCACATTTATTGCATGCACCGGGAGATACATCTCTTCTTCTGCATTTAGGCTCTTCATATCTTTCGCAGTTTCCTATACATCTCTTACCACATTCTCTAATATGTATACATATCGTTGGTCTGTTGTATGTGTTACGAGGTTTCTTTATTCTATGTTTTCTGATTTCTTTTGCCACCGTGGAAGAATCTTTATTTATCACTCTTGCTATATCGGCTTTCGTGGATCCGTTTTCAATACCTGTTTGAATAATTTTTCGTTCATCAAGTGTCAAATGTTTGTTGCTACATTTTATTTTTCTCATCCTATATGCTCCTTTCCAAACGAGCAACCTTCAGAAAGACACTATATGGCTTTTTGTTATGCAAATCAACAACTGGAACTTAGTGCAAGAGTAAAATCCGCTTGAGCCTATTAGTACTGGAATTTACTTTTTCAATTTACGATTGAAATCAGGTATAGGTACATTAAAAATTACTGTTGAAATGGTTTATACAGTGTGGTATAATCACGCTTGCGGCAATTTAGGAGGTGATAAGGATGAAAAAAGATATACATCCGAAATACTATAAAACTACAGCGACCTGCGCATGCGGGAACGAATTCGAAATAGGTTCAACAAGGAAGGATATCAAAGTGGAAATTTGTTCAAATTGTCATCCGTATTTCACGGGCAAACAGAAATTTGTGGATACCGGCGGAAGAGTGGACAAATTCAAAAAGAAATACGGTATTTCGTAATTTAAAGGAAAGGCGGGTTGTCTGATAAACAACCCGATTTTTTTATGATATGAGAAAAACATCAATCGGCGGTTCGGCATTGTTAGAAGGCATAATGATGATAGGACCGCATAAAAAAGCAATCGCGGTAAGAAAACCCGACGGTGATATAGTACTGGATGTGGAGAATCTCCCTAAAAAGTGGAAGATAGCAAAAATACCCGTATTAAGAGGGGCTTATTCACTGATATATCAGATGGTCTTAAGCATAAAGGCATTGTCTTATGCGGCATCTTTTTATGATATTGAAGAAGAGGATATTGATAAGACCGATGAACAGAATGAGAAAGATAAAGAGCAACCGGATGAGAAGAAAGCGGAAACAAAATCATCGGACGGTGAGTTGAGTAAGACAGCCATCTTCTTTGCTGTTCTCTTATCGGTGGCAATAACTGTAGGTTTGTTTATACTTCTGCCCAATTTCGTGATAGGTCTTCTTAAGATAGAGAGTGCCGTTGTAAATAATTTACTGGAAGGCGTATTGAGAATTGCCATTTTTATCGGCTACCTTGCTGCCGTCACTTTAATGAAGGATATAAAAAGGGTCTGGATGTATCACGGTGCGGAACATAAGACCATAAACTGCTATGAAGCTGATGAGGAACTTACCGTGGAAAATGTTATGAAGTATCCTACAAGCAACCGCAGATGCGGGACAAGTTTCATGTTTCTGGTCATGGCGGTGTCCATAATCGTTTTTTCTCTTGTGGGATGGCATTCGGCTATTCTCAACATGGTTTTCAGGATACTGTTGCTTCCGCTGGTGGCGGGATTGGCATATGAGCTTGTTAAAGTAGCAGGCAGATATGATAATGTGCTTTCCAAAATTGTATCCGCTCCCGGCATGCTGTTTCAGAAGCTTACGGCAAAGGAACCGGATGAAAGCATGGTGGAATGCGCCATAATGGCATTCAATGCGGTAGTACCGGAAGATCCGGAAGAAGCGAAATGGTAATTTCACAATTGATTGGTTATTGTTCGGAAATATTTAAGGATAAAAAGGAAATGTATTTTTTTCTTGAAGAAGTGTTCCAAAAGGATATTTCATATTTCTATGCACACCCGGATGAGATTGTGGATACTGAAAAGTACCGACTGCTGCTTGAATATGCGGAAAGAAGGCGCAAAAACCAACCTTTCGAATATATACTGAATAAGGCCTGCTTTTACGGCAATAATTTTTATGTGGATTCGCATGTCCTTATACCCAGAAACGACACGGAAATATTGGTGGAGAAAGCCATAGCCATAGGTAAAACTATGGAATCACCCCGGATTCTGGATCTGGCATGCGGAAGCGGCTGTGCGGGTATATCCGTAGCAAAGGAACTTGCACAATCAAAAGTTATCATGAGCGATATATCGGAAAAGTGTGTTGAGATTGCGAATAAGAATATATTGATTAATAAAATAAGTAACTGTTCGGCGGTACAAAGCGACCTTTTTAATAAAATTGAAGGGCAGTTCGATATAATAGTATCCAATCCTCCGTATATTCCGTTACATGAATATGTCGCATTGGACAAACAGGTGCTGGAGTATGAGCCCAAGCTTGCACTGCTGGCAGGTGAGGAGGGAACCGAGTACTATGAATTGATATCCGCCGATGCGATGAAGTATCTGAAAAAAGGCGGATATATCCTATACGAAGTAGGATATAATCAGGCATCACGGGTATGCGATATACTGAAAAAGTACGGATATACCGATATTAAGGTACACAAAGATTTACATAATACTGATAGAATAGTAATAGCAAGAAGCGAATGACTATTCGGAAGGGTGTAGAAGATGGATAAACACGATAAAAAATACGATTTTAACGACCTTGTGGAAATAATGGCAAAACTGAGAAGCGATAGCGGATGTCCCTGGGATAAAGAACAGACACATGAGTCCATTACAACATGCCTGATTGAAGAAGCTTATGAGACATGCGATGCAATCATTGATAATGACATAGAAAAGATGACTGAGGAACTGGGAGATGTACTTCTTCAGGTGGTATTTCATGCTCAAATAGGTAAAGAAAACGGAACATTTGATTTATCGGACATTACCGACGGTATTTGCAGAAAACTCATTTTCCGCCATCCGCATATATTCGGTGACAAAAAGATGGATACAGCGGAGCAGGTACTGGAAAGTTGGGAAAAGCTGAAGATAAAGGAAAAAGGCTATAAGAGCGAAGCGGACAGTATGAAAAACATACCCAAGACCTTTCCCGCACTTATGAGAGCCAATAAGATACAGAGTAAAGCCGAGAGAGTGGGATTTGACTGGCCGGATGTTTGGGGAGCTTTCGATAAGGTATATGAGGAAGCCCATGAGTTAAAACGGGCGATTGAAACGGAAGATACCGAAAAGCAGAAGGAAGAAGCCGGAGATTTGCTTTTTGCCGTTGTCAATGTCTGCAGATTTTTGGATATAGATCCCGAACAAAGTCTGGATGCCGCATCGGATAAGTTTATAAAGCGTTTTTCGCATGTGGAAAACAGTTGTAACGATAAAGGTCAGTATATGAGAGAGATGAATTTGGAGCAGCTGGACAAGTACTGGAACGAGGCTAAAAATGAGAATAGATAAGTTTCTAAAAGTAAGCCGCCTCATAAAAAGAAGAACCGTAGCTAATGATGCATGTGAAGCACAGAAGATATTCGCAAACGGTAAAGCGGTCAAACCTTCTTATCAGGTTAAAAAAGGTGATATTTTAGAGATAAAATTTGTGAACAGTTCGGTAAAGGTCAGAGTGACCGATATATCGGATAATGTTAAAAAAGGTGATGCATCGTCACTATACGAAATAGTAGAGTAAAATATTTGTAAATATATATTAGGCGATTACCGGTTCTTTACAACTCTCCGTGAAGATGAAATAATAAAACGGTGTTAAACAAATAAAATCGGTCGGATGCATGTAGCGTATAATGAAAAACCGTATTATGATATTGTCGGAGGATAAAATGAGAGATAAACACACGCACAGAAAATTCTTAATCCCGGGACGACCGACGCTCTGCGTAATGATTAAATCCCGGGTGACATCGGAAATAATACGTGATATAAGGCTCGCACTGGAAGAAGGATGCGATGCTTTCGGTCTTCAGATGGAATCAATGTTGCCGGAATGCAGAACCGAAACGGATTTTTGCGATATTTTCAACGCAATGGAAGACAAACCGGCTTATGTCACCAATTACAGACGGGGCAATACCAAAAGTGCAGCTGATGACGAGTATCTTGCTAAAGAGCTGATTACGGCTCTTGAATGCGGCGGCGATCTTATAGACATCAGAGCAGATATGTTCTATCCGACTTCAAGTGAGATAACATACAACCGGGCAGCGGTGGAAAAACAGATCAGATTCATAGAAGAAGTACATAAGCTCGGCGGACAGGTGATTATGTCAAGCCATGTACTGAAATTCATCAAAACCGATGAAGTTCTGGAAATTGCAAGAGAACAGCGAAGACGCGGCGCGGACATTGCCAAAATAGTAACCGCAGCCGATACCGAAAGCGAATTGCTGGAAAATTTAAGAATTTCCACCTGTCTGAAAGATAAACTGGGAATTCCTTCACTTTTCCTGTGCGGCGGCAGCGCAAGCAGGAAGCATCGTCTGCTCGGACCGCTTTTAGGCTCGGATATTTATCTGGTCGTTCAGGAAAGCGCCGACAGTCCTGAAGGTCAGCCCAAACTCAAGGATGCCAAGCGTCTGCTTCTGATGATGAATTACGAAAATATTCCCGGAGAAAAAAACATATGAAAGCGATAACAGTAAATCCCTTTCATGGAAAGATGTCCGGCCGCTGCCGGAAAGCAAGAAAATTACAACTTTAATTTATAAAATACTGCCGATTGAAGAAGCCGACGCTGCTCATAAAATATTAAAAGAAGGCGGACATGTCGGCAAAGTGGTACTGTCGGTAAGCGGGGAGGAATGGAAATGTCAAAAAAGGTATTAGTTTTGGGCGGAACGGGTGCAATGGGCGTATATCTCGTACCGTTACTTGCAAAAATGGGTTATAAGGTGGATGTGGTGGCACTTGACGGAGGACAATCCGAAAACCCTAACATTAAGTTTATGAAGGCCAAGAACGCAAAAGAACCGGCATATATCGGTGAGCTGCTTAAAAACGATTACGACGGCATAGTAGACTTTTTGATATACGGGACAAAGGAGTTCAAAGAAAAATACCGTCCGCTGCTGGAAAATACCGGTCATTACATCTATCTTTCCACATATAGAGTATATGCAAACGAGGAGCATCCGATAAAAGAAACATCCCCCCGGCTGCTGGATGTTATAAAAGAAGAACCTTTCATCAGTTCGGAGGATTATTCGCTGTATAAAGCGCGCGGCGAGGATGTATTGAAAGCGTCAGGCCTTGACAACTGGACAACAATCCGCCCGGCGATAACCTACTCCAAGCGTCGTTTCCAGCTTGTAACGCTTGAAGCGGATGTGGTGATTGAACGTGCAAGACACGGTAAAACGGTGCTGCTTCCGCGTCAGGCGATGGATGTTCAGGCAACCATGAGTTGGGCGGGAGATGTCGCTAAAATGATTTCAAGACTGCTTTTCAATAACGCTGCAAAAAGAGAGACATATACAGTTGCAACGGCTGAGCATAATCCGTGGAGAGTTGTCGCGGATTATTACAAAGAGCTTATAGGGCTTAAATATGAGGAGGTTGACAAAGAAGACTATATTTCCTTTATATCACCCGATAAAAACAGTCCTTATGCACGCTGGCAGCTTGAATATGACCGTATGTTCGACCGTATCATAGACAATTCCAAGATACTCAATATAGCCGGGATGAAGCAGTCGGAGCTTATGCCGTTGCGTGAAGGCTTGAAAAGGGAACTTGCCGTTCTTCCTGCCGATACCTTTACCGTGCAGAGCAATACAAGCCGGAACATGGATATATTCCTGGAGAAACGATAGATACGGAATATAATGTGTACGGTTAATATGAAAAATTCTATTTGACAACTTATATTCCATATGATAGTATAACGCACGGAAAGCAGAAGTAATCCCTTCTCACCCCTAAGTAACGACTGAACGGGTAAACATATCGCATTAACTTGTTGTGTGGTCTTGCGGATTATTGTCTGCAAGACCATTATAATTTTTACGGAGGTAATTACAATAGCAGCTCAAAAAGGTACCAGAAGCCAGTACAGAACTAACAGGAATATTACAGCGGAAGAAGTCAGATTAATAGGAACGGACGGAACGGCGATAGGAATAATGTCGGTTAATGAAGCGCTCAAGCACAGTGAAGCGGCAGGACTGGACTTGGTCGAGATTTCCCCCAATGCCAGACCGCCCGTATGCAGAATCATGGACTATGGCAAATTTATGTTTGAGATCTCCAAAAGGGAAAAGGAAGCAAAAAAGAAACAGAAAACCATGGAACTGAAAGAAATCTGGCTTAAGTTGGGTATAGACGAGCATGATATTAATTTTAAGATAAAGAATGCCTGCAAGTTCCTTGCGGACGGCAACAAAGTAAAGGTAAGCCTGTCATTTCGGGGACGTGAAATGACAAGAACGCAGATGGGAGCGGAAGTATTGGAGAGGTTTACGGAAGCCTGTTCGGAATACGGCACACCGGAAAAAGATCCGAAACTGGAAGGCAGACATATGATAGTTATAATTGCACCCAAGAAACAATAGGAGGATTAGAATATGGCAAAATTAAAAACACACAGCGCTTCGAAAAAAAGGTTCAGAGTAACCGCAAGCGGCAAGATAAAAATGGGACATGCTTTCAGAAGGCACAGACTGATATCTAAGACCAAGAGAGCAAAAACTGATAACAGAGCAACGGCTTTCGCATCGGATGCGGATGCACCGACAATTAAGAAGCTTATCCCGTACAAGTAAGGAGGAACAGACAAATGGCAAGAGTAAAAAGCGGCGTAACAAAACGCAGAAGACATAAAAGAGTATTAAAGCTCGCAAAGGGATATTTCGGACATAAGAGTAAGAATTTCAGAGTTGCCAAACAACAGGTAATGAAATCGCTCAATTACGCATACATTGCAAGAAGAGCAAGAAAGCGTGATTTCAGAAAACTCTGGATTGCAAGAATAAATGCTGCTGCAAGAACAAACGGAATGACTTATTCCAGATTCATATCGGCTCTCAAGAAGAACGGTATTGAACTTAACAGGAAAGTGCTTGCCGACATGGCCGTAAACGATCCGAAAGCCTTTGCTTCGCTTGTCAGTTCGGTTAAGTAAACCATGAACCGCATAGAATCCGGGGACAATAAGAAAATCAAAAGGCTGAAAAGCTTGGATAGAAAAAAGGTCCGCAATCGTGAGGACCTTTTTTTCATCGAAGGCAGAAAACTGCTGGATGAAGCGTTAAGCAGCCGTATAAGAATAACGGAAGTGTATGTAAGCGACACATATTATCAGAACAATATGTCTTATGTGGACAAGCTTACCGTTAAGAATCTCTATCTTGTGAGAGACGGCATATTGGAGTCGTTGTCCTACATGAAAAGTCCCGAAGGAATTCTGGCACTGGGAATACCTCCTAAATTCGATGTTCCGGATGTGCTTAAAAAAGGTAATCCGGTGCTTGTAATGGACAGGATAAACGATCCGAAAAACGCCGGAACAATGGTAAGGAGTGCCGAAGCTTTCGGAATGGGTTGCGTGTTTGCACTGGAAGGATGTGCCGATTTATATAACGAAAAATCCTTGAGGGCAAGCATGGGTTCGCTGTTTAGAGTTCCGTATATAAAGGTAAGCAAAGAGATTTTTACCGTACTTAAAAATGCCGGCTATGCCATATACGGACTGGATGCAAGCGGTCATAATATTGAGACGGTCAGCCTGGATAAACGTTGTGCATTGGTCATAGGCAATGAATCCGACGGGTTGGATAAAAAGATAAGAAAGTACCTTACCGAAACATTGTCCATTCCTATGCAAGGTAAGACGGAATCGTTAAATGCGGCATGTGCGGCAGGCATAGTAATGTACAAGATATCGTTACTGTAATTTGAAATGGTATCGGTTAATGTGTATAATTGCTGATAGGAGGAAATAATGCCGAAAGCAGCTCTACAACTATATTCCATAAAAGATATCGCAGAACAGGATTTTTATCATGCCATGCACATTGCAAAGCAGGTAGGCTTTGACGGAGTGGAATTTGCCGGTTTTTACGGCAAGGAAGCTATTGAAACTAAGAAATACCTGGATGATCTGGGATTACTGCCGGCAGGAAGCCATTCCGGCTTGAATGCCGTTGTGGATAAATTCCACGAAACAATGGAGTACAACTCCGTTATAGGCAACAAGTATGTGGCGGTTCCGTATTTGTCGGAACAATTCCATTCCGCGGACGGAATGAAAACCGTTGCGGAATATCTGAACATAGCCAGCGAGAATGCAAAGAAATACGGTATAAAAATAGGTTATCACAATCATGCCTTTGAATTTACCGTTATTGATGAAGGAAAAAGGCTGTTTGACATACTTGCGGAAAATACCGTAAAGGATATTTTTCTTCAGATAGATACACTCTGGGCGGTTAAAGGCGGGGTGGATGTGCTGGAATATTGTAAAAAGTATAAAGACAGATTGGATACACTGCATTTTAAGGATATATCCGAAGAAGGTAAAGACACCGAACTGGGAAGAGGATTGATAGACTTTGTATCTATTTTGAATGTTTCCGATGTTATCGACTGGTGTATTCTGGAGCAGGAACAGTTTGATATGCCTAAGGAAAAGAGCATAGCAATAAGTTGTGCATACTTAAAGGGAATTCTGGATGCTAAAATTGCAGTTTGACCAAAACGGGTTAATTCCGGTTATATGTCAGGATATTGATACCAAACAGGTGCTTATGCTGGCATATGCAAAGAAAGAGCAGATTGACAAAACGCTTAAAACCGGAAAAGCGACATATTTTTCCCGTTCGAGAAACAGCGAATGGGTAAAAGGTGAGACCAGCGGCAACACTCAACAGGTACTTAAAGTGCTGGTGGACTGCGACGGTGATGCATTGATTTATCTTGTTAAACAGAAAGGGCATGCATGCCATACCGGCGAGCAGTCCTGTTTCTACAGGCAGATAGAGCAAAACGGAGAGATAAAGAAAAATGAATGAGATATTGAATGAGTTATATCAGGTAATAACCGACAGATTGAGCAATCCTAAAGAAGGATCGTATACCTGTTATCTTTTTGATAAAGGTCTGGATAAGATTTTAAAGAAGATAGGTGAAGAAGCTTCGGAAACCATTATAGCTGCGAAAAACGGCTCTGAGCAGGAAATTGTATATGAAGTATCCGACCTTGTATACCACCTTATGGTATTGCTTGTGGAAAGAGGTATAACTCTTGATAAGATAGAAGAAGAATTGAGAAACAGAAGGTAATATGTATAAAACCGATAATAATAGAAACAAAAGAAAAAATACTTTTAAGAAAAAAGGGCAATACAAAAAAAAGAGAAAATACGATAAGCAGACCGGACAACCGACTAAATTCAGAAAACGACCTGCAGAGCATGAGAAGGACAATCAGGTACTGAATTATTCCGGAACCAAGTTTGCCGATTTGCACTTGTCCGAAGGAATAATGAAGGCGTTGAATAAAAAGGGATATGTTTATTCATCAACCGTTCAATCGGGTGTTATTCCTCCTCTTATGCAGTACAGGGATGTTATTGCAAAAGCACCCACCGGAACGGGAAAGACTTTTGCATTCGGTATACCGCTTCTGGAACAGCTGGATAATGAAAACAAAGACATACAGGCTCTTATACTGGCACCTACAAGAGAGTTGGTTTTGCAGATATGCAATGAATTAAAGGAATTGTCGGAGTTTATGCCCAAAGTGCGGGTAGAGGCTATATACGGCGGAAAAGCCATAGAAGGACAGATAAAGGCATTGAAAAGGCATCCGCAGATTATTGTTGCCACTCCGGGAAGGTTAAGAGACCATATCGAACGCAAAACTGTGGATATATCTAAAGTCAGAACTGCAGTACTGGATGAAGCCGACCGTATGCTGGATATGGGATTTATTGAAGAAGTGACCGATATTCTTAACATGATGCCCGACAGAAAAAATCTTGCACTGCTGTCTGCCACCATGTCGATAGGGGTTATGGATATATCCTGGCTTTATCAGAGAAATCCGGTGGAGATTACCGTAGAAGAACATAACCTGGACAAGCCGGATATTGACCAGATGTATGTAACCGTTCAAAATATGCGTTACAAGATTAAAGCTGTGGAAACAATAATGGACAATAATGAGTTATATAAAGTGCTCATATTCTGCAACACCATAAGAATGGTCAGGATGTTGACCGATGATTTGCGTGAAAAAGGATACTCTGCAAACTGTATATACGGAGGCAAGTCGCAAGCCGGAAGAGAAAAAACGATAAGAGCATTCAAAGAGGAGCGACTCAACATTTTAGTAGCTACGGATGTTGCCGCAAGAGGACTGGACATTACCGATGTGGATGCCGTGATAAACTTTGATTTACCCGATGATAAGGAGCAGTATATACACCGTATAGGCAGAACAGGCAGAGCCATGAAAAACGGCATAGCGGTTTCGCTTATAACGCCGTTTGATAACTACGAGTTGGAAGAAATCAAGAAATATTGCAAATCGGACATAAAAGAGATTAAGAATGATGGTATACTGAATCTATCGAAAGAAGGAGATGCGGAAAAATGATAATTGATGCTCATAACCATGCCGACTGGCACAAGACCGATTTGGACGGGTTTATGAAGAACATGGATGACAATGATATTGATGTCACATGGATTCTTTCATGGGAGTGTCCGAGACACGAATATGAAAACTATAACGGAGCATTGGCTTCATATAATAAAAAGGGACCGGTACCTTTTGAAGCGGTATTGGCATATAAGAGGGCTTATCCCCACAGATTTGTGTTAGGATATTGTCCCGATCCGAGAGATCCCGATGCAATACAGAATCTGAAAGCGGCGACATATATACACAAAGTACAGGTCTGCGGAGAACTGAAAGTCAGAATGATGTATGACGATTTTGATGCTATAAGATTATTCAGGGCAGCAGGGGAGCTGGGGCTACCGGTTATAATGCACTTTGATTATGAGTTTCCCAGATCCAATATAAGCGGCTGGCCCAATTTCTGGTACGGAGGCGGCATAGATACTTTGGAAAGAGTGCTTAAAAAATGTCCTGAGACTATATTTTTAGGACACGCTCCCGGTTTCTGGGCACATATATCCAACGATGACCTATATGACAAAGTAGCTTATCCGAAAGGACCGGTCATAGAAGGAGGCATGATTCAGAAGCTACTGGACAAGTATGATAATCTTTACTGCGATATGTCGGCGGGAAGCGGTTTGAATGCTTTAACAAGAGATCCCGAGCATGCTTTACGGTTTTTGAATCAATATCAGGACAGAATATTGTATGCAAGAGACTATTTTGATTCCAAGCACAGAGAGTTTTTAGAATCACTGGATTTAAGTCAGCAGGTGAAGAATAAGCTGTACTTTGAAAATGCTTTAAAACTTGTTCCGTTAAAATGAAGATACTTATCTCTGGGTTTAAGCCTTTTGCAAACTTTCAAGACAATATTACAAGGAAACTGGTAGAAGGGCTTCCAGATGTTATCAATGGAAATAAGATATATAAAATCATACTGGATGTAACATATAAGACGGCGTTTGATGTACTCGACAAAGAGATAAATAAAGTGCGTCCCGATATTGTCATTGCTACCGGATTAGCCGCAGCAAGGAAAGTTATAACCACGGAAAGAATCGCGTTGAATATAAATCATGCAAATGCAGCTGACAATGCCGGAGTAACAAAAACCGACAGTGTAATAATTCCCGGGGCGGAAACGGCATTAACCGCAACACTGGAATATCCGGAATGTGTATATAAAACGGATATTGTAGTGAAATCCTATTCGGCGGGTACATATGTATGCAATGATGTATTTTACAGGTTATTGCATAAAGGTACCGTACAGGCATACCCATATATCTCTTTTATTCATTTTCCCTCGGAAGAAAACATACCCTATGAAAAACAGCTCAATACATTTGTTGATATACTGAGCTGTCTGTAATATTATTCATCGCTTAATAAGTTTTTAGCGGTAAGCTATAAAGTTTAATAAAACAATCATATACCGAAAAGGTCCAATGCCTTGGTCTCGTTGGTTACGTTATAGATATTCAGATTGTTTTTTGCATACCGAAAAACCTGCCCGATAACGGGATCCATCCAACCTTTTGCAAAAAGACGTTTTGCGAAGTTGACCGATAAATCGTCAATATCGTTGTTTTCCACGCTGGAATTGATGTAATTCCACATTACGTCATCGGAAAGTTCCACTCCGTTCATCCTCTGAACTTCAATCTTCTCCCTTGCCGAAGCAAAGTCATCACCGCAGAGGTGGGAGAATAGAAGCAGGTTTATGTAGGAGTGATCCAGATATCTCGGTATTCTCCTGAACATACCCGCAATAGTTATATCATCCATAAGTTCCTTGTCGGTAATGGCCAGTTTCTCCAAAAGTTTCCAACGGAATTCGTCATCGACATATTCATTGTGCAGAAAATCCTTCATCATCTGTTCCGTTTCATACGGTCTTGCCCCCAAAACAGCATACCAGTAACATATGAGAATGATAGCCAAAAGATTATCTTTATCCGCAAGGTATGCTTCATGAACGGCTTTCATGCGTTTAGCCATGAATACGGCGGAAAGCGATCCTCGTGCATTTTTCTTCAACAAACTTGTTTCCTTCATGAGAAGGGTTGTCATGGTTTCCACAAGCATATTTCTGTTTGGCTTATTATCTATAAAAATATCCTTATTCTTTTCATAAAGTTTTAATGCCGCCGGATATCTGGTAAGACAGGAATAGGCGGTAATCAACCCTATAACGGATTTCTGAGGCTCGATACCGTGGTCTATGAGATTGGAGAAACCTTTTATGGCATGCTCATAGTCTCCTTCTTTGAGGCTTATCATGGAATTGGAAAAATACAGCTTTAAATCTTTAAAATCTTTTCTTGCCATTGTATCTCCTACTTTTTCTTGTCAATCGAGTCCAGGTACTCCTGAATTATCTGCCCTATATTTTCTTCCCGTACTACTATGGAAAATTCTATTCTTCTGTTTTTGGCTTTCTGTGATTCCAAATAGTCATTTTTAATCAACAGTCTGGAGTTTGAATAACCGACTGCTCCGAAGTAACGTGCATATTGTGTCTGAAGTTTACCATTCTTTTTAAATAATTCCAGTAACACTGCATTGGCTCTGTCTGTGGATAATTTTTGGTTCAGATCAAAATCTCCTTCACTGCTGGCATGTCCTTCTATCATGATGGCTTCAATATTTTCACCCGAATCTTTTAATACCTCCTCAAATGCGTCAGCCAATTTTTTTATAAGATTTAACGAAGAAGGCTTGAGGTCCGACTTTCCTTGATCAAACAGTATACTCTCCGTAATCATCAGATTCCCGTTATCTCCGATGGTAACTTGTCCCGGACCTAATGCATCATCTATGGATTTCTTAACTTTTTCAAATATATCCACCTGCAAAACGGCCACTTTCTGAAGTTGTTCTCTCATGGAATCCAGCTCTATTGTATTTAAAGCTATCAGTTCCAGAAGCTCCTTCTTCTGAGCTTCCAGCGCAGCCTGTTGTTCTGCCAGAATCAGTATGAGGTTTTGAAGGTTGGTTGCTTCTTCCTCCGACAGTTCCAATGCGGCCTGTTTTGCCGCTAACTCGTTTTCCAACAGACTCAAGGATATTTCTTTTGCTGCAAGTTCTTCTTCCAGCATGATAAGAATGGTCTGTTTTGTTTCCAGATCCAGCTGTGTTTCCTGAAGAGCAAGTTCCTTGGCTGCAAGATCGTTTCTTGTTGCTTCCAACTGAGCTCCGGTGGCAATATTAGTGGCTTCCTGTTCATCTAAGTTTATGGATATTATTATGTTTTTAATGAACACTATGAGAACTAAGAAGAGCATTATCAGCACCATTGTGGACATAACGTCCGCAAATGACGGCCAATAGTTCTCCGGTTCGACTTTTTTCAAATAGCTCACTCTTTGTTTCAATTAGATCACCTCTTATTTCTTATCTTATGTTAATCATTCTTTATGGCTTTTTCTATTTCATCCAGTTTCTTCTGTATCTTTCCCGAAACCGATTTGTTGTATACCATGGTCTGTTCCGGTAAAGATGCTATGGTCTGTGCCAGAATCTTCTGATTGTTTTCAAAGGATTCGGACATCTGATAAATATTAGCCATGGATTTTTCCATTGTATCGGCTGTCTTTTCCGCTATAATATCGCTGCTTTCTTTAAGAGCTTGCTGGAAGGATTGCTTAATCTTATCGGTCAGTGAAGATATTTCCATGGATGTAGCGATTATGGCTTTTTCAAATGCATCTTTCATATTGTTGAATGATGCGGCATTTTCCTCACTGGATTGCTTCATTGTATATGTCAGCTGTTGCAAAGCGGAAACGGTCTGATCTACCTGATTTGCCAGGAAGCCGAGTTGTTCAAGGGTTTCCTGATTGGAAACTGCCATCTGCCCTGCAGCATTCTTAACATCTTCGGCAAACATCCTTATAGCATCGTAGTTCTTGATTATGAGGTTGGTGGAATCGGATAACGATTCGCTCATCTTAATGAAAGATACATCCATCTTTTCTACGTTTTCTTTAAGGTTAAGGTTGAAGTCCGACATGTCTCTCATGGCAACGGCCAATGTGGATATTGCGCTGTCGAATCTTTCCACAGTAGTGTCAAGTGCCTGTGACGAAACCGAAACATCCATGACCACATTGGTCAGTTTGTCACCGAAGGATTCCACTGTTGCTCTGAGAGTGTCTTCTATCTTTGTACCGAATTCCACGAAGGTATCCTTGAGTATTCTGTTCATCATGGTATACTCGGTTTCCTTGTCTTTGGCTATCAGTACTGCGATATTATTGTCAAGATACTCTTCTATATCAATCATCAGTGACCTTTTCTGGTCTTCGCAGTCAATGCCGATTAAGGTTAAGTTGAGAACAACCGAACCGAAAAGTCCTACAAGGCTGGTGGAGAAAGCGGCTCCCATTCCTTTTGCGGCACCGGCAAGTCTTACAAGTATCTCGTTCCAGTCCAATGATGCCGACCCTATATCCTGAAGCAGAACCTTAACCAGTTCGCTTACCGAAATTGTCAGTCCTATGAATGTTCCCAACAGTCCCAATGTAACCATCATGGCCTGGCTCTTTCTTACGAATGTTTCGCCCATTGTAGGAATTTTCAGATTCTCCTCGAAATTCTTTTCAATAATGGCTTGAGTGTTGACATTGTTGCTGTTTATCTCACCTGCAACTTTGTAGTCCTGAACAATTTTGTTGAGCATCTCATCGTTAAATGTACCTGCCCGTCTGTTCTGCCTGTTATTAATCTGCTTACTGAGTTTCTGATACTTTAACTTAATAAGGATGTTGATAACAAATGCGGCCAGGAAAATAAGTATGATAAGTACTATTACGGTTTTTCCTGATATGTCTATCGATTTAAATAATGATATTAGGTTATTCATATGATCTCCTTAGAATTTGGTTTTATTACAGTAATTCTACCATAAAAAAACGCGTTTTTTTCATTATTCACAGAATGTTTACATTATTCCCGTCCTGATAACATAAAACACCTGTTTTTGTCACAATTAACAGGTTTTTTAACTTAAAACACTGTTATTGTTCTTCAATTAGATGTTTTGATGTAACAAAAAGTTCACAATTATATAGCGCTGTGGTATACTTTTCCAAGAAAAGAGGGAGGCTGCATGCTGAAAAAGTATGTTGTTATACCGGCATTAATAGCTGCTCTGTACTGCGCGCTTGTATTCATATTTATGCCTGTGAGTTTCGGAACTGTGCAGATAAGAGTGGCGGAAGCGCTGACCGTTCTGCCGTATTTTACACCGTCTGCAATATACGGTCTTTTTATCGGCTGTTTACTTGCAAACATAATCGGAGGGGCCGGAATACTGGATATTATACTGGGTTCGCTGTCTACACTTGTGGCGGCATTTTTAACATACAAAGTAAAGAACAAATGGCTGGCACCGGTGCCCCCGATAGTAATAAATATGTTTGTGATAGGATATGTCCTCAATGTATATTACGGAATGAATTACTGGCTTGCGGTTGTGTCGGTCGGAGCGGGGCAGCTGGTATCCTGTATGGGATTGGGTATGTTGCTTCTGTTACAGCTGGAGAAATACAAAGAGAGGTTATTTGAATGAATAAAAATCCCGTTAATAAAAGAAATGTGATAGATTATCTCCTCATATTCGTCTATGTTATCATGATGCTGATTTCCAACAATCAGCTCTTTCGCAGTTATTCGCTTTTAGGCGTGGCACTTCTCGGTATATGTATTTCCATCTGTATAATTATATTTAAAAAAGACATTACCAAGCAGGAAAAGACAAGGGAATGGATAGCCGTAAGCCTGCTTGTGTTGGCTGCGGGTTATTCGATATACAGGATTATTACGCTTAAGTAAAGTCTTTAGCTTATGGCTGAAAAAAGCAGTAATTCAAGTACTGCTTGGGAGGGATATATGGAACATGAGAGCAAAGCGGCAGATAAGGTGCTTACACTTTTTCATAAAATGAAAATTCGTTCCGAGAAAAAACGGTCACTTGAAGATGCCGAAACCGATCCTGAGAAGATTAAGAGAATAAAGGCTAAAAGAGAAACTCTGCAGGCAATAAAATATTTCATTGTGGCAGGTTCCGCCGGAGCCATACAGGTCGGGACATATGCACTGTTTCACGATGCAATGAAGTGGGTACCGTGGCTTGCTCACCTTGTATCTTTGATTTTATCGGTACTGTGGAACTTTACACTCAACAGGAAATACACCTTTAAATCGGCAGTCAATGTACCTAAAGCCATGCTTAAAGTGGCACTGTATTATGTTGTGTTTACGCCGCTGTCCATGTTCTGGACAGGAGCCTTAACGACAGGAATCTGGGGAGTTGAAGGAATGGGCATTCATGCATGGGCTGTTGAAGTTCCGACATTGCTTATAAACGGTATAACGGAATACCTGTATCAGAAGTTCTTTGTTTTCAATGATGCAAAAGAGAAGAAAAACCGATAAACGGCAAAAGCTCATTATTGTATTATGATGCCTGTTATGATATTATTATATGGATATTTAAGTCATGGAGGTATATGAATGACAATGTTAAAAGGAGCTGCGATTTTCGGACAATCGGGCGGACCGACAGCGGTTATAAATTCCAGTGCATCGGGAGTTTTTCAGCAGGCACTTAAAGAGCAATGTATCACTGCAGTTTACGGAGCCGCACACGGAATCAAAGGAATTCTGAACGAAGAATTTTATGACATATCAAAAGAATCAAAAGAACAGTTGGAACTATTGAAGACTACACCTTCATCCGCTTTGGGTTCGGTAAGGTATAAGCTGAAGAATGCGGATGTTGATGATACCGACTATAAAAGACTTTTAGAGGTTTTCAGGAAGTATAACATAAGGTATTTCTTCTATAACGGCGGAAACGACTCTATGGATACTTGCAATAAAGTAAGTAAATACTTAGCCGATGCAGGGTATGAATGCAGAGTTATAGGTGTTCCCAAGACCATAGACAATGACCTTGCAATAACCGACCATTGCCCCGGATACGGTTCGGCAGCCAAATATGTGGCAACAACCATCATGGAGGTTTATCATGATGCCTCTGTGTATGATACCCCTATGATTACGGTAATAGAGATAATGGGAAGAAATGCGGGATGGCTTACGGCGGCAAGTTTGTTGGCTGTATACAAAGGAGCCGGTCCCGACCTTATATACCTTCCCGAAGTGCCTTTCACCATTGAGAAATTCCTTTCCGATGTAAAGAAAGTATATGACAGTAAACCCGACCATAAAGTTATTGTTGCGGTTTCCGAAGGATGCAAGGACAAAGAGGGCAGATATATTGCGGAAATGGGTCAATCGCTTAAAAAAGATGCTTTCGGTCATTCTCAGTTGGGCGGAGCGGCAGCAATCTTAGGTGAAATAGTTGAGGAACAATTCAAATGTAAAGTTCGTTCCATAGAGTTCAGCCTTATGCAGCGTTGTGCGGCACATATAGGCTCAAGAACCGATATTGAAGAGGCGTTTCTTGCAGGGCAGCAGGCGGTAAAAGCTGCGGTAGAGGGACATACCGATTACATGATAGGTTTTGAAAGAACAAACGAAAAAGGTAAATACGGTATCAAAACAGTTCTTATACCTCTTGCTAAAGTAGCCAATGCCGAGAAAACCGTTCCTTTGGAGTGGTTTAACCAAGAGAAGAATTTCTTAAAGAAAGATTTCATCGATTATGCACTTCCTTTGATACAGGGAGATTCCGGTCTTCCTTTTGAAGAAGGACTGCCTAAATTTGCAAAACTGAAAAAAGTATCAGCAAGAAAGTAGAGAGGATATAGATATGGCACTTATAACATCAAAGAAAATGTTCGAAAAAGCCTATAAAGGCGGATATGCGATAGGCGCATTCAATGTAAACAATATGGAGATTATCCAAGGTATAACGGAAGCCGCAATGGAAGTACAGGCACCCCTGATTCTTCAGGTTTCTGCCGGAGCCAGAAGATATGCAAAGCATGTTTATCTTATGAAATTAATTGAAGCGGCTCTTGAAGATACCGGGCTTCCCATATGTGTTCACCTGGACCACGGCGACAGTTTTGAAACATGTAAATCCTGTATAGACGGCGGTTTTACTTCGGTAATGATAGACGGTTCTCATCTTCCACTTGAAGAGAATATTAAAGTAACCAGGCAGGTTGTGGAATATGCACATGCAAAAGGTGTAGTGGTCGAAGGAGAATTGGGCAGACTGGCGGGGGTGGAGGATGAAATTAAAGTCAAAAAAGAAGATTCCTCGTATACCGATCCCGATGAAGTGGAAGAGTTTGTATCAAAGACGGGAGTGGACTCACTGGCAATAGCGATAGGTACAAGCCACGGAGCATATAAGTTCCAGGGTGAAGCCAAACTGAGATTTGACATACTGGAAGAAGTGCAGAGAAGATTGCCCGGTTTCCCGATAGTTCTTCACGGTGCATCATCGGTTATTCCGGAGTTTGTGGAAAAGATAAACAAATACGGCGGAAAAATGCCCGGTGCCCAGGGAGTTCCCGAAGAAATGCTGAGAAAGGCTGCAGGTATGGCGGTATGTAAGATAAATATAGACTCCGATCTGAGGCTCGCAATGACTTCATCCATAAGAGAGTATTTTGCATTGCATCCCGATCATTTCGATCCGAGACAGTATCTGAAACCTGCAAGAGAAAATATCAAGCAGTTGGTTAAGCATAAGCTTGTTCATGTATTGGGATGTGACAATACGGCGGGAGAGTATTAAGATAAGTCGGAAATTAAACATAAAAAAGCGGGAAACCGCTTTTTTTATGGAAATAATACAAAGTTCGCAATATTGGGAATGTAATGTATAATATTGGCAAAGGAGAACCGGTTTGTTAGTAAAAGATTCCAAGTTTATAATAAGTGCGGCAAAAGCGGAGCAATGGCCTGATGATGAGTTGCCGGAAGTTGTGTTTTCCGGAAAATCCAATGTGGGTAAATCCGGCCTTATAAACGCTCTTTGCAACAGAAAGAATCTTGCCTACTCGGCATCGGCTCCCGGTAAAACCCGTCTTGTTAACTTCTATGAAATAAACGGTGTCATGAGAATGGTGGACCTTCCCGGTTACGGATACTCCAAAGCTTCAAAGCAGGAAACAAAGTTGTACGGCAAACTTGCCGAACGGTATTTAACTCAAAGAAAGAATATACGGCTCATAATTCAGATATTGGACATTCGCCATGACCCCACGGAAGATGATTTGCATATGATAGAGTTTTTGAATACTATAGGTTTGCCGTTTGTTATAGCTGTAAATAAGTGCGATAAACTCTCCAAATCTCAAGCAATCAATAGAGCAAGAAGCATAGCGGGAATGCTGGATATTGACCCCGATACGCCGTTCATACTGACTTCCGTTACGGCAAAAAGAGGTATGGAAGAGATATGGGATGCCATAGATTTTTACTGCTTTGATCAAGAGGATGATAATAACGAGACAGAGTAAATTAAGGGACATAACAGATATGAAGAAAAGTAAGATTAATTACACTAAAGAAATAAGGATATTTTCAGTTATCACGGTAACGATGCTGTTACTTACAATACTGCTTACCGGATGCGCTCCTTATAAGTACAGCAGGTATATAGAGCTTGCCGAATATATGAATCTTCAGTTGGACTATAACGTGATTGCCGTAACCGAAGAAGATTTGCAAAAAGAGACAGATATTCTTTTGGACAAGTATGCAAAAACCGTTGTTCTGGATAGAGGAGAGGTTAAATCAGGCGATATTGCTAACATTGATTATTCCGGTCTGGTAGACGGAAGACCTTTTGCGGGCGGTGCCGAAACAGGTTATGATTTGGCCATAGGAACACACACTTTTATAGAGGGATTTGAAGAAGGACTGATAGGGGCAGTTATCGGACAGACGGTTGTGTTGAATCTTACATTTCCCGTAAATTACAAAGATAAAGACAATAGTGTGTCCGCACTTGCAGGCAAAGAGGTAGTTTTCAATGTTGTAGTGAATAAAGTTACAAGGCGAGTACCGCCTCAGTATACCGATGAGTTTATAAAAAGCCTGGATAGTGAGTATAAGACGGTGGAAGAATACAACGAATATCTGAAAAAAGAGATATTCAAGTATAAAAAAACTCAAGAAGCATGGAAAACCGTGGTGAATAATACAGTAGTAATAAAATATCCCGATACCGTTCAAAAGAGAGTGGATGAGATAAGAGAATATTATGAATACTACACGATATATTACGGGTACAGCTCCTTCAACGATTTCTGTATTGACGCATTGGGGCAGACCGAAGAAGAGTTTAACCGGATTAATCTGGAAAGCGCCCGTGACGGAGTGAAGCAGGAAATGATATCGCAAGCCATTGCGGGGTTGGAGAAAATAAAGTTAACCAAAAGCGATTTGGATAAAGGCTATGCCAATTACGCCGAGTATTACGGATATGACAACACTCAGGATTTGTTTAAAGATTACGATAAAAATTCCATTACCTCCAGCATACTGCTGAATAAGGTAATGGAATATGTTGCAAAGCATGCGGTTGTGGTAAATAATTAGAAGCCTTAAAAGGTTTGTTTAGTTTATTACTTAACTTCTAAAGTCCAACCCCTTGTATCCTTAATGATACCGTACTGTATGCCCGTAAGCGTATCATAGAGCTTTTGGGATATCTTACCTATCTTATTGTCATTAATAACGTAACGCACATCCTTGTATACAAGTTCTCCTACGGGGGATATTACCGCTGCCGTTCCCGTTCCGAAACATTCTTTCATGTCACCGTTTTTCAGCGCTTTTATAACCTCATCAACGGATATTTTTCTTTCCTCCGTCCTGTAGCCCAATGCTTCTGCAATCTCCAATGTGCTTTTTCTGGTTATTCCGGGTAATATGCTTCCCGAAAGTTCCGGTGTAACAATCTTATCACGTATAACAAAGAATACGTTCATTGCGCCTACTTCTTCAATATACTTACCTTCATGCGCATCCAGCCACAAAGTCTGAATACAATTGAGTTTTATGGCCTTTTCCTGTGCGATAAGGCTTGCCGCGTAATTACCCATGGTTTTGGCATGTCCCATTCCGCCTTTGGAGGCACGTTTATAGAAGTCTTCCACATAAATACTGGTGGGATTGAGTCCTCCGGGATAATACGGACCTACCGGACCGATTATTATCATAAAAAGATATGTATAGGAAGGATGCACTCCTAAGAAAGGATCTACCGAGATTATAAACGGACGGATGTACAAAGAAGTTCCCGGTGCGGAAGGTACCCAGTCGATATCGGTTTTTACAAGCGTTACTATCGCCTGTACCACATCCGCTTCATCAATAGGCGGTATACACAGTCGCTCGCAGGATGCTCTCAGTCTCTTGGCATTCTCGTCGGGACGGAATAACAACACCTTGTTATCTTTTGTCCTGTAAGCTTTCAGTCCTTCAAAAACGCCCTGACCGTAATGTAACACATTGGTGGACGGATCTAAGGACAGAGGTCCGTACGGCTCTATTCTTGCATTGTGCCAGCCTTTTTCCGGAGTATAGTTCATCAGAAACATATGATCGGTGAACTGTTTACCGAAAGACAGTTTGCTTTCGTCGGGTTTTGTTTTGGGTTTCTTGGTTAAGTTAATGGAAATATTCATGTTCTTTGGTCCTTGCCTTAATTTCATTTTCAGTATATTATACTAAAATATCGGAGTAATTACAAATGATTACAGGTTTTTTTGAGGAAATTTAATGTATAAATATTTACCGGATTACATAGCACAAGGAATATCGGATATAGATTATAAAAGACTGTATGATATGGGAATAAGAGGCTTATGTTTTGATATAGATAACACATTGGTAGGGATGTATGACGAGGAAATTCACAAAAAAGCACTTACTTTAATAAACAATTTGAAAAATATGGGCTTTTCCATATGTATTTTATCCAATGCTTCAAAAAAAAGAACCGCTTTGATTGCCACCGGTTTCGGGTTAGAATATGTGTACAGGGCATTTAAGCCGCTTAAGCAGGGTTTTCTTATTGTGTTACGCATATTAGACCTTGAGCCGCATAAATGCGCAATGATAGGAGATCAGCTTTTTACCGACATAAGAGGAGGCAAAAAAGCGGGATTTCTGACCGTTATGACTAAGAGAATGAACAATCATGAATCGCTGTATGTCCGGTTCAAGAGGATTTTTGAGGACAGGATAATGAGAAAATATATTAAAGGGATAGAAAAGATATGATAAGATTCGGACCGGCAGGCAATGAGCCTTCTTTTTACGAACAGGGATATAAGAATACCTTTGAAGCCATGAAGTGGTTGCAGGATATGGGTTTGAATGCGTATGAGTATCAAAGCGGCAGGGGAGTAAATATAGGGGAGCAAGCCGCATTAAAGATAGGTGAGCATGCAAAAAAACACGATATAGCTTTATCTCTTCACGCCCCTTACTTTATAAACATGGCGACAAAGGAGCCGGATAAAGTGCAAAGTTCCCTTATGCATATGCACAAATCATATATCGCTGCAAAACAGATGGGTGCTACAAGAGTATGCGTTCATACCGGCTCTCCCATGGGAGATACCAGGGAGAATGCCATAAAGAGGGCACATATATTTCTTAAAAACTTTTTGGATGATATTGATGACCAATCGGTAATATTCTGTCCGGAGTTGATGGGTAAAGTAAATCAGCTGGGCAATTTGGAAGAGGTTATTTACCTTTGCGCCAATGACGAAAGGATACTGCCTACCATAGATTTCGGTCATTTAAATGCAAGAACTCACGGTACTCTGAAAACACCGGAAGATTTTGAAAGAGTGGTGTTGAAACTTATAAACGGAATAGGATTGGAGCGGACAAGAATAATGCATGTGCATTTTTCCCAGATTGAATATACGCAAGGCGGCGAAAAAAAGCACCTTACATTTGAAGATGACAAGTACGGTCCCTATTTCCAGGACCTTATACCGGTACTGTATAAGTATGATATGAAACCTGTTATAATATGCGAATCGGATAATACCATGGCAACCGATGCGTTGAAGAGTAAAATTATGTATGAGCAATATATGAAGAAGGATTTATGAGGTGCCGTATGTTCAGTAAAAGAGTTGATTGTATGAGAAAAATAATGGAGGAAGAAAACTTGGACGGAGCTGTCATAACGTCCAGAGATAATACGCTTTATCTTTCTTCTTTTTCCGGATCCAGCAGTATATTGATATTTACACGTGATAAAGCATACTTTGCAACGGATTTTCGTTACATTGAAGCGGCCGAACTGATATCCGCTTACGGTTACGAAGTGGTGTTGATTCAGGAAGGCATGAAAAGCGTACTCTCCTTATTATCCAAACTTTTCACTAAAAGTGAATTGCGCATAGGATTTGAAAAAACCGTTTCATACGGCTACTTTGAGGCTTTGAAAAAAGGTCTGAAGGATTGTGAATATATTGATGTTTCCGACCGGTTACTCGCCGTCCGCTCGGTTAAAGACCAAAAGGAATTGTCTCTGATGGCAAAAGCCGCTTCCATAGCGGACATCGCTTTTACACATATACTGAATACTGTAAAAGCGGGAATGACAGAAATAGAGGTAGCTGCCGAACTGGAGTATGTGATGAAGAAAAACGGAGCATCCTTTCCGGCTTTTGAAACCATAGCGATATCGGGTAAAAAGACCAGTATGCCTCACGGTGTTCCCGACCATAAGAAACTTATGAATCATGATCCGGTTACTTTGGATTTCGGAGCAAACTACAAAGGGTATTGTTCCGATATGACCAGGACTTTTTTCCTGGGTTCTCCGTCACCTAAAATGAAGAAGATATATAACATAGTGTATGACGCACAAAAGAGTGCTCAGGATTATGTCAGAGAAGGTGTAACGGGAGCGGATGTTGATAAGATTGCAAGAGATATAATAGGTAATGAAGGGTACGGAAAGTATTTCGGGCACAGTACGGGACACGGAGTGGGTTTGCTGGTACATGAAGAACCCAGGCTTTCCACCCAAAGCACAACCGTTCTGAAAAGTAATATGACCGTTACCGTAGAGCCGGGAATATATATTCCCGATGCGGGCGGAGTCCGGATAGAAAATACCGTTGTCGTGCAAGAAGACGGCTGCTATACTCTTAATCACTCGAATAAAGAGTTGATTATTATTTAAAATGGATTATACGATAAGAAAACTTGATGCCGAATCATTTATGTGCATTGCCGAACTTCGAGGATATGCAAAAGATGATGAGGATTTTATTGAGCGCTATAATCGGGTTGTTGATAAAAAAGACGATTGCTATGCGGTTTTTGTAAATGATGAATGTATTGCCGATGTCACATTGACATATGTTTCAAGTGACAAGGCTGCGGCTGAAGAAAATATAAGGGCATATATGTCGGGATTATTGGTCAAAGAAGACTATCGAAACAAAAAGATTGCAACCGCTTTGATAATGCATCTAATTGAGGAGTTGAAAGAAAAAGGGTATAAGGAGTTGTCGGTTTTATCGGATACCGATAATGTTGTTGCCTCTAAACTATATGCAAAACTGGGCTTTCAAAGAGAAAACACCTACGATGTAGAGGATATGTCCTTTGATTTACTGGTGTACAGAATAAATCGGGCACTTTAACGGATGTTCTATGTTTTTTAACTTTTAAATTAATTTTTGGTTCACTCTAAAATTTTGCGGGATTTAGGATTCTTGACGTAAGTCTCTTTCGGTTATGTTGTAAATATATCGTGCAAAATGTATAATTATTATGAGGTATGTTATGGCTGATGATGTTCTGAAAATCAACGGACTGGAAACATCCTTAGGGCAACTTAAGGTGACTAACGAGGTAATAGCGATATTGGCCGGAATTGCCGCAATGGAAGAAGACGGCGTGTATGCAATGAGCGGAGGGATTACCGGCGAACTTGCACAGGCATTGGGGATTAAGAATCTTTCCAAAGGCGTCAAGATTGAGACCGATGAGGAAGGCATTCATGTCAATATATATATTATTGTGGAATTGGGAGTAAGAATACCCGAAGTGGCATGGAGTATACAGGAAAAGGTAAAAAAACTGGTGGAAAAAATGACCGGTAGTAAAGTTACGGAAGTTAATATCCATGTTCAGGGTGTAAATATACATAAACCCGGGGAGGAGCAGAAATGAAATTTTTTAAAAAGGGCAGGAAGTTTTTTTATACTGTAAATATAATATTGATTGTTGTCTTATGTGCCGTTACGATACATGCATGTCTCGATCCGATGGATTACGAGAGAGCTTTCGAGGATTTTGTCGATGCAAGGTTTTTCTCGGTACAAAGAGGGGTTATATTCCTGGTTGCGTTGCTGATTCTGGTATTTGAAGCTTTCTTTATAGTGTCTCTTTTACGCAAAGAAGAAAAACCCGTAGAAACGGTCAATCTGACCACCCCGACAGGACAGATCAGTATTACGGCCTATTCGCTGGAAACTATGGTCAAGAGTATAGTAAGTCGGTTTGATTCGGTGACCGATGTGAGAACCAAGGTGGATTTCAGCAATTCGCAGGTAGGTATGGATATATCGGTGAAAGTCAAGTCATCGGTTCTCATACCGGAGATATCTTCCAAGATTCAGAGCATTGTTAAAGAGGAAGTGTTAAAAAGTACCGGCATAGAATTGCATAGCATAAGAGTTTTTGTGGACGGAATAAATTAATTATTAAAGGAACCGTTATGGGAAGAAGAAAAACAAGGGAACATGCTCTTCGGCTTGTATACCAGATACAGATAAATGACGATGATATAAATGAGCAGATGGAACAGTATTTCCTTGATAATGATGTAAAGAATACCGCAAAGGAATATATAAAAAAGGCGGTAACATATATCAATGAGAACTGCAAAGACATCGACTCGGTGCTATCCATGTATCTTGCCAAGAACTGGCGTATTGAAAGAATTCCCAAGATAGAACTGGCAATCATGAGACTTGCATATTATGAGATATTGAATCTTGAGGATGTACCCAAATCCGTGGCAATAAATGAAGCCGTAGAACTTGCCAAAACCTACGGCAGTGATGATGCCGGAAAATATATCAATGCGGTGCTGGCAAATATTCAAAACGGAGAGCAGTGATGGAAAAAGCCCTGACCGTATCTCAGCTCAATGAGTATATCAAACAACTTGTTTCTTCCGATGAAGTATTGGAAAGTCTGCATGTGGAAGGTGAAATATCCAACTGCACCATTCACTATTCCGGTCATATATACTTTTCCATAAAGGATGATAAATGTGCTATACGATGTGTAATGTTTTCCGGATATACCAAAAGCCTCAAGTTTGAACCGGCGGACGGTGTGAAGGTTACGGTTTACGGATACCTTTCTTTTTATGAAAAAACCGGGCAGTGTCAGATTGTTGTTACCAATATGTTAGAAAGCGGGACAGGTGATTTATTCATCAAATTCGAGAATCTCAAGAAGAAACTGGAGAAAGAAGGTCTTTTTGATACAGGGAAAAAGAAACCGTTGCCGTTTTTGCCGGAAACCATAGGTGTAATTACCTCAAGTACCGGAGCGGTTTTGCAGGATATAAGGAACATACTGAACGGAAGGTTTCCTAATTACGGATTCATTTTGTATCCCGCGACCGTTCAGGGAGTTGATGCACATAAAACCGTAATTAAAGGACTGGAATATTTTAATAAGAATAAAAATGCCGATGTCATAATAATAGCAAGAGGCGGCGGTTCGGTTGAAGACCTTTGGCCGTTCAATGAGGAAGAGTTGGCATATGCAATACATAACAGCAACATTCCCGTCATATCCGCAATAGGTCATGAAACGGATTTCACTATTGCGGACTTTGTGGCGGATGCCAGAGCCGCAACACCTACGGCAGCCGCTCAGATGGTTATCCCGGAGAAAAAACGTCTGGAAAGAGATGTTCTTTCGCAAAATGAAAGTCTGGAATTTTCCTATGCGAAACTCATAAATAATCTTACTGAAAGAGTTTCCGATTTGGCAAAAAGACCGGTTATGAAGCGACCGGAGGAATATACCAATATATTGGCTATGAATCTGGATAACCTTACAGGCAGGTTTTTCACCTTCTCAAAGCAATATCTGGACAATGTTGCATATAAATTAAGTACATTAATACATAAAGCGGATGCCATGAATCCTTTAGCGGTGTTATCGAGGGGATACAGTATAACGACCGATAAAAAAGGACATGTTATAAAAAGTGCGGACAATCTGAATAAAAATGATGTTATATTAACCACTCTTCATGCGGGAAAGATAAGGAGTGTGGTGGAAAAGGCGGTAAAAGATGAGTAATAAGGATTTCAATACGCTCTACAGGGAACTGGAAAAGAAGGTGGAGTTACTGGAAAAAGGGGAACTGCCGTTGGAAGAGGCGGTAAAGACCTATACCGAAGGGCAGGAGTTGATAAAACTGCTCAACGAAAAACTTAACAAAGCCCGTGAACAAATGGTAGTGACCGATAAATCCGAACAAAAGGAGCCGGAAAAATGACAAACTTGAATACCGTAATGAAAAAATACGGGGAACAGGTTACTCTGTTTATCAATCAGAGGATAAACAAAAGCAATGCGCCCGACATAATAAAGGAAGCCTGCCTGTACAGTGTAAATGCCGGCGGTAAAAGAATCCGACCGGTTCTGTTTCTTATGACCTTGGATGCTCTCAATGCGGAAATTACCGAAAAGCATATAGCATATGCATCGGCTATTGAGATGATACACACATATTCGTTGATACACGACGATTTGCCGGCAATGGATAATGATGAGTACAGAAGAGGGCAGTTGACCAGTCATATCAAATTCGGTGAGGCATACGCTATTTTAGCCGGAGACGCTTTATTGAACCTGGCATATGAAACGATGCTGGATTATGCAGTCAATGCAAAGGATATTGCAGCCGCAAGAAACATAGCCGAAGCGGCCGGATATCAGGGAATGGTAGGCGGGCAGGTTCTGGATATGAAAAAGCCCGATACCGTCAATGACATTCTTGCTATGTATTCGTTGAAAACGGGTGCCCTTATAAAAACATCGGTGGTATCAGCCGGAATAATAGCCGGATGCAACAAAAGAACATTGAAAAGACTGGCTGATTATGCCGAAGGTATCGGTGTAGCCTTCCAGTTAAGAGATGATTATCTGGATAAAACCGATATTAACGAAAAAACCGGAAAACCCAAAGACAGTGACAGAAAAAATGAAAAAGCCACATACATCTCCAAAAGAGGGATTGCGGCAAACCAAAATAAACTGCAAAAGTATACGAAAAAAGCATTAACGGCTTTACAGCCTTACGGAGACAGCTATAATAACTTACGCTCATTAGCGGAGTTTTTAGGTGACAGGATGAAATAGTGTATGGAACTTCTGGACAGAATAAAGGTATCTTCCGATGTGAAGGATATCAAAAAAGAGGATATAGATGAGTTATGCAGACAGATAAGGACTTTTCTTGTGGAGGTTGTGACCGGTAACGGAGGACACCTTGCAAGTAATCTGGGAGTGGTGGAACTGACGGTGGCGCTGCACAGATGTCTGGATATGGAAAAAGACCACATAATTTTCGATGTGGGGCATCAAAGTTATGTTCATAAAATTCTGACCGGAAGAAAAGATAGTCTGGCAACAATGGGAAGCATCGACGGATTGGGTTGCTTTCCCGATGAGGAGGAAAGCAGGTACGATTCTTTCAATACCGGACATGCAAGCACATCGGTCTCCGCCGCTTTAGGTATGGAAAAAGCCTTAAGAATGAGCGGTTCGGACGGCAAAGTAGTGGCGGTTTTAGGTGACGGAGCTTTGGGCGGCGGAATGGTATACGAGGCCTTGAACAACGCTAAAGATTTGGATTCCGATATTCTCATAATTCTTAACGACAATGAAATGTCCATAAGCAGGAATGTGGGGGCAATGTCGAGACATCTTTCAAAACTCAAGTTACGTCCTTCACATATTGACACTAACCTTAGAATCAAGCATATTGTGGAAAAAACACCGGGCGGCAAGGGATTTATACGGTTGATACAAAAAACAAAAAGAGCATTAAAGTCTTTTGTAGGGCAGAAGATGTTCTTCGAGGATTTGGACATCCGATATCTGGGTCCCGTTGACGGACATGACGAGCATCAGCTGGAGTCTATAATAAAGGAGGCATTGAATGTAAAGGGGCCTAAACTGCTGCATGTGGTAACAACCAAAGGTAAGGGGTATGAAAAGGCGGAAAGAGATCCCGTTAAGTTTCACGGTCTTAAAAACAGTTATTCAAAAAGCAGAAGACTGCCTGAAAATATTATGTATAATCAACTTTTCGGAAAGCTTCTGACCGAAATGGCCGAAAAAGATAAGAATATAGTTTGTGTATGTCCCGCAATGACCGAAGGATCGGGTTTAAGCGAGTTTTGTAAAGTACATAAGGACAGATATTTTGATGTAGGTATTTGCGAACAGCATGCGGTTACTTTCAGTGCCGGTCTCGCCAGAGACAAAATAAAGCCGGTATGTGTTGTATACTCATCTTTTTTACAAAGGGCATACGATCAGATACTTCATGATATAGGGCTGACAAACAAAAATGTGGTGTTGTGTGTGGACAGGGCGGGGGTTGTGGATGCATACGGTAAGACCCATCAGGGGATTTATGATATTGCATATCTGTCCACAATTCCCAATATGAGAATATTTGCACCGGAATCGGAAGAGGATATGGAAAAACTGTTATATAAAGCCATATATGACATTGAAGGATGTGTTGCCGTAAGATATCCGTATGATCAGATTCATAATGATATTAAGAATCTCTTTGTTGATGTGTCCGAAAAAAGAGAGATTTCTTTATATAGTAAAAACGGTGACAAAGCAATACTGTGTTACGGCAGGATGGTTGCTGTTGCCGTGGAAGCGGCGGACATTGCAGGTGCAGATGTGGTTAAACTAACCGATATATATCCTTTGGATTATGAAAGTCTGTATGAGGTTTTGGGGAAATATAAGTATGTTGTATCTGCCGAAGATGTGATATACAACGGGTCTGTAGGTCAAAGGCTGCAATCATGGCTATATGAGAACAACAAGAATGACTTTAAACTGATATGCTTAAATATCGATGAGGATTGTGAGATGAAAGGGTGTGTTGAAGATATACTGGAAGAAAACGGGATGTCTAAAGATGCAATTGCAAGGATTATCAGTTAGCAAAAATAATGGATGTACAGATTGTCATGCAGGCAAAAGGCATTGCAATCAGTATATATTTGAATGTATAATAGGAAAGAAATTGATGTATGTAAGAGGATAATCTTTATATGCTGTTTAGAAAGCAAGATCAAAAAGTGTCATACAGGGAGAACATGAGAGACGGACAGGGTACTATCATGTTTAATGAATTACTGCCTAAACAGTTCTTAAACGGAAAAGGCCGTCTTTTTTCTTTGATTACCGTTGAACCCGGTTGTTCGATAGGCTTTCATGTTCATGAAAACGAATCGGAAACATATTATGTAATTGAAGGTTCTTTAGTATACAACGACAATAATGAGAAGGAATATGTAATACAGGAAGGCGATTGCGTGTATAACGGGAATATGCGCGGTCACAGTGTGAGAAACGAGGGTAAGAGCAAAGCCGTGGTGCTGGCTCTTATTCTTTTTATGTAGTAAAGGGGTAGTATGGGTTTAAACGAAAAAATTATTAAAGCGATAGTATTTGATATGGACGGAGTGTTGATAGATTCCGAGCAGGTAATGAGCAAGGCGGCAATTCTGGCTCTCAAGGAATTCGGTGTGAATGCGCAACCTTATGATTTTATACCGTTTATGGGGCAGGGGGAGAACAGTTTTATAGGAAATGTTGCAAGAAAGTACAATGTGGAATATCAGTATGCAATGAAATACAGAGCATATGAGATATATGATGAACTTGTCAGCGATGAAGCAAAGCTGTTTCCGAATATCAAGGAAACAATTACAACACTTAAGAAAAGAGGATACAGAATATCATTGGCATCGGGTGCCGATATGATGAAGGTCAGTTCAAACATTAAGGCTATCGGGATGGAAGAGTCGGATTTTGAAGCATTTGTTACCGGTAATGATGTGACAAGAAATAAGCCTGAACCGGATATTTTCCTGTTGGCCGCTGAAAAAATGAAGATTAATCCCGCATACTGTCTGGTTTGTGAAGATACCATAAGCGGAATTAAAGCGGCAAAAGCAGCAGGCATGCAATGTCTGGGTATTACAAGTTCGTTACAGAGCGAAGTGCTTAAAAACAGCGGTGCGGACGAAACATCGGACAGTATTCACATACTTTTGGATATATTGATGCCGTTAAGCAAGCGGTAGGAGTAAACAGCCCTCAAGCAATCTTGCTCTTGACATAACTATATTAAATTTATATAATCACTTCTGCTGCGTAGGGAAGTAGTTCAATCGGTAGAGCGGCGGTCTCCAAAACCGTAAGTTGCGGGTTCAAATCCTGTCTTCCCTGCCAGAACAGTGAATACGACATATTTCGTTATGAGATGTGTCGTATTTTATTATTACAAGTTATACTTGACAAGCACACTTTGCATGAGTTGCTCGAAATACCGGTCAGTTTTAGTTGGAAATGTTGGTCAGTTTTAGCCGGAAATGTTGGTCAGTTCTTATTGATTAGTGCTTATCTTTGTGATAGACTGTTGTCAGAAACTGCGAGGTGTGACAATTAATGAGTAAAGTATTTGACAAAACAAAATACAAATCCAGGATAATTGATTCATTGGTCGAGAAAAATTTAAGAATATTCAGTGCAGTGTGTATTGAGGGTCCTAAATGGTGCGGAAAAACATGGACATCCTCATATCATGCTAACAGTGATTTTTTTGTTGGCGATCCGTCAGGTAATTTCTCTAATAGAATGTTAGCGGAAACAGAACCTTATACAGTACTGCAAGGCGATAAGCCGCGATTGATTGATGAATGGCAGGAAGTACCGACACTATGGGATGCGGTAAGATCTTTTGTAGATGAAAGCGGTGAAAAAGGACAGATTATTCTGACCGGGTCATCAACTCCCGTAAGCAAAGGTATTCTACATAGCGGTACGGGTAGGATTAGAAACATCAGGATGAATACAATGTCTCTGTATGAGTCAGGTGATTCCGACGGTTTAATATCATTAAAAGATTTATGCGAAAACAAATTTGAGCCGAAGCTATTAGAAGAAGCAAAGCTTGAAAGGCTGGCATACTTAATAGTTCGGGGCGGTTGGCCGGGAAATATCGATGCTTCTTTTGATGACTGTGCTGAACTTGCTATAGGTTATATGGAAAATATAGCGAAAACAGACCTGAAAAAGTTGGACCGGGATATTGATTATAATGAACATAAAGCAAAATTAATTCTTAAATCGTTAGCGAGAAATGAATCAACAACAGTATCCAATCAAAGCATTTTGAGAGATATTGTTGATAATGACGCCGATTCTATCAGTAAAAATACATTGGCTAAGTATTTGAATGCGTTTGACAGAATGTTTCTGTTTAACAATCAAGAGCCGTTTTCACCTAATATAAGGTCATCATTAAGAGTCAAACAAATGGAAAAAAGACATTTTTCCGATCCTGCAATGGCATGTGCAATGCTGAAGTTGACACCTAAGAAAATGATGAATGATTTAAACACTTTCGGTTTTATGTTTGAAGCTTTGGTAGAAAGAGATTTATCAATATATGCACAAGCTATGAATGCAAAGTTGTTTCATTATCAAGACTATAAAGGAAATGAAATTGATGCCGTTATGGAATTGGATGACGGCAATTGGTGTGCTTTTGAAATTAAATTAGGTCTTAATAAGGCGGAAGAAGGCGCTGAAAATCTGATTAAAGTATGTAATGCAATAGTTGATAACGGCGGAAAAGAACCGTTATTAAAATGCGTAATATACGGAGCCGGTAATATGGCATATAGAAATGCTAACGGAGTTTACATACTTCCTCTAACTTCTTTGAAGCAATAATCCCGAGTTGTAAAACCGGGTATTGAAAATACCGTTTTCTTTTAGCAATACATGAAGATTATTGTTCTTAAAGGTGAAGTTTAATGGAGTCAGCAAAGTTTTTTATAATTATTGGTGTTTGTCTATTGAAAATATAACATTAGTTAAGTATATAATGGTAGACAGGAGAGATTGTTATGGAAAACGCAATGTTGATTATCGGTAAGAACATAAGGAAATTAAGAAAACAAAGCGGTTTTAAGCAAAGCAGTATTGCGAAGTATTTGAATGTTGATTAAAGTTTAATGTCAAAGATTGAGAAAGGGGAGCAGTCTATAACATCTGATATGCTGGACAGGTTGGCTGTATTATTCGGAATACCGACAGAAAATCTCTTGCATGAAATAATTTCAACAAAGCATATTTCATTTCCTTTCAGAGCAAGCAAGATGAACGAGAAAAATTTAGAAGCAATCAGCGCCATAAATCGGATTGTTTTTAATTTAAGATTTATGAGAAAATGTCAGGAGTTTGGAAAAAAAGCTGCTGAATGATTGTTTTTTTTGAATATTTTCAGTAGGTGTAAGATTCAACTCTATCCTCTAAACCGGTAAAACAGTAAAGATTATGACTTTATAATTTTAAGTATATAGAAATGAATAGATAATATAGTACCCATAACATATATTCCGATGTCTATGTGTAAAATACGTATATTCATTTGCAAAATAGAGCAAAAAAAAACAATTTGCATTTTTAAGACAGAAAATCCGGCATAATAATACTAACGCAGTATATCACTTACGCTGATGAAGGGTGATAAGGTTAGCAAATTGTGAGGGTATTTACCCGAAGATTATATTGCATCCAAAACAAAATAGAATAATTTTGGAGGTATTTAACATTCTGTTTTGTATTGCATGTAAACGCTCCTATACCCGGTTTGTGCGTTTTCCAATGCTATTATACCTCCAAATTGACACTTTTCCAAGATTCGCATGTATTTATCTTTTAAAAAAGACTATATATGTCAATTTGAACTTTTAGCCTATTTATTGTTAAAGTTGAAAAAGTTCACGAAAAAGACACATAACAGCCCTTTGTATGACATAGAAGGGAAATATAATGAGGGCACAGTTAAGAAAGGAGAAACTGAAAATGAAAAAAATAACTAAAATATTTATAACAGGATTACTGACCTTGATAATGATAGCAGGTATGAGTATACCGGCAATGGCTGCCACCGAGACCGAATTGACGGATATGGTCAGTGAAGAAATGACGGCAAATTATCTTTATACGGAACTGGCTGCAAAATTCCCGGAGGTCAAGGTGTTTGCCAACTTAGCCAAGTCCGAGATGCGTCATATAGCGGCTCTCAAGAAAGCTGCTGCAAGACTGGGACTGTCGGTAGAGGCTGCCAAGCCTGCGGACATTTTAATTCCCGAAACCGTGGAAGATGCTTTGGCTTTTGCGATGGCTTATGAATTGGAAGACATCGAGATGCTTAAAGTACTGATCGAAAAGGAAGAAGATGCGATGTTGAAGAGAGTTCTAAATAATCTTCTTAAAGGATCGGAAAGGCACTATAACGCTTTGAAGAGAGTAGCTGATAACGGTGTTGAGAACTGTGTCTGCAACGAAGATGGATGCACTTATCAGAACAAAGTCAATAACCGGAGCAAAAACGGCGGTCAGGGCAATGGTCAGAAAGCTAATGCTAATGCACAAAAGGGTATGGGCAACGGTCAGAAGGGGCAGGGTAACCGCAACAACTCCGGCTGCACATCGGATCAGTGCAAGAGAGCACAGTAGGCGGTAATGCAACTGACATTTAATTCAATTGCCGATAAAAATCAAGGGCAGGGTTTAAAAACCCTGTCCTTTGGTGTATAAATATGGTGTGGAGGTTGCCATGAATCGGATATTAATCGCAGATGACAATGAAGATATTGTCAATATTCTTAAAAAGTTTGCCGAAAAAGAGAATTTGGATGCGGATGTGGCCTTTGACGGACAACAGGCATTGGATATGTTTGATAAGAATAATTACGATTTGATTCTGTTGGATATAATGATGCCTAAAAAGGACGGCTATGAGGTTTGCAAGACCATCCGCAAGACTTCCATGGTCCCCATTATAATGATAACGGCCAAAGGGGAGGATTATGAAAAGATTATGGGTCTGGATCTGGGTGCCGACGACTATATTGTCAAACCGTTTTCCGTTGCCGAGGTAATGGCAAGGGTCAGGGCTATCTTAAGAAGAATTGAAAAGAAATCCGGTCAGAATCCCGCATTGGTTATAGATTCCATGAAACTGGACCTGGATTCCTATACTTTTGAAGTGGACGGGCAAAATGTCGATCTGACTAAAAAAGAATTCGAGTTGCTGTGGACATTGGCTTCCAATACCGGAAAAGTCTATACCAGAGAAAACCTTCTGGATTCTTTGTGGGGTTATGACTACTACGGAGATTCCAGGACGGTAGACACTCATGTTAAACGTCTGAGAGCTAAACTGGCAGCTTTCCCCGGATTGGATGATGTGATAAAAACCATTCGCGGAGTGGGATATAAATTTAAGGAGCCGGATAACAAATGAGGAATAAAATCACAAAGAAGCTTCTTTTATATTTCCTTATAATCGTACTCGCCAACTCATTGATTTCAAGCGGGATTTTTGTTGTTCTGGGGCAGAAAGTATATATGGATGCCTACAAGGAATACCTGGCGAGAAGAGCTGAGGATATTGCTCAGGCGATATCCGACAATATGGATATCTTTGCCTATGCGGCGGAAGAGGAAACGACAACCCCGGGACGCGGCAAGAAGCAAGGCGGAAAAAACAATCCCAATACGCGTGTTCAACCGAAATATATCGATTGGATGGATCAGGTGCTGGAAGGCAAAGTCTGGTTAATCTATAAAGAGGATAAGATTTTTCAAAGAGGTAATTCCGATATCGCACTCTCGTATGACGATTTAACCGACTATGAAAAAGCGGCCATAGATAAGGCATTTGAAGGTAATACCGTTACATCGGAATCTTTTGACAATATCTTTGATAAAGGGACATTGTCCGCGGTTGCTCCCCTGAAAGATTCCGACGGGTCGATTTACGGAGCCATATTGATTCATGAAGATATTGCTATTGCAAGAAGATTTATCGATTCGGCTTTCTATGTTCTTATGGTTTCCGGTCTTGTCGGTATCTTTATCGTACTTATCATGATTATCATTTTTGTATGTAAGTTTATCCGCCCCATCAATCGTATTGACAGTGCGGCTAAAGTAATGATTGACGGCGATTATCAGGTCAGAACCGGCGTAAATCAGGATGATGAAATAGGTGACTTGGCAAAAAATATGGATGAATTGGCTGTAAGACTGGAAAGGGGCCGCAAGGAGAGCGAGAACATAGATCGCATGAGAAATGATTTTATCTCCAGTATGTCCCATGAACTTAAGACGCCTGTCACCGTCATGAAAGCTTCACTGGAAGGTTTGGTTTCCGGTATTATCCCCGAATCGGAGATAGAGAATTACCATAAAATACTTTATGAGGAAATCGGGGTATTGGACAAGTTGGTAATGGATTTGATGGAACTCAATGCAGTACGAAACAAGAGTTTCCCCATGAATTTTAAAGAGGAAGATCTTATTTCCGTTCTGAAAGATGCTGCCAGAAGTCAGAGGGTTTTAGCGGATAAAAAAGGTGTTGAGATAATATTGAACATTGAAGACTCCTACTATATGTTCAGCTGTGATTACACAAGATTGAGACAGATGTTTATAACGGTTATTAATAACGGAATAAAGTATTCCGATGCCGATGAGCAGGTGATTATCCGACAGTTTCGTGACCGCAACTTTATTAAAATACAGGTTATCAACAAAGGCAATGCTATAGATTCCAAGGATAAGGAGCATATATTTGAAGCATTTTACCGGGGTAAGAACACCTCGGAAAAAGGATTCGGTCTGGGATTGGCCATAGCCAAGGAAATTGCCAATCGTCATGCCATTCATCTCCACGTGTTCAGCGAATCGGAGAGAGAGACTGTTTTTGAATTTGTGCTTCAATAGCAAAGAATAGCAATCATAAAATATTATGTCCCGAAAACAGCATCGTATTCGGGACAATTGTAATGTATATGATTATTTTTGCTTTGTAATAATACTTAAAATCGGTGCAGGTGCAAATAATTAAGCCGTAAACCCTGCAAAAGGTGCAAATAAGTCGTAAAACAACATGTAAATTGGTGCAAGTTATGCTATAATGGCATTATTAAAAGCAAGGAGATTCAATATGGAACGCAGCGCTTTACAAGAACTGATCCAGTGGAATGATAACAAGCGAAGAAAGCCCCTTATTCTTTGGGGAGCAAGACAGGTCGGTAAAACCTATCTTATCAGAGATATGTTTGCAAATACTTATTATAAGGAAAACAATATTTATGTTGACTTTAAAAAAGATGACGAAATTCGGGAATTCTGCTCGCAGACGGCAAATGCGAAGAAAATAGCGGAATATTTATCTTTGTTGAGAGGAAAGCAAATAGATGAAAATACACTGCTGGTTTTTGACGAGATACAGGAGTGTCCCAATATCATATCTTCACTTAAATATTTCTGCCAAGACTTAAGTGAAATTCCTGTTATCGCGACAGGTTCTATGGTACGAATAAAAATACAAAGAGAAACAAATAAACGAGGTTCCGTTAATAACGGAAAGTTTCTTTTTCCTGTCGGAAAGATAAATCAAATGACACTTTATCCTTTGACCTTTGATGAATTTCTCATGAACAGCAATAAAATGCTTTACGATGTGGTTTTGAAAGCATATGAAAGTAAGACTCCTCTGGATTCTAACATTCATGAATTAGCTATGGAGCAGGTATATAAATATCTTCTTGTGGGAGGTATGCCGGAAGCTGTGGCTGCCTATATAGAAACGGACAATTTCCTGACATCAAGAGAAATATTAATGGAATTGTATGACAATTATCTTGCGGATATGCAACTTTATCAAGCCAGTTCGGAAGCTATTTTACGTTCACATGCGTTATTTCAAAACATCTACAAGGAACTGAACAAGGAATCAAAGAATTTTTCTCCCGGACTTATTGAAAGGAATAGCAAAACAAGGGATTTTGCTACTTCCATTCAGTGGCTCACATTGGCTCATATTGTAAACCAATCATTCCAACTGAAGGAACATGTGACTATGCCGCTGATTCCGGATGATTTAAACAGCTTTCGTCTTTATCTTGCCGACATAGGCATGTTTTCATACCAGAGCGGTATTAATGCAGCTTCATTCATATCAAGCGAAAGAGAAAATACATTATCAGGTATCTTCTTTGAAAACTTTGTGGCAAATGAATTGGTAGCAAAAGGGCATAAACTTTTCTATTGGCGGGGGAAGGCATCTGCTGAAATAGAATTTATTATTGAGTCAAATAACAGAATATATCCGATTGATGTTAAAAAAGGTAGAGGAGTACTTAATTCTTTAGAAAAGTTTTCCAATCATAATAAGTTTGAGTGTGCCATAAAGGTTTCCGGGAATAACTATGGTTATAATGCGGAAAAAAAGCTGCTCACAATACCTTTTTACTTTATCTCATTTTTAGCAAAGGATCTTGCAAAAGGCATATTTAATGCTAACAAATACTGAAAAGTGCACAATGAAAATGCTGAAAAGTGTACAATGAAACACTTGAAAAGTGCACAATGAAGTGTTATTATGTTCTCGGAGGGTTGTCATGACTTTAAAAAGAGACGGATATATGCCGAGACTGGTTGATAGTAAAATTGAGAAATATTTGAAAATCTTCGGAGCGGTTTCCATAGAAGGTCCCAAATGGTGCGGAAAGACCTGGTCGGGGTTGAATCATGCAAACAGTGTAACTTACATGACTGAAAAAAGTCAGAGAGATATGGCAAATATAGATCCGAAATATATTTTCCTTGCTGACAGACCGCAATTAATTGATGAGTGGCAAATTGTTCCCGGTATATGGGATGCGGTTCGCCATGAATGCGACAGTAGCCGGGATAAAGGAAAATTTATACTCACAGGTTCAACTTCTCTTGATTCAACAACAAGTGATGAAATATACCATTCCGGAACAGGAAGGATAGCTACGATTCGTATGCATACTATGAGTTTGTACGAATCAAAGGATTCCACCGGCGAAGCCTCTATTAAAGATATGTTGCAAGGTCAATTGAACGAGGGTCACACAGGTAAAGTTGAATTGGAAAAACTGGCACATTTGATTATCAGGGGAGGTTGGCCGGAAAATATCGATATGGTAGAAGATGACATAGGTATTATTCCTAAAAGCTACATTGATACCATTGTTACAAAGGATATGCATGAAAGTGATAAAAGAAGAAGAGACTCAAACAAGATGCGTATGCTTATTCGTTCTTTGTCGAGAAATGAAGCAACACTTGCAAGTAATGCTACATTGGTCAGAGATATTGAGGATTATGAAAATAAAGAGCAACTAATTGAGAGTCGGACAACTTTAACAGACTATCTCGGAGTTTTAGACAGGTTATTTCTCACTGCAAACCAGGAGGCCTACAGTCTGAATTATCGTTCTTCCGCACGGGTCGGAAAAACCGCTAAGAGACATTTAGTTGACCCGTCACTTTGCTGTGCAAGCCTGCAACTTACGAAAGATAAATTGCTTAATGACCACGAAACATTCGGTCTGATGTTTGAAGCACTTGTAAAGCGGGACTTGAGAATATATGCAGATTATCTTGACGGTTATCTCTATCATTTTCGTGACAACTCGTCGGGAGATGAGGTGGATGCAATTATAGAGTTCAGTGAAGGTAATTATGCAGCTTTTGAGATAAAATTGAGCGACAGAGGTATTAAGGATGCTATAGAAAGCCTTTCAAAATTTTATACCAATGTAAAAAGGAAACCCGCATTCATGTGTGTCATTGTCGGACACTGTGAAGCTATAATGAAAGATCGGAAAACGGGCATATATATTGTTCCCATAACTTCACTAAAGCCGTAAGACTTAAATATGATTTATTTATATTCTCCCTGCAATTCAATATATTAATATGATATAATATCTTTTGTTGAATAAAAAATATGTTGATGTGATTAACAGATGGGAAAGATGATGGAAAAAACATATTTAGATAAAATCAAAGAAGCGGAAGAGAAGGCGGCGGGTATTTTCAGAGATGCCGTCAATAAGTCGGAATTGATGCTTGGTGATGCGGAGAAAGAGCACTCGGAGTATGAGAGAAAAAGCATTGAAAAGATTGATGAACAGTGCAGAAACATGCTCTTGAAGGCCGAGAAGGAAGCAACGGACCTTGTGCAAAAAGCGGACAGGGAATATGCAAAAATGAGTGAAGACTTGAAAACCGAAGCTCTTTCCAATGTTAAAGAAGCGGTGGATTTTGTTTTGGAAAAGGTGACAAATGGCAGTCGTTAGCATGAAGAAGATTTGCATAACCGGCCTTTTAAAGGAGAAAAAGCCCATGCTTTCTTTCCTTCAGAAGCGCGGCGTTGTGGACATTCAGGATATGCCGATTGATTCGGAGTATGAGAATGTCTTTACCAAAGGTTATGACAAAAATTCCGAAGCCGAAATAGACAGCAAAATGGCTTTGCTGTCAAAAGCCATATCCGTTCTGGAAGAATATGATGAATCCAAAAAACCTTTATTCAAAGTCAGAAAAGATATAGACAGACAATATTATGAAAGTATAACGCAATACAACGATGAGTTTATCGGACTTGCCGAGAAGGTTATAGAGACTTACAACTCTATCGGGGATTTCAGAGATGAAATAAACCGGCTGGAAAATGATATACTGACTCTTACGCCGTGGACTGATCTTGATATACCCATCAACATGTCTAAAACCGATAAAGTCAATATTGTTCTGGGTACAATACCGGAGTTTGTAAAACCCGAGACATATACTCAGGCAATTGATGAAAAGGGATTATTATGTCAGGTTCAGGAGATAAGCAGGGACAAGAATAATGCTTATGTGGCAACATATATTCATGAATCGGACATGCAACAGCCCATGCATTATCTTAAAAGTATAGACTTTAATATATTGGAATATGATTTTTCCGGTATTCCCGGTCGGTTAATTGAAGAGAATAAACAAACTATATCCCGACTTAAAGTAAACATAGAGAATGCAAAGAGCAGTTTGAAAGAATATGCTTTGAAGACAGGAGAAGTACAGGCTGTCTATGACCATTTTGCAATAAGCAAAGGATTGTTGACAGTGGACGATTTAATACTTTCCGGCAAATACAGCTTTATTATCGACGGCTGGATACCGGAGGAGAAAGTCGAAAAGACTGTCGGTGCTCTGGAAAAAGACTTTGTTTGTCATGTATTTGTAAGAGATCCTCATGATGATGAGGAGTTTCCGGTACTTCTTAAGAACGGATTCTTAGGAGACTCGGTAACGGGAGTTACGGAAATGTTCAGTCTGCCCAATTGCAGGGAAGCCGATCCTAATACGGTCACGGCAATATTCTTTGCACTGTTCTTCGGGATGATGCTTTCTGATGCCGGTTACGGGCTGGTTATGTCGGTAGTCTGTGCGGTTATACTGCTCAAATTCAAGCTGGAATACGCCACGGCAAGGTTTATAAAGTTGATGCTTATATCGGGCATAGCAACGATTATTGTGGGAGCCTTATACGGTTCCTGGTTCGGTGACCTTATACCCACTATATTATCCGATAAATCCATAAATGTAGCTTTATGGTTTGACCCTATAGCGGACCCCAACAGGCTTCTTATGTGGTCGCTGATACTGGGAGTTATACATATATACGTGGGTTACGGAATGAAAGGATACAATAACATAAAGAAGAAGAAATATTTAGATGCCGTGCTGGATGTGTTGCCGTGGTACTTTTTCTTCACAATGGCATGTTTTCTGGTTTCTTCGTACATACCCAGTGTTCCCGAGAATGTATATATGACATTGACACCTATCGGAAAGAAGCTTTTCCCGTATTCGGCAGCCGTAATATTGCTTACACAGGGACGACATAAAAAGGGTATATTCGGAAAGCTTTTCGGAGGAATTGCGGCCTTTTACGATTTAATCAACTTCATGGGAGATGTGCTGTCTTATTCCAGACTTTTAGCAATGGGACTGGCAACGGGAGTCATAGGGTCAATCATTAACCAGTTAGGATCGGCCGGAGGCTTCACAATACCGGGTATTATTACATTCACGCTTGTGTTTGTGGTGGGACACGGGTTCAATTTCGCCATTAACGCTTTGGGTGCATATGTGCATTCCAGCAGGTTGCAGTATATAGAATTTTTCAACAAGTTCTTTGAAGGCGGCGGAGTAGCTTATTCTCCTCTTTTTGAGGATACAAAATATATAAGGATCAGAGAATAAAAATCGGAGGATTATTTTATGTTTAAGTATGTATTGGAAAACAATTTGGGTGATGTGCTGGCAATTATAGGAGCGGCATTATGCTTTTTACTTGCCGGATCGGGTGCCGCCAAAGGAGTCTCCATGGCCGGTAAAGTGGGAAGCGGTGTTATTGCGGAAGATTCCAGCAAATTCGTGCCGGTAATGATTTTAGAGGCGCTGCCCAGCACGCAGGGAATTTACGGTTTCGTTGTTGCCTTCCTCATAATCGGTAAAGTCGGGGGCTTAAGTCTTGAACAGGGCTTCAGCTTAATAATTGCCGGTCTGCCTGCAGGCGTTGTCGGCCTTATTTCCGCAATATTCCAGGGACAGGTAGCCGTAGCGAGTATAGGCATCGTTGCAAAAAGAAGCGCTGATATGGTTAAGGGCGTAGTTCTTACACTTATGGTAGAGCTTTTTGCCATATTCGCACTGCTCATATCCATACTGATGGTAGGTAAAGTATAAATGCCGGGAATAGACAGGATATATGACAAGATAATAGCTGACGCCGAAGAACGTGCGGGTTTACGGTTATCCGAAACCTCATCCAAAATACAATCAATGAAATCGGTTGTGGATGAGAGAATTGAGGAATATCGGAAGGTTAAAATATCCGAGGCGGAAAAAGAAGCAAAAGGCATTGTATCCCGGGCACAGGCCAACAGGCGCCTTGAGGGTAAAAAACAGTTGCTTGCGGTTAAGCAGGAAATGGTAACCGAAGTGTTTGAAAAAACACAACAGGCACTGATAAACCTTAGTAATGCCGAGAAACTGACTTTGTATACAAAGCTTATCAGAAACTGTCTTAAAGAGGGACACAATGAGGTAAGTTTGAACGGTAAAGACAAAAAGGCTTTCGGTGACAAGCTTATACAGAATACAGGGAGTGCTCTCGGTCATGACATTTCGGTTGCTCTTTCCGGGCAGGATATACCGGATGATTTCGGAGTAATAGTAAAAAACGGAAAAATATACTCCAACTCCACATTCTCATCAATGCTCAAGTATATGAAGCAGAATATAGAGGCGGATGTTATGAAGATACTTTTTAAAAGAGGTGTTGAGGTTTGAGAAATTCCGACAAATATGCACACTCCATAGGAAGAGTGCGCGTAAGAGAAAACTTCATGATGGATGAACAAAAGCTTGCAAGGCTTGTGGATGCTCCCGACATGAAAGAAGCGGTCAGGATTCTTGCCGAGTGCAGATATGTTGAAGATGAGGATTATATGACTATGTTGTATAACGAACAGAAATCACTTTATGCATATATGAGAGAGATTTTGCCCGACACAAAAATATTCGATGCCTTTTTCCTTAAGTTCGACATACATAATTTAAAGGTCTTGCTTAAAGCGGAATTCTTAAAAAAGCCTTATGACGAGATAGCGCTGGATACCGGTGTGTATAAATATGAGGAACTTAAAGAATGGCTTCATAACAGAGATTTCTCACACCTTCCGGAAGATATTGCACAAGCGGTACAGCTCAGTATGGAAGAGTTTTTGAAAACCAACGATCCTCAGCTGATTGATCTCATAATGGACAAAGCATACTATACATACTTCAACAGAATAATGGAGAAAACATACGACAGGTTTTTGAAGGACTTTACGATAATACAGACCGATCTTATGAACTTAAAGGCGTTTATGAGGATTAAAAAAGTATTCCGCAAAGAACAATTCTTAAACTATGCCATCATACCCGGAGGATCGGTAAAGCCGGAAGATTATATGATGCTTTTTGAAGCTGATGAGGAAAATTTCCGCAAATTTTTAAAGCAAACCCCATATGCTTCGGTGTTTGAAAAAGGTGATATAGAAAAGAACTCCGATGACTATATAATGACATTTCTGAGAAAGCACAGATATGAGCCGTTGGGAATATCTCCCGTAATAGGATATATGCTGGGCAAGGAAACGGAAATAAAGAATGCAAGAATTACCATGATAGGAAAAGCAAACAGGATAAGCAGAGAGCGAACCAAAGAAAGGCTGAGGATGTGTTATGTATAAAGCTGCCGTTATAGGTCGTCATGACGACATACTGGCTTTTAAAGCCGTGGGATTGACGGTATATGATGTAGAAGAATCCGCCTTCAGTGAAATAGTAAAGACACTGGAGAGGCAGCAATACGCGGTTATATTCGTAACCGAGGAGATTTACGAACAGAATACCGAAGTTATAGGCAGATATACCGACAGAGTATTGCCCGCATTTATAGCGATACCCGGAGTAAAGGGTGTTACCGGAATGGGTATGATGAATATAAAAAGATGCACCGAACGTGCCATCGGTGCGGATATTAATATAAGTGATTAGAATGGAGAATCATATGAACAAAGGAACTATTGTTAAAGTATCGGGACCTCTCATAGTCGCAAAAGGAATGAAACATGCGAATATGTTTGACGTGGTAAAAGTAAGCAAACACGGTCTTATCGGTGAGATTCTGGAGATGAGGGATGATTTGGCCAGTATACAGGTATATGAGGAAACCTCCGGTTTAGGACCGGGTGAGGATGTGGTAACAACAAATATGCCTCTCAGCGTGGAACTTGCACCGGGTATCATAGGCGGTATATTTGACGGTATTCAGAGGCCTTTGGAAGATATGAGAAAAATATCCGGCAGCACCATTAAAAGAGGAGTAACGCTGCCCAGTATAGACAGAAATAAAAAATGGGACTTCAAACCTGTAAAGAAGGTAGGCGACTTTGTGCAACCGGGAGATATTCTGGGAGTTGTGCAGGAAACCGTACTTATAGAGCACAGAGTGATGGTTCCCTATGATATAAGCGGTAAAATTGTCAGCATTGAGGAGGGCAGTTTTAATGTAACCGAAGTCATTGCAAGGATAGAAAATGAGAAAAAAGAGATAAAAGACGTAATTATGCTTACCAAATGGCCGGTAAGAAAACAACGTCCGTTTAAGATGAAGTTCGCACCGGATACCCCGCTGGTAACGGGACAGAGGTCCATAGATACCTTCTTCCCTATAACCAAAGGCGGTATATCGGCCATACCCGGACCGTTCGGAAGCGGCAAAACCGTTGTACAGCATCAGCTTGCCAAGTGGTCGGATGCCGATATAGTGGTATATATAGGATGCGGCGAAAGAGGAAATGAAATGACCGACGTGCTGACGGAATTCCCGAGGTTACTGGATCCGAGAAGCAACGAATCCATAATGAAAAGAACGGTGCTTATTGCCAATACTTCCGACATGCCTGTTGCGGCAAGAGAAGCTTCCATATATACCGGTATAACCATAGCGGAATATTACAGAGATATGGGGTATGATGTTGCAATCATGGCCGACTCCACATCCAGGTGGGCGGAGGCGTTGAGAGAAATGTCGGCAAGACTGGAGGAATTGCCGGGTGAAGAAGGTTATCCCGCATATTTAGGTTCCCGTCTGGCACAGTTCTACGAAAGAGCCGGAAAAGTTCTGACTTCGGGAAGTGAGGAACGTGTAGGTTCCATTTCCGCTATCGGTGCGGTATCACCTCCGGGAGGAGACCTTTCCGAACCGGTTACACAGGCCACGATGAGAATTGTAAAGGTGTTCTGGAGTCTGGATTCCTCTTTGGCTTATGCCAGACACTTCCCGGCAATAAACTGGCTGACCAGTTACTCTCTCTATGCATCCAAATTGGATGAATGGTCGGATGAAAACATAGCAAAGAATTATTCGACACTTACCAAAGATGCCATGAGGCTGTTGCAGGAAGAAGCGAATCTTCAGGAAATAGTGAGACTTGTAGGTATAGACGCGCTTTCCAATCCCGAGCGACTGGTTCTGGAAGCGGCACGGTCGTTAAGAGAGGATTTTCTTTATCAGGATGCCATGCACCCGTTTGATACCTATTGCAGTGTAAATAAGCGGTATAAACTTCTGAAGACCATTATGGATTATTATTACAGAGCAAAAGAGATAATAAATGATGATATTGAGCTGGATAAATTATTCGGTATGCCGGTACGTGAGAAGATTTCACGTGCAAGGCTTGTTGAAGAACAGAATATTGATGACTATTTTTGTACTATAGATGATGAAATGGAAAAGCAGTTCAAAGATTTTTCCGATAAGGAGGCTTTATCATGATTAAAGAATACAGGACTATTAATGAAGTATACGGTCCTTTGATGATAGTAAAGGATGTGGAAAACGTCAAGTATGACGAATTGGGCGAGATAGAGCTTTCCAACGGTGAAACCAGAAAGTGTAAAGTGCTGGAAATAGACGGAACCGATGCCATAGTTCAGTTGTTTGAGAGTTCCGCCGGAATAAACCTTGCTGACAGTAAAGTAAGGTTTTTGGGCAAGAGTCTGGATTTGCCGGTATCAAGCGATATGCTGGGCAGGGTGTTTGACGGAATGGGAAACCCCATAGATGACGGCCCCCGGATTATTGCGGACAAAAGAGCGGATATAAACGGTGAACCCATGAATCCTACGGCAAGGGATTATCCTTCGGAGTTTATTCAGACCGGTATCTCTTCAATAGATACTCTCAATACTTTGGTAAGAGGACAGAAGTTGCCGATATTCTCCGGTTCGGGATTACCGCATCCCGCACTTGCGGCTCAGATTGCAAGGCAGGCAAAAGTCCTGAATGTGGATGCCAATTTCGTTGTGGTTTTTGCGGCAATGGGTATTACATTCGAAGAGGCGGATTTCTTTATACAGGACTTCAAGAAGACCGGAGCCATAGACAGAACCGTTATGTTTATTAATCTTGCCAACGATCCTCCGATTGAAAGGATATCCACACCGAGAATGGCTCTGACGGCTGCGGAGTATCTGGCATTTGAACAGGAAATGCATGTTCTGGTTATTCTGACCGATATCACATACTATGCCGACGCGTTGAGAGAAGTATCGGCCGCTAAGAAAGAAGTTCCCGGAAGAAGAGGTTATCCCGGATATCTCTATACCGACCTTGCCACCATGTATGAGCGGGCGGGAAGAAGAAAAGGCAACAAAGGCAGTATAACTCTGATACCTATACTGTCCATGCCGGAAGATGATAAAACACATCCCATTCCCGACCTTACCGGATATATAACGGAAGGTCAGATTATATTATCCAGAGAGCTGAATAAAAAATCCATATTACCTCCTATAGATGTAATGCCTTCACTTTCCCGTCTGAAAGATAAAGGGATAGGAAAGGGCAAGACCAGAGAGGACCATTCGGATGTTATGAATCAGCTTTTCGCTGCATATTCCAGAGGCAGGGAAGTAAGAGAGCTGGCAATTATATTAGGTGAAGCGGCTTTGACCGAAACGGACAAGTTGTATGCCAAATTTGCTGAAGCTTTTGAAAATGTATATATAAACCAGGGATTCTATGAGAACAGGTCCATAGAGCAATCGCTGGATTTGGGTTGGAAATTACTGGTGAAACTGCCCAGAAGTGAAATGAAAAGGGTCAGGGATGCCAATCTGACCAAGTATTACGATAAATTTAAGGAATCGGACGATGGCCAGGATTAATGTAAATCCTACAAGGATGGAACTTAACAATCTCAAAAGGAGACTTATAACCGCAAGAAGAGGTCATAAGCTCTTAAAAGATAAGCGGGATGAGCTTGTTAAGCAGTTTATGACTATTGTAAAGGAGAATAAAAGGCTTCGGGAAATCTGCGAGCGTATGCTGGGAGAAGCGCAGAATGACTTTTTACTGTCCAGAGCATCCATTTCCGATCAGATTATAGAAGAAAGCCTTATGTATCCCAAAAAGACCATAAGACTGGATGTGCAGACAAGGAATATAATGGGGGTTAAGGTTCCCGTAATAACCGATATCGATGAAGAAGAAAGCGATCCCAATATATATCCGTACGGTATATTGAGTACAACCGCCGAACTGGACAGCGCCTTATACAACATCACCGAGGTCATACCCTATTTGATAAAACTGGCGGAAAAGGAAAAAACCGTACAGCTTATGGCATCGGAGATTGAGAGGACAAGAAGAAGAGTCAATGCGTTGGAATATATAATGATTCCCCAGTTTGAGGAAACTATTAAATATATCACCATGAAGTTAGAGGAAAACGAACGCGGCAACATATCCAGACTGATGAAGGTCAAGGATATGATGATAGAAGAGATGAGAAGTAAGAAAGATGCTAAGAATTGAAAATCTTTCCAAAACCTATGCAAATAAAGTAAAAGCGGTTGACGATATCTCCTTTCATATTGAACCTAAAGATATGTTCGGTTTTATAGGGCATAACGGAGCGGGTAAGACCACAACACTGAAATGTGTTGCCGGTATACTGGAGTTTGAAAAAGGGGAAATTTATATCAACGGAAAAAGCATAAAAGAAGATCCCGTCGGATGCAAAGCGGATATTGCATATGTACCGGATAATCCCGATGTATATGAATCGCTGACCGGAATACAATATCTGAATTTCGTTGCGGACATTTTTAAAGTTTCAAAGCATGACCGCGAGAGACTTACCGAATATTATGCCGAGCAACTGACCTTTACCCATGCTTTGGGTGATATAATATCTTCATATTCACACGGCATGAAACAGAAACTGGTTATAATATCCGCACTCATACACAGTCCCAAACTGCTTATATTCGATGAACCTTTTACCGGTCTGGACCCGCAAGCCTCCTTTACCGTAAAAGAAATAATGAAAGATATTTGCAATAAGGGCGGAGCGGTTTTCTTTTCCACGCATGTATTGGATGTGGCGGAAAAAATATGCAACAAAATAGCCATTATCAAGAACGGAAAAATAGCGGCATTAGGGGATATACAAAGTGTAATGGGGGATAAGTCTTTGGAAAGCACTTTCATGGAGCTTGCAAAAAATGAATGATTTAATTACGCTTCTGAAAGCCGACCTTATAAACACATACAAACTGAATGGACTTAAAGATAAGTCAAACAGAAAAAAAGCAATAGGTATGTCCCTGCTTGCTCTTTTTCTGACAGCTATAGCGTTTCTATATATAGGAGGAGCCGCTTATCTTGTCTCCGATATACTGAAGAGTATGGGACTTCTGAACATACTGCTTGTATTTGCGTTTGCGTTACCTTTTTTAGTTTTGTTTATGGTCAATATATATAAGATGCCGTCGGAACTGTTTTCTTTCAAGGATTACGATATGCTTATGTCGTTACCGGTAAAAGATACTGTCATACTTGCCGCAAAAGTAATAAAACTTATGTTAAGCGGTTATGTGTGGCAGTTTTATACAAGTTTTCCGATTTTTCTGGTTTACTGCATTAAATCCGACAGCATAAATGCTTTTTCCGTAATCATATACATCATACTTTCTATTGTGTTGCCTCTTCTTCCTATGAGTACAGGTTCCGTGATAGGGTTTGTTGTGGCAAGAATATCCGCAAAGATTAAAAGCAGGAATATCATTATGATTGCGGGCTCTTTTGCATTACTTGCCCTTATAATGGTTTTTTCTTTTTCTTTACAGAATATATTGGATGAACAGGCTATTACCGATATGGTTACTTCCATTGCGGACATACAGTCATCCTTTTTCCTGTTTGATTTGTATGTTGATGCGGTTTACGGTCTGAATATATTATCGCTGCTTCTGTTTATTCTCATATTCACCGTTCCGTTCATACTGTTTATTTATCTGTTCGCAAAATCTTTTAAGAAAATAAACTCAAGCATGATGGAAACAAAGGCACATCACTCATCAAAGAATGTCAAGTTCAAAGAGTATTCTCCGGTAATGGCAATATTTAAAAAGGAACTCAACTTCTATGTTCACTGTGTCGTGTATATAGTAAATACTTTCTTCGGTATGGTACTGTTATTAATAGGTTGTATAGCGGTTTTGGTTGTGAATTTTGATCCGGAATCGGTCTTTGCGGAAATTGCACAGGCACAAGGCAGTTTATCTGTCGCAGATATAAAGCTTCTGGCGGCAGCGACGGTATTCGGTTATTGTATTATGATGAGCAGTCCGACCTCCGCTTCCATATCTTTGGAAGGCAGGAATCTTTGGATATTGAAGTCCATGCCCGTTGAAACAAAAGATATTTTTAAAGGAAAAACAGCTTTAGGACTTGTTGTTACTCTGCCTATAGGGATAATATCGTCGGTGCTCATCTATATCGGTTTAAAACTGTCTTTTACACAGTGGCTTATTCTCCTTGCATTTACCGTATCGGCGGGATTTCTTACAGCGGTTTTAGGTCTGTTTGCAAACATTCTTTTTCCGAAAATGGAATTCAAATCCCCGACGGAAGTTGTTAAACAGTCGGCATCGGTGGCTGTGGCGGTTTTTTCCGGGATGTTTTTAGTAATAATTCCCATGATTTTGGGTGCTGCACTGATAATGTATAATACATCTTTGTTTGTCCTGATAGTAGCTTCAATATATGCCGTCATAACCTTAATTCTATGGCGCTATCTCATAACCAAGGGTGTTAAGAGGTTTGCAGCACTTTAGTATCAAATAGAACTTTATATCAAACACATATCTTTAAGTATGATAAGATAGTGTATATAAAACAAAAATATACGAAACTTTATCATAAACTAAAAGAAATATTTACTTAATTGATTCAGCCTTATTTATGCCTTGGAGGTTACAGTGGATAAAAAGAAAAAAAGATATACAGCAGTATTTATTGTGATAGTAGTCATGATTCTTATTGCGGCTATGCTCTTTATTTTCCGCGACAGTATATTTCAAAAGAAAGGTCGTTTTGCCGCTTCATCTTTCAACAGCGATATTGTCATAAAAAGAATGGATACACAACAATCGCTGAATATGCCATACAGATATGCAAAGATTTTATTGGATAAAAAGCTGCAATTTGCAGATGAAATTGTTGGTATAAATGTGGCATCCGTTAAATATAGCATGGAAGAAAACGGGATCAGTTGGTACGGATATGAGGATACTTTTGTTAAAACCGATAGCGAAAAAGATAAAAAAGTCGTAGATTCGGTGAAGTATTGCAGGGGTATATCCGCTTTAAGTGCAATAATTGCAGATAAAGAAGACAGTAAGATAGTGATTTATGACGGATATTCGGAGGAATTACTGTTAAAAGGTTATCAAAACTATGTAATCATTCCATCTTCCATGAGCAAGTATGTTAATAAAGAAATACCCGATAGTGAAAAGATATTGATGATGAGCAAAAGCGACTCAGGCAGTATACTGCCTTTTACTATCATAGGGGAGTATAAGACGGAAAAGAAGTATGATACTTTGTATGTATCATATGCAGGTTTAAGCGACTTAATCCGCGCAAATCAAAAAGACATACCCAACCATGTTGACTGCCTGGAGATTGATGTATATGAGGATAAGGACATTACGGAACTTGTTAATTATCTAAGCGAATATTTTGCGGAAGGAAGTGTATATTCCGAGTATATCGGCAGATTGAATGTTTATAGAGAACCTTATGAGTATATGTTTGTCCATTCATTGAACATAGAGCCTGTTGTTTCTCTGACTAATGCGATTTACGGAAGTAATGCAATAACCGTTTCTAAAATTGACGGCAACAGTGCTCTTGAGATGTCATATGTATATGCTGATGCGCTTATTAGAGATTACGATAAATACTCACAGTACATATCTGATATTGTCATAAGTACAGGTGTAACAGGAATTAATCCGTACGATTATCCTATGCAGCCGTCACAACCCGGATTTTATGATTGTCCCGCATATAGCACATATTTACAATATGATTTTGATATATTGAAAGAAATAAAAGAAAAGTATAGTTCCGGAAAGTATAATTACTTGTATCAGGCTGTAACAAGTGTAAGTGAAATATATAAAGTGGAAAAAGACTGTAAAGTAACATTTTATTTAAATTACTCGAATAAGGATATGGTTGTACCGAGACAAAAAGATATAACGGATATAATAAGCGGCTACGCGATAGTGCCGTTTCCGATGTATGAAGCTGCCTGCAAACTCGGTATATATAACGATAAACCTGTTCGATTGAATGAATCCAGAGCAATTTATGATGAACTCGGTAACAGAACTTTTGAAGGCTCAACATTAGCCCAATTTAAAATAATCGGCTATTACGAGACATCTGACGAATATGACAGGATTTATGTAACATATGCGGGCAGTAATGAGAAATACAAGTTTGAACAGTTTGAGAAGGAGTATATTGAAGCCATAACTATAATACCAAAAGACGGTATGGATATTTCACCGCTGATAGAGTATTTAGAACAATATTTTTCACCTGCGAATGACACCGCAAAACACATGGGGCAGTTGAATAAATTGGATATGGAGTATAAGTACTGCTTTACAATAAAGGAAAGTGTTGATTAATCATATTTTTACAATGTTGACAAAATGCGGGGGGGGGGTATGCTATTAATTGACAAAGCATCTTCTTTCACATATCTTTTTGTGATAAAATAGTAAATGCAGTGGAAACATATACAAAAACTTTATCAAAGAAGTAAAAGAAATGTTTTGCTTAAACAATCCGACCTTGTTCTACATAAATTTTGCAGAAAATCTTGGAGGTTAGCAACATGAAAAATAACAGAAAAACAGGTATGACTGTAATAGCCATTCTGACGGTTATTGTCATAGCATTGTTATCGGTATCTTGTAAGCCTCAGGAAACTTTGGAAGGTTTTAATATAACTACCTTTAACAGTGACATAGTAATAAAAAGAGTGGACGGGCAGGAGCCGTTGAATATGCCGTACAGATATGCTATGCCCATAATAAGAGCGGGATTATCGGAAGAAGTAATCGGTATCAATATCTCTTCTGTAAGATGTAAGATAGGCAGGAAAGGGTTAAGTATGTCCGGTTATGAAAAAATCTTAGTAGAACCGGACAGCAGTGAAGTTACGAGAGTCATAAATTCAATAGATTATTATAAAGGCATAACTACATTAAGCGGTATAATTGCAGACAAAAATGATAGTAAAATAACAATTTATGAAGGCTATAATGAAGAGTTGCTACTTGAGACGTCTCAAAACTATGCTATTATCCCCTCTACCTTGAGTAAACACATTAATCAGGAGTTATCTGACTCCGATAAGGTTTTCTATGTAAAAAATAACGAAACAAGGGGCGCAGAACCTTTTAAGATAATAGGGGAGTATACGACAAATAAAGAACATGATGCTTTGTACCTTTCCTTTTATGGAATGGGTAAAGTAGCGAAGGGAGCCCAGATAGATATACCGGATTATATTGACTGCATGGAGATAGATGTCAATGAGGGAAAAGACCTTTCCGGTCTTATAAGTGTATTAAACAATTATTTTGCGGACTATAATGTGCTTTCTCAATATGAAAAGAGGATAAACAGGTTTAATGAACGCTATCCGTATATGTTTGTAAACACTGCGGGTATAAAGCCGGTACTTATTGAAGAAGATACAAACTTCAAAAAGAATATCATAACCGTTTCCAGAATCGATGAGAAATCCGATCTTATGATGTCACATTTATATGGCGATGCATTGGTTAAAGAATACCATGAGTATTCGCAGTATATAAGCGATATTAATATAGGTACGGGTATAAAAGGTGTTAATCCCGCAGATTACCCGACGGGAACAAAATACCAGCCTTACGGTTTAAAATTGATGCCTCTCGGAATGCAACAAGACAGAGTCTGGATGAGTTTTAATGTACCGCCTTATCATAAGGCCGTTACAAGCATAAGTGAGATAAAAAGAGATAAACAGGGTTGTGAGATATATTTTTACGGTAATTACAGAAATAGAGATCTTGTTAAGCAGAGGGAGCAGGATTACTACGAAAAAGCGACAAGAAGAGGGGGCGATATGAAAGGATATGCCATAATACCTGCACCCATGTTTGAAGCCGTTCAGCATTATATAATGACATCCCAACAAGTTCTCGAGTTATGCCCGACAAAAGAAGGCACCCCCGGCACAACTCTATATGTAGCATTTACGGCAATAGGTTATTATGAGTTGCCAGAGGGCTCGCGAGATGCGTATGATGTGATTTACATAACATATTACGGCAATAACGATAAGTATAAATTGGATGCTTTCAAAGATGAATACATAGAATCTATTACCATAGAAACCAGAAGCGATGCGGATATGGAAGCTTTGACAAGATATTTGAGAAAATATTTTGCACCTAAAGAGACTGCTGCCGAGTATTCCGGGTCTAAAAACGGATTGGGGCTGGATTATGAATACTGCTATACAATCAAGGAGAAGGCGGATTAAGTGAATACTGATATAAACAAAGCATCTTTTACTTGTATTTAGTTTTGTTTTTAATATAATTAAGATAATACTAATGATATGGTCATTTTATGAAAGGGTATCTCATGAACAGAAAGAAAAGACAAAGTATTTCGATTTTACTGGCAATAATATGCCTTATGTGTTTTTCTTGCGTAAATACCGCCAATGCCGTTATATACGCTCCTTTGTATCTTCAGGTGGGTTTGTATTACGGTAATACGGCAAAAAGCGCATATACCGTATCCAGTCCGTTCGGATTGAATATGACTATTAACATAAATAACAGGGAAATTGACTTTGTTTCTACTAATAATACGCTTGTGGTAGCCAAAGACACTGGGGATTATTCCTATCATGTTATCCGTGATGACAACTATAATTCCTATGCCGAAGCTCTGAATGTTTCAAACAATATGTCATCGGCAGGTGCAACTTCTTTCCCCGTATATGCCGCATCGGGTTTCTGGCAGGTGTGGATAGGAAGTTATGCTTCATCCGAATCGGCTATGAACGGTATAGCAGGTGTTGCATCAAAGTATCCCGGCAGTTATTCCACTGTAGCATATCCTTCCAGTGCAAGAATATTGGTAAGGGATAAAGCATCCAGCATAATACTGTTTGCCTGCGATAATCCTTCGGCCCCCATAATTGCCAAAACAATTGCTACCGATTCCAACTCATATATGTATATTGAAGGAAAGCCTTACAGAGGCAATCTGGAATTTACCATTTTCAAGTCCAATGAATTGAGCGTATTGAACAATCTGCTTCTGGAGTATTATGTTTACGGAGTTGTGGCATTGGAGATAGGAAGCAATTCGCCTATGGAAGCGCTGAAAGCTCAGGCGGTGGTGGCAAGGACTTATGCTTTATGTCAGAACAAACATCAGGAATACGGTTTTGATGTTTGTGACAAAGTCTGTTGCCAGGTTTACGGCGGGTACAATGCGGAAAACTATCGTACAAATCAGGCTACAAACGAAACATACGGACAGGTAGTTACATATGCCGGGCAGGTAGTTACTCCCTACTATTTCAGCTCTTCGGGAGGATATACGGAAAATTCCGAGAATGTCTGGGTAACGTCCGTTCCTTATCTGAAAGCGGTAGTGGATAAGTATGACATAAACAGGACATGGACATATTCCTATACCACATCACAGATGACCGACCATATGTATAAACTGGGATACAGAATAGGTAATGTTCTTAAGATTACCATTGATTCCAGTTCGCATACCGGAAGAGTACTGTCCATGACCGTTCACGGATCCAATAACTCGGTTACTTTCTTAAAATCCAACATACGTAACGCATTTCCCGATTTTCTGCCCAGTCAGATGTTTGTATTGGGAGGTCAGTCCACAGTTAAGGTTGCCGATGCAAAAGGTGTTGCCACAACACAGGCTTTGGATTATGCAAGTATAAGGGGGATATACAATACATCACTTATATCTTCCAAAACGATAGGTGTCAGAACCAACTCCGGTATAGTAACCGTTTCATTGGTTACCGAAGACAGTAATGATAAGATTACCATATCCGGAAGAGGCTCCGGTCACGGTGTGGGAATGGCACAGTGGGGAGCAATAAACATGGCGGATGCCGGTTATACATATGACGAGATTATCAGATACTTCTATACCGGTGTTAAACTGGAATCGGTAACATTGAGGTAGCATGAAGAAAAGCGACTTTTATTATGACCTGCCTCAGCAACTGATTGCCCAGCATCCTTTGGAAAAAAGGGACAACTCACGATTGCTTCTTTTAGATAAAAACAGCGGGGAAATAAGGCACACGGTTTTTTCGGATATTGTCAATCTTTTAAATAAAGGCGATTGTCTGGTGCTTAATGAGACCAGGGTTATTCCGGCACGTCTTTTAGGTCATGTGGAGAACTCTGTCGGAAAAATAGAGCTGCTTCTTTTAAAAAGATTAACAAAAACCGATTGGGAGGTTATGACACGACCGGGCAAGAGAGCAGCGAAGGGTAAACGTTTTGTTTTCGGCAACGGCTTAATTGCAGCAGAAGTGCTGGATGTAATTAATTTAGGAAACAGAATAGTACGTTTTGAATATGACGGCATATTTGAAGAGGTTCTGGATAAGGTAGGTCTGGTTCCGCTACCTCCGTATATAACCGAGAAGCTGGAAGATAAAAACAGATACCAGACGGTATATGCTAAGTATGACGGCTCTTCCGCGGCACCTACCGCGGGACTGCATTTTACAGAGGAGTTGCTGGATTCTTTAGTAAAAAAAGGTGTGGACATTGTGCGAGTGACTCTTCATGTGGGTATGGGAACCTTTCGTCCGGTAAAAGCGGAAAATATCGAAGAGCATATAATGCACAGTGAGTATTATAGAATTGACAGGAGTGCGGCGGAAAGTATAAATGCGGCTAAAAGGGAAGGACGAAAAGTAATAGCCGTCGGTACAACAAGCCTTCGTGTGCTGGAAGGAGCTTCCGATGATTTCGGGGTTTTACATGAGAGTGAAGGGGAAACCGATATCTTTATTTATCCCGGATACAGATTTAAAGTTGTCGATTATCTTATAACAAACTTTCATCTTCCGGAATCTACCCTTATAATGCTTGTAAGCGCTATGGCTGGAAGAGAAAACATTTTATCGGCTTACAGGGAAGCCATAAAGGAAAAATACAGATTTTTTTCCTTCGGAGACGCCATGTTTATTACGGATTCTGATACAATAAGACGGGAAAAGAAAAATGAGTAGATATCCTGTAACATATGAGCATATACATACCTGTAAACAATCGGGAGCAAGGTTGGGAATTGTACACACTCCCCACGGCTCTTTTGAAACGCCGGTTTTTATGCCCGTAGGTACCGCAGCGACGGTAAAAGGTATGATGCCCAAGGATTTAAAGGAAATAGGAGCACATATCATACTGTCCAACACCTATCATCTGTACTTACGACCTTCCGATCAAGTGGTGGCCGAAGCGGGCGGATTACATAAGTTCATGAACTGGGACCGTTCCATTCTTACCGACAGCGGAGGATTTCAGGTATTCAGTCTCAATACTTTGCGAAAGATAACCGAAGAAGGGGTAACTTTCAGAAGCCATATAGACGGTTCATCGCATCTTTTTACCCCGGAAAAGGTTATGTCCATACAAAACAACTTAGGTGCCGACATTATAATGGCGTTTGACGAGTGTGCACCGTATCCCGCCGAAAGAAGCTATATTGACGATTCACTCTTACGTACTGCAAGATGGCTGGAACGCTGCATTAACAGTCATAACAGAAGTAGCGAACAGGCCTTGTTCGGAATTATTCAGGGCGGGATGTATAAGGATTTGCGGATTAAAAGCGCTAAACAGATAACATCCTTTGATCTTCCGGGATATGCAATAGGGGGTTTAAGTGTAGGGGAACCTGCAGAAGTTATGTATGAAATGCTGGAGCATGTAACCCCGCTGATGCCGTTTGACAAGCCCAGATATCTGATGGGTGTCGGTACTCCCGACTACCTTATAGAAGGCTCTATAAGGGGAATAGATATGTTTGACTGTGTGCTTCCCACCAGAATTGCCAGAAACGGTACCGTTCTGACAAGTAAGGGCAGAGTCATTGTGCGGGATGCCAAGTATTCCAGGGATTTCACGCCTTTGGATGACGAGTGTGATTGTTATACATGTAAGCACTTTACCAGAGCCTATCTGCGTCATCTATTTAAAAGCGACGAAATATTGGCATTAAACCTTGCAACGTTACATAATTTGAAATTTTTACTTGACTTAATGGCGAAAATAAGGCAATCTATAAAGGAAGACAAACTTTTGGATTTCAGAGATGAATTCTATGAAAAGTATGGATATTAGAAATTGAATCGGAGGTTATATAAATGTTTAATTTAATTCTGGCTGAAACGGCGGCTACAGCTGAAACAGGCGGCAGGAACTGGACATCATTAATACTTATAGTAGTTGTATTCGTGGTAATGTATGCGGTAATTCTTATTCCTCAAAGGAAGAAAGATAAGAAGCTGAAACAGATGCTTGCGGATCTTAAAAACGGTGATGTAATATGCACAATAGGCGGCATTATGGGAAAGATTGTTAATGTGCAGGAAGATGAGATTACCATTGAGACATCCATTGAGAGAACCAAGATGACCATGAAGAAATGGGCGGTAAGAAATGTCGAGACCGTGGAAGAAGAGTCATCGGATGCGGAGCCTACGGGCGAGATTGAAAGCAAGTAAGTTTTTCCGATAAGAAATACAAAGAGACTGTTAAGAAACAAAAAGTTAACAGTCTTTTTTTGTTCTCAAAATACAGTTATATTAAAAAATATCGGTGTCGTGTGTTGTTAAATATAATATAATGCACACATGAATAGTAAAGAGAGGTTACACCTTTTGGATGAAATACGCGGTTTTCTTATCATAGGTGTTGTGATATCACATACTCTGTTCGATATGCACTATTTTTTCAGTATGGATATGTCTTGGATAAAGTCCCCTCTTTTTACCGCCATTTCCGATATCGGAGCCATTATCTTCATTCTCATATCCGGTATGGTTTCCGAGTTTTCCAGGGATAACATAAACAGAGGATTGAAACTGATGTGTGTTGCCGCAACGGTGACTCTTGTAACACATATTGTTGTTCCGGACTATGTCGTATATGCGGGTATACTGCACCTTCTTTCGTTTGCTATTGTGCTTCATGAATTGATTAAACCGCTTCTTGTGAAGATAAACAGGATTGCGGGTCTGGTTATCAATATATTGATTGCTCTGCTGACTGCAAATTTGTACGGCAGAGAAATAAGCATTTTCGGGGTTACCTTATTTAAAATACCGGATAATATCATGAACGGGGGATTATCTTACCTTCTGGGACTTAAGATAGATAATATAACCGTTTCTTCCGACTACTATCCTATCCTTCCCTGGATTACTTTTTTCTTTATGGGGTTTTATCTGACAGAGTACATTGAAAGGCAACCTCTTAAGTCTTTTTTGTGCAGGAAAAGATGCAGTTTTCTGGCCAAGGCGGGGAGGAATTCTTTACTGGTTTATTTAATTCATCAACCGGTTGTTATGGGAATACTGTATCTTATCAGTTTGATATAAAGAGAAAAGTGGTGAAAAGATTGATATATTCTTCCTGTTTGGAGTTTTTGATGTATACATCGGTAACCGTAACTTTATACGCATTGATATAAGAGCCTTCGGAATAATAGCCGGTAATATCGTGGATGATATAGGGTTTGTCCTGTATTATACCGAGATAAAGCATAACGTGACCGTCCATGAAAATCAATGATCCCGCTTTTTGAGTTTTCAGCAGTTGCTCTTTTTCCTGTTTACTCATACCTTTTACGTTTGTTTTGCTGGGTGTCATTGTCTCCTGCTGATCGGTATTTCTTTTAAGTTTTATTCCCATGGAACGGAATATATCCATAACAAGCGCCGAGCAATCTCTGTATCCGTTCATGCCGCCCCAACCGTACGGTTCATTAAGAAACTTTTTTGCCTGAATGAGTATATTTTTTTGAGTATAGGGAAGATAGCCGACATGTGCAGACTGCTTCTCTACTTTATCAAAGGAAAAATACAGGGTACCGTCCGCACCTTGCTTGGGACATAACACGGTGTAATAATTGTCATGCTCTTTGACCAAGGGAAATACGCAGCCCATATCCGATTTTGTGTGTGAGTAGCGAAGGTATGCAATAGGTCGGGTTATGACTATGAAGTTTCTGTTTTTCTCATACAATTTCACAATGTACTCCGATGTAACCGCAACGTCGGCTTTATTAATCCAGCCTTCATAGTTATACATTTTTATAAACAACCATTGTTTATCCTTGCTTTGATGTAAAATTGCAACCGGTTCAAAGGGATAAAGGGTGGATTCTCTGAATCTGTCGTGGACGGAAGAAGGTGAGGAGAATACCTCGTCGTAAGTTGGGAAAGCCTTAAGTGCGGACCTTTTTATAACAAATCCGTATCGGATATTATCAGTATCCGTATCCTTAACGGAGTCATAATCAATATTATCAATAAGCCTTTTGTAATAATCGCCGAATATCTCCGCATATGAACCGTCCGTGTTCTTTATGTATCTTTTTGCCTCCGGTATTACGCTTATCTTCTTTATTTTACTAACTAAATCCTCTTTAAACAGGGGGGTGTTTATGTATATGCTGTCATTCTGTTTATTCCATTTATCTATGGACGTATAATCCATTATCGTATCTTCCGAGGCGGCGGATATAGCCTCACGTAAAATGTCTGCTTTACAGTAAGTTGTTGTAGAGGGAGTAAGTGTGATAAGCAGGGTTACAATCAGTACTGTTATTATTGCGGATAAAAGCTTTTTCATGTTATCATTATATCATCGCAAATAAATGTTTTTTGAAAACGTGTTATTGTGAAGTATAATAACTTTAAACGGTTGACCGATTCGGAGGAGAATATGAAAGTAATACTCACACAAGACGTAAAGAATTTGGGAAAAAAGAATCAACTGGTTAATGTAAGTGACGGATATGCAAGGAATTTTCTGTTTAAGAAAAATCTTGCTGTGGAAGCCAATGCCAAGAACCTCAATATCATGAAAGACAGAAAGCAGTCGGAGAGTTCAAAAAAAGACAGAGAGCTTGTTGAGGCTAATCTGTTGCAGTCCAGACTGGAAGGTAAACAGGTAAAAATGGAGGTCAGAGCGGGCGAGAGCGGAAAACTGTTCGGCTCCATAACGGCAAAAGACATTGCGGATGCGATAGCTGAACAGTATAAAGCGGATATTGACAGAAGGAAAATACAGCTTGATGAACCCATCAAGAATACAGGGGATGCGGATGTAGTTATTAAGATACATCCCGAGGTAAGTATAAATATCCGCCTGGTTATCACGGAGAAAGTATAATATGAGTAAAGATGTCAAAAGAGTGCCTCCTCACAGTCAGGAGGCCGAACAATATGTTTTAGGGTGTCTGTTGTTGGACAGTTCCGCATTTGAACCGGTTCAGGTTAAGATTGATTCTTCCATGTTCTATATCCCCGCACATAGGGATATATACAATGCGTTGCAGGCAGTTTTCTTAAGCGGTATTCCCGTGGATATAGTGTCGGTAGCGGAACAGATGAAAAAAGACGATACATTTACCGATGCCGGCGGCATGGAATATCTCAACAAACTTGCATCACAGGTAGTGTCCGCTTCCTCTGCTGAGTATTATGCATCCATTATCTTTGACAAATACATATTGCGTTCGCTCATATCTCTCAGCGGTCAGGTGTTTGAGGATGCATACAGCGATTCAAAGGAAGCAAAGGAACTTCTGGAATATAATCAGCAGGAACTTTTCAATCTTTCCGAACAAGCCGATACCAAAGGCGTAAAAAAGATAAGCGATCTGGTTGTGCGCAGGCTGGACTATTTCCGTCAGGTAAGTAAGACAAAGGAAATTCCCAACTGTATCGAAACGGGGTTTGCCGACCTGGATAAATTGATATTGGGCTTCCGTCCCGGTGACTTTATACTCATCGCCGCAAGACCTTCCATGGGAAAGTCCACATTGGCTATGAACATGGCTCAGAACATGGCAATAAGAAAAGGAAAGAATGTGCTGTTCTTAAGTCTGGAGATGTCCAATGAGCAGTTGACCGACAGGATGATTGCTTCGGAAGCCAGAGTTCCGAATTTAACACTTCAACGCGGTGAAGCCGATCAAAATGAATGGGCCAAGGTTGCGGCAACCGCAGGCATAATACATGAATCCAGGATATTTCTTGATGATACCTCATCCATTACCGTAGCGGATATACGGTCCAAATGCAGGCGATTCAAAGCTGCCGAGAATCTGGATATTATTTTCATCGACTATCTGCAACTTATCGGAAGTGCGGTAAAGAAGGAAAACAGACAGCAGGAAGTTACCGAAATATCCAGGCAACTTAAAATATTGGCAAAAGATTTGAAAATACCGGTTGTTGCGATGTCCCAGCTTTCCAGAGCTTCCGAGCAGAGAGCCGATCGTGTTCCGCAGTTGAGCGATCTTCGCGATTCCGGAGCCATAGAGCAGGACGCCGATATGGTCATGTTTATTCACAGACCGCAGGAATTGGAAAAGAATGCAACAACGGGTATTGTTAATCTCATCGTTGCAAAAAACAGAAGCGGTTCCACCGGGACTGTTCAACTGGTCTGGCAAGGACCGATAGTCAGATTTGACAGTTATACCAAAAGAGATGATTAAGCTCGATTTGGACGATAATTTAATTAAAGATAAACCCTGGTATATCGCCTTTTCCGGGGGACCCGATTCCGCATGTCTTTTATATCTTCTGATGAAGAAAAGAGAAGAGATTGAGAAAAAATACAAAGTTTCGGTTAAACTTTCAGCCATTCATGTAAATCATAATTTACGGCAATCGGAGAGCAAAAGAGATGAAGATTTTTGCAGGCGGTTATGTGAGAAATATGACATAGAGTTTCTGCCTTATGATGTGGATGTCAATAACTATGCGAAAGAAGAGAAACTGACAGTGGAGCAGGCTGCCAGGGTGTTGCGATATGAGATTTTTGACGATTATTCCTACGGGTGTGTATTTTTAGGCCATAACAAAGATGACAATGCCGAAACGGTTTTCTTGAATATATTGAGAGGAAGCGGTGTGCAGGGACTGTGCGGTATGCAGAAGGTATCCGAGCATTACTTCAGACCGCTCTTGGATTATACAAAAAAGGAAATACTGGAGTTCAACCGTGAAAACGGTATTGAATATGTAATAGACAGTACAAACCGGGCCAGTTACTATATGCGGAATTATATAAGAAATGAGATTATTCCCGCACTCAACGAGAAGACAAATAAGGATATTGTAGGCAATCTGATTGCATTGGCCGATATTGCAACGCAGACGCAATCATATATCAATAAACAGATTGATGCCGAATGGGATAAGAGAGTGACGGCGGGAAAAGACCATGTTCTGGTGGATGTTAAAGATTTTGTCGATATGGATCAGGTCATATCCTCGGGGCTTTTAAGAAAAGCCATAAGGTATGTCAAAAAAGGATTGAAGGACGTCGAGAAGAAGCATATAGAGATTGTTCACACCCTTATTCTCCACAGTCAAAGCGGAGCGGTTGTCGATTTGAAAGACGGTATAAGGGTACTTCTTTTGCAAAATAACAGGGTGAAGATTTATAGACAGTCCGATGAGGATTATGATTTTTGTGTTGCCGTAAACATTGAAGGCGATACGTTTATTGAAAGCAGAAACATAAATGTCCGGGCCTCCGCCTGTATATTTGAAGGCGGCGATGAGTATACCGAACAACGGGTTTTTTTGGATTTTGAGGCGGTAAAGCAAGGGTTGGTTATAAGGAACAGGAAATCCCGCGATTTCATATATCCGGCAAAAGGTAACGGAAAGAAGACATTAAAGAAGTATTTTATAGATAAAAAGGTGGACAGCGACCTTCGGGACAGGCTTTTTGTCCTTGCGATTGAAAATGAGATAGTGTATATTGAAAACAAGGAAATAGGAAAGAGATTTCGCCCCGTAAAAGGGAGTAAGGCATTGAGATTGGAGTTTGTAAAGTATGAACGAACTGTATAACGACGTCAGTGAGATAATGATAACAAAAGAGCGGCTGGATGAAATATGTGCGGAATTGGGTAAGAGAATATCCTCAGACTATAAAGGAAAGCAGCTCATGCTTGTAGGAGTGATGAAAGGCGGGCTTATCTTCCTGTCCGATCTGTTAAGAAAGATAACCATTCCGGTGGAGTTCGGTACCATAACCGCTTCCAGTTACGGTAAGGGTACATCTTCTTCCGGTCAGGTGACCATTCTTCAGGACCTGGATATGGATATAGCGGGAAAGGATGTTATCATTGTCGAAGACCTTATAGACAGCGGACATACTTTGAGATATTTACAGGAATTCTTAGGTTTAAGAAATCCCAACAGCGTTAAGATATGCTGTATGCTGGACAAACCGTCCAGACGGGAAAAACAGGTAAAGGTGGACTATATAGGTCAGGAAATACCCGATAAATTCGTGGTCGGCTACGGAATGGATTTCGAGGAAAAATACAGAAATCTTGCCGATGTATGCGTTTTAAAGAAAGAGTTTTACGAGTAGAATAATTGAAGTTTACGTGAACTTTGTTGCAATATATGTGCCCGTGTGCTAATATTCTGTATCAGGTATAAGGAGAGGACTTTTGAAAAAATACAGAAATATAAGTTTTTATGTAATATTGTTTATAATAGCGGTGATACTTATCTCGCTTTTTACCGGTCGTGATTCGGTAAAAGAATTGGGTTATTCGGAGTTTCTGAATCAACTGGAAAAGCAGAATGTATCGGAAGTTATTATTCGCACAACCACTCTCACGGTAACTCTTAAAGAGCCTATTAAGGACGGCAACAAGGTTTTTCATGTAAATGTGGAGAATCTTGACAAGATTGAAGATATATTAAACGAGGCCAGGCTCAGCGACCCCGATCTTTCCTATACATGGAAACCGGAAACGACATCCTGGTGGTTATCCTTACTTCCTTCGTTCATAATACTGGCAATTGTAATAATAGTTTTCTTTGTATTTATGAATAAACAGGCGGGAGCAAATAATTCCGCAATGTCTTTCGGGAAAAGCAGGGCAAGAGAATACAGCGAAAAGGACAGAAAAGTCACATTTCTGGATGTTGCGGGAGCCGATGAGGAAAAAGCCGAGCTGGAAGAGGTTGTGGATTTCTTAAAGCAGCCGGAAAAATACAAGAAATTGGGGGCAAGAATACCTAAGGGTATACTCATAGTGGGACCTCCGGGCACAGGTAAGACTTTGTTGGCACGTGCCGTTGCCGGTGAAGCGGGCGTTCCGTTTTTTACCATAAGCGGATCGGACTTCGTGGAAATGTTCGTAGGAGTAGGAGCTTCAAGAGTAAGAGATCTGTTCAATCAGGCTAAAGCCAAAGCTCCCTGTATCATATTCATCGATGAAATAGATGCCGTAGGTCGTCACAGAGGTGCAGGCTTAGGAGGAGGCAACGATGAAAGAGAACAGACTCTCAACCAGTTACTTGTGGAAATGGACGGTTTCACCGTAGACCAAGGCATTATAATACTGGCCGCGACCAACAGACCGGACATTTTAGATCCCGCTCTTTTACGTCCGGGGCGGTTTGACAGAAGAGTATATGTCAACTATCCCGATTCCAAAGGCAGATATGAGATTATGTTGGTTCATACACGCAATAAAAAACTTGCTTCCGATGTGGATTTACATGAAATAGCCAAAATAACCCCTATGTTTACCGGAGCGGATATAGAAAATCTCATGAATGAGGCAGCTATACTGGCCGCAAAGAGAAATAAAGACGAAATAACCATGGAGGAAGTGAGAGAATCCATTTACAAAGTGGCAATGGGGCCGGAAAAGAAAAGCAGAATTATATCCGATGAGGAAAGAAAACTTACCGCTTATCATGAATCGGGTCATGCTATTGCCATGAGAACCATTTCTTCCACCGCCAAAGTTCAGAGAGTATCTATTATACCCGTAGGGCAGGCAGGCGGGTATACAATGCCCATAGCCAATGAAGATAAGTATTTCTATACCAAGCAGCAGTTGCAGGAAGAAATAATGACATTACTGGGTGGCCGTGCGGCGGAGGCTATAGCTTTAGGAGAAGTAAGCACCGGAGCTTCCAATGACTTGCAAAGGGCAAATAAGATTGCAAGAAATATGATTGTCAAGTACGGTATGAGCGAAAGTCTTGCGAATATAGTTTTTCAGGAGGAAGATGAAGTTTTCATAGGAAAAGATTACTCCAAGGTTAAAAGTTACTCGGAAGGTATAGCAACCAAAATAGATCAGGAAACAAAACGTATCATAGATGAGTGTTATGATAAAGTAAAAGCGATTTTAACCGATAAGAGAAATATTTTGGATACATTGGCACATTCTCTTCTGGAAAATGAAAGAGTGGAAGCCGATGAGTTTGAAAAGATTTATAACGGAGAGAATCCTTTTGAAGTGGCAACATTGCCGGCTTAATGTGAAACCGAAAAATTCGGCAAATAATAAGCAGGATTAGTTTAATATTGTAAATTTATCTATTATATGGGAGGCAATATATGGTTAACAGAAAAATATTTACATCGGAATCGGTGACCGAAGGACATCCGGACAAACTGTGCGATCAGATATCCGATGCAATTCTTGATGAGATTCTTAAAAAAGACAAAGAGGCAAGAGTAGCATGTGAAACTGCGGTAACAACGGGTTTGATTCATGTAATGGGTGAGATAACCACTGATTGCTATGTGGATATACCGAGAATTTGCAGAGAAACTGCCCTGGATGTAGGATATACAAGGGCTAAATTCGGTTTTGACGGAGAGACCTGCGGAGTTATTACCTCCATTGATGAGCAGTCACCGGATATTTCCATGGGTGTAAACAACTCTTATGATCTTGCGGGAGAGCAGGGAGCGGGAGATCAGGGAATGATGTTCGGTTTTGCATGTAATGAAACGGAGGAACTGATGCCTTATCCCATACAGACGGCTCATACCTTGTGTAAAAAGCTGGCAAAGGTCAGAAAAGAGAGCGACTCCAAATACTTAAGACCGGACGGTAAAAGTCAGGTTACCGTAGAGTATGAAGGACATACTCCCAAAAGAATAGATACCATTGTATTATCCTCTCAACACAGCGATGAGATATCCATTGAGAAGTTAAGAGAATACCTTACCGAGGAAGTTATACTGCCTGCGGTGGATAAAAGAATGATAGACAAAAATACAAAGATTTATATCAATCCGACCGGAAGGTTTGTTATAGGCGGACCTATGGGCGACTCGGGATTGACCGGAAGAAAAATCATTGTAGATACATATGGCGGTATGGGACGTCACGGCGGGGGAGCTTTTTCCGGTAAAGATCCTTCAAAAGTAGACCGTTCCGCAGCATATGCGGCAAGATATGCGGCTAAAAATATAGTTGCAAGCGGTGTGGCTAAAAGATGCGAAATACAGATAGCATATGCAATAGGAGTGGCACGCCCTGTATCCGTTGTGGTGGATACATTCGGTACCGCTTCGGTGGATGATGAACGCATTGCCAAAGCGGTAATGCAGGTATTTGATTTGCGCCCGTACTCCATTATTCAATCGCTCAATCTTAAGAGCCCTATTTACAAACAGACGGCTACTTACGGACACTTCGGAAGATCCGATCTCAATCTGCCGTGGGAAAAGACCGATAAGGCGGATATTCTGAGGGATATGCTTGTTAAATAGGTTGTTTATAAGATTAATAACAGGATGGATTTAAAAACAGAGACTACTTGAAGTAGTCTCTTTAATAGCACAATTTGTAGACATATAATGTAAGAATGGACGGTATTATTCAATACATATTTCCCAATGAGAAGTATGATGAGATTAATAAACTTAAATTTCAGGCATATATAAAGGATAATCATATATATTTTGTAGAATATGATGAAGTGATTTCTTCCGTTATAAAATACGCCAAATATACCCGTCATCCTGCGTCTTTTGTGCAGATAGGGCATGAAATGGGAGTAATTCTGAAAGATATGTGTGTAAGTGCGGACAATGTAATATATGTTCCCATGCATGTTAAAGATCAGGCAAAACGAGGCTTCAATCAATCCTTGATACTGGCTCGTAAGATTTCCGAATGTACCGGTATACCTATATGTCATAAGGCATTGAAAAAGAACAAAAAAACCCGACATCAGGCATCGTTAAGTGCGACATTAAGGGCAAGAAATTTAGCAGGAGCTTTCGTTGCGGATGACAGATATACGGCCGGAAGAAGCTTCATTCTTGTGGATGATATCTACACAACGGGCACTACTTTGAATCAATGTAAAAAGGTTCTTTTGGAAAAAATGGCTCAATCGGTGCTTTTTGCTACCATAACAAAAAGAATTATATAATTGTATATTGACAAATATTGTAAATATATTATCATGTACCTGTAATCGGGAGGAATTATGTTTTACAGTGAAAGGTACAGGATAATACAGCCTTTGCTTAAGAACTCAAAAGAGACAAAATATCTCGTGTTCGATGAGATGGATAAATGCAAGAAAGTTATAAGCGAGAATATGGGCAAGTTTGAGTCAGGCGGTGATATTGAACAGTTATCCGGGATAGAACACACAGGATTACCCAAAATAACCGATTATTTCGAGTTTAACGAGTGTTGTTGCATAGTGCAGGAATATATCGAAGGCGAGTCATTAAAGAATTATGTGGAAAGAAGAGGTGTTCTGGATTTATATGAAGCTTTGGATATATTTATTAAACTCTTACATATTGTTAAGTTCCTTCATGATATAAAGCCCGTCGGTTTAATACACGGTAGTATACACCATGATAATGTTATACTTATCGAAGATAATGTCTATTTAACCGATTACGGTATCAAAGAAGAGAAGAAGAATCCCTATCAGGCACCGGAGGCTATATTGGGTATTAAAAAAAGTAAGCAGCAGGACATATATTCATTGGGAATGTTGTTGAACTTTATGATTACCGGCGGGTTCAAAAAGCCGGGATATTCGCAAAAAAGTCTTACCGGTACCGATTCGCTGATTGCAAGGTGTACAAACGCCAACTTTAATAACCGATTCGAAGATACCGGTATTCTCATTACCGAGTGTGAAAGACTGGCAAGAAATTTGACAAAAGACAGCTCACAACCCCTGTCAAAACTTATTGCCGTAAACGGATGTCTCGATGCTGTATTTGAACTGGCACAATCTCTCGGTAAAGCTTTGTCGGAAAATGTGCTAATCATCGATGCCGATATACTGCAGCCTTCCTTTGAACCGGACAGCTATATATTAAATGATAATCTGCAGAGCATGATGGACAGAGCGGATAAGGGCGAGGATATAAATAAGGTGTTAAAGAAGGCAAAAATCTCTTCCAAGGTATACATAATACCAAGTGTTATACGTATTGAAGGATATGAAAACATAACTTTTACCTCTTTTTACAATCTTCTTATCCGACTGGCCGAAGATTTCAAGGTTATATTTATAAAGTGTTCCGACTTCATATATGACTCGCTGACCGTAAATACATATATCATCAGCGACCAGATAGTATACATCATGTCCGACCCTTTGAAGGACATGTTACTTTTTAACGAAATAAGCAGATATCTTTGCGAAAGACATGATATTGATAACAGGCGATTCAATGCATATATCTACAAAAAAAGAATTAAAAATATAGTAACGGCAGGGATAAAGGAAAATTTGTATGGTGAATATCTCGGATATGTAAACAGTCGGAGCAAACGATATGCCAAAGATTTAACCGGTATTACCGATAAGATAAGGAGGAAACTGTGATATGGCGGTACTTAAAAGCTTATCCATATTAAACGACTTACCCGATAACAGCAGATATGCCAAAGGCAGTTATCCGCTGTCAAAAGTAGTCACCGATGTGACCAAAGAGATTTTAAGCGCTTCACCGGAACTGGTTGTCAACGCATATTACGATAACAGACAAAGAAGTTTTTTAGAAAACAGAATACTGAATATATTGGACAGACAGCAGTATTTTGCAATAGGCTCCAAACGAAAGATGATTAAAAGTATATTTGACTTCATGTTCGGATACGGGCAACTGCAGGAATATATAGAAGATGACGAGATAAGTGATATTGACGGGGTACGTTATAACTGTTTTTCCGTTACAAAGAACGGAGTAAGAATGCCCGCGGATATCGATTTTTGTACCGAAGCGGACTTTTTTGTTTACTGCAAATTGATAGCTTTAAGAAACGGAGGCATACTCAACGAGAATGACAGTCATTGCAGGGTGGCGGATATACGCAATAAACTTCGTATCAACATTTCCATTCATCCGAGAAACATATCGGGACCGGCACTATCCATACGAAAACACAGAAGGAACGCATATACATTGGAAGATTTGAATGAGATCGGAATGCTGGATAGCACATGCACCGATATTCTAATGGAAACTTTACTTTCCGATAAAACCATTATTCTGTGCGGAAAAGGCGGATCGGGAAAAACCACTCTCTTAAGAGCACTTATAAATGTATTGCCGGAAATGGAAAGAGTACTTATTGTGGAGTCGGATGCGGAAATATATCCGGACAAATTGTATTGTATAGAGCAAAGGGTAAAGCGGGATAATGAAGGCGGTAATCCCATAACTTTAGACATGCTTATCAAAGACGGTCTTACCATGTCGTTAGATACTTATTGCATAGGGGAGATTGTAGGCAGTGAAGCCATGGCATTTTTGAATGCCTGCTGTTCGGGACACAGATTCTTAACCACGATGCATGCCGATAAACCGAAAGATTGTGCAAAAAGACTGGTTGCTCTTGCCAAAGGTGCAAAAGGAATAAGCGATGAAAAGATGCTTTTAAGCCTGTTCGGAGAAGGTGTGGACTGCATAGTCTTTATGCAGGATTTTGCGGTAACGGAAATAATGAATGTAAAAGGAATTGATACCGCACTTAACAGTGTGTTTTACGAGAATGTATACAACAGGAGGCGGGAATGATTTACCTACTTATCAATGTGCTATTTTTCACGGTTCTTGCCTTTGTTATGAACAGGAAGAATATTAATTATGATTTTAAACTTATACTGAAAAAACACCTCGGTAAGATAATAGCGGTTTCATGTATTGTCATATTCATAGTTTTAGGTACAATTATTAATAAAATTCTGAATAATCCCGTGGTGGGATACTGTATTGCATTAATGCCTGCTTTCCTGCCTTACCTTGTATATGATCTTGTAAAGAGTGCCACATTTAAAAAAGAACAGCAAGGTATAACATCGTTGTTGATGGTACTGACCA
>DUPQ01000075.1 GCA_012838235.1 Clostridiaceae bacterium
AACAACTATTACTGCTGTTAAATATAATATATTCAATATAAAAGCCCTGGAAATTTTCCATTTTTCAGGGGGGGATACGAAAGTAACTGGTGTAAGCCAGTGAAATAAATGGTTTAGGTCAAAATTCATTCAGAATTTTTGACACTACGTAATGAATTGAGGGGGGCCAAAGTATGAGGAGGCTCGACATGATAAAAGCAAAAGAAATTCTACGATTGAAACACGAAGTAGGTCTATCCCTGCGGGAAATCGGCAGCAGTTGTAACTGAGGCAAAAGTACCGTCTCTGAGGTTCTGGAACTGGCAGCTAAGGCAGGAATCGCTTGGCCGGTGGCGATGAATGACAAGCAGTTGTTATCCCTGCTATACCCGCCTGCTATCATTAAAAGCAAAAAACAAGTCCCAGAACCCGACATGGAGCAAGTATTCCATGAGATGAAGAAAAAAGGCGTCACATTGATGCTTCTTTGGGAAGAATACAAATCCGTCAACCCTGATGGCATCATGTATACACAATTCTGCGATCGGTACCGTAAGTTTAAGCAAGAGAATCAACTGTTTATGCACAAGGAGCATAAGGCTGGCGAGGAAGTTAAAGTTGACTGGGCCGGATTAAACCTGTCATATATCGATGTTAACACAGGCGAAGAGGTCGAGGTATATATTTTTGTTGCCGTGCTTCCGGCTAGTGGTTATCCCTTTGTGTATGCCTATGACAATAAGCAACTACCTAATTGGATTGATGCTCATGTACGTATGTTTGAATATTATCAGGGCGGTCCCCGGATCATCATACCGGACAACACACGCACTGCGGTAGTTGGCACCGATTTGTTTGATCCCGTTATCAACCGGAGCTATCATGAAATGGCACGGCACTACCGAATAACAGTGTTACCGGCCAGAGTGAGAAAACCTCGAGACAAAGGCGCTGATGAAAACATGGTTGGTAATGTCACTCGAAGAATTCTGGCTCCTTTACGACATTGCCAGTTCTTCAGCCTTCATGAAATCAATCAAGCTATAGCCGAACAGTTGCAGAAGTTTATCCATCGTCCCTTCAACAAGAGGGAGGGAAACCGGAAGAACGCATTCCTGGCCATTGATAAACCCGTACTGCAACGACTTCCTGCTACCCGGTATGAATATGCAGAATGGACAGAGGCAAAGGTCCAGTTCAATTACCATGTTGAACATGATAAAAAGTATTTCTACAGCGTTCATTACTCTTATGTCGGGCAGTCTTGCTCTGTCAGGGCTACAGCCAAGACAATTGAAATTTTTATTGGGAATGAGCGCATCGCAGCCCATAAGCGAAACTACAACCCGTACAAGTGTTATACTACCTTGCCGGAGCATATGCCTGAAAACCACAAAGCCGTTTCCGGGTGGAGTTCAGAACGGTTTATCGAATGGGCGGAAAAGGTTGGACCAATGACCACCCGATTTATTAAATCGCTTCTGGAAAGTCGCGAGTATCCCGTCCAAACATACCGTGCCTGTATGGGGATTATGCGATTAGCGAAGAATCATTCCCATGAACTGATGGAAAATGCCAGCCAAGAAGCATTAGAGAAGGATCTCTGCTCATTCCAATATTTCAGTATCATCCTTAAAAAGCAATTAGGGAAGATGGTTGAAGGTAAGCAGGAAAAACCGATTGCCCATGACAATATTAGAGGCAGTAGCTCCTTCCAGGGAGGTGGTCTTCATGCTTGAAAATCCAACCATAAGCCGGCTCAAAGAACTAAAGCTAAAAACTATGGCCAGTATGTTGAGCGATCCGGTTCATTCCCTTTTGGAGTTATCCTTTGAGGAGCGTTTCTCTTTGATGGTCGAACGGGAGTGGATCTCCCGGAAGAACAATAAGATCAAACGTCTCCTTCACACAGCGAATCTAAGCCAAAATGCCTGCCTTGAGGATATCCGCTATTCCGATGATCGGAGTATTGACAAAAAGGCCATCCAAACCCTTTCAACAGGTACATATATTCACCAATACCTGAATGTCATCATTTCCGGCAAAACAGGTTCAGGCAAAAGTTTTTTGGCATGTGCGCTTGGTAATAGTGCTTGCCGCCAACAGCCTGTTCTTTTTGATCGTGAGTATATTCTACAACAACACCACCGGTTCGGCAATGTTTCTTTTGATCTGGAACAAGCTCTAGTATCCATTTGTTCAATGTTGGACGACAGGATAGCCGAGTATCCTAACGGTTCGAGAAATGTATTTTCCATGCTCAAGGTAATAATTGATGGCCCTCTGTTTCTCATCTTCCATAAATTTCTGTGACTTAATAAATTCCTGATGAAGATTTCCTTCCTGCAGATACTCGTCGTACCAGATCCGAAGAGTTGCTTTGGAGGGTATCCCAGCTCTCGGACTACGGTTGAATAGCTCATATCATACTGTAATAATAGTTTTACTGCTTTTATGCGTTCTTTGTATAAATACATGCGGTGCCTCCTAACTTAAAGTAAGTCCAGGATTTTGTCCGCATCCCCCTTATTGTATTTTTAGATTACCACAAACATCCTTGAACCAGAATGTTAAGCTAGGCTTGCAATACCGATATCAGCAAGGTAAAATCAAAATCAACTGCGCCTGGTTTCTCGGTTATGCCAAGGATGAAAACAAACATCTAGTGATTGTTCCCGAGGAAGCTGAAATTGTAAAACGCATCTACCGAGAATACCTTGAAGGCGCTAGTATGCTAAAGATAGCCCGTGGATTAGAAGCCGATGGAATTTTAAACGGAGCAGGCAATGAAAGATGGCATACCAGCAATATAAACGAAAATCTGATAGTGCTATGGGTGTATGAAACATGACTATGACTTGTTATAAATATCCACTATTTTACATTATCGGGCTTGACTTGATTTTCACCATCATTCCCTAGACTTGTTGAGATTTTCACGCATAGCTGCATTGTTTCGAGATTATCTGCGGAATTGGTGGATTGTAGAAATATGCTGTATTTACAACAATCCTGATTAGTTATAACATTTAATAATTACGGCAAGAGCAATTGGCAGTTGTTATTATGCAGTATTTCGTTAACTCTGATTAAGTTATATTCCTTTTTAAGAATGCAGTACATAATAATCAGATCTTCTCTCCGATTGCGAGATAAAGTGTATCCGGCAAGCTGAAGAAACTCCATCGCCTGTTTTAAGGTTAATTCCAGAGCCATGCAGATTTTTACTGCGGTTTTTTTAGACGGGGTTTTGCCGCTCTGTACATCCGAAAATACACTTCGTGAAATGTGTGCTTTATTATATAGGGCAGGGCCGGTGAGCGCTTTGGCTTCCATATGCCGGTTCAGCCTTTTGTCAAAGCTTTCGGTATCGCTAAATCGCTTAAGCCATGCTTCAAGAGGTAAGGTGCTTGAGTCCG
>DUPQ01000076.1 GCA_012838235.1 Clostridiaceae bacterium
AAAAGGTTTGAGTATGGGAAAATCCCGCTCCAGATCGGTTATCGGGTGTATATATTCAAAACCTATCTCTCTGCCCGAAGCATCTTTGGATTTTATAACCGGTATATCCACTCCGAACTCTTTGTATGTTATATCCCAATTGAAGGAAATATAATCCGGACAAACTTGGTCATCATCCAGAAGTTCATGAACCAACAGGTTGCTCTGAATAGCGGCTTCTATTCTTCTGGCAAAATCCGATTGTGTTTTCAAAGGAGGCCGGACATCATTTTTGAAGGAGTTAAGCTCTATCACTACCATAGGCTTACCTTTTCTGTTCTCGTTATGATTGTACCAGCGTTTAACCCGCTCGCTCATTACCGGCAACTTGGAAATCTCCAACTGTTTCTTGGCATAATCTCTTAAATATTCTCTTTCCCGCTTCTCTATCTTGTATCTCATAATTTCCATACTCCGCTGTTAAATATAATATCCAATCAAATACTGTTAATCAATAAAATTCATAAAACGTCATACGACACAAAGGCGCCTTTTGGCGCCTTTGGACTGAACTTAAACGTTTTGTTATTAAATCTTAGGTATCTTAATTTCAATTTCCCTTCCCAGTTCGGCGGATTTATTGATTCCGTCTATTATAGCCTGGTTATACAGTATCTGGCTGGAAGGTATCGGAGACGGGGTTCCTTCTTTTATTGCATCCAAGAAGGTCCTTATCTTCATATCAAAAAGATTGAAATCCGTCTTTATTACCGGTATTACGGTCTCCACCTGCTTGCCGCTTATTTCATGATACAGTGTCATGGGACCGCCGACCGTACCGTTCCAGCATTCGGTTGAAGGAATTCTTAATCCGGCTTTTGTACCTAAAATCAATGTGTCTCCCGATGTGTCCATGTTCATTGCCCAGGAAATACGGAAGTCCAATACAATACCGCCTTCCAATCGAATAAATGCAGCTGCAAAATCGTCCACTCCGAAAACCTTTGCATATTCCGGATGTTTAGGATAATAGCTCGGTCGTTTTCCGAAGAAGTCCGACTTATATCCCGAAACGGTAAGAGGTTTCGGATAACCTACGGCATTCAATACCATATCCAAAGAATAGCACCCTATATCTCCCAAAGCTCCTATTCCGCCGGTATCTTTCTGTATGAAGGTAGTACCGAAAGGAGTGGGTATTCCTCTTCTTCTGCCGCCGCCTGTCTGAATGTAGTAGACATCGCCCAGTTCTCCGTTCTGCACTATCTTTTTAATCATCTTCATGTTCTCGTCAAATCTCGGCTGAAAACCTATTGAGAGAACTTTACCCGATGCTTTTTCCGCCCTTACTATTGCAACCGCTTCATCCAGCGTTACACACATGGGCTTCTCCAAGAGTACATGCACACCTTTTTCTAGAGCATATATTGCACATTCCGCATGAGTACAGTTATATGTGCAAACACTTACCGCATCCAACTCTTCATTATCCAGAAGTTCTTTGTGACTTCTGTACAGACGCACATCTTCTAACCCCATTTTCTTACAGAAAGCCGCGGCTTTTCCGTCTATCAAGTCGGCACATGCCACTATCTTTGCATCGGGGCATTTTAAGTACGCATTGACATGAGGTTCCGCTATCCAACCGGTACCTATGATACCTATTTTAAGCACCTTACCGGTATCGGTACTCTTTTTTTCCTCGTGTATCTTCTTGAATTTGTTTAGAATATCCTCTGACATATTTCCCTCCTTTTTTACCAGATAAGGTTTTTTAAATATTTAATACTTAATCTTGCACATTCCAATGCCGTTCTGCCTTCTTGAGGCTCATCCTGCTCCACCACTACCCAGCTTGCACCGGCTTCTTTCGAAGCTTCCAGTATTTCAGGTATATCCTGTTGTCCGAATCCCAAAGGCATAAATCCGAAAGCCTTTTTGTCGGAAGGCTTATGGTCTTTTCCTTTGATACCAATCAATTCATACATCTTAATATCTTTGTCCGTTTCTTGCTTGTAGAAATCCTTAAGATGCACAACCGGAGCTCTTCCTTTGTACTTCCTTATATACTCCGCCGGATCCTGTCCTGCTACTTTTACCCAGCATGTATCAATCTGAGTCTGTAATAAATCGGCAGGTATTGTTTCGTATATGACATCCAGACCCAACCTGTCTCCTATTTTGACAAACTCAAAATCATGGTTGTGATAAAGAAGCTGTAATCCCGCTTCTTTAGCTTTTTTACCCAACTGTTCCATCTGTTCCAAAGTCTTGTCAAATAGAGGTTTCCCCGGTCTTCTCTCTTCAGGAAGATAGGGAACGGCAACATATTTGCATCCTATGAAAGCATATGTGCCGAATACTCCGTCCGGATCTTTCAACATCGAATCCAACGGAACATGAGCGGATATGGGAGTTAAACCGGTATCCGAAAGAAGCTTTTTAACATATTCGGGCTCTTTACCGTGCAACGATGCAAGTTCCACGCCGTCATATCCGTACTCTTTTACTTTTTTTATTACCTGTTCGAAATCTTTATCCAAGTCCTGTCTGACTGAATATAGCTGTAAAGCAATGGGCAGAGACATAATTTTCCTCCTTGTATACCGATAATTGTATCATTATTAACGGTAGGCTACAAGATAAAACCTTTACGTATTTACCGTATTTACCGTTTAATTTGATTTAATACATATCTCTTTTTGTATATAATGGAATAAGGAGGAATACATACGGTCAATGCCGTTTGTGTAAGGTATTATGGATATAAGGTTGATGACATACAATATCTGTTCGGGAATGAGCTACGGAGAAAACAGAAAAAGAGACTTAGCTCAAAGTGCGGAGGTTATAAAGGAGTATGCGCCCGACATTCTGGCTCTTAATGAAGTCCATTACAATATAGGATTTTCCGGATTTGTAAAACAGGCCGAAGAGATAAATAAACTTCTTAACTATGAGTATATGTACTACGGGAAAGCGGGAGCGATAAAAGAAGGTTTTCAGGGCAATGCATTGTTTTCCAGATACCCTGTTAAAACCGTTCATACCGTTCTTGTGGACCAGCCTGCGGTTCTTGATGAGGATGTATATTATGAACAGCGTTCCTTCATAGATTCGGTAATTGATATAGGTAAAGACTTACATGTTATAGTTACCCATTTCGGCCTGGCTGAAGGTGAGAGGAAAAACGCATTGGATTTACTTATACCCATCTTCAGGCAACACCGGAAATCTCTTGTTTTCATGGGAGATCTGAACCTGGAACCGCATGAAGAACAATTGAAGAGCATATCGGGTATACTGAAAGATACCGCTGCTATAAGCAACAAGAAATATTTCACATTTCCTTCCGATATACCGGACAGAAAAATCGACTATATATTCGTATCATATGACATCAAGGTAAATGACGTTGTTGTTCCGTTAACCACGGCATCCGATCATCTTCCGTATATTGCCGATGTTTTCATAGGTTGAAGAGATTTATAAAATTATCATAAAGAATACTGCTGTTTTCCCGCTCGGTAAGATTGAGAGATAAAAACCTTTCCAGTTCGGTTTTTGCGTCCCACATGGGATAATCGGTACCGAATAAAAATCTGTCACTTCCGAATTCCCTTATTATATCCCGCGCTTCATCGGGTTTCAGTGAATACAGACTGGAGGATGTGTCAAAATACAGATTATCCGTCCCTTTATATGTTTTGTATGCCTCTTCCCAGCATTTGTATCCCCCGAAATGCGCCGCTATACATTTCAGATTCGGGAATTTCTCCATCACCGATATTATTCGCTTAGGCCTTGTATAGTCATACCTGTCGTCGCCCGCATGTAAAAGACATACCATGCCCGCCTCTTCGGCTTTTTTGTATGTTCGAAAGAATCTTTCATCATCCGAATATACTTTCTGAAAATCATGGTGCATTTTTATACCCTTAAGTCCCTGCTCCGCTACCCGCTCCAGCTCTTTTTCTACATTATTAAAATCCTGGTGCATGGCAGCAAGTCCTACAAATTCTTCATGCTCCAGACACTGTGAGATTATGAAGTCATTTATACTAATAACCTGTTGCGACGTGGTGGACACCGAGCAGACAAGATACTTCTTAATATTTATCCTGCTTCCGTTTTCCAGAAGTTCTTTCACCGTTCCGTTATAGAACATAGGAATACCGTAGAAGTCTCCGATGCTCTTTGATGCCTTCATCGCTATTTTATCGGGATATATATGTGTGTGCGAGTCTGCTATTTTGTATAAACCGTTCAAAAAAAGCCATCCCCTTTACATAATGGCTTTATTTTACAACTGTGAGAAATAAATTCAAGTATTATCTTTTACCCTCTTTACTATCCTCTTTACTATTTACTATTCCTGATTCTGTTTACTTACTTATCTTTTTAATTTTTCCAATATGTCTTCATACAGGCTGTCGGTCCGCTCTGTTGTATCTGAATTGAACACCGCAAATCCTTCTTTATGTTCCACAACTATATAGTTGCTTACATCCTTGTATATATACAGTCTGTATCTGCCGTATTGCTCATTTTTGAATGTCCCGCTGTATATTTTTATGAGGTCGGCACCCATTATTCTTTTTCCCACCGTTATGGAACTTACTTTCTCCACTTTAACTATGTCCTCATAAGCTATAACTGACCGCTCCAGACCGGCTTTTACTGTTATAGCTTGTTCTCCGACGGTGATGCTGACTTTACTGAATATTAAAAGCGCTGCGATTGCCGCTACAATAACAGCCGATAAGATTATACCTGTTTTCCTTTTTCCGACTTGTTCTTTTATTTCCATTGCTTCCTGTTCCCTTTGATTAATATGTAGTAAATTATGTATTTCATCAAACAGTTTCTTTAGAATGATGTTATCTCATCAAACAGTTTTTTTGCATACATGTCGGTCATGGAAGATATATAGTCTATAACCGCTATGATGTAATCTTCTTTGCTTGAAAGATTATAAAGCATTTTGTTTTTAAGATTATCCGGTCGGTTTTCCATGATTGAATACTTTTTCAGCCGGTCGGAAAAAGAAGATGCCAGTTCGGGATAAATCGTTGAATACTCTGTTTTTATGTAGTTAAGAGTATCCCCCTCTTTGTAAAAGGACATCAGCACATCAAACAGCGATTGAATAATAAGTTCGGCATATTCCTCATACTTTCTCAACCGTTTGTTTTTGTAAATATACTCATAATTGAATGCTTTAATTTTTTTAAGTATCATGAATCCTTCATCGGAAAAACAGATGCCGTGTTCCTTTTTACTGGTAAAGCACAAATCGGTCACAAGGCTGTTTATTATGGTGCTGTTGTTCATGGCTTCATCGGCTTTTTTGTACTGCTTCAGTATTTCGTCAAGACGGGAAATATCCTGTGAATTAAGTATTTTCAACCTTAAAGCATCCTCAATATCTCTGCCCAGATATGCAATTATATCCGCTGCCTTTACAAGACAGCCTTCATACGTATACGGTGAAACCGAAGAAGCATTCTTAATGTCTTCCAGCTCAATATATTCCGTCCGCGGTACCAGCTGTTTTCTTTCTATTTCGCCGCAATGTGTAACTATTCCGTCCCTCACCGCATAAGTCAGGTTGAGATTTTCTTCCTGCCCCCATGCATTCTGAATGGTTTCGCTGTAATCAATAACCCTTAAACTGTTTTTCTCATGCCAAAAATCCGTCTTCAGATATTCCTTTGTTATCCTGTCTATAATTCTTTCCCCGCTGTGACCGAAAGGCGAGTGTCCCAGATCATGACCTACGGCAATCGCCATGACAAGTTCTTCATTAAGGCCGAGGTATTTTGCGGCACCGTAACTGATGGATAACACATTATTCACATGCTCCATTCTGGTACAGACATGGTCATTCCTCGTTGCAAAAAACACCTGCGTCTTTTGCTTAAGTCTTCTGTAAGCTCTGCTGTTTATTATCCTGGTATAGTCCCGGTAAAACTCCGAGCGTATATCATTCTCTTTCCTGCCGATATGCTCTTTACGGCAAATCATATTCTCCCATTTCGGATTATGTTCCGAAGCCGACACATCATATAATTCTCTCATTTAAAACCACCAGCTGGGAAGCCATCTCAAAAGCTCGATATAATCGACGCTGACTTTTATCCCGGTCATTGCGGGATAAAAGGCCGCAAAGACAAGGATAGCCAATATTACATATGCATTAATATATTTTTTAACTTTGGGATTGTCCTCCATAAAGTATGAAGCCATATACACAATCGCCAGAATCATAAAAGGCACACATCCGAAATAATGATACAGGAAGGTAATGCTTCTGGGTGCCACGGCCCACGGTAACAGTATGGAAAGATAGCCTGCAAATATGAACAGTCCTCTTCTGTCTTGCCTTCTTAACGACACTATCGCCGTCCCTATAAGCGCTGCAAGACCGGTCCACCATATCAGAGGATTGCCTATTGCCACTATTGTACCCCACTGTCCTTCGGCTTTTACGGGAGCCGAGTAGTAATAAACCGGCTTGTACATGATGGGCCATGTATACCAGCTGGATTTGAAAGGATGGTCCTGTGTCACTCCCTTATGGTATTCAAACATGTGCTTCTGGCTGGCAATTATGTTATCCGCCATTTCCATTATCGTAAACTTTTCATTGTCGATAGCGGCCGACTGTATCTGAAAGATAGGAGTATATGACAGTGAATATATAAGGGCCGGTATAGCGATAAAGAAAATCAGGCAGAAGAAGCAGGTAAGCAGACTGTTTCTTGCGGCAAGTGCTTTGCCTCCGTATACAATGCGTCCGTATCCGAAAGATTTCCATTGTGAAAATATCTTAACGAAGAACAGAAATGCAATTCCCGCTCCCGCATAAAAGCCTATCCATTTGACCGATATGGCACATCCGAAGAAGATACCGGAGAAGAATAAAGGCACAAGCGTTTTGAAGTAGCTTGTTTTCCGCAAATCCATATCCACATAACATGCCATAAAATAAAAGGTAAGCATTATGAAAAGAACCAGATAGCTGTCCACCGTTCCCAGTCTTGTCTGCACGAAATGCATACATTCAAACGCTAAAAGCGTTGCCCCTATCATAGCAAAGTAATGGTTCCTGAATAACTTCTTTCCCAGAGCATACATAACCGGTATCATTAGCGCTCCCGCTATTGCTCCCATGGCTCTGTACCCGAAAGGATTTACCCCGAACAGTTTATAGGACCACATGATTATTATCTTACCTAAGTGAGGATGCGTATTTTCATAAATTGTTTGGTTTTTTATTAAAAACTCATATGCCGTTCTGGGAAAATATATCTCGTCGAAATAGGTGCTGTTCATATATGAAGGTTCATACACATACAGGTCCTGTTCGTCAAACAGGTTGACGGATTTTTCGTCTTTATGCGGATCGGTCGGTCTGACCGAACTTATGGGAATAGGAGTATCTTTATCTGAAGCAAAGAAACATACCTCCATGATTTCTCCCCTTGTCCCTCTGATATAATCTTCTTCCTTATCCTGATAAATGCCGGAAACAACCTTTACACAATCGGTGGTAACGGGTTGTTCCAAATCCGTATAAAGCCACTTGAGAAATGTACTGGCTCTTCTTTCCAAGGTAGTAAAGTAGACATAATATCCCGATGCATCCTTATAGTATAAGTCCAGTGCCGTCACGTTATACCAGGTATCACCCAAACCGCAAAGATATGTTATCCTCTCAATGGTTTCTTCCTTTTCAAAATCAACATACACGACTGACCCGGCTTTCTGCGGTGTCCATCCGTTTACCGGTGCCTTTGTATTTCCGAGATTGGTTAAAGATATTACAAGATAAAGCACGGTAAGCAGAATAATAGCCGCCTTTTCCTTAAATGCCTGCCTTCTTTTTCTTTTCTTTTCCATAAATGCTTTATCCCGAGTACTTTCAGGTCCGAATTGCTGCTCTCTCATTTTGCCTGTTAAAATAACCTCAATCTGTTGCGTCTGTATATATGATTATATCCTTACAGGGCATAAATTAAAAGGCTAAAAGCTGTTTTTCCGGCTTTCCATAATAACTATCTGTATTGCGGGATTACCTTTTTTGGCAACAGTTAAGGCATCGCCCTTTGAACCGCCCAATACTCCGTAATGCATGGGAACCGCAACTTTTGCGTTTAGGTAATATGTCGCCTGTGCCGCTTCTTCGGGGGTCATGACATATTTGTTATCGGGATATATAGGGATAAGTGCGACATCGGTCGTAATATCCCGCATTTCCTCTATACAGTCGGTATCGCCTGCGTGGTATATTGTTTTTCCGTCAATATTAATCAAAAAACCCAGCCATCCGTTTTCCTTGGGGTGATGGGGTTTTGTCACGTTATATGCAGGCAATGCCTGTATTTCTATTCCTTCTACGGAAATACTGTCATACGGTTTCACTATTATCATATTATCCAGTTGTAAAATTTCCGCACTGTCCGCTTCGGTAACAATCAAAGTATCCGGTTTCAATATCTTTAATATATCCTCTTTGGAACAATGGTCATGGTGTTTATGGGAAACCAATATGATATCTGCTTTTTTGCCTTCATCTATTCTGAACGGATCAAAATATATCGTTTTGCTGCCGTCCACCCTGAAGGCGGCATGCCCTAACCACTTTATATTATCAGTCAGCATCTTTTCTCATCTCCACTTTTATTCTTTCTACTCTCAAGTTTGCCATTTCCAGTACGGTTATTACATGACCGTCAAACTCCACCCTGTCATTTTCTACGGGAAGTCTTCCCAGCCTCTCGGTCACAAAACCGCCGACCGTGGTGGATTCCGATTCCAATTCTTCATCAAAATCTATCATCTCCAGAAAATCATCCAGCAACATATCCCCGGCAACCTCATAGGTCCCTTCCGCCGTTTCCACCGTGTCCTCACTCATGTCGTCGGTTTCATCCCATATATCCCCGACCAGCTGTTCCAGAACATCCTCCAGAGTGACTATGCCCATAGTACCTCCGAATTCATCGACAACAACAGCCATATGTGCTCTTTTTGCCTTGAACTCTTCCATAACGGAGGATATGTCCATGGACTTATATATATATAAAGGTTCACGTAACATGGAGCGGATATCAATCTGTGCACCTTTTTTCACGGCTGCCTTCAGTAGCCTTTTTGTGCTCAATATACCTACTATATTATCTATAGTACCTTCAAAAACCGGTACTCTGGAATATTCCTCATCCACTACCGCCCGTATTATATCCTCGGGCTCATCATTTATATCTATGGCAAATACATCCACCCTCGGGGTAAGAATCTCAAATGCTCTGTCATCGGAAAACTCTATTGCCGACCGTATAAGGTCGCTTTCTTTTTCGGTAAACCCGCCCTCTTCTTCTATTGTCTCCACTATACTTAACAGTTCGTCTTCGGTAACCGTAGGTTCTTCTTTTTTAGGTTTCCATATCACGGAAAGCTTTTCCGTCATTTTGGTAACCGTAAATACTATGGGCTTGAAGATGAATATGAATACATTAACCAGCCATGTAACATTCACGGCAAATCTGTTGGGATTGTCGTTTGCAACCATCTTGGGAGTAATTTCACCGAATATAAGGATTACTATGGTGGTAACTATAACCGTTATGGTCTGAACGGGAAGAGTTGTATTTGTTTGCTCAATAATCCTTAAAGCAATAAGGGTGGTCAAAGAAGAAATGGCTATATTAACTAAGTTGTTACCTACCAATACCGTATAAAGTACCGAGGAGAAGTTCTTAGCCAGCTCATAGGTTTTTTTCTTTTTTTTGTCCCCGCCTTCCGCTTCCAGACGGATTCTTCCTATGTTAAGTGATGAAAATGCCATCTCCGTGCCGGAGAAAAAGAAGGAAAGCATAATAAGTATTATTATTCCGAGATAAATAAGCCAATCCATTACCGGTTTACCTCCTCTTGCTTCTTTCTGTTATTTTCTTCTTCCGGATTTTCATCGTGCTTTTTTTCAATTACTTTAACAAGCAGCTTTTCTATCCTCATACCGTCCAGCTCTTGTATGGATACCGATAAACCCATATCCTCAAAGCAATCACCAACCTCGGGGATATTCTGAAGATGTTCCATTGTCCAGGCGGAAACCGTTTTATGTTCTATATCATCATCATTGCACGGAATATCCAGTTCGTCCAGAAGCTCATCCATACGCAATTCGCCCACAACTTCCAGTACTCCGTCATCCAGATGTACAAAATCTTCTTCCACTATATCGTCTTCGTCGTATATATCACCTACCAACTCTTCCATTATATCTTCCATTGTAATCAGACCGGCGGTTCCGCCGTAATCGTCGGTTACTATTACCATATGCACTCTTCTGGCACTCATCATTTCAAAAAGCGTATTAACCAACAGGCTCTGATGCACGAATATCGGCTCATCCATTACCGATGCCACATCAACAGCGGTATTGTTCAGTATACCTTTGAGATATTTCCTTGAATGTAAAACGCCTATAATGTTATCTATAGTGTTCTCATAAACCGGTATTCTGGAGAATTTTTCCTTTATAACTATACTGTCTATCTTTTCTTTACTCCAGTCTATATCCACAGCAACAATATCCACTCTGGGTGTAAGAATATCCGCAGCGGTAGTATCCAGAAAGTCTATCGCCGACTGGATAAGTTCGCTCTTATCCGCCTCAATTACACCTTCTTCCTCAATTGTCTCTATCATGCTCTGAAGTTCTTCTTCAGTCATAGTAGGTTCCTTGGGTGCATTTCCCATCAGTTTTCTTACCAGCCTTCCTACTGCGGAAAGCACATAGGCAATAGGAGTTAATATTACAATAAGAAACCTCAACAGCGGAGCAAAGGTCCTTGAATATGCATCGGCATTGTCTTTAGCAATACTTTTGGGAATAACTTCGCTGAATGTGAATATGAGGATGGTAAGAACAATTGTTGATACCAAAGAACCTATCTCGCCCAGATAGCGCACCGCAATAACCGTAGCTATTGAAGCTGCGGTTATGTGTATTACGTTTAACAGTATAAGAATAGTAGAAATATATTTATCGGATTGTTCTAATATCTTCAGTACTCTTTGAGATTTAACATCGCCGTTTTCCGCATTATACTTCATCCGTATCTTATTACAGGATGAATATGCCGTTTCCATACCCGCCAACAGACCCCCAACGACGATGAGGCCGATTAAGGCGATACTTCGGTATATACTGTCACTATCCATTAAGGATTTTCACGCTCCATAAATCAAAATATATCGACAGTTTAATGCATAACATATATATTGTCAAGTAAACCGGCGTACCGATAGTGTAAACTTGTTTGGGGATTGATAGAATAAAACAGAATTGGCAAATATATTAGCAAACAACTCATCCTCCGCTTTTCTCACATAAGAGCAAAAATCAAAGAAGGCATAAAGAGGACAACAAAGTGCATGCATTATATTTGTTTTTAATCATTTCAGGGCCCTCTCTATTCTTTTATTCTCATTTTTTGCTTTAAGTACAGCTTCTTCTAACTCTTTTCTTCTTTTGATTTTCTTATCTAAGTTTTGAACATCTTTCTTTTTTATATATTCAGACTTTATTTTTTCTCCTTCCCGCCACTGATAATAAAAATAAGTCTTATTATTTATATTTTTTTTACTAATATATCCAATCGGAAGTTGAGAAATTTCTTTTTCCGCAGAATCTATAAAATGATTGTTTCTTTCTAATTCTTCAATTAACACTTGTTTCAATATAGACATTTGTTCCTCCATAACCTACAATATATAAAAATACTTCCATGTGTAGGTTAAAATGTTTAACCTACTTTTTTATTATATTATATTTTGTAGGTTAAATAAAGCTTTATTATATGATAATCTAAAAAAGCATACTAAAACTCATATTTAAGGATATACTTCCCCGTTTATCATGATATTCTTGGCTGTCACATCAATTCTTATCATATTCAAAGCGGTGGTAAAATCCAGCACATCATATATTTTCTGCTGTACCTGTCGCAAAGTTTCCGGTATATCATAATCCACATTTACCGTTATATTTACTTCCAGAGATATCCCTTCCGGTCGGTTTATGACACGAAAGCGGGTCATGCCCTCATAGCCGTTTATTTCGGTACATCCGTAACTTGCAATCTGAAACAAAGTGTTGTTGGATATTGTGTATCCTCCCAAGTAGGAAAATGTAGGTCTTACTATGGTCTTGGTACCGTCCGGCTCATACCTTGTCTTGTCTCTCCTTCGGAAAATATACAACGGGTCTAAAAGATACCCTGCAAAATCCTTCTTTATCTCAAAAGTAGGAACGGGTATTACGTGTTTTCCCTTCTCCTGACGGCTTCTGGTCGCGGCGGCAATTTCTTCTTCGTCGGATATATCGGTAATTCTTATTATTTTCTGTATAGAAGGCAGTTCCAGTCTCTGCGCTATCTCGTTGACCATCTTATCCGATGTTCCTAAAATCAGCAAAGAATCCACCTTGCCCGCTCTTATCGCTTTTATAACCTCCTTGCGATGATCGTTATCATCAAAAATGGCACGCTTTATGGAAGCTATTTTGGTAGCTTCCTTCTTGGCGCTTTTTCCGGCTATGACCCGGTTTTCACTTATCAATAAGCCGTCGTCAATTATATGGGTGATACCCATATCCGAAGCAAGCAACGTAGATTTATGACTTTTGCCGGTTCCGCTCGGACCGACTAAGGCATATACTTTAATGTGTACCTCCGTATATATATTAAGATTATATCAGTTTTTATCTTTAATGCATTTAAGAATATGATATCCGGCACTTCTGTTAATAGTTTCAAGATTGGAAAATAGCTCGGCAAGTTTCTTTTTTGTGCTGTCCAGCCCTTGTTTCTTCTGAATAACACAGTAAAAGATACCGTTTTCGTTAAGCATTTCATATGCTTTTTCATAAAAAGCAAACACCGTCGCTTTACCCGCTCTTATGGGGGGATTGGTCACACAAATGTCCGCTTTCTCCGGTATATCCTCTTTTACTATATCCAGTTTCTTTACATATGTTCTTTTGGACCTGTTCTGCCCGGCATTTATTTTTGCCAACTCGGCCGCTCTTTCGTTTATCTCATAAAGATACGTATTGTTTATCTTAAGCAGTCTGTTGAGTACTATCCCTATAACCCCTATTCCGCAACCTAAATCGGCAAGCGAAGGTCTCTCTTTATTGGAAAGGCCTTTTTCCTGCTCCCCGATATCGGCAATAACCGAGTCAATAAGAAGCTTGGAGCCGTAATCAATGCCGGTTTTGGAAAATACACCGGAATCGGAGTAAAATCGAAATTCCACCTCATTTATTCTGGCCTTGTACTCAAACATGTCCTCATGAGTTAACTGTTTGTCCGTATAGTAGTGATTTGTCATTATCTTTCCTTAAAATGAAAAAGGGCGGTCTGACCGCCGGTTCTCAGTATTTGACTCCTGTTATTCCTCCACCGGAGCATCTACAGGGCATACATCAGCACATGCACCGCATGAAATGCATAATTCCGGATCTATAACATAAATGTCGTCTCCCTGAGTAATAGCTTCTACGGGACATTCAGCTTCGCAAGCTCCGCAGCTGATGCATTCATCAGTAATTCTGTATGGCATGTTACACCTCCTTGTATCTTGTAGCAATTATATAGCCGTGAAATATAAAAATCAAGGGCTTAAAATAATTGGTATATCTTTATCAAAATATCAATTATCCTCCAACTTTGTAAGTTCATTAATATCCTGTGCCGCTTCTTCATCGGGCAGAACTTTATACTTGCTGGACTTCTTCAGTACCGTTACATCCTGTGCATTGTACTGCCTTATATCTATCTCTTCGCCTTTGTCCAATTTGACCTTCAGCTCGCCCTTAAGCATGTTTACGTCGATGACTTCCCCCTTGCCGTCGGCCGTTTGCACTATGGCACCTATGCCCGGTGTCTTTTTTATAAGGTCGGTATATACTTCATGTTCATACTTCAAGCAACACATAAGCCTTCCGCACACTCCCGATATCTTAAGGGGATTAAGGGAAATAGCCTGGTCTTTTGCCATCTTTATGGAAACGGTTTGAAAATCGTTTAAGTAACTGGTGCAACAGAAAACTCTTCCGCATACCCCGATACCGCCTAAGAGCTTGGCTTCATCGCGTACGCCTATCTGTCTTAATTCGATTCTGGTGCGAAAAGTGGATGCCAGATCCTTAACCAGTTCCCTGAAGTCCACCCTGCCGTCAGCCGTAAAGTAGAAAATAATTTTACTCATATCGAAGGTTGCCTCCACCCCGACAAGTTTCATGGCTATTTTATGACCGGCTATCTTTTTCTCGCAGATGGCAAAGGCTTCGCTTTCTTTGCTTTTTGACTCCTCCGCTTTGTTAAGATCCTCCTGTGTTGCTTTTCGGATAATCTCCTTAAGAGGGGCCACAACATTCGATTGCTCAACCTGAGTAATCGGTGATGCAACAGTTCCCATTTCCGTACCCTTGATTGTCTCCACTATTACTTTGTCATTTATATTAAGCTCCCAATCTCCCGGAGCGAAACTGTATATTTTGTTCGAATGTCTGAACTTTACTCCGACAACGGTTATCATATATTCAATTCCTCCATTAATTCCACATTCATGGTTCCTATAGCTATGCTTACGGAAACATTATCTTTTATGTATTTTGCGGCCTTTGCCACATAATTGCATGCCTTAAACAGGCTTTCGCTGCTGTTGTTTGCCGCCGTTCTTTTTATAATATCCAAAAAATCGGCATTTATCAAGCTGTCTGTTTGCTCGGTTTCTTTGAATATAAGTGCGTCACGGAATAAACTTTGCAATACCTCTAAAAAAACCGTTATGTCTATTGATTTGTCTTTGTTTATTAAATCGGTGTTTATTTCACTGAGATATCTTACCGCGGCACTTCTGGTCTGCCGGAAAGTTTCATCGGTTATAAGTGTGTCCGCTCTTCCTATGCAACCCTCGGAAAAACATGCAGCAAAGTTTATCTGTTGTATATCGGTATCGGGATATTTGTTTTGCAGATAGTCCTTAACCTCACTCTCGGTGTTGACTCCCGTATAAATAATTACACATCGCGATCTTACCGTATCTATCAGCTGTTCGGAATTGGTAACCGTCAACAAAAAATAGACATTGGAAGGAGGCTCTTCCAGTGCTTTTAAAAAAGCGTTTTGTGCCTGGTCGGTCATTGTATCGGCATCATGTATAATGTAGATTTTATTTCCGCTGCCCAAAGGCAGAAGTTGAGTATCTTTGATAAGAGTGCGTATATCCTCCACGGAAATGGATTTATCACTTTTCAGTATATACTGCTCTTTGTGCCCCAAACAACCTTCACAGTGACCGCATACTTTCAGTTTATCGGGATTCTTGCAAAAAAGAAGCCGGGAAAAAGCATCCGCAATAAGTTTTTTTCCCGACCCGACAGGACCCTCAAATATATACCCGTGACATATCCTGCCTTTTTTGATAAGTTTTGATATTTGATTTTTTAAAGGTTTTCTTCCCTTTATATCATCAAAATCCGCCATTTTAACTCTTGACGTATTTTACAACATCGGTTACGAAAATCGTTGCTCCGCCCATGGTTATCTCTATCGGATATCCTGTCAGAACTGCACCCTGAGATGCTCCTATCATGGAAGAATTAACTATCTTCTTTCTGCTCTTGGATCTCGCTTTTATTATTTCAATGGCGTGGTCCAGTTTTTCATCGTCCACTCCTATAAGCAAGGTGGTATTTCCCGATTTTAAGAATCCTCCGGTGGAACACAGCTTTGTGACTCCGTAACCTTCCTGACTCAGTCCTCTCATTACATCCAATTCATCTTCATCATTCACTATTGCAAATATCAGCTTCATCTAATATCCTCCTTCAAAACATTATCTACATATGACGTTATCTCATTAGTTATTTCTCTTGCTTCTTTGGTGCCGTCAATCCTTATTATTCTTTCGGGGAATTTCTCCAAAAGTTTTTTATATCCCTCATATACTTTGTAATGAAAAGACATATCCTCATTTTCCAACCGGTCGGTTGCGGTAGCATTCTGTCTTCTCTTTAGCGACTGCTCCGGTGTTATATCAATAAAGAAGGTAATCTTGGGGACTATATTCTTTACCGCCGCAAGGTTTATGGACAGTACCGCATCGAAATTCAAGTCTCTTCCGTAGGCTTGGTATGCAAGCGAGGAATCGAAAAACCTGTCTAATATCACTATCTTTCCCTCTTTAAGCAAAGGCTCGACTTTTTCTTCCATCATCTGTGCCCGGGAAGAGGCGTATAAAAGCATTTCCGTCAGGGAAGCCATTTCGGTATTATCGCTGTTAAGTAATATGGAGCGAATTTCCTCTCCTATCCTTGTTCCTCCCGGTTCCCGTAAAATTGCCGGCATATATCCCTTTTCTTCAAGATATCGGCTCAAAGCCTTTATCTGAGTGGTCTTTCCGGAACCGTCGGTCCCTTCGAAAGAAATAATCATTCCTTTTGCCATAAACGTATTATGCCTTTCCCTCCGTCTTGGATTTGTTTTTATCATAAACCAGTTTAAGCCCGTTCAGTGTAAGCATACTGTCTATATAGTCAATCTGGTCGCTGTTTTTGGCGATAATGCTTAAAAGGCCTCCGGTGGCTATAACCTTAATATCCTCATAATTCTGGTTATAGTCTTCCGCAAGTTCCTTTTTCATGTCTTTTACTATGCCCGCTATCAACCCCAGGTAGCCGTTTACTATTCCCGACTGCATGGAGGTTATAGTATTTTTGCCTATAACCTTAGCAGGTTTTATTATATCTACATTAGGCAGTTTTGCCGCTCTTTTGTACAAAGCCTCAGCTGTAAGACTGACGCCTGAACATATTACCACGCCGGGGCACTCGAAATTATCCGTTACGCAACTGAATGTGGTTGCAGTACCGAAATCAATTACTATAGCGGGACCTTTATATGTTTCATAAGCGGAGACCAAGTTTACTATTATGTCCGCCCCCAGTTCTCTGGGATTGTCTATCTTTATATTCAATCCGGTCTTTATTCCCTGTTCCACCAGCAAGGGTGTCCGGTTAAAGTATTTTTCCAGACTGTTGGTAAGCGTATACATTATTCCCGGTACAACCGAAGAAAGAATAATGGCATCAACATCGGACAGTTTCAGACCGGCTGCATTGAACATGTTTATATAGAAGACTCCGAATTCTTCAGGGGTTCTTTCTTTGTTGGTCGTCAGGCGCCACACATTGGTATATTTTTCCCCGTTATGTACCCCCATTACGATATTGGTATTTCCCACATCAATAGCTAAAAGCATTCTCTACACCCTTATCATTTTTATTTCTTCAATCTCCAGCCGGATTTCTTTTTCTATCCTCATTATATCCTTTTTTATATCATCAACGGTTTCTTCCCCGCTGCGGTTTCTTCTTCTGTCCCTGTTATAGCGTTTGTAATTATTATATCCTTTATTTTGAGAAGATTTTCTGTTATCTTTTTCCTCACCTGCAGTCACCTGTGCGGGCAAATTGTTCTGTTTTCGCTCACCCGAATAGTTCTTTTTCTTTCTGTAATAATTGTTGTTCGACCTCTTCCGGTTGCCGTCATTTGCGGAAGCGGTATTCCGATTGTCGTTCATTATTTGCTCCTTGTGCTTTTTATACTTATCTCGCTCGAGTCAAGATATATTGTCAATCCGTCCTGTTCGGCTATCAGCCTGCCCTGCCTGTCTATACCTTTGGAAACGGCGCTGTGCAACGATTGTCCTTTCGTATAGGTTATGACCGCATTATTCATTATAGAGTATTCATTCCACTTATCTATTATACCGTCTGTATTCCCGCGTCTCATTCTATCATAAGAGCAGACTATATTTCCACATATATTTTGTATCAGCAGGTCGACGGAAACTTGGGTAGCGGTTTCCATAAACAGTGATGTGGCAATATCCTCTATATCCGGATGCATCGCTTTTTGGTTGACATTTATGCCTATACCTATAACAATAAGAAGTACATTGTTATCGACAACCCTGCTTTCACACAGTATCCCGCATACCTTTTTACCGTTAATCAATATATCGTTAGGCCATTTTATCCCCGCTTTTATACCGTATATATCCTCTATTGCCGCAGCAGTTTCACCTGCCGCCAGAATGGGCATCAGCAGTACCTTTTGGGGCGATATAGTGTTCTTTTCAGGTTTAATGGCTACGGAAAACCATGCGCCGTCGCTGTTATCGGATAGGAAATCCCTGCCTAACCGTCCTCTGCCCTGCAACTGTCTTTCCGCCTGTATTACCGTAATTTTCTTACTGAAAGACTGTGCATTATCTTTTGCATATGTATTGGTGGAATTTATATATGGAAGTTTAATGATTTCCACATCGCACATCACTTGCCATCCGGCTTTCTTACTATGTATTTTCTTTTGTTCAGTATATATTCGGCATATCCGTTCTTTTCATAAAGCATATGCGCTTCTTTTGTGACCGTAAGATATCCGTATAAGGCTTTTTCATAATATCCGCTGTCGCCCTCTTCCAACTCCAGCAGAGCATTTTTAAGATAAAGTTCCTCCGAGTCATCCACAATCATGGGTACATCCATGTATTTTCCCAGTACCTTTATTCTTTCGGCAAATACCGTGGTGGTGATAAGAGCCAAAGGCTTTCTGTAACTTCCCAGCCTATACTCCGCCGCTTTGGTCAAAGAAGCCTTGAGTGCCTGGGTATTTTCCGTTTCCAGATAGACGCCCTCCATTATATATGTCTTTTCTATGGGAAAATCGATACACAAGCAGGTATAGCCCGACCTGTTATATCTCTTTATATCATCCGCAGGACACAGATATGCCGTGATAACATTTTTCGGTCCGTTGCCGATGTTTATAAGGAAATTGCCGTATTCCGAAAGTTTCATCCCGAAAGATATGGCGTCTTTTGCTTTGTCTTCGGGAATGTGATAATAGACTATCATGTCCTGCCTGCCTCTTTAAACATATTTACAATATCCTCTTTTGTCAGGTTGCCCGGTGTAGCTTTAATGCTGGACTGCATCATGGCCAGCGTTGCATAGCGCTCACACTGTTCTTTGTTCAGTTTCGGTCTTGGTATGTTATCCGAAAAGAAGTTTATCATTGACTGCAAATCGGTCATACCCATTAAATCCGTAACCGTTTTTGTCTTTTGCTCTTCCTGTTTCATCATATGCCTGAAATAAGGTTCGGCAAAATACAGATTGGCAAATCCGTGCGGCAGTCCGTGGAAATATGTCATGGAATAACCCATTGCATGCATTGCGGTGGTACCGGTATGCGATATTGCTATTCCGCCCAACATGGAAGCATACATAAGAGCACTTCTGCTCTGCTCATCAAACTTCCTGTTTTTTATTGCATCAACTGCTTTTGCAAAAGCACGTATGCCCTCTTGCGAATACATTTTTGACATTTCATTACTCTTTAAGGAAAAGTAACTTTCGAAAAGATGACTTACCGCATCGAAAGCGGTGGATATGGTATAGTCGATAGGTAAACTGAAGGTATATTTCGGATCTAACAGTGCAATCTTGGGATATATGCAGTCGCCGGCAAAACTCTTTTTTGTCTGCCACTCATCCACGGTCAGTATGGAATAAGGAGTGACCTCGCTTCCGGTCCCGCTGGTTGTCGGTATGGCTATTACAGGTAAAGCCGCATCCGCCTTCTTGCTGAAAAGATCCATGCCGCTCATGTTATTAACGGCCAGCACCGCTATGGCTTTTGCCGCATCCAAAGCGGAACCTCCACCTATTGCAATAATATAGTCGCAACGGAATTTTTTACTGATAATTGCAGCATCTTCCATGTCGGATACCTTGGGATTTTCTTCCACTCTGTCATAAAGAATATACGGTCCGCCGTTTAAGACAGATATCACATCATCAAAAGCGCCGCTTTTTACGGCTCCGCTTTTTCCGGTCACAATAAAGGGAAACTTTCCTGTCTGCTTAAATACGTCTTTATTGTTAAAGACGCAATTGTTTCCGAAAAGTATCTTTACCGGCATATAACTTTTGATATCAGTTTGCGGGTACATATGAGAAGGAACCTCTGTACATAATATAGCTTTCACCCGATGTAATCTTAATGCCTCTGCCGTCACCTCTGGGTATTACCACAAAGTGATCTTTACCCAGCGATACTCCGGGATTGAGATTTTCTCCCGTGGTGGCATCGCTTAACCCTTCGTTGTTTGCATTTCCTATTACTATGGCGCTGCCGCTCCGCAAGATAAGCTCCGAAGTACCTAATGCGTATATTACATCATCTTTATAAACATGAAGAACCTGCATGCCGTAATTATCCGACATGTCTCTGACAGTTACATCAAGAAAATCCATTCTGGATCTTAAAGCATCCATTTCCTTTAACGCGTTGCCCAAAGCCGTTTCCAGCTCGGTTATTTTAGCATTATCCACGGGGGTAACCGGTGTTGTGCCTCCCGACGGCGTTCCCGAAGACTGAATAAGAGCCCTTACCTCTGCTATCTTTGCATCCACATATTCGACACTTGCAATTACAAGATCGGCAGTCTGTGCCGTGGTACAGAACATAAGGCTCATTATAAATGCAACGGTTATTATTGCTATCGCGGTTTTTTTATCCTGTCTCATCTTTTGTTCTCCTCTTTATACGGTTTTATTTCTTTTTACATTATACATAACTACCTGAATAACGGTCAATCAATGTTATACAAGGTAGTTGTTTATCTTTACTATATTTCCTTCTTTGATATAGACCCTCGGTACTCTTGCACCTATCTTACAAATGTACTCGTAGTTTATTGTGGAGCAGATGGTCGCCAGATGTTCTACCGGTATATTAGGGCCGAACAACTCTACCTCATCATTAACCGATATACCTTTCAGTCCGGTAATATCCGCCATACACATATCCATGCATATATTGCCTACTATCGGAGCTCTTCGGTTGTTTATAAACACATGGGTTTTTTGTGAAAGCACCCTGGAATAGCCGTCGGCATATCCGCATGCAATGGTGGCAATGATACTGTCTCTCTCGGTAATATAACTGTTTCCGTAACTTATCGGCTGACCTTTTTTCACTTTCTTAATCTGTATTATTCTGGACTTGAAACTCATAGCGCACCGCAAATCCGACATGTCATGATTTTTGCAATACTGCGAAGGATACAGACCGTATATGATTATTCCCGGTCGCACCATGTCCATATATTTGTCTTGATGCAGTATTATCGCTCCGCTGTTACATATGTGCTTCAAAGCTATATCGTAACCCGCTTTTTTCACACTGTCTAAAACACCGCTAAATCTTTCATACTGCATATTTGTATATGTTTTATCTTCTTCGTCGGCAGTGGAAAAATGTGAGAATATCCCGCTGTAATGAATATTGCAAAGAGCCAGTGCGGAAAGAATAGATTGCTTGTCATCATATGCAAAACCCACCCTGTGCATTCCGGTATCTATTTTGATGTGTGCATACAGCGTTTTTCCCGCTTCTTTCGCAGCTGAAGACATTTTTACTGCCATATCCGAATTGGTAATTGTTGCAGCAAGATTATTGTCTATCGCCTGCTCAATCTTTTCCGGACATATATAGCCTAACACCAATATAGGAGCGGTTATGCCGTTTCTTCGTAAACTTATCCCTTCATCAAGAGTTGCCACCACCAGCATATATACGCCGTTTTCGCAAAGAGTCTGGGCAATCTCCACAGCTCCGTGTCCGTAACCGTCGGCTTTTACCACGGCGGCCACTTTAACATCACCGATTTTCTTTCTTATCGAAGCGATGTTGTGTGCTATGTTATCCAAGTCTATTTCCACCCACACTCTGTCAGGCTTTTCCACATGCCACCTCCTTGTGCGCTTGGGGTATATACCTTATTATATCCGATGAAATCATACTTATCACGCCCAAGTCTTTAACGGCCAGATCTCCCGCCAGGCCGTGCACATATACCGCCATGCAGGCATTTTTGAACATGTCATTACTCATAACCGAGTATGCCGTTACCATACCTGCAAGAACATCCCCCGATCCTGCAACGGCCATTCCGGGATTTCCCGTATTGTTTATGTACACCGAATCATTTCCGGCAACCACGGTCCTGTTGCCTTTTAACACCGTTATGCATCCGTACCTCTCGTAAAAAGTATATGCGGTGCCTACTCTTTCTTTTTGAATATCCTCTACCGACAACCCCGTAAGATGAGACATTTCTCCGGGATGCGGTAACACGGTCATTCTGTTGCCGTGCCGTTTCAACAGTTCTTTATGTTCCGCAAGCATCCTCAGCGCCGCAGCATCGGCTACTATGTTGCATTTCGAGTTTTCCAATACTTTATTTAACAGTATCAGGTTTTCTTCATCGTTATACAAGCCGCATCCAATGCATATACAGTCTTTATCACCCGTAAGTGAAATAATATCCTCTTTAGGTACTGTAATGCCTTCCACAGTGAGAAGATCGTATATCAGTAAGTCTTTTTTAGGAGCCGTATAGTACACAAGTCCCGCCCCGCTTCTGTAACAGGCATCCACACATAATCTCAACGCTCCGGTCATGCCGGGTGAGCCGCCTATTACAAGAAACCTGCCGTAATCCGATTTACAGCTTATGTCTTTTCTTAACGGGAAAAAATCCGATATATCGCTTTCTTTATATTCAACAATCTTCATAGAGGTCATTATATCACCAATAAAGTGATTAGTTAAATAAGTTAGTTATGGAAAAATCAATATCCTAAAAGCTTAGGGGCTACATAGCAGATTACGGTTATTACTATTGCGGATATGGCGGCTCCTATGCTGACACTTATAAAAGCCTTCTTTTTGTTCATCTGCATGAATGCGGCTACGGCACTGCCGGTCCACACTCCGGTCATGGGAAGAGGTATGGCAACAAATATGGTAAGTCCTATTACCTCATATCTTTCCACCTTTTCCTTGCCTTTTCGCACCTTGTTATCCACAAAATCGTAAAACCACTTAAGAATCTTTTTTGTACTCAGCCACTTAAATATGGGAGTAAAGCAGTAGATTACAAAAAACATGGGAATCAAAGAACCCGCATAGGAAACAAGTGTAACAAGAACAGGATCCAATTTATACAGCAGTATTCCTAACGGAATTGCACCTCTTTGCTCTATTACGGGAACCGCTGAAATCGCCAATATATACAGGTATTGTTTTAACATAAAAAACCGTCCTCTTCAAAACTATTGTACATATTACTACAATTCCACCACTTTGGAAATAGCGACCTGTATTTTGCCGTCCCGAAACGGGAATCTATGAGCAGCACAAAGCCGGTATCGGTTTCGCTTCGTATTACTCTTCCTGCAGCCTGAAGCACCCTGTTCATTCCGGGAAATGTGTAAGAATAGTCAAAACCGTTCATATCAATGTCATCAAAATACTTCTTTATAAGTTCCCTTTCCGGACACAGCATGGGAAGTCCGGGACCTATTATCGCCACACCGGAAAGCATTTCTCCCACAAGGTCTATTCCTTCTCCGAAAAGTCCTCCCATTACCGCAAAAGCTACCAGTGTATTTTCACCGAACTTCTCGAACCTCTCAAGAAATAAACTTCTCTCGGCATCATCCATATAGGGTTTCTGTTCTAAAATATCCATATCGGGACAGAGGTCGGTAAAAATCTCCACAACGCGTCTCATGTAAGCATAGGAAGGGAAAAATACCATATAGTTACCGGTCTTTTGAGAAAACTGTTTTTTCAGCAGTTGTGCTATTTTCTCATAGGACAGGTCCCGGTCTTTATACTTTGTGGATATGTCCGTAACCAGTTTTACTTTCAAGTTTTCTCTCGGAAAGGGCGAATCCAATGTCAGGAAACTGTCCATATTACCGTCACCGCCCAAAAGGTCCATGTAATATCTTTTAGGCTCCAGCGTTGCGGAGAACAATATCGCCGATCTTCCCGTATCCATGCTTTGTCGCAAAAGATAGGAAGGGTCCAGACACATCAGTTTGACATCCAGCCCTTTGCCGTCGGAGGTAAACAGTGTGGTAAACCGTCTGTCATACATTTGTGCGACACGGGAAAAGAACAGAATATTAAACATACCTTCCAAGAAAGATTCTCTCTTATCGTCAGGTATTTTGGAAAGGTCGTACATCATAATGTCATTGACACATCTGTTGGCTCTGTCCGTAAGAACCAAAGGCAACTCTGCCTGTGAAATAAAACCTTGGTTCATGGTCGAAAAATGTTCGGCCTGCAACTCCTTCATTTCGTTAATCAGTGCATTTACGCTTTTTCTCAGTGCCTTCCATTCTTTTTTAATGCTGTCTTTGAAATCCTCCAGCTGCTTTATACCTATGGAGCAGGAAAACATCTCCCTGCCCCGCTCCACAAGATTATGCGCTTCATCCACCATAAAACAGAAAGACTGCTCATTTTCATAATCGAAATACCTTTGCAACCGGACTCTGGGATCGAAAAGATAGTTGTAGTCGCATATTATGAGGTCGCAGTAACCGGAAACATCTAAACTCAGCTCAAACGGACAGATATTGTATTCATCGGCATACCGGGCAATTATGTCGCGGTCAAAAAACTGTTCATGAAGTATTTCTTTCAAGCATGCCCTTGCTCTTATATAGTAGTGGTTTGCTCTGGAACATTTCTCCGGATCACAGTCTTTTTTCTCCATGGGACACACTTTATCTTTTGCGGTTATGCAGACCGTTCGTAAGTTAAGTCCGTTTTTCTCCAGTTTTTTATATGCATCCACCGCCACCTTTGCCGTTACGGTTTTTGCCGTCAGATACATAAGCTTGTCCACAAGGCCCGCTCCTAATGCTTTTATTGCGGGGAAAAGTACTCCCATTGTCTTTCCGATACCGGTCGGAGCGGTGGCAAAAAGTTTTACGGCATCGTCTATGCAGTTGTATACCTCGCTCATAAGTTTTTTCTGCCCCTTCCTATATGAAGCAAAAGGAAATTCCAGTGTTTCTATGCTTTGATTTCTTATTGTCTTCCATGCGGTTATTCCGGTTACCCAGTCAAGATATCTGTTGGTAAGCTCGGAATATATACTTTCCAATTGATTAAAAGTCAGCCGGTACTCGAAAGTAATGCTGTCCTGATTTTCTCTGTTTATATATACCAGCCTTATACCCGTTGCATCAATATTTTTCTTTTTGCAGTACATATATGCATAACAGTGAGCCTGTCCCAGATGCTCCGGTCTGTCGGCGGGCTTTATCTCGTTTATATCTTTGCAAGTTGTCTTTATTTCATATACAAAAATATTTGAATCATCGGTTTTAAGAACACCGTCTATTCGACCGGTAACAACCATATACACTACATCATTTTCCAATACGTCTTCTACATATACTTCCTTTGCAAAGCAATCTTCACCGTACTGTTTTATCATATCCTTCTGAAATCGTATATGATTTTGCGTTCCGTCCAGCGCCGCTTCCCTGTAACCGAATGCGGCATAGGTTTCAATATCTCCCGATGCGAGAGAAAAGTCCGCAATATCCCTGACTGAAACATTAATTCTTTTCTGCATAAAAAAACAAACACCTGTTCTCTATTATACACTTACCGACAGGTGTTGTACAACTATGTTTTTATTCTTCCGGTTGTTCCCAGTTATGATATATGTTCTGCACATCGTCAAGGTCTTCCAGATTGTCAATAAGCTTTTGCATACTTTCAACCTTGTCGTCTTCTACCGTGACATATGTCTGCGGAAGCATCTGAACTTCCGCTTCCAGAAACTCATATCCTTTTTGTTCCAATGCTTCTCTCAATGAAGAAAACTCCGCAGGATCGCATATTATCTCATACATTTCATCTTCATGCTCGAAATCCTCCGCTCCGCCCTCCAGAGCATCGGTCATAAGCTGCTCGGTATCAATACTTTCCTTTTCCTCTATAATCAATACGCCTTTTCTGTCAAACAGGTAGGATACGCAGCCGGTTGTACCGAGGTTGCCGCCGAATTTGTCGAAATAGTGGCGCACATCGGAAGCGGTCCTGTTGCGGTTATCGGTCATTGCCTCTACTATGACGGCAACACCGTTGGGTCCGTATCCTTCGTATGTTATCTGCTCGTAGTTTTCCGAATCTCCCTCTCCCGCCGCTTTCTTTATGCTCTTGTTTATAGTGTCGTTAGGCACATTATTGGCCTTCGCTTTAGCGATAACATCGCGCAAACGCGAATTGCTGGCGGGGTCCGGTCCTCCGGCTTTTACCGCAACCATTATCTCACGGCCTATTTTGGTAAATATTTTACCTCTTGCAGCATCGCTTTTTTCTTTTTTGTGCTTTATGTTTGCCCATTTTGAATGTCCTGCCATATCATATCTCCAAAACTATATTATTCTTTCGTTCAATTACACACCTGTTATTAAGCAGCTCGTTCATTCTACCAATGCGTTCTTCCGCTTTCAAGTCCTCCACGGCAAAACGCACCGTAACAAGCTCTCTGAATTCCGTATCCATTACAACACATTCGTCCAACAAGCGCTTGATCTTTTCGTACGACGAATAGTCCGCAGTCAATGTAAAAACGGCACAGTCTACTCTCTTTACCAGCCCCGCCTGTTTTACGGCCTTTTTGGCACTTAAACCGTAAGTTCTTGTCAGTCCTCCCGTTCCGAGAAGTGTTCCTCCGAAGTATCTTACGGTTACAAGGAGCACATTTTCAATGTTGCCTTTTTTCAGGACATCCAATGTCGGCAGTCCCGCCGTACCGGAAGGTTCTCTGTCGTCGGAATATCTGTGATAAACCACCCCCTGGTCGTTTACAACATAGGCATACACATGATGTGTGGCATCGGGGTATTTTGACTTTATCTTTTCCAGCTCGGCTAAGGCGTCTTTTTCCGTCTCTGTTTTTATCGCATAGGAAATGAAGCGTGATTTCTTTTCCGTTATCTCCGAAACGGCATCCTGCTTTATTGTATAGACCGCTTTATCTGACCCCTGTCGAGCCAAAACCTCCACCTCTGTCTTTCCCGATATCGGCGACACAATCGGTTTCAACAAACTCTATTTTCGGTACCTGTTGCAGCACTATCTGTGCTATTCTGTCGCCTTTTTTAATATGATAAACACCCTGACGGTTGTGCTTTTCCGTTACATAAAAGTCGCCTTCATTCACTACGGAGGTATTATGCATTATTATCCCTATTTCATCTCTGTATCCGGCGTCTATAGTTCCGGGGCTGTTGGCCACTCTCAATCGGGTATTCAGAGAAAGTCCGCTCCTGGGACGGATTTGTATCTCATACCCTTCGGGTATTGCAACTTTCAAACCGGTCGGTATCACCCTTGTGCTGTTTATATCCAGAACCGCATCCTCACATGCACAAACATCCGCCCCGGCATCAAAGCTGTTGGCATAAACCGGAATCTTTGCATCTTTCCTTGTTTTTTCTATGTAAACTTTTATCATCTGAATTCGTTTTGAGCCTTTTTAAGCTGCTCCTCGGTCTTGGTAAGCGTTTCTTTAAGTTCGCTATTGGCTTGTGTAAGTTTTTCTATTTTAGCTTCCAGTAATCGTACACGCGACACCTGGTCTTTGGACTTTTTCTCAAACTCGTCCATAAGATCTTTCTGCTTATTAGCCTGATCTCTTTCCTTGAAGTAATCGTAAGAGACATTAACCGCTGTTAAGACGGCAGCCGTAGAAAGGCTTAACTTGGGATTCTCCCTTATTATGGAGTTCATTTTTTTATCAACAAACAATGCTATCTTTTCGATGTATTCTTCCGATTCATCGCCTTTTATCACATACTCCGTATTGCAAATTCTCACTTTAGTCGTTTTCATGTTATGCTCCAATGTTTTTATGCATATCAAGTATATATTAACAGTAATGTTTTTGCAAAAGGTATGTCCCCGGCGCATGAAACTTTTAAAAAATCATGATAAAATTACATTGTAGCAAAACTACCATGAGAGTGCATTAGCTGATATTCCGACGGCAGCCGTTATATCATTCGTGTATTATAGCTCGATCACCTCTCTGCATTATAGGTCGCATATTTCTGCCGTAATGTATGGTACCAAAAGGAGGTGTTATCGTGAAACGAGTAAAATCGGCGTGTATTTTTCAGACACTCGTATTTGTCCAGAAACCTGAATACGGATTCAGTAAAGAACATGCATTAAAAATCAATCGCGAAGAATTCGAGCATTATATAGCTGTTTTAGAACGTTCAAAGACAAGATATTTAATTGATGATACGGTTGAGCAGGAAGACGGTTCTATTGTTGTTCGCATAAGAAAGCAGTACAACGACAAAACCGATGTTTCCGAATACTTTAAAAAAAACGGAGGCTAATATGAAAACGGTAGATAGAATAAGAGCAGAAATAGTCAAGCTTTACCGCACCGATCCGAACATTCATATCGATGTTTCTATGAACCGTCCAAGGGTCAGAATCAGCAATCAGGAAGCACGGATAAAAAGTGTTTATCCGCATATTTTTAATATAGAAACACAAGGAAAATGCTATTCGGTACAATACACGGAAATTCTGACAAAGAACGTCAGAATAGTAGAACTTGAAGAACATAATGTATAATAAAACCGCTGTTCGGTATTATTGCAAATCCTTTTCTTACAAAAGGCTTTTTATTCTTTTCCTGCAAATTCCATCTTATGTACATACATTTTCATCATTTTGTCACCCAACCATGCAAAAAAGCGATGTGAAAAACGAATGCCGGGACTTTTCATATCATAATAGCCTAACATATAGCCTTTTGAAGTAACCTTTATATTTTCAGACCAATTCAATTCCTTTTTAGGATTGTTGATATAAAAGTATCCGTCTACATCGTTGATATCCATATTTTTCAACACTTTATTTAAAATTATTTTAAGCCCTAACTTTCCTACACTGTCAAAGACCAGGCAACCTTCGGGAAATCTTTTTGAAAGTTCCAACACCAGATTCTTTACTTCTTCGGTTTTGAAATAGTGGAATACTCCGGCAGCAAAGAAAATTACTCCTTCGGAGCCGTCAACCTGTTCCATCCATGAATAGTCTTTCAAATCGCAGGCAATATTTTTTTCTCTTTCTCCATCTATGATAAGTTGTTTGCGGATGGATATAACATCGGGGAAATCCACATTGACAATATGGCAAAGCCCGTTATCGCAGGCTTTCCCCGTGTCATCCAATCCGCAGCCGAGATTTACAACGGTTGCTTTAGGATACTTTTTTAAATAGTCTTTAATCTCCCATATCATATCCAACTGCCGCATTGCAGCCTCAAGGGAGCCGAATTCATACAAAAAAGATTTGTTCTTTTTCTCCAATTCCGAAAAATCGTAATCTATTCTGTTGCATAATCTCTCCGCATAAATATCGGTATAAAGTTCGGGAAATTTTTCTGAACACATTTTTCTTCCGTATAGCGGGATAATAAGTGTTTCCTGAACGCTGTTCTTTTCTATCTTTATCTTTTCCATGTCAACAACTCCTTCTTTTCAGATTAGAAATTTCGGTTACCTTTACTGTCATAGTTTTCCTTTGCCTTATTAAGCATCAATAAATGCCCGCCCAGCGCCCATATATTACCTATACTGAAAGCACCTACAGTTATGGCATTTACTATCGCATGGTTGCCGAAGAAAGTTATAAGGGTTATAAGCAGTGTACCTGCCGGCATTGCAAAAACCCAGCACCAACGAGGATACGGACTGAACCCTCCCGCTACCGCCCGTATATGTGCATAACCCATTATTATCCAAAAAAGCATAAGTGCTATACAAAGAGGTAGGGGAAAATAGCAAAAGTATTTTATAGAAGATGCTAAGGCCATATCCGGACTTGCCGTTGCCATGTACTTATAGAAAAAGCCTGCAGCAACAGAAGACAGATGAACGCCGGCACCTCCAAAAACTAAAAATCCCAAGCCTCCTATTGCATACAACTTAGCATATTTCTTTGAATAAGGCTTCAAAAGCCGATATATTCCGAAATGACCGACAGCGGCAACGGGTACACCGATAACTCCCAATATTGACGACCAAAAAAATCTGCTATCGGATATTGTAAGATACTGAGAAATCTGTCCCTCTATACCGGGCAAACTCAAATCCTTAACACCCCAGCCTATAAGAAAGTCTCCAATAAGGATAATAAAGGCACCTAACAGCCCTATTTTCATTAAAGAACTTATCTTGCTCCAATTTATGTTTTCCTGCATCGTATCCTCCTGTCTTCATGTAATATTCTTCGGTTGCTAAAGTATTTCTGTCTTTGTTTGCCAAAACAAAAAATTACTCCTTTCTGCAATTAAAACAGGCAATTCCTTTAACATTGCTTATTTTAAAGTCAACATACATACTGCCAAGTCTTTTTCTCAAACTGTCCATAGTTTCATAAGGCGGACTGAAAAACTTCATAGGCTGATAGATGTGACGTATTATCCAATCGGTTCGCTTATGACAGCCGGAAACATAGAAACAACCGCAGAAGACACCTCCGCTTTTCAGCACTCTAAAAGTCTCATTATATGCAGCTTCCTTATCCGGAAATGCGTGAAAACCGTTGAGTGAAAGTATTGCGTCAAAACAGTTGTCCCGAAAAGGCAAAGCCCCTACATCTCCTTGCAGAAAAGTAATGTTCTCCAATCCCAAGCCTATCGCTCTTACTTTAGCTTGCGACATCATATCCGGCGAATAATCTAAACAAGTAATATCGGCATCGGAAAGTGTCCTGTAAAAAGGCATAGTAATTACACCGGTTCCCACCGGAACTTCCAGCAATCTTCCGGAAAAATTCTCGGGTATTCCCAAAAGAGCTTGCATTTGATAATCCGTGCAGTCTTCCTTGTTCATGTCCCAAACCAAACGAGATACCGCCCTGCCTAATAATGTGGAACATGTTATCATTCCGTCATAGAAATTATTGCTACCGGTTAGGCGATAAGCATTTTTTATCAATTCCTTTCGATTCAAGCCTTCTGTCCTTCTCTTCTTTTATTCGCGTAGGAATACAAACTATTACAGTTAGCATACGCTAACCGAATTATACTATTCGTCTTGTTTCCGGTCAAGAAATATTTCTATATTCTGTTCTTACACCAACCGGATGTACCGCCTACCAATAACCGAGCGGAACGGTTAGATAGAATTGTTAAACGGAAAGTAAAGCAAAACGGCTTTTTCGAAGTGATGAAAATTTACAGGCATACTATAGCTCTAAGTAGGCGGAACATTCATGTAATTCGTGTATGTGTTTTAATCATACAATGCATATGACATTACATAAGAAATATTATGTTTTTAAAGGTAACAAATCAGTTATTATTTCTATCCGGGAGTATAAGAGTAGTAAATAAACCGGATATTTCATTTTTACTGTTAAAGGCAATATTATAATATACTACTTGACCATTTCCATGTATTACAGGATAAGACAAAAAAGTATATTCTTCATTAATATATACTTTAACAGGATCTTCTATTTTACCTATCTGACCATATTCTCTTATAGTTCTTTCCATCGCTTGAGAATATATATTCTTGCTGACAAATTTGTTCATATTCCTGTTAAGAACATAATTTTTAACCATTTTATCATATTCTTTATTGGTAAGATCGGTTATGTAATCTTCTGCTTTACTTTCAATAGTGTCATAAACATCATTTTCTGTATACGGAGTATTCCTACAGAAATATGAGATCATAAATATGATAAAAACGGCTAATATAATACCAATCTTTACTCTGTAATCGATTTCTTTATTCTTAAACATAAGCGTCAAAATTGCAATCAATGTAATTGAAATTAAGATTATTAAAATACCCAGTAAAATACTATTGGTAATGATTACTGATTTAAACATGCTTAAATTACCATCTCTTATAACTTTCGGCGTATCATAATCACCAATTCTTATTTCTCTTAAATATCCGCCAGCGGTAAGTATTGCATACATTATGCCAACCATAAGTGACGAAGGCAGAACTTTGGACAAAAAATCTTTCATAATAAACTCTCATTCTTAAAATATCATTCTCAATATCTATTATTACACATTATTCATTGTATGTTAACTGCATATTTCATTCAAGCAGCTCCTTCATCATTCCGTCAACATCGGTATATCCTTTATGCCTGTTCCCTTATATCTGACATAAAAATATATTAACCGCTGTTTTTATAATACCCAAATCTGAAAAGAGTTGCTGAGTCTGCTTTTCAGATTTTATTCAATCTTTTCTTATTTCTTCTTTCCTCTTTTTTTCACATCCTTACGTATCTCCTCAAAGCAACTGTCGTCAACCTCTCCCGACTTACGGAACGAAGTCACGGCATCCGCCATAACTCTGTAGTTTAGAGCAGTACCTTTCTTGTCGGACAAATAGTCTACCGCTCTGTTACGTGAAATACCGTATCTTTCGGCTGTCTCCACTGCATCGATATTGGCTCCGAGGAATACAAACTCCCATCCGTTCTTCTCTTTTTGTCTTTCCACCAATGCTCTTACCTTATCGGCAGTATACTCTTTACTGGAGTTTTCCTGTCCGTCCGTTATGATAACAAACATAACCTTTTCGGCACGATACTCTTCGGCTGTGTTTTTTTGTACATTGTCAATCTTGTTGATGGTCTTGCCCATTGCGTCAATAAGAGCCGTAGAGCCTCCGACATAATACTCTTTTTCGGTAATAGGGGCGATTGCCTTGATGTCTATGCGGTCGTGTATGAGTTCATAGTCGTTGTCGAATAAGACAGTGGTAACAAAGCACTCTCCGTCTACTTTTTTTTGTTTTGCAAGCATGGAATTGAAACCGCCTATGGTGTCGCTTTCCAGTCCGCTCATAGAACCGCTTTTGTCGAGAATAAATACCAGTTCAGTTAATCCTTTTTTCATTTCAGTGACCTCCTTTTTTAATAAACTGTTTCTTACAATTCAATGATACTACCTTCTTTAAAATACTCGGTCGCCCGGGAAGCGACATTTTTAATTTCCTAAAAGCGGTTGATCATATTCAAACAATACCTCGTTTATCTGGAAAATGTCATACTTACCGTTTATGATAAAGTACTCCACGATAACATCGAATTTGACGGCATGGGACAGTGCATAACCCGCACGCTTCAATAAGGCCTCGGTTTCTTCAAGTGACAGTTTCAAAGCCACTGCTATGGCAATAGCGGTGCGCTTGCTGGGCATATAACCCTTACCGCTTCTTATTTTCGAGAACAGTCTTCTGTCCAGATTTGCCCGTTTGTAAACTTCAACATCGGTCATGCCTTTGGAGTCGATAAGACGAAGAAGCATATCGGAAAAAGGCTCATCAAGGTTTCCTATAACATCGTCCAGTGTTGTGGCTGCATCAGCGGATTCATACATGGGACCAAAACAGCGATTAATGCTTGCTTTTGCTTTGCGCATAGTACGACTTTCCGCACCTAAAAACCTTTCTCTTTTTACCTCGTGTCTTTCGACATAATGCTCGTCAATATAGCTCTTGACATCCCCTAACAGTTCTCTGCCTATAACAAATGCCGATTTATCAAACAGCACAAGATATATATCGATATCCTGTTCTTTCAGAAAATCCCGTATTGCGGAGGTCGCAACCTGAAGGGCTTGGTCTTTGGGATATCCGTAAATGCCGCCGGATATGAGCGGAAAAGCAATGCTTTCGCATTTGTATTCCACTGCAAGACGTAAAGATTCCGTATAGGAGGAACGTAAGAGTCTCTCGCTTTCCTTTGCGGTCTGCATGTTGTATATAGGACCTGCCGTATGAATGATAAACTTGGCGGGTAAATCAAAACCGGGAGTTATAACGGCTTTTCCCGTTTCAATAGGAGCAAGCTTGTCGCAAGCAGCCTGAAGTGCTTCTGCTCCGGCAGCTCTGAAAATGGCTCCGCAAACACCGCCGCCCATTTTTAGTCGGGTGTTGGCCGCATTGACTACGGCATCAACTTTCATTTTAGTTATGTCCTGACGAATAATGTTAAAGGGCATAAATACTTCACCTCTTAAATAAATCTTATGTCATAGTATCTCTTCTTAATTATACACCAATCAACAGGTATATATGCTACGCTGTTTTTCTTTCGGACTTTTGTTTTTCATCTGTGAAACATGTTTCTTAGGACAAGAAACATGTTATACGGTTATCCTCTGTTTCTATTCGTAAGTAAAAACCCACTTATCCTTATACATAAGAAATATTTTAGCTATATTCTTTGCATCATCAATCCCTCTGTGATGTGTTCCCTCCAAAGGGATGTTTAACTTGTTTAATGCCTTTTCCATTCCGCAAGGCTTCTCATTACGAATAGTACCGAACTGATGTTTCAAGCTTATATGCCTGTTTGTCCAGGACGAATCCAATCCGTGCAGTTCGCAATCTCTGGTAAATTGCTTTTTGTCATAGAACCCCCAGGAACAAAGAATATATTCTTCCGTCTCTACACCTATCCAATTCTTGAAATGGCGGATAACGTCGGGAAAAGTTTTTGCATTGTCTATATCTTCCTGTGTGATACTTGTTAACTGCTTACAGAAATCAGTCAGAATAGGATTGATTTCAGGTTTTATAAACTCATTGTAAGTAGAAACAATGTTAAAGTTTTCATCTATCTTAACCGCTCCGATCTCAATAGTTTCATTCGGATAATCTCTGTTGTTTTGCTCACAGGTAGCTTCTAAATCCAGTATAATGTAGTTCATCTTTCCTCCTTTTATTTAAATAAGCCTTTCAATTTTCGTCTATTTTGTCAGGCTCATAACAGAACATCTAAATATATGCGAAGCGATTTTGATACTCTAAATGCTTCTGCAAAATTACCCAGCTTATTCAAATCCTTACCTCCAAAAGATGCATAATTCTTTATTGCGGAAAGAACCGTTTCTTCATCTAACCGACTTCTGCTTCGAAGGATATCGCATATAGTTCTTTCCGGATCATAGCACCGCACTATATTGCCAAAAGTATTGACTTTCTCGTAAAGACCCAGTGTATATAGTTCCGGCCTTATGTAGTAGCAATTACATTTCTGTTTAACGGATGCAGGAAGCGATGCATTACTGGGAATTGTAACCGAATGATAAAACGGTGTTCGCTCTGACAAACCGTTTAGAAATAATGCTGTTTCATGGGAAAAAACAATATGTTTTGATCTGAGCATAAGCAAATACATATCGTCCTCTATTGAATCCGGCACTGTATAATAGCCATGTCCGCATCTATCTAATAATCCTTCTCTTACATAATTCGAAAGTGTCGTCTTTGATACACCGATATCCGTAAGTTGTTCAGTGGAAAGAATATAGTTATTATTTTTCATTTTCTTATTTATTTTGTCTATAATCATATATATCACTCCCAACAAAATTGACTATCATATCGACATTGTATGCTCTATCGATACAAAAGTCAACCTAATTATCCTGATACATAAATAATACCAAACCTTCTGCCTTGTCCATGATTTGTCCGACAATATCTATGTCTTCAACCGTTAATCAGCTTTTTCCTTTATTGTATAGCAATATTCGTAATCCAGTCCCAGTACATTTTTCTCTTTCTCATATTTCTTAACATCAGTCGCAGGCGCAAAATACTGTTCCAGATATCTTATAAGCGGAGCGATATCGGAATCACTTCTTGTTTCTATAGTTATAGATTCTATGTACTCGTTCCTGAACAGTTCCCTCTCATACCTGTCATTGTATCCTATATATGACAGATATATCACATCATACCCGTCAGATATATACTCGGGTTTCTCAACCACGGGCATCTTAATCAAATTACCGGTATGGTCATAAAACTCAACCATTATCTCCTCCGCTTTTCTGTCCGGCACCTCAACCTTTTGCTCTTCCGACACCTCATAATATCCTATTACCTTAAATCCTACACGCAATGCACTCCTTGCAAGATAGGCTGCACTGATTTCGGCCATTTCTATAATATGGTGATCCGTATTGCGACGACTGCGGGCAGCTTCATACATTGTTACAGGTATTATTGCATATCCTTTTATCGGAGGGGCCATCATAATTTCTCCCATAAATGCAGCCTCTTTATAGTCTTCTTTTCTCTGAACAACAAGGTCCCTGTTGGTATAGTTGGAGTAGAATGTTATCTTGCAATTGCTTTTCATTTTTTTAATCTCACTTATGCTTGTAACAGCCTGTTGATAAAAGTAGTCGGCACAATTCTTGCCCGACTTGTTACGGTAATCGCTCCATTGGTTACCGAATTCATCAAAAGGTTCTACCGAAAGGCCATATTCCTTATAATCTGCAGGTGTCAGATAATCCCGCCAATTCACTCCTTTTATGCCCGTACTTATATTTATGTCGGTTATGTACCGTGAATATTCATAATAGTCTTTAATCAATGCATCGCTGTATAAATACGACATCAGAAGTTTTTCCTCTTTGTCGATTCTGGAGACGGTTATTATGTTCTTTTTAAAGTTTGTGTCTTCCGTAAAAGATATCGGCTTTATGTTCACACTGTTTACAAACATATAAGGATAAGGTTCATTAAGTCTGTTTATTCTGTTCTCATACTGATCCGGCGCATTTATGTCGGCGAAATATGCGCTTAAGAAAAAAGAGAAATTTGTAAGGTCAGCCTGTTCGTTTACATCAATCTCCATACATTCAACATGCTCGGATATGTCTTCCTGCCCTCCGCGAGCCATATTAGCAAATCCCTCATAGGACAGATACAGAGTATCCTTCTCATTTTTTGTTGTGTATTCTCCTATTATGGTAAAATACGCCAAACCGTTTGTACCGGGATTTACTATAAACAGTATCTTCTCATTATCAGGTAATTCTTTATTGATATGACGGCTCAATGTAGAGGGAATAATGACATAGTTCCGTAAGCTTTCGGTCAGCAGATTTGCGGAATAACCTTCATAAACGGTTATTTTACTGTCTTCCTTGTCGGATGTAATACCGTTCAAAGTTGTTATACCTTTACAGTACTTTACGGAATCCATAACAGCTTTTACTTCTCTGCTGTCCTCATTTACAAAAACATCTCTGTTAGCATACATATTCATACCGGTATCACTAAACTCATACTTAACGGAAGATATGTTGAATCCGATAATCTCTTCTTCAAATAACAATCTGTTATCCAGCAAAGCCTTGGAATAACTGTACGGCATATTCAGAGGCTCCTGACCGTCCGTTCTTTTTATAACTATGTCACTGTTGAAGGTTGTTGCGTTAAAGGAATTCCGGATAAATACAGGGTTATTGCAAGATGCCGATATCAGTGCCGTTGCAATAATAACTATTATTAATGCGAAGGATAAAACAGCGCTTCTTTTTTTGTTGTTATCCATACCGTTAACCTCCCACGTTCAGGTTGTTTAAAATAGTCAACCTTTATTGAATATAAGGCAGGCTTTGAAAAGGTCACCTTCTATTTCCAGTTGCATTGTGCCTTGCATTATTTCCGTCAAACTCTTTGCTATGGACAATCCCAATCCGCTGCCTTCACTTGTTCTGGATGAATCGCCCCTTACAAAACGTTCCATGAGCTCTTCCGCGGTTATGTTCAATTTTTCCTTTGATACATTCTTAAAACAAATCTTTATCCGATTGTCCTGCTGTTCCACTGTTATATATGCTCTGGTGCCGGGATGGGAATGCTTGCAGATATTTCCCATCATATTGTCCATTACTCTCCATATGAGTCGTCCGTCTGCCCAAATATAAATATCCTCACCGAAATCATTTATAACAGGTTCTATGTTGTTTTCGGTAAACTTTGCGGAATACTCACCTGATACCTGATTCATTATCTCTTTCAGATTGAGCTTTTCCATATTTGCCTTTATAACTCCCGATGTGGCTTTTGATGCCTCAATTAAATCTTCGGTAAGTTTTTTAAGTCTCGCACTTTGTTTTTTAAGCACCTCAATATATTCTCTTGATGTACTGTCATCAATATTTTGTCTGTCCAACAGATCCACATAATTGATTATGGATGTCAGCGGTGTCTTTATATCATGCGACACATTGGTTATGAGATCACTTTTAAAACGTTCCGATTTCATTTTTTCCTTTATTGCATCGGACATTCCTTCGGAAATGTTGTTAAGATTATCCGCATGTCTCTTAAAATCTGTCAGCATATGTTTGTTGTCTATCTTGTATTGGAAATTTCCCCGGGATATTTCTTCTCCGCCTTCTTTTATCTTAATCATATTAAGAGTAATAAAACAAAGAAAAGCTGTCACCCCCATTCTTAAAAGAAACCATATAACTGCAGGTGCAGCACCACCTTTTGCCGTGAAAACAACAATGACTACAAGTTCAATAAGTGATACCGCTCCTATAAAGAGAAGCAATTTCCATAAAAGAGGTAACTTGCCGAGTATTTTCCATATAAATCGGAATACAGCTCTTGTGACTATGTAGATAAGGGTGTTCTTAAACAGCGTTTTAAGCTTTATTCTTGCGGCAATACTTGCAGCCAAAATCATAAATAATATGAACACGAATGCAAACCCGAAAGATAAAACCATTATCAATTCCTCAAACATGTACATCGAATACAATGCTGTCACAAGCTCGCTGAACAATAGATAAGCCAATATAATTAAGCCTGCGAAAACAACAAGTAATAAGTCCAACGGAATTTTATCAATAAAGGACGGTTCAAGCGCATCGCTGCCTTTTTTATGTGCGGCTGAACACATAAGATATATAAACAGAAGAACTGTTACAACTAAAGAGACTGATGCTATCGGTATCAATAAGTGTCTTACTTCGTGTGCAAAAGTATATAACTTGTACGGAAACAGATAATCATCCTCTGCCGTTATATCCGTTCTTACAAAAACTGTCACCGTATAACCGTCCTGCTCCATAACAAAAGTATTCCTGTAACCGTATGTATCCGTATAACTGGAAAGCACATGGTTTCCCCATTTATCGGTTATTGCAAAAAAGAAGTTTGTATTTTCTTTTGAATAATACTGCTTATAATCTTCTAATTTCTGCCAGTCCATATATGTCAACATGTACTCTTTAAAATACCCGTTATAGACTTCCGTTGCATAATCATGGGTTATTTTTTTACATATTTCGCTCTCGAAGAAAGCCATTCCGGGATTTCTGTCTATGTCACTTCCTTTAATGTAGACCGATGCCGAAACCGAAACCGCAAAGGCAAGTGCGCTTATCGTGATAAGAATATATGCCATAATTTTCATTAACAAACCGTATTTAATGTTCTTCATTGTTGATTCTGCCTTTCCATCTTATAGCCCTGCCCCCAGACCACTTTGAAATATCTGGGTTCCGCAGGATTTATTTCTATCTTTTCTCTTATGTGTCTTACATGTACGGCAACGGTATTTTCCGCACCGTACGGTTCATCATCCCATACTTCCGAATAGATATGTTTAGTGGAATATACTTTTCCGGGGTTTTTCATGAGCAGTCTTAATATATCAAACTCTATCGGAGTAAGACTTACCTCTTCTCCCGATACCGTTACCGTCTTAGCATCATCATCCAATTCGATATCTCCTATCCTTATTACGGCTTGTGACTTGGTTTGTGAACCTAAGTGCATATATCTTCTCAGCTGCGACTTTACTCTGGCCAGTACTTCCACCGGATTAAATGGCTTGGTTATATAGTCATCCGCTCCTAAATTCAGACCCAGTATTTTGTCATTGTCTTCACTTTTTGCAGTCAAAAGAATAATGGGGACATTACTTATCTTTCTTATCTCCACCATTGCGGTAATACCGTCCACTTCCGGCATCATTATATCCAAAAGCACCAGATGTATCTTGTGCTCTTTTATAATCTCTATTGCTTTTTTTCCGTTATATGCCGTGAAAATATTATAGTTATCACCGGAAAGATAAATCTTTAATGCGGAAACTATATCGTAATCGTCATCACAAATAAGTATGTTGTACATGGCTGTCTCCTTCACTTACTATTTTGCCCTATAAATGTTTAAGGAAAAAGCCTTAATATCATTAATATTTTATTAAGATTCTAAAAATCCGCATTTACCTCGTCATATCGGCTTAAAACAACCTTGTTTTGTGCATAAGATTGTTTCACATCTATTATTCTCTGGTTTTTGGATCCTTTGTAGGTAAGCCGCTCGTCTTTCTGTTCCAATATAAAGGGGCCGTCTACAAGAACATCGACATAGTCTAAAAGAGCTTTTTTGTTTTCATCCTTCAGCAACTGCTCGTATGTGTAGCCGGAAAATGCCCACACATTGAGCCCTTTTTCTATTGCCGCTTTTACGATGGGTATCAAAGCTTCCGGTTGCAAAAAAGGCTCACCCCCCGAAAGGGTGATGCCTCTTTGTATTTTGGATTGGTTTATAAACTCTATAACCTTGTCTATGTCTTCCGTAAATCCGCCGTTTAAATCGTGAGTATGGGGATTATGGCATCCTTTACAGTTATGCAGACATCCCTGTGTCCATATGACAATTCTTAAACCGGGTCCGTCCACCGTGCTGTCCCTTGTGCACTTACCGGACAGCCTTATCTTATGCATGTTTGACCCTGTCTCTTTCCTCTGCGGCTTTTGAATCATTGAAGTTATCCAATGTTCCGACAAGATATCCCGTTATCCTGCGTATTCTTTCAAACTTGGGGCCGTTCTTTTCTTCTCTTTTACAATTGGGGCAAACGGAATTTTGTATAACACCCGTATAACCGCATATCGAGTCTCTGTCTACCGGATGATTTATACTTCCGTAACCTATATTACATTCTTTCATATACCTTATGATATCTTCAAATGCTTCCAGATTCTTTAACGGATCTCCGTCTATTTCCACATAAGATATGTGTCCCGCATTGGTAAGTGCATGGTAAGGTGCCTCCTTTTGCAACTTATCGTAAGCGGATATTTTATAGTATACGGGTATATGGAAGGAATTGGTGTAATATTCTCTGTCGGTTATCCCTTCAATGGTTCCGTAAATCTTCTTGTCCAGTGCCGTGAATCTGCCGGATAATCCTTCAGCGGGGGTGGCTATAAGGGAGAAGTTCAAATTGTTTTCTTCCATAAACTCATCACATCTTTTTCTCATGTGCCCTATTATCTTCAGCCCCAGTTCCTGAGCCTTTTCACTTTCCCCGTGGTGTTCGCCTATCAGAGCTTTCAGACACTCGGCAAGTCCTATAAATCCTATTGTCAGGGTTCCGTGTTTTACAACAGTTTCAAGGGTATCCTCCCAACCCAGATTCTCCGATCCCATCCACAGATGCTGACCCATGAGGAACGGGAAGTTTTTAACTTTCTTGCTGCCCTGTACTACCAATCTTTCCAGAAGCTGCTGCTTTACCGTCTCCATCTTTTCGTCAAGTTCCTTAAAGAATCCCGCTTCATCGAATTTACCTTTCAGCACCACTCCGTGCTTAAGACCCAGTCTCGGCAGGTTTATGGATGTGAAAGAAATATTTCCTCTTCTGGTTACCACCTCATCACCGTTTATATTACCCAATACCCTTGTACGGCATCCCATGTATGTAACTTCGGTATCGGGGTTGCCCGGTTTATAGTATGAGATGTTGAACGGAGCATCTATAAACGAAAAGTTGGGGAACAGCCTTTTTGCGGAAACTCTGCATGCAAGCTTGAATAAATCATAATTCGGATCTTCCGGATTATAGTTTACTCCTTCTTTTACCTTGAATATGAGTATGGGGAATATCGGTGTTTCTCCGTTGCCTAAGCCCGCATCCTGAGCAAGCAGAAGATTCTTGGTTACCATACGTCCCTCGGGGGATATGTCGGTACCGAAGTTTATGCTGGAAAACGGCACCTGTGCTCCCGCTCTTGAATGCATGGTGTTGAGATTGTGCACTATTCCTTCCATAGCCTGGAATGTTCTCTTATCGGTTTCCGCTAAAGACTCACTGTAAGCGAACTTATTAATCTTATCTAAATCTTTGGTTTTGACTTTGCATTCTTTTACAAGAAAATCGTTGAATTTCTTCAGATACTCGCTATGCATTTCTATTTTTGCATACAGACCGACTTCCTTCTCAAAATTCTTTATCTTATCCTCACAATCCGGAACGACACTTCCGTAAATAATCTTCATGGCTTTTATTGTATTGCTTCTGTAAGTTCTTCTGAATGTCTTAGCAACACCGTCCGCAAGATAATAGTCAAATGCCGGTATACTCTGTCCGCCGTGCTGATCGTTCTGATTGCTCTGGATAGCTATCGCAGCCAGCGCGGTATATGAGGCTATATCCTGAGGTTCTCGAAGATGCCCGTGACCTGTGGAAAATCCGTGTTTGAACAGACGGGAAAGATCAATCTGACAACATGTGAGAGTACCCATATTGTAAAAATCCATATCGTGAATATGGATATCTCCCTCTTCGTGCATCTTGGTGTGTTTAGGATCCAACAGATTGGTCTTGCAGAATTCCTTTGACACTGCAGATCCGTACTGAAGCATGGTGCCCATTGCGGTGTTGCCGTCTATGTTGGCATTTTCTCTTTTTAAGTTGCTTTGATTAGCATCATGAAAGGTTATCTCCTCAATAGCCTTCATAAGACGCGTCTTCATGGAGCGTGCTTTACTTCGCGCTTCCCTGTACAGAATATACTTCTCGGAGGTTTTGGCATGACCCTCTTCAATAAGTACCTTTATTACCGCATCCTGAACATCCTCAACTGTAGGAATTGTTTCAATGAATCTTCGATTGAGCAATTGCACGACCTTCTCGGTCAACTGTTCCGCAATTGTGAAATCGGCTTTGGTGTTTTCTTCTTTAGCTACCGCTTCTGCGGCTAGGAATATAGCTCTGGTGATTCTAAAAGACGAAAAGCTTTCCTCCCGGCCATCGCGTTTGATAATTTTCGTAATCATGACCCTCTCTCCCAATATATAGTATGTTTAGTGTGAATATAAACACAACAGTTAGTTATTAGTATATGGCTACCCTTTTTATTTTGCAATAGCGATTTTACAAAAATTTAAGAATTTACATGTTAAATTTTAAACGAAACAAATTTTGTTTTTTTTCTTCCGCAATAGTGTTGTTAAACTGTCATTTATTTACATTGTCTGTATTTCGGTCATATAATCTCCAAGACAGCTCGGCAAATTGCTCCATGGACAGAGCTTCGGCTCTGGCATCCGCCCTTATGCCCATCTGTATAAGTATATCTTCCGTCTCATTTTTGCTTATATCAAACATAGGCATTGCCGCTATGCAATTGGAAAGTTTTTTTCTTCTTTGGGAAAATGCCGTTCTTACCACCGAAAAGAAGAACTCTTCCGACGGCACAACCACCGGCGGTTTTTCCCGTTTTATAAACTTCAATACCGTACTGTCCACTTCCGGTGCGGGGATGAAACTTTGCGGCGGAACATTCACTACAAATGAAGGTTCATATCTGTAACCCACATATATCGTAAAGCTTCCGTATATCCTGCTTCCCTCTGATGCGCACAATCTGTCCGCAACTTCCTTCTGCATCATAAAAACCATTACGTCGGGCGGGTTTTCTTGTTCCACAAATTTAGATATAACCGGAGTGGTAATATAGTACGGAAGATTGGCTACTGTTTTATATCTGCATTCTTTATCAATAATACCGTTAATATCGGTTTTCAGAATATCCTTATTTATTATTTCTACATTATCATACTTTGCAAGAACAGCGGCAAGGGGTTTTATAAGGTCTTTATCGGTCTCCACGGCATAAAGCTTTTTACATAACGGAGCTATAAGTGCCGTTATGGCACCGGTACCCGCACCCACTTCAATTACAATATCCTCTTTGTCAAGATTCAGCGCTTCTATTATTTTCAAAGCTATGGATTTGTCTGTTAAGAAGTTCTGTCCCAAAGCTTTCTTCGCTCTTACATAATCCGGAAGAGGTATGATGTTGTCTGTATTCTTCATGTTGTTTCCAATGTCTGTTTGTATTTCTCCGCCTTTTTAAACAGTCTGAAACTGTTTTCCCACAATTGTTCCAAAAGTCTTTCATACGATATCTTCTTGACCTCAGCCATTTTCCTTGCAATATATACAAGATTTTTAGGCTCATTTCTGGTCCCTCTCAAAGGTTCAGGTGACATATACGGACAATCGGTCTCTAAAAGCAGCCTGTCCAAAGGGATGACCTCCAATGCTTCAACGGCTCTTTTAGCATTTTTGAATGTAATAACTCCGGTAAAGGAAATATACATGCCTAAGTTAAGAAGTATTTTTGCACTCTCGGCACTTCCCGAATAGCAGTGCATTACCCCTTTAATGTCTTTACCGAAAGAAGATAATATGTCAATGGTATCTTTATGCG
>DUPQ01000077.1 GCA_012838235.1 Clostridiaceae bacterium
GAAAGTATGTCCGGTGGTAATGGCAGCGAGGATACACCCGTACCCATCCCGAACACGGCAGTTAAGCCCGCTTACGCCGAAGATACCTGGCCGGAGACGGCCCGGGAAAATAGGGAGCTGCCGGACATTTCTTTTTACTTTCCTCCTTAGCTCAGCAGGTAGAGCATGCGGCTGTTAACCGCAGGGTCGTCCGTTCGAGCCGGACAGGGGGAGCCAAGACGTCTTTTGTATATTATGCAGGAGACGTTTTTTTATGCTGCCAGGACATCCGGGTGGACATTTTTATATTAGAATAATAAATAACGGAAATTGTTAAGTTAATAGCAATATATTACTTTATGTTGTATAATGGGCACACCGACATTGATTTAGATAACTTAAGGGGGTAGATAGAATGGAAAAAAATGTAGTTAAAAACATTGCGCTGACAGGTATGTTTATAGCGCTGGGAATTGTATTGCCCTTTTTGACGGGACAGATTCCCGAAATCGGAAGTATGTTGTTACCTATGCATATACCTATTATGTTATGCGGGCTTGTATTGGGATGGAAGTACGGTGCTATTGCCGGCTTTATAACCCCGCTGCTACGATCCCTTATCTTCGGCATGCCTCCGCTGTATCCCGCAGCCATTGCAATGGCATTTGAACTGGCGGTATACGGTCTGGTAATAGGATTAATCTTCAGCAAAGTAAAATGGAAGTGCATATATACAATACTGTTTTCTTTAGCCGTTTCCATGATAGCGGGTCGTATAGTCTGGGGACTGGCGATGTATGTGCTTTTAGCTATAGGCGGAGGTAGTTTTACATTTGCTATGTTTTTAGCCGGAGCATTTGTAAATGCAGTACCCGGTATAGTACTCCAGTTTGTATTAATCCCGACGGTAATGTTGTTATTAAACAGAGCAGGTGTTGTGCAGCTTACTAAAAAACATGAAAGACACACATCTGAAGAGAACGGGGAAGTACAGGAAGGGTAATATACAAACATAAAGCAAAGCCGTATCGAAGATAAGCATTAATCGAAAACAAAAGAAAACCGTACTCACAAAGCTTAACAGCAAAAAGAGTATGGTTTTTTATATACTCTTATATATAGCAGGTTGCAACATCATGCAACATAGTTTGCAACATTAATAGGACAATAAATACGAGAATAGTATGTAGAGTAGGATTGTTCTATAAACAGAATGTCATATATGCAGGTATACAATATGCATGAGACGGTTTGCAAAAAGAAATCAGGTTTTCAAAACTTTCCAAGCACCGGATCCGTTATAGCCGTTTTTTGAGATTACACCTTTTTGAGTAAGTTCCTTCATGTCCCTTATAACCGTATATCTTGACACATTTAAGAGTTGTGCCATTTCTTCTTGAGTTATGCCCGGTCGGTTGAGGATAAGGTTTACTATCTGCAACTGTCTTTCGGAAATATTGATATCAGGGTCTGAAGATATGTTGTTTTGTTCTTTACCTTTTTCCGGGTTGAAAAAAGGAAGCGTAACTTTAATAAAGTTACTTGAAAAGGTAAATACATCGGGATCGTATTTTTCCAATATCCTGATAATGCCGGTACCCATGTGTTCCACTAATTTTAGGTCTCTGAAAACTTTCATCAAAGGAGGGTTTTTAGGGGACATATAGCCGCTTAAAAATTCTTCTTTCTCAATTCCTTCAGGCAGTCCGCCTACCGAGATAATTTCGATACGGTCATCAAAGATTCTAAAAGAAGGGGAGTTTTCATAGGTATAGTCGCTGTGAACCATTGCGTTTATTAATGCTTCTCTTAAAGCAATGCTGTCGAAAAGGGGTTTCTCTATTCTCATGGGAGATTGAATAACTGTAAAGCTCTTGTTATACCTTTCAATAAAATCTATCAGTTCAAATGTAGTTTTTATCAACGATTGATTGGTAAAAGACTTCATTTCTTCCAGGTCATAAACCGAAGTTCCTTTAAACTTTCCTACATTTATAACCAGAGCATTTTGGTCGGATAAAAGGTAGGCTAGATAATTAAACTCTCCGGTTTCCATTTTTAAGTTCAATAAGGAATAGAAGTTATCCTGTAGAGGGTAACCGTTACCTTCGTAATATATTTTCAGTTGAACGAACGAAAGGTTCTGAAGCGGTGAAACCATATTGACTAAAGAAGTTCTTGTTCGTTTTGAGTAAAGATTAAATATTTGTTTTTCGCTTAATTGAACGGAGGCACTTCCGACTCGTATGTAAGAGCCTTTGGGTGACATTCCGAACTTCTTTAAATAGTACGGCTTTTCATTTCCGGAAGCTATTATTACATGGACAACCTGTTTGTTATCTCTTTTTTCTGTAAGTATTTCAAAAAAACCGACCACAGAAGGAGATATATTATCTTTTAATCTGTCTTTTATTTCCAATTGAGTTTCATCAACATTATTTACTCCGTAAACTGTTCCGTCATCGTTGATTCCTATGTAAATATGGCCTCCTTTGGAATTTAAAAATGCGACAACTTCCGTCTCGAATTTGTCACTTAGTTCCCGTATAAATACTATTTGCTCGTTTTCATGCATAATATTATACCTCCCGACAGATATATTCTAGCATTTGTAACATCATTTGCAACATCATGCAACATAGTTTGCAACATTGATGCAACATTGTGCAACATGGTTTGCAACATTGATGCAACATTAAAGAACAATGAAAAAGGGGAACAGTATGTAGAGTAGAGTTTTCTATAAACAGAATGTCACATATGCAGGTATACAGATTATACTGTTACCTTTAACGGATAAATTCTTAGGATGTATGATATATGACTTATCTATTCTGTTTTTGTATATTTCATTAAACAAATTCAATGATACCGTTTTATATGTTTCAGCTGATTTTACTTCAACTGAATATCGGGTGTGGAAATATATTTTGTGGACATTTGTAATAGGCATTCGGAAAAAACGCAATCATTAAAATGCAAAAAACCTGAAAAAACGCAATCATTGAAACCCTAAAACCCCGAAAATACGCAATCATTATACCGATTTACAAAAAAACAGTCTGTTATTCAAAAAAATCTTTCCCGATAATGACATTTACAGTGACATTTACAGTGACATTTGCAGTGACATTTGCAGTTGTATTTTATAGACTGTAAAACTGATAACTTCCGCACATCTTTTTGAATGGAACTAGTTATGTAATTAATCAAGTTTGAAAAATTGAACTATTGCTTTAAAAGAAAGTAACGATGATATATAATAAAATCCGGTTGAAGCCGCAGCACAAAAACGGTAAAGCGGTAAAACGGTATTAATAAACTATGTGTCACACAACTTATATAAAATATGGAGGATGATGATAATGAGAATTTTCAAGAAACCTTTTTTAAGAACATTATGTGTATTTATAGTGCTTTGTCTGGCTGTTTCTTTGGTATCATGCAAAGAAAAGGATGTTAAAAATGAATATGCTACACACCTGATGACAGGAGCAACCGCAATGAATGATAAGACATATTCGGTTACGGTAGTTACCGAAGAGGAAAGTTTGACTTTTACCGATGTCGATAATGCAAATTACGGTATGGAAGTTGTCGACCCTTATAGCGCATCTAAAGTTCGTGATATAGCACAGTTCAGTATTGCAAAAAATTCTGATACGGAACTTAACATTACTTTTACGGACACCGACTATCTGGCGGAAGGTCAAAGCTTCAGATTTTACAGTACCTCACCCGTATTAAGTAACAAAAGCAAATTGGATTGCTTAATATATTTACAATCCGTTTCCTACGGACTTTCAAGCGACATAAGTGAATTTAACCGCTATGACAGCAATATTGTGCTGACAATATCTCTTACCGACGGTGCTTTAACCGATACTCTGTCAAAAGAAAATATTAATGTAAGCGGAGCATTGCAAGATAAAGAATATACACTTAAAAGAGTTGACGATACAACATTTTCTTTAACTTATGTTGATGCTTTCAAAGATGATGTATCGGATATTTCAACAGCTACGGTTACATTACTTGCAAAAGCTATAAAGGGAAATACTCCGTTTGATGTATCTATAGATTTTTCGGTAATTACACCTTATGCATATATTGACAACTCTGCTATGCAATTTATTAGCGTAGAGGATGGCACCAAGATTATTGTGCCTGTTATTTTTGACAACAATTTTGTTATAACAACCAATCCTTCCGATATGTCGGTAACGGGAGTATCGGGCTTTACAGTAGAAAAGATTGATCTTGCCGGTGATAACTTTATGCTTGTTACACTGAAAACCGCTCTTAATAGGGAAGAAAGTATAATAAGACTGGATGTCGCAAGTCTTTTGATTAAAGAAAGAGCCGTCAATCTCGGCGGGCAAAAAGGCAGCATTCCGTTTGGCAATTTCAATAGTGCTCTGTCCGTTACCGCTCTTTGTGATTATACGGAGCAGGGATTTAACGGGTATGTTCTTGATATAGATGTAATTAACGGTACTTTCAAAAACTATAACACAATAACTGCGAGCGATATAAAAATAAAAGGTGCGGACGGTAAGTCTTACAGCTTTACATTAACATCAAAATCGGAAAAAACACTTGTTGCAACAGTAAAAACAACCGACACTACTTTTACCGGTACGGTATCAATGGACAGTTCCAGGATAAACAGCACCTTCGGTCTTATGGACACGGAAGTAAAAGGGGAGTTTATTTCCGCATATGTCCAGGACGATAAAGGTTTTGTATCTCTTGTTTTACCCTATTTGACCAAGGCTGCAACTGCAGCTGCCAGTACTTTGGGAAGCACTGTAGGAAGCAAAGTCGCCACTGCGATTACACCGCATATTCTCAATTTCTTAGGGCTTCAGCAGGAGGTAACATTAGCTGCTATTAATGAAAATATCACACAACTTGGAAAACAACTGAGCGATTTAAGTAATCAGCTTTCTTCTTCCACTGCAACTTTACTGAACGAAATGAGCAATAATGCATTTGATGATTCACTCACAAACTATAACGGTGAGTATAATAAGCTTATCCTCTTCGCTTTATGGGCTTACGGTGACGGAGGGGGACTGGGTAAGTTATTGAAAATGGAAAAGGATGTTGCCGGTTCCGACGGAAAAATTTCCGATGAGGAACTTACTAAACTTTTAGAGGATTCCGAGTATATAGCGGCACAAGAGGCTTTTATAGCCAGTTTTGAAAAAAACTATAATATACCCTTTCTTTCCGATATTAAAACATTCGGAGATAATCTTACTTCAAAAGCCGTCGGTGTCGGAACAGGGTACTGTAAAGCATTTTGGGGGTTGGTACAAGGTTCTTATCTCTGGGATGTTCAGACTATTGAACTTAAAGAGCAGTTTCTCAATACTTCCGCCACCGCATATTGCTTAGCGATGTCTGCCGCTATTCGTTATCTGAATTTGAAAAATGATACTTCAATGCTTTCCACTCTTGTAGGTAGTTTTGATTTTAACTCCAAGATAATAGAAAACTACATGAAAAACCTGGATGATTCCATGTCAAGAAAAAGAAACAACAAGACGCTGGAATACTCAACAGGCAAAACCGTAAGTTTAACTCTCAATACCTATAAAGCGGATAAAGACAACAATAAAACTACTGACTTAAGCGGCGAATGTAATATAAAGTTTCCCTATGAGAACTATCTTGCCAAAGCTGATTTTGATAAGATTATAGATGCAGCTCGAACTAAAAAAATTGATTTTTTGCGGTCTTTAAGAGATGCAGGTTTTTACGGGGCACCTAAGAGCACGGAAAAAGAGGTAAGATTCGGTATGGAATACTCTCAATCGTACCAGGAATTCAGTACTCCTATCTCTGCGAGGGGATTTAGCAGACCTGCACAGTTTTATTCGGGATCAACAAGCAGTTACCATATTAGTTATATTACCTGTACAGGTAATAGTGTAAGTGATACGAATACGACCACTTATGCAAAGCTGTCCAGATATAGAGAGAGAAACATTAAATCACTTATTTATTACGATACCGACAACACATATTACTATTTTATGCAGTGATGAAACGCTTAACCGTTATCTTAATCATAATTCTTGTTATCGGTCTTACGGCCTGTAATAACGAACAAAAACCGTCATCGGAAGGTTATGAGAATAACCTTCTGATGGTATATTTTTGCGGAAGCGACCTGGAAAGCAAAAACGGCAGAGCAAGTGCAAATATTGAGGAGCTTTTAAACGCCTATATCCCCGATAATACTAAGATAATAATTCAGACAGGGGGAGCGAGAAAGTGGAAAAATGACGACATAAACGGTAACTTTATTGAGCGTTTTGAAATAGCGGATAACGGATTATGCAATGTATATCATCAGCCGCTGAACAATATGGGAGAAGAGGAGACTTTAACGGAATTTCTTAACTATTGTGCAAAAAATTATCCTGATACCAATAAATCCTTAATTCTCTGGAACCATGGCGGCGGGGCACTGAAAGGTTGCTGTTTCGATGAAAACTATAATTTTGACAGCCTTTTGATAACGGAAATTGCTAAAGCACTTAAGGATGCCGATATACCTAAGTTGGACTTTATAGGTTTTGACGCCTGCCTTATGGGAACCGTTGAGGTCGCATATATCTTAAAAGATTGCGCGAAATATATGGTAGCAAGCGAAGAGTTGGAGCCCGGTTGCGGCTGGGATTACAAAGCTGTTGCGGAAAGTTACGGAAAAAACACTCTAAAAGAAACTCTAATCGGCATTGTAGACTCGTATTATGAAAAATGTGAAAAACTCGGAAAAGCGCTTAATGCTACTCTTTCGGTAATTGATTTATCTGAAATTGAAAATCTGGCAAATACATTCAGCAAACTGTTTAATACTATACAAGATAATATTGACAGTGTCGGTCTGTATTCCGTTACCCGTCCTGTGTCCGAGACTTCTTCATTCGGGGGCAGGACTGCATATGAATCCAACAGTAACCTTATCGACCTATACGGTTTTGCGGACAATCTAAAGCTTTTTCCCGACAAAACGGATTTGCTCAAAACCGCTATTAACGACTGTGTTATCTATAAAAAGAACGGGGCGCTAAAACAAACTTGCGGAGGGCTTTCTTTCTATTATCCCTACAACCTTAACAGTAGTGAATTAAAAGAGATGGCAATGCTTGTTGTGTCGGAAGAGTATAAAACCTTTTTGAAAGATAATTATGCGGATGTCGGTAAGGAATTTATAAAATTTGAAGATTACGGTTCAATTAATGAATCAGGTGCCTTTGAAATAACTCTAAGCAAACAATCTCTGAAATTTGTACGTGAGGTCAAATATTCACTGTTGGAATTTGCCGGAACCGAATTTGAACCGATAATTGCATCTTTAGGCACCGATGTGGATATATACAACGAAACACCGAAAGTTTATACAAGTAACTTTAAGGGAAGATGGGTAACACTTAACGGTGAAACTTTGCAATGCTCCTATTTAGGTGAAGAAAACGGTTATGATATTTATTCATCGCCTGTTAAAGTAAACGGTGAACCTAAATATCTTCGTTTTACATTTTCCTACGCAACAAGAAACTTTAAATTATTAGGAGTATGGGCAGGTATAAGTGATTCGGGTATGGCGGACAAATCCTTTGACGATCTTAAAAAGGGAGACATAGTAACTCCCGTATATTACACTTTTGATGCAAACTATGAACGTTCAACAATAGACGGCAACAGAATTATAATTTCGGAAAATATAGATTTTCAAACCTCACCGCTTAAAGAAAAATATTACCAATATGTCTTTGTAGTAGAGGATATATTCGGCCACCTCTATTATTCCCGTAGTGCGGTTCTGGAAATGAAGTATACATATGATGAACTGTTAGCAAATCCGTTAACAGGTAAATATGATTTTGCAGCAGATATCATAGCAGTTTCAGATAATGTTGCACTTGTGCCTTAATAAAAATATCTGAAACTCTTAATGCTACTTTATCTTAACAAGAGCATATCCCGCAAACTTGTTCTTGGGTATTGTAAAGGTAAGAACCCCGTTCTCATTAACAAAGGGTATATTTACGCATCTGCTTCTCTCAGGAGAATGTAACGTTATCTTCTTAACGGGGATATCCATATTAATCTTTACAAAGATATCGTGTTTTATAGGTTTGGCACCTTTTACAAATGCGGGTATGGGAGCCACATGGCTTACAGGTCCCGATTTTGTAACGGTATCCTGTACATTTACAATATTTAAAGCATACCCTCTTCTTACCTTAAACAGACTTGCATAAACATCCTGTTTGCTTGTTACCTTCATTACGGTATCATAAGATATTGCATCCAGCAGTGCTTTACCGCCCGTAGCTCTTAATGCATCTACGGCATACGGAGGTGCTTCGGCTGTTGCTACCTTGTGATCGGTTTCCATTCTGTAAATATTGAATACCCAGTGATACTCTTGACAGCATGCGTCATCGGGAAGTACCGTTACTTTACCTTTACCTAAAATACATGACTTTCTTCCGAAACCGATTCTGTTTCTTAAAGATCCGTCAGGTCTGTACTTTCCGAATTCTCCTATGGTTATGAGGTGTCCTCCTTCTCTGACATATCTTCTCAGTTTCTTTAATACCGAATCACAAAGCATTACTGTATGTGCACATACAATCCTTTTATACCCCGCAAATTCTTTATACTTGGCATTCTCAAAAATCATATCTGTAGCTATACCCGAAAGATAAGAAGCTTGCAACCATCGCACGAAATTCTTCTGATGGGTTTCGCATCCGTTTGAATAATCTCTTGTATCGAAGGATAGCATGAATGCCAGATCGGATATTTTCGCAGGATTGGTATAACAGAACATATTCTTTATTTCAAAATCACGAAGCCATTTCTCATCAAGTGTTCCGCCTTCTCCTTCTCCTCCGCAACCGGTATACAGTTGTCCCCAGGATTTTGCCAGTGCCCAGGAGAAATACAAAGCATCTTTTGTTACGGGATAGAACATGGACATGGAAGGTATTTTATTCAGTCTTCCCAGATTGAATCTGTGTAAGGATTCCAGTGCAAAACTTAAATAGGATTCTTTAATAACGGAACTTGCACAGTTTTCCTGGAATACGCAATCCCATACATCGGCACACTTTTCAAACGGATATGCCGTCTTGTTTGTTGTAAGTATGGAAGATATATAGTTGGGACGGAATTGATTTAAACCCAAATCTTCATAATGTTTCTTTACTTTATACACAAACTCCAGTGTGGATTCATCTTTGAATCTCTTCCATGCTATAAATACGGGATCATTGAAGTTCCAGTAAAAGTCTTTCCATTCGGAAGGAGAGGGTAAATCATATCCATATTGTTTCTTAAATTTTTCTCTGCAATGAGCACAAGTGCAGGCATTGAATTCTCTCCAACCCATACCGTCGTTTCCGAAGTACTGCACATCATCGGTCATTATGCCGTCTATTCCTACAGCGTACAACGATTCTAAGTACTTAAGATATGCTGCAACATAATCAGGATTATTAAAACACATTCCGTATCCGTGATATGTTGATATTCCCCATTTTCCGGTTTTACCGGAAATCTGGCGAAATGATGATATCATTTTACCGTCTACGGAAAAGTCTCCAGTTGCATCTTCCAATAGTCCCGGCCAGTCGGATATGTATGAGTCTCTTTTTCCCAATACACTCTTCATATACACTAAATCATCTTCATTAAGAGGATTAAATGTCAGATGACAGCTGTGATGCTCTACATAAATTATTCCGTATTTATGGCATGCTTTTACAAGCTTACCTATACATTCATTTATCTTGTTCCAATGACGATAAAAGTTCCACCTAAAATGTGTACAGGAAAACCCTATCAGTATATTTATACCTTTATCGGCAAAGTCTTTTACCAAAGCATCTATATCTTCCTGTGTATCTCTTAATATCTCCTTAGAGTTATACCATATCCAACCGTATCTGCTACTCCATGGTCTTTTCCTTACAAACATATTCTTTTCCCCCCGTAAAATATATTGACAGAATAAGTATAACATGCATAAAAAACATACACAATGAGGCAGTTTTCTAAAACAATATTAAAACAATATTAAATAATACTAAGTTTTATTAAAGCATATTGACCACTAAAGATGACAGAAAATACAAGGAATGAAAGGTAAACATAACAATATGAATATATTAAACAGATAATGTACTTGTTATGTATATTAATATAATGGTATAATCACATATGAACATTTTGTTTGCCCGTGACCCTGTAAACAACTAACGAAGCCCGGAGCACGTAGTTGAATATGGGTGAAATATATGCACAACTGTTTATCGCTGCTACAGCATCGATAGAGTGGGATGCAGAGAATTAACAACAATTAAAAAATATATATTAGTAATGTACTTTGTTCTTTTTTTGAACAGAAGTATGTATAAATTGGTTATATCAATTCTTGTTCTATTTAGAGATAATCTAATTTTACTGATGCTGTTATAGTTATATTGACGGTTAAAGAGATAATGATAAAAGATAGTAGTAAAGAAAAGATTTGGCTTTCTTCTCCACACATGAGTGAGGAGGGATATGAAAAGTTCTATATTAAAGAGGCATTCGATACTAATTGGATAGCTCCTTTAGGTCCAAATGTTACGGAATTCGAGAATGAAATAGCCAATAAGGTTGGAGCAAAATATGCTGCAGCTTTGGTTTCCGGAACTGCAGCTATTCATATGGCTTTGAAGGCAATTGGTGTGGGAGAAGGTGATATTGTATTATGTCCTTCTCTAACCTTTTCTGCGACAGCAAATCCTATTATCTACCAGAATGCAACTCCTGTATTTATTGATAGTGATTATGAATCATGGAATATGGATCCATTTTTATTGAAGAAAGCTTTGAGTAAATATAAAGGTAGGGTAAAAGCTGTATTGGTTGTTCATTTATATGGTCTATCAGCAAAGATGGATGAAATAATGGATATATGTAATAAATACAATGTGCCTGTAATCGAAGATGCTGCCGAGTCTTTGGGTGCATATTACAAAGATAAGCATACTGGAACTATTGGGAAATATGGCATATATAGTTTTAACGGGAACAAGATTATTACTACATCAGGTGGGGGAATGGTTGTTTCCAATGACGAAGAACGAATTAGTAAAATACGATTTTGGTCTACACAATCCAGAGATAAAGCAAGGCATTATCAGCATAGCGAGCTTGGTTATAATTACAGAATGAGTAATGTAGTAGCCGGGATAGGTAGAGGTCAGTTAAAGGTACTGGAACAAAGAGTAGAGAAAAAGAAATACATTTATGAATATTATAAAAAGGAATTGTCAGATTTATCTGATATTGAGTTTATGCCAATAAACAGTTGGAATAAACCTAATTACTGGCTAACTGTTATTCAATTAAGAGGTAATATTCGTCCAATAGAAGTTTTAGAGGCTCTTGAAGAAGAAAATATAGAATCAAGACCTGTTTGGAAACCGATGCATTTGCAACCATTTTTTGAAAAATATGATTATATAGGAACGAATGTAAGTCAACAACTTTTTGAAAATGGATTATGCTTGCCTAGTGATACAAAAATGACTGACAATGACCTTTTTAGAGTTTGCAGGATTATCAAAACCTTATGGAAATAAATAAAGATAAGGGAAGAAAAAATAAGGGGATATATAGAAAGTATATCAAGAGACCGATGGATTTTGTTTTGTCATTGATTGCAATGATTATACTAAGTCCTATTTATTTAATTTTAGCAATATTAGTAAGAGTTAAACTTGGAAGACCGATTATATTCAAACAAGAGCGACCTGGTCTTAATGAGAAGATATTTATACTATATAAATTCAGAACAATGACTGATGAGAAGGATGAAAATGGCAATCTTCTTCCGGACTCAGCAAGATTAACTAAATTCGGTATGATGTTAAGGTCAACATCTCTTGATGAATTGCCGGAGTTATTAAACATTCTAAAGGGTGATATGAGTATTGTAGGACCAAGACCTTTATTGGTTCAGTATCTTGAATTATACAATGACTATCAAAGAAGAAGACATGAAGTAAGACCAGGTTTAACCGGCTTAGCACAGATTAGTGGTAGAAATTTATTAGATTGGGAAGACAAGTTCTTACTTGATGTAAAATATGTTGATAGAATGACATTTATAGGGGATGTGAAAATTATTTTTAATACTGTAAAAAAGATTTTAAAAAGAGAAGGTATCTGTTCTGATAATTCTGAAACTAGTGAATATTTTAAAGGAAATATTTAACTATGTGTAAGAATCTTGTTATTATTGGTGCAGGAGGGCATGGTAAAGTAGTTGCAGATATTGCTACTAAAATGAAGTGCTGGGATAGTATTAGATTTCTTGATGACAATAAATCAATAACAAATTGTTTAGGATTTGATGTTGTTGGGCAAATAAGTGATGCAATCAAATATAGAGATTGTTCCGATTTTTTTGTTGCAATTGGGAATAATAATATCAGAGAGAAAATACAAGAAGATTTGATTAGACGTGGGTTTAAGATAGCAATTTTGCTACATCCAAGTGCTATCATAGGAACGAGTGTTGATATTGGTATAGGTACTGCTATAATGGCGGGTGCAATAATTAACAGTTCTAGTAAAATAGGAAATGGATGTATAATAAATACAAATTCGAGTTTAGATCATGACAATGTAGTAGGAGATTATGTACATGTTTCTCCTGGTGTTAAAACTGGTGGAAATATTAATATAGGCAGATTAACTTGGTTAGGTATTGGTAGTGTAGTTAGTAATAGCATAAGTATATGTAGTAGTTGTAAAACAGGTGCAGGTGCTGTGGTGGTTAGAGATATAACTGAGCCTGGAACTTATGTTGGGGTTCCAGTTAGGAGAATAGTATCAGATGAAAATAGCGATTCTAGCAAATTCTGATATAGGATTATACAAGTTTAGAAAAGAGCTTATTCAAGAACTAATCAATCAAGGCAACGAGGTTTATATTTCACTCCCGAATGGTGTATTCATACAACCTTTAACAGACTTAGGATGTATATTTATTGAAACTGATGTTGATAGAAGGGGGGTTAATCCTTTTACTGATTTCAAACTAATAATAAGATATCTACGATTAATAGCTAAGTTAAAACCAGATTTAGTTATTACATATACAATCAAACCTAATATATATGGTGGTATAGTTTGTAGATTTCTTAATCTTCCTTATACAATAAATATTACTGGTTTGGGAACTTCATTTCAGAGGGACGGTTTTCTTAAGAAGTTGATTGTGTTCTTGTATAGGATAGCTTGCAGGAAAGCACATGTAATTTTTTTTGAGAACGAAGAGAATCAAAGAAGTTTCGTTGATAACAGAATTGTAAAAAAAGAAAATACATATAAGTTAAATGGTGCAGGAGTAAACTTAGAGGAATATATGTTCAGTGAATATCCTAAAAATGATAGTGTAATTCGATTTTTATTTATTGGAAGAGTTATGAAAGAAAAAGGAGTAGATGAACTTTTTGATGTTGCTAAGCGTATTAAAGATAAATTTGACAATGTGGAGTTTGATATTGTAGGACAATTTGAAGATGATTATGAAGAGATTATTAATGATTTGGATAAGAAAAACGTCATTAATTACTATGGATTTCAAATGGATGTAAAACCATTCATTAGAAAAGCGCATTGCTTTGTTTTGCCCTCTTATCATGAAGGGATGGCTAATACTTTACTTGAAGCAGGTGCAATGGGTAGGCCTTTAATAACTAGTAATATTTATGGATGTAAAGATGCTGTATTAGATGGCGAGACAGGTTATCTTGTTAATTCCCAGGATTGCCAAGATTTATATGCCAAGATATCAGATTTCATTTTGTTGCCTTTTGAACAGAAAAGAATGATGGGTTATAAGTCGTGTGAATATGTGAGGTCAAAATTTGATAAAAGAACTGTTGTGACGAAAACAATTAATAGGCTTAAAAGAGAGTAAGATATGAGTGGGTATATTATTATTCCATCATCTACATATTTACTGATAATGGCAGGTATCGTAATCAATCCTGAATTGTAATTGGTAAAGGATATCGATTGTTATAAAATTTGTTGTTAAAGAAAATATACAGCTTCTATGTTGTAGTTGTTTGTAGACAAAGGAACTGATGTTCCCTTTGCATGTACATTCTCTTAGTTTTCCAATCCTACTACAATACTTAAGGTAAATCAGCAATGAAGTATTGTTTAACACATATGAATATTGTTTAAGAAAATAGTGAAAAGCTAGATACCTTGTTGAATCAAAATATGATTAAAAAGACTTTATGTAAAATTGGTTGAATATTGATATTAACTTTTCCAATAATAAAGAGGACCAGCAGATGCCTAAGGTTTCAGTAATAATGGGGACCCACAATGGGGGAAAATATATTAGAAGGGCTATTGAATCAATATTGAATCAAAGTTATTCTGATTTTGAATTTATTATATGCGATGATTGCTCAACCGATAATGTTGTAGAGGTGATTAAATCTTTTAAGGATAAAAGAATAATTCTTATTGGCAATGAACAGCAATTAGGTTTGGCAGCATCACTAAATCGGTGCATAGAGTTTTCTAAGGGGGAGTATCTTGCTAGAATGGATGACGATGATATTTCGCATTCTGACAGATTTGAAAAACAGGTAGATTTTCTAGACACACATCCTGAATATGCCATAGTAGGCTGTTGCAGAAGAACATTTGATAATCGTGGTGTTTGGAATACTTATGGTATTGGCGGTGAACTATCAAAACAGGATATAATAAAAGGCAAAACATTTACGCATCCAAGTGTAATAATGAGAAAAGTTGCGCTAGTTAACTCTGGTTGTTATACAGTCTCAGAAAGAACAATACGAGGTCAAGACTTTGATCTCTGGTGTAAAATGTACGCACATGGGTACAAGGGTTATGTACTTTCCGATATATTATTTGATTATTATGAGGACCGGAGTTCTATTAAAGTTATTAAACCTAAATTCAGAATAAATAATTTCAAAACCCACATGATATGGCGGAAGAAAATGGGATTGCCTCGTAAGTATGATATATATGCGTATAAAGAGCTTTTAACTATCTTAATTCCGCAAAAAATCCTTGTTGCTTACAAAAAAAGACATAAGCAAAAGTAATAACCTAAATGGTATAAAGGATGATTTAGAGCGAGCTTTTTGAGTTTTGTTTAATTTTTTGATATATGGAAACCTAATGGGTGGTAGTATGTATAATACTCCAAAGGCGATAGCAAATAAAGGAAAGTGAGATTAAGAAATATGACTAGGAGAATTTTGTTTGTTATAAACCATTTTGGATTTTCAAATGGTGTAGCATCTGTTTTACGTAGTTTAATCGCAAATTTAAACAAGGAACGTTATGAGATTTCACTGCTGGTTATCTATGATTTTAATGAAGAGTTTGCTAGACCAATTATAGAACAGATGAAAGTAATAAGGGGATTTGGATTCTATGTGCGAGGCTTTGATAAAATTGTTAACTTAATTCCGAGCGGATTGCTGTACAAACTATTTGTAAAGAATCATTACGATCTTGAAATAGCATTTCAATATGGAATCCCTACAAAGATGATATCAGCAAGTCCAAATACGCACAAGATTTGCTGGATGCATGGATTTGATGAATCTATGGTTCTCCGAAAATATTATCAACAGTTTCCTGTTATTGTAAATGTGTCTAAAACTGGAAAGAATAAAATGATTAAAGAAGGTTTTCTGCCAGAAAAATGTGAGTATTGTTACAATATTATTGATGAAGAGACAATTTTAGAAAAAGTTGATGAATCTATTGAAATAAAACGTAAACATACCTTGGTCTTTATTACTGTAGCAAGATTAGCACCTGATAAAGCATTCATGAGATACTTGGCATGTATTAAAAAAGTTATAGATGAATTAAAAGGAAAAGCAGATGCAGAATTTTGGATTATAGGCGATGGCACTGAAAGGTTTAAGATGTATAAGTATATACATATTAATGATTTATCAAAGCAGGTAAAACTACTAGGCGAAAAGACTAATCCATATAAATATATTAAAAATGCTGATTGTTACTTTTGTGGTTCATATCACGAAGGCTTTAGCACAACTTGTCAGGAAGCCGCAATTATTGGTATTCCAGTTGTATCTGTGAATGTAAATGGAGCAAATGAGTTAAATGAGATGCAAGGTGCTGGGAGAGTTATAGAGAATAATGAGGATGCAATATATCGTGAACTTATCTCGATAATTCAGACGCCTCAGATTGTTTTTAAATGGAAATCAATTGCTTTTAGTAATCGTAATAAGTTTTATAAGCAGCATAGAATAAAGAAAATTGAAGAGGTTTTGGATAAATACTGATTTTGATGGAGGAATATGATATTCGTGCAAAGAAGGGGCGATATATTGATTACTACAAAAAAACATACATCAATCAGAAAAACAGCAGGCTTGACATTTTTTCTATTACTGTTGATTGTAATAGTTGCCTTTGTTTCGCATCCTTCAACTCTAATGCCTCTTTTGCTTGTGCCGCTTGTATATGCCATATTTATAGTTTTTTTTGCTGGCATATTTTATTATATTGATTCACCTGGAATGATTATATTAAACGCTCTTTATTTTGTTCGGTATTTTGCTTATCCTCTTCTTATGTTGTTCTATAATCACTATTATATTGAAGATTATTCAAAAGGAATTTGGTTGCTTTTATATGAAGAGACAATATGTGCAGTTGTTCTATATTTCTTGATAAGGAGAAGACAAAAAGAATTTATAAATAGTGTAGAGATAAATGATTGTTTTTCATCAGCCAGTAATTTGTATGCTGCAACCTTAATATTCTCAGTTTTGTCGGTTGGAATAATTGCTATTAATCCTAGCATTTTGTTAAATTATAACATCATATTTGGTTTGACGAGTGAAAAACTTAAACATATTGAATTAGTGCAGTCATCTTTATCTGTGTCTTCATTTGATATTATTGTTTTAGACATTACTAGATTACTAATACCAGCAAGTATTGGCGTTTCTTTTGCTGAAATGTATAATAAAACTCAAAAGAATATTGCTTACATTTTATCTTTATTTTTTGCTGTTAGTTTAAGTATGGTTATTATGAGTGGTGTAGATAGGGGAACAGTTGTGCTAAACGGTATTGCAATAGGGTTTATTATATATAAAATCTTTCCTCAAAAGAGGAAAGCGACCAACGTCATAGTTGTTGTATCAGCAGCAATTATTGTTTTGAATCTTGTAGTTGTACGACTTATTGTTTCAGAAAGTTCCACTGGATTAACTCGATATGGTGGTATAGAGAGAATTTTAGAATATATTCAAGCCTATGTTGCAGGCATTAAAAATATGGATATAACAATTAGGATGAAACAAGAGTATGGGCAATATGTTACTTTTACAACACCATTCAACGATTTGTTTGCTAATGTTCCGTTTCTTTCGCGAATAGTTGATGTAGGGAATCTGTCTTCGAAATATTTCAACAATTCATATGGACGAATAGGTACAGATCAAATAATGCCACTAATTGGGAATGGCTTAATGTACTTCGGATATGTGTTTTCGCCAATATTCTCAATTATTATGTTAAGAGTTGTATTTTGGTGTGATGAGAAGTATCGTTCTTCTAATGATGTATTTTCAGTATTTATTTGGTCTTATGCTAGTACATTACTTACATTTTGTCACTTTAATAATCTTCAACTAATTATGTTGTATTTTTCATGTAGGATACTACCTCTGGTATTGGTATATTACGTGTTTATGCGGTTGGACTTAAGAATAAATAAACTGAGGGTAAGATGAACTCATTTCTTTTCAAAATTATCGATATATTGTTACATTTTTTGCCAATGAATAATAATTTAGTATTCTTCTCATCGTTTGAAGACCAATACTCTGATCATCCCAAAGCGATATCAGAAAAAGTACACGAACTATATCCTGATGTGCTTATAGTTTGGCCTTTTTCAGATAGAGCAAAACTAGATAGAGTTCCTGAATATGTTATAAAGGTAAAGATTAATTCTGTACGTCACGCAATTTTGAAAAATAGAGCGAAGGTTATAATTGACAACTACACAGGAATTTATAACGTATTTACTGAAAAAAGGAACTCATGGAAATACAAGTTGCTTATAAAAAAAAGACAAATTAATTTCTCTACGTGGCATGGAACCCCGTTGAAAAAAATAGGACGTTCCATGATGAATAGAGGGAAAGATGTTTTTATTTCTACTTCTAGTGGGTTTATCTTGAATTCAAAATATATTACAGAAATATTACATCGAGAATTTGATAATACAATTCCTGTGCATCTACTAGGCTCTGCAAGAAATGATTTGCTTTTTGAAAAAGATACGGATAAATTACAAAGAATTAAAACGCATTTAGGACTAGATTCTAAATGCCAATATGTTCTATATGCACCAACTTTTAGATATTATGATGGATTTGATAGCAAGCCATATAGCTTATATATGAGCTCCGAGCAGATAGATATGTGTATTGCTGCGTTGAAAAGTCGTTTTGGGGGAGAATGGGCTTTTATAATTAGAGTTCATCAAAAAATTAAGGAGCAGAATACTGAATTGTTCAATGGTAAAACGGTAATAAACGGTAATGAACATGATGATATGGCTGAATATCTTGCTGTATGTGACATATTGATTACAGATTTCTCAGGGTCTTTGTTTGACTTTGCCAATACAAACAAACCATGTTTTCTATATGCTCCGGACTTTTTTCATTATAAAAATAAAGAAAGAGGATTATATCTGGATGTTCAAAAACTTCCATATACTTTTACAATCAGCGATAAGGAGTTAGTTGAGAATATTTTAAATTACGATTCAAATGAGCAAATAACTAAGGTTTATGAGTTTAATAAATATTTGGGAAATATAGATGATGGTAAAGCATCAGAAAGAATTGCCCATCTAATATATTCATCCTTAACAGATGATAAACTGCATTTCAAGAGAAAGCAACAGAAAAATGTTAAGAAAAACAAGAGAATTAACAAATAAAATTTCTCAGAGCGCAAAGGCTTCCCTTGCACTGTTATTCTCTGGGATAATAACAAAGGGAATAGCCTATATAGCCACACCATTCTATACGAGGTTACTCACATCGGAGGAATTTGGTCAAACCTCAGTATTTCTTACTTGGGTTCAGGTGTTTGGTATTATTGCAATGTTTTGTCTTTCATCTGGGGTTTTCAATAACGGAATGGTTGATTTTCCAGACAGGAGAGATGAGTATTCTTTTTCAATGCTTATCTTATCTAACATTATTACTATTATCTTTGGTATAGTATTATTTGTTCTACGTCCTTTTATTAGTTTTATTGCAAATATTGATTTGCCCCTTATTTTATTGATGCTGTGTATATTTTTGTTTCAGCCTGCATATAATTTTTGGGTAGCAAAGCAAAGATATGAGTTAAAGTATAAGTATGTTGTGATATGGTCGGTCATTTTATCCATTATATCCCCAACAGTTGCAATTATTGCAATATTGAATACAGAAAATCATTTGTATGCTAGAATATTTGGAGCAGAGGTAAGCCTCATTGTTGTATATATTGGATTTTATATTTACACAGCATATAAGAGTAAGTTTAAAATAAAACCCGAGTTTTGGAAAGTCGCTATTATTTTTAACTTACCGCTAATTCCTCATTATTTATCAACTTATCTTTTGGGAAGTTCAGATAAGATTATGATTTCGTATTTAGTAGGGGACGAAGCGACTGCCTATTATAGTGTAGCTTATTCAGTTGCAGCTGTTGTACTTATTGTCTGGTTTGCTATTAATTCATCTTTAATCCCTTATACATATGAAAAATGTAAAGAAAAAGATTATCTTTCTATTGCAAAAGTTACAACACCTATTATGATGCTGTTTGCTGCTGTTTGTGTTATTGTTATACTACTTGCTCCTGAAGCAGTTCGGATTATGGCTACTGAAGAATACAAGGAGGCTATTTATGTTATCCCTCCGATTGTAGGTGGTGTGTTTTTCCAAGTGCAATACTACTTATATGCTAATGTGGTTTATTATTATAAAAAACCCAAGTATGTAATGATTGCGAGTTTAACAGCTACTATAACAAATATCATCCTAAATTATGTTTTTATAAAAAAATATGGGTATTTTGCTGCTGGATATACTACTTTAGTCAGTTATATGATTCAAGCACTAATTGATTATTTGGCAATGAAGAAAGTAGTAGGGATTGAAGTTTATAATATGAGAGCAATCTCTATACTGTCTGGAGTCGTTATATTTATTGCGTTATTTGGCAGTATATTATACTCGATTAGTGTTGTTCGTTATATATTCTTGGTATGTATTTTTGTTTTGCTTTTTGCTTTTCGTAAGAACATAATAACATTGATAAGGCGATAATGTTTATGAATATACAACAAATGATAAATAGTGTACGAGTTTAATTAAAGGAAACAGTGAAAAAATATTAAGGATCTTACTATTTTAGAAAGGTAAGAGATTGCGATTTTCCAATCATATGAAATAACTGCTGAAGAGGGTGTGTTAATCGTAATTTAAATATAGTTTCTTGAGTAAGTTCCACAAATAGTTTTATATTTTTACACGATGGATTTTATGCAATATATAAACTATACGAAATATAATATAGACACAAAAATTTCTTTTATTCCTTATGAATATAATAAGTTAGAAGAGGCTTAAATTATCTATAATAATGCACATTGTTCTATTGAATAAAACGGAAGATTTAAGGAATATCTTTGAATTTTTATAATAAATATAATGTTGAAGCTACACATATGGAGGTGGTAGCATGAAAGACATAAATATAAAAAAAACAGCAGAGATTTGGAATATACCAGAGGTATACATCTCAATGTTATGCGAGGAGAGAAGAATATTTGGTACAAAAAAGGTTGATAGACTGGGGGTAATTCCAGATAGTTCACCGAAACAACTTGATGTTAAAGCAAAAGAATACTCCACGCATATACAATCAATTAATTCTTGCATAACACCATTTGCTCCATGCTATACTGAAGTAGGTGCAGATATTGAAGCTATTAAGGCTTTTGAGCAAATATATATGCGCTCTCCAGTAGACACTGCTTTTACTCCTTATCGAATCTGTCCAATCGGTGCTCATTCCGATCATAATCTTGGTAAGATTACTGGTTTTGCGATTGATAAGGGTATTCATATCGCATATGGACCCAAGCAAAATGGTGTAATTGAAATACAGAGCTTACAGTTTCCAAAGAGAGCACAGTGGCATGTTTCCTCCATCCCTGAAGAAAAACAGTATGATTGGGCTGACCATCTTCGAGGAGCTACAATAGCACTAAAAAATCGCTATGCGCTAAATGTTGGTCTATGCGCAGTGATTAATGGAGAACTACCTATTGGAGGACTTTCCTCATCGGCAGCTATTATTATAACTTTCCTTAACATCTTATGCATGTTGAATGGAATTAAACTTACAGATAAAGAACTGATTCTTACCGCAATGGAGGCAGAAAATAAGTATGTTGGAGTGTCTTGTGGTAAGCTTGACCAGAGTTGTGAGGTCTATAGCAAAAAGAATCATCTTTTATATATGGACATAAAGGATGACAGTTACGAGCTTATTCCACAGAGTCATAACATGAAACCGTGGAAGATTGCTATTTTTTTTAGTGGTCTTGAGCGGTCGCTAACAAGTAGTAGGTTTAATATGCGTGTGGACGAACTACGATCCGCTGCATATGCTTTAAAAGCATTTTCGGGTATGGAATACAGCAAATTTAGCGAGACGAATCTTCGTGATGTACCTGTAGAAGTATATCATGAATATAAGGATAAACTTCCTGAAAACTGGCGAAAACGTGCAGAGCATTGGTACACAGAGTTTGTCAGAGTTGAAGCTGGAGTTGAAGCATGGAGAAAGGGCGACATTGAAGAGTTTGGCAAACTATGCTTTGAGAGTGGTAAAAGTTCAATAGATAACTGGGAGACAGGCAGTCCTGAGCTTATAAAAATCTATGATATAATGACAAAGACAGAAGGTATATACGGGGGTCGCTTCTCCGGTGCAGGATTCAAGGGGTGCTGTATAGCATTGATAAATCCTGATTTTGAAGAGAGTGTACTACAGAAGGTAAAGCGTGAGTACCTAAAAGCATTTCCTAATCTTGAGAGTAGATATAGTTCACACATCTGTTATACTGCAGACGGAGTAAAACTTGGTTAACCAATTTTGGTTTTAGCTGATTGGAGAGAATTATTAAATGATGTGCATAATTTTAGCTGCCGGATATGCAACACGACTTTATCCACTGACACAGAATTTTCCAAAACCTCTGCTAAAAATCAGGGATAAAACAATACTTGATTTGTTAATAGACGATATTGAAACAACAAAGGAAGTATCTGAATACATAGTTGTTACAAATCATAAATACTATAACCATTTCTTGGAATGGTCTAAAACAAAAACAGTAAATATCTCTATTATTGATAACGGCACAGAGACGAATGAAACTCGTTTAGGTGCCGTTAAAGATATACAATTTGCTGTCAAACAAAAAAACATAAAAGAGGATCTTCTTATTATCGCAGGTGATAATATTCTTGATTTTTCTCTCGGACATTTCATTAACTACACTAAAAACAAGAAGACTTCATGTGTTATGCGTTATTATGAACCTTCACTTGAACGATTAAAAAAATGCGGTGTCCTTACGGTTGATGATGACGACTTGGTAACTGATATGACGGAAAAATCATTAACTCCTGCGACAAATTGGTGTTGTCCACCTTTTTATTATATTACCGAAAATAATCTTGCATTAATAGATATTGCTATAGAACAAGGATGTAATGTTGATTCACCTGGTAGTCTCATTGTTTGGCTGTGTAAACACACATATATATATGCTATGGAAATGCAAGGGAATAGATATGATATCGGAGATTTGGAAAGTTATGAAGGGGTCCATAGAGAGTATAGGGGCATAATAGGATGAATATGACAGATAAAGAATATAGAATGCTTATTACAGGTGCAGCCGGATTTATCGGATATCATTTATCGAAAAGGCTTCTTGAAATGAATCATACGGTTGTAGGACTTGATAACCTTAACGATTATTATGATGTCAATTTGAAACTTGCACGTCTGGATTTACTTAAACCGTTTAATAAGTTTTCTTTTCATAAGATAGATTTGGTAGATAAAGAAGCATTATATAATCTTTTTGCCGAATCAAAGTTTGATATTGTTGTTAATCTGGCAGCACAAGCGGGAGTCCGTTATTCAATTACAAATCCCGATGCTTATATCAATAGTAATATCATTGGATTTTTCAACATACTTGAAGCATGTCGTAATAATCCAGTTAAACACCTTGTTTATGCATCAAGTTCGTCTGTTTACGGTACTAATAAAAAAGTTCCATACTCGACCGAGGATAAAGTTGATAATCCGGTTTCTCTTTATGCAGCTACAAAGAAATCCAATGAGCTTATGGCATATGCGTATGCAAAACTTTATAAGATTCCGTCAACTGGTCTTAGGTTTTTTACGGTTTATGGTCCTATGGGGCGTCCGGATATGGCATATTTCAGTTTTACGAATAAGATGGTAAAAGGTGAAAAGATTCAAATTTTTAATTATGGAGATATGAAGCGAGACTTCACATATATCGATGACATTGTAACTGCTGTGGTTAATATCATGGGTAAGATTCCTGTTGACACTGAGGATGGAGCACCACATAAGGTTTATAACATAGGTAATAACAAGCCAGAGAATCTTTTATACTTTATTGAAACACTTGAAAAATGTCTAATGGAGGAAGGTATTATAAGTCATCCTGTCGAGAAAGAACTGTTACCAATGCAACTTGGCGATGTTTATCAGACTTATGCGGATGTGGATGATCTTGTTCGCGACTTAGGTTATAAGCCTTGTACAAGCCTTGATGAAGGGCTTTTTCGATTTGCTAAATGGTATAAAGAATATTATTTTAATAAAAGAGTGTTTAGTTGTTGATTAAATATATCAAATTATATTATTAGGTTTTAAATTTCAATATTGCTATATGTGTATGATTTCATTTTAGATATAAAAATAGGATGTTCTGTTGAACACTAATGCTATGCAAGAATAAGATGAAAGAATAAAATTAGTAGAACATAGAAGAAACTTATTTGAAGCTATTAAGAGAAATATATTGACAAAATAAAAGACTAGACAAAGACAAAACAAAACTGACAAAACAGACTATGTCAGGCACTTTTACATGTATAATAAGTGATGGGTAAAATGATGTAGAAAGGGGTAATGCAGACAGTTGTTGACTGTTTCAGAAGATAATATATTATGGGTAAATTAAAGAGTTTTAAAAAGTTGATGAAGCAGGGAGGAAAGCGGCGATTAATAATTGCGTTCTGGAAAACACTTTGTCTTACTGGAATTACTAATATTTTGCCGGATAAGGCATATTTACAACTTTCTTACAGAGCTTTCTTTGGTAAAAAACTTGATTTAAATTGTCCTACGACTTTTAATGAAAAAGTACATTGGCTTAAATTACATGACCGAAATCCAGATTATGTAAAAATGGTTGATAAGATTGCTGTAAAAGAATATGTAAGTGATGTAATAGGGGACCAATATATCATTCCAACTTTAGGTGAATATAATTCATTTGATGAGATTGACTTTGACATTCTTCCTAACACATTTGTTTTAAAATGTAATCATGATTCGGGAAGCATTGTAATATGCCGAGACAAAGAGCATTTCAATAAAAAGTTAGCAAGAAAAAAACTTACTAAGGCTTTACGTGAAGATTTTTTCTTAAAAGGAAGAGAATGGCCATACAAGCTTGTTAAAAGAAAAATTTTTGCAGAGAAGTATATGGAAGATGATAACAAACAAGAACTAACTGACTATAAAGTATTCTGCTTTAATGGTAAAGTTAAATGTACTCTTGTCTGTAGTGAGCGATTTTCAGCAGATGGGCCAAAATTTGCATTTTACGATACCGATTGGAAAATAATGCCATTCGAGTATCATTATCCAAAGCCAAAGTGTCTTCATCAACGTCCAAAAAATTATGATAAAATGGTCATCTTTGCAGAAAAACTTTCAAAAGGCATACCCCTCTTACGAGTTGATTTTTATGAAGTCGGTGAGAAGATTTATTTTGGAGAACTTACTTTTTACCCAGAATCTGGTTTGCTAGAATTTCGTCCTGAAGAATGGGATAAAACACTAGGAAGCTGGATTTCTCTTGGAACGAGTTAGTTCTTGATTACCTCACCAGAAAAAAAGAGAAGGGGACAAGGATTAAAATAATAGCAACGACAGGATATTTAGTTCCTACAGCGGAGAGATATGTTTAATGCATAAAAGGTGTCTCTGTTGAGATATCATTGTATAACTACTATTATTGAGGTTAAAGGAAGTATACTTTATAGCAATGAATTTGTAAACTCAGATTTATGATAAATAGTCACAAGTAGAGAAGTGGAGTTATTATCTATTTGTACTAACGTTAGTAGTTAGATGTGTTAAGCATGTCCAGAAAATATATTGTTTTATATGCAATGTAATAATAGACAGAAATAGAACAAATAAATAAAGTCTGTAGTTTCCGATAATTTTGGAAGTGTCAGGATTCTTTTTTAAAATATTTGATTCTTTCAAAAACAGAAAGAGAATAAAAACTTTTCTATTGTTTTGTAACACCTAAAACTTACATAAACTATTAATCTGATACATGATATTCTTATGTTGCAATATGGGAGGATTATCACATGCCATCAGTAAAATATTTAATTGAGTTATCCGGTGAAGAACGGAAAATCTTGCGTGATATTGTAACAAAAGCAAAAACTCTTGCATAACAATATTAAGAGCAAACATACTGCTTGCTTCGGATTGTGGTGCCAAACAATATATGACGGTTTCTCAGATTACTGATGCATATTACACAACAGCAACTACAGTGCAGAATGTCAGGACTTCATATGCCAATAACGGTCTTGAAGCAACAATCAGAAGAAAGAAACGAGAAACTCCTCTGGTACCGCTAAAAGTTACCGGTGATGTAGAGGCACATATTGTATCACTTGCCTGCGGTTCTTCATCTGAGGGATACGAGTGTTGGACAGTTCATCTTCTTGCAGATAAATGTGTTGAGTTGGATTATGTAGAATCTTTGTCTCATATGACTGTTGCTCGGGTTCTAAAAAAACGAATTTAAGCCTCATTTAAAGAAATACTGGTGTATTCCGCCTGCACATAATGCTGCTTTCGTTGCAGCAATGGAAGATGTGCTTACCGTATATAGCCGACGATATGATGACGATTATCCTGTAGTATGCATGGACGAGAAACCTGTCCAATTATTCGCTAATGCTAGAAAGAGTATTTGTTTCAAAGATGGCAGAATAGAGTATGAGGATAATGAATATATACGAAACGGGACGGCATTTATCTTCATATTCACTGAACCTCTAAACGTATGGCATTATGCTCAGACGGAAGAACACTGTACAAAGAGGATTGAGCAAAAAAGATTGAATGGCTTCTTGAAACACAGTATCCGTCAGTAAAGAAAGTAGTTATTGTTATGGATGATTTAAATATACATTCAAATTGCTTCACTTTATCAGACTTTTGAGCCTAAGCATGCTCTTAAATTAGCTGGCAGACTGGAACTGCAAGGGTAAAACCGAAAAGGTTATATCCTATAATAAACATTTAGATGTTACAGGGTACTAGAAAAGGCATTATACTTAAGATATATTATCATAGTGATAAGTTTACTACTGTTAAGTGCATTTTTAGTGTTTTCATTAAAAGCAACATTATTCAATGATAAACGGTTTTAAGTAAAGGAGAACATTTTTTGCATCATAAAAAGCCATAAATTAACTTTTAAGAAATCTTAATGCAATATGCTTTTTTTGATTATTATTTGTTTTTGGGACTAATCATGTAAGAAAATTTAAAATATGGAGGTATGGAATGGTAAAAAAACAATTTGTTGCGGTTACAGGTTATTGTGGTACAGGTTCTTCAGCAGTTATTGATCTTTTAAAGGAGTATAGTGATGTAAATATTGCAGCTCCTGTTCCTGAATGTTACGAGCATGTGGCCCTTTATTTTCAAGGAGGTCTTTATGATTTAGCATCAATTCTCTTGTCTCCATATCGTAGTGTCTCTAGTTCTAGTATGGCAATTAGCGAGTTTATTGATACCGCCAAACGTTTAAATGATAATGACTTTGGATGGTATGGTGGTTATGCGGAGCATTATGGAGCTACATATATGGATGCAGTTAATAAATTTGTTTCAACAATTAGTACTGAAAGGAGCGGTCGCAATCTTGAACATCGTATTGGGATAAGAAAGAGTGTTATTAAGGCGATACTACAAATAGGAGCAAAAATATTGTATAATCGCCCCATTACATCGTTAGGACGGAAATATGTGTATGTTTCAAAACCGTTTTTTTATTGCATGCCAACCGAAGAAGAGTTTTTTTGTGCTGCAAAACAATATATTCTATCGTATTTGCAAATGTGCTCAAAGGGTGAAGGAGTCAATGTTTTTGATCATCTTCTGTGGCCACAGCAGTCGGATACAATTAGTGAATTCTTCCCAGAGAATTTTAAAGTTATAGTTGTGTATAGAGATCCAAGAGATGTATATTTACTAAATAAGTATTATTGGTATAAGCCTCCGGTATCAGCTCCGGGAGCGATACCATACTTTCCCACAGATGTAATGAAGTTTTGTGATGAGTGGAAGAGAATGATATATGATTGTACTGGAAAGAAGAACGTTCTTTTGATATTCTTTGAAGATTTAGTTTATCAATATGATAAAACAGTAAAGAATATCGAAGATTTTCTGGATTTAGAAATAAATAATCACACAAAAAAGTATACATTTTTTGAACCGGAAAGATCAATTGAAAATACACAGGTCTTTCGTCTATCAAATGAATGGATTGAAGAGATTGCTCCAATTAATAGCCTCCTCAGTAGTTATTTATATCACTTCCCCTATAATCGAATACCTGAAAAAACACTTTGGTTTGATTCAGATCTTCAATTAATAAATGTTAGAAAAAAGAAAAAGATAAATAGGGATAATTCATGATGCGTGGATTATAGTACTTCCGAAAAATTAATGACTATTCTACATTGATTCATGGCTAAAGTATTTAGTATTCTAAATCTACACACAAAGTATTGCTTTGATAAGAACAATCTTTCTATGGGTTTAGAGGTATTTAGATTAGTAGGTGGTTTGAATACTCAAGAAAGAATCTAAATATATAAGGCAAACAAATTTGACGTAGATTAACCAGTTAAAGATAATAGTTTGGGAAAAAGTAATAGATTTGGCAATAAGGTATCCTCGAGAAACTTAGTATTATTGTTTTAGATTCCTTTTCTATAAAAGTAAAAAGTGTTTACTATTTTAAGTTTCCGTACTTTTTTAATTAACGGTAATATAATAAAATTGTATTTTATTAAAGCATGTAAAGAATAGAGTATAACATTATAAGTAAAAAGGTTTTATTTATGAAGATAGAAACTTTGTTAAGATATTTAAGCAATAGTTTTATGACAGGCGTGCTGGATTCATAACATAAAGAGATGTGTAAATTTATAAATGCTGATAGTTTGTATTTCAATATTACTGTAGCAAATGAAGGCAATGCAGTTGCTGTAGCAACTGGATATCATCTGGCTACAGGAAAGACTCCAATTGTATATTTGCAGAATAGTGGTATTGGGAATACAATGAATCCGATTATTTCCCTTATCAACGACAGAGCATATACAATGCCTTGTGTATTTATAATGGGCTGGCGAGGTGAACCGGGTATACATGATGAACTACAGCATATGTTTCAAGGCGAAATAACCCTAGATGAATATTCCGGACCATTTTGAGCCAACTATCAGGAGTCTGAGAGCCACCCTTCCGTTACCCGAGAGCCAATATTACGCTAATCAAGAGTCACCTTTTTCTATGGCTTCATTGCTTTTTCCCCATGCAACATCTTGGCGTAAGTATATGTAAAGGTGAGTCAAGAATTATAAGCAAATATCGAGAATTAAGCGACTGCACTGCATAGTTTTTAGTAAGAGAAACATTGCACAATATCGAAGTATATACATCACCATAGTTACAACCAGTGAAAAAATCTACATGGTCTGCGCCTTCGGTATAAAAGCCTATAGACAGTTTTACACTGTATGATATGTCAGACTTCCTGATTTTTTGCTGGAAATTGAAGTTGCTAAAAGCGAAGGAGATTATGCAAAGGCATTAAACAAATTTATTAAACCGACGTTACTAATAATTGACGAATGGTTACTTATGAAACTTAATAGTTCAGAGGTAAAACATGTTTTTGAGTTAATTCACAAAAGCTACAAAAGAAGTTCCACAATCTTCTCACAGTTCAGAAAAGAAGACTGGTGTGAAGGAATTGGTGGTGATGATAGTACTCTAGCAGAGGTAATTATGGACAGAATCACATGCGATTTTTGCAAGATTGATATTGAAGGTCTAGATAAAAGCAAGGGTGAATCAATGCGAAAGAGTTATAGATTAGATGCCAAAGAAGTAAGATAATTAAAAAACAAGGTAGCACTATCAATCCGGATGGGTAGCTTTCATTCTACCAGACTGGTGGCTCCACTGCACTGGAATAGATACCTAGATTTATTACATACCTTAGGTATTGATACATATATTATTTCAAAAGATACAACAGAAGATGATTTAAAAGACCAAATAAAAAATGGAAGATAAATTTAGCTTCAGGTAAAAGTGTAGCATTCATAGTTAAGAAAAATTCGTTGGTGTATGATAAAAAGTGCGAATATAAAAACGATTATACAATGAATCGCGAAGAAGTTTTAAGAATGATTACTGATATCTCAAAAGAGGATATATTAGTTACTACTACCGGAAAAACATCAAGGGAGTTGTTTGAAATAAGAGAAAGCAATAAGCAGTCTCATAAATATGATTTCTTAACAGTTGGTTCAATGGGACACTGTTCTTCTATTGCCTTTGGTATTGCACTACAAAAAAAGAAAACTAAAATATGGTGCATTGATGGCGATGGAGCAGCGATAATGCATATGGGTTCAATGGCTAAAATAGGATCTAATAAACCTAGCAATCTGATTCATATTGTAATAAATAACAACTCGCATGAAAGTGTAGGAGGTATGCCGACTGTTGGGGGGCAAATAGATTTTGTAAAGATAGCACAAGGGTGTGGATATGAGTATACAATCAGTGTTGATAATTATGCTGATTTAGAAATAGAATTAAACAGAGTTAAAAAAATGAATAAACTTGTATTTTTTGAAGTGAAAACAGCAATAGGATCTCGCAGTAATTTGGGTAGACCAACAAAATCACCTGTAGAGAATAAAGAAGATTTTATGCAATACCTTAAGGAGTGTGAATAAATGAAAGCCCTTATACTAAATTCAGGTTTAGGACGCAGGATGGGAGTATTGACATCTGAACATCCTAAATGCATGACAGAAATAACTAATACAGATACTATTCTTAGTAGACAGCTTAAGCAGTTAGTTGATGTAGGTATTGAGGATGTTATTATCACCACAGGCTTATTTGATGAAGTTCTTGTAAAATACTGTGAATCATTGGATTTATCGCTAAAATATACATTTGTTAAAAACCCGGTATATGATAAGACCAATTATATATACTCAATGTACTGTGCAAGAGAATATTTAAATGACGACATTCTTTTAATGCATGGAGATTTAGTCTTTGAGAATTCTGTTCTGGATAAAGTAATGGATTTTAATGGTAGTTGTATGACAATCAGTTCTACAGTAAGCTTACCTGAGAAAGACTTTAAAGTACAGTTAAGAGATGGCTATATCAGCACAGTTGCGGTTAATGTTTTTGAAAATGCTTATTCAGCACAACCGTTGTATAAGCTTAAGAGGAGGGACTGGTTAGTTTGGTTAGATAAGATTATTAATTTCTGTGAAAATGGTCAAACTAATTGTTATGCTGAAAATGCATTTAATGAGGTTTCCGAGAAGTGTTTAATAAAACCTTTGGATGTTAAGAATGAACTTTGTAACGAAATTGATACTCCTGAGGATCTTTTGGTTATAACTAAGAGATTAAAAGCAGTCATGAATAGGGATGTATACATGTGTTTTTCTACTGATATGTTGCATAGCGGTCACATGGCTATCTTAAAGAAAGCAAGCAGGCTTGGTCGGTTAACTATCGGAGTATTGTCCGATGAAGCAATAGCAAATTTTAAAAGATATCCTTTAATGCCATTTGAAGAAAGGAAAACATTATTTGAGAATATAGTGGGTGTAAATAGAGTTGTGCTTCAAGAAGAATTAAGTTATAGGAAGAATTTAGAGAAATACAAGCCTGAATATGTTGTTCATGGGGATGACTGGAAAGAAGGATTTCAAAAACCTATAAGAGATGAAGTAGTTGAGATTCTATCTACTTATGGTGGAAAATTAGTGGAATTTCCATATTCAAAGGACAAAAGATATGATGAATTGGAACGGTCAGCCAGAGAGCATCTTTCAATACCGGATATAAGGAGGGGTAGACTTCGCAAGTTATTATCAGTGAAACATTTAGTAACAGCTATTGAGGCTCACAATGGAATAACAGGATTAATAGCAGAGAATACCAAGGTATATCAGGATGGCAAGGCATATCAGTTTGATGCTATGTGGGTTTCATCATTATGCGATTCAACATCAAAAGGCAAACCGGATATTGAGCTTGTTGACATGTCTTCGAGACTAAGAACAATAGATGATATTATGGAAGTGACTACAAAACCTATTATTTTAGACGGAGATACAGGTGGCTTAGTGGAACACTTCATATATAATGTCAGGACACTGGAGAGAGTAGGAGTGTCTGCTATTATTATTGAAGACAAAACAGGTTTAAAAAGAAATTCGCTGTTCGGTTCAGATGTAATACAAACTCAAGATGATATAGAAAATTTCTGCACTAAAATCAAAGCCGGCAAAAATGCTCAAAAGACAAAGGAATTTATGATAATTGCCAGAATAGAATCCCTTATTCTGGACAAAGGAATGGATGATGCGCTATCAAGAGCTTTTGCATATGTTAATGCCGGAGCTGATGGAATTATGATACATAGTCGTAAAAAAGAACCGGATGAAGTATTTGAGTTCGTTGAACTTTTTAGAAAGAAAGACAAAAACACACCTATTGTTGTTGTTCCTACTTCATATAACACAGTAACAGAAGAAGAGTTGGAAAAAAAGGGTGTAAATATAGTTATATATGCTAATCACTTAACAAGAAGTTCATTTCCTGCTATGCAAAAAGTAGCAATGACAATTCTTGAAAATCACAGAGCATATGAAGCTGATAAGATGTGTATGCCGATAAAGGATATTATTTCATTAATACCTGAGGAGTGATAAGTATGCAAAGAATTATCCGGACAGAAAACACTATTATTGAACTAGAAAAGATATTAAAGGATTTAAATGTCACTAAGTATTTTCTTGTATGTGGCAAATCAATTAAAAAACATGACATTTATGATTTTTTCATTAAGGATTTCAGGTTGGTAGGAATATTTAACGAATATACTTCAAATCCTAAATTAGAGGATATCTGTAGAGGAGTAGAAAAGTATAAAGTATCGGGAAGTAACTGTATCATATGTGTAGGTGGAGGAAGCTCTATTGACGTAGCAAAGTGTATCAAGATATTCTCAAATATAGATAACCCTGATGATTATCTAAAGAAGATCAACATAGATAGCGATGATACAATTATTGCTATTCCTACAACAGCAGGTTCAGGTAGTGAATCTACAAAATTTGCTGTAGTGTATGTAGATAATGAAAAGAAATCTGTGGAGAGTGACATCATATTACCTCAGTATGCAATATTAAACAGCAATTATTTATCACAACTTCCTATGAAACATAAGGTTTGTACGATGATGGATGCCATGTGCCAGTCAATAGAAGCTTGGTGGTCGGTGAATTCTACAGAACAGAGTATAGAGTATTCAAAAGAAGCTTTAATGTTGATAGTCAGTAATATGGATAATTATCTTACAACCGATGATAAAGAAGCATCTGATAGAATATTACTTGCTGCTAATTTAAGCGGAAGAGCAATAAATATTGCTAAAACAACAGCTACTCATGCAATGAGTTATAAACTGACAACACTTTATAACATACCGCACGGTTGTTCTGTTGCTGTTTTGTTGCCAAAGATATGGGGGTATATGGTAGACAATATTGATAAATGCACTGACAAAAGAGGTATAGAGTATCTAAACAATGTATTCTTTTCTATAGCAAACTGTTTTGGTGTAGACAACCCAAAAGCAGCAATAGGTAAAATTGAAGGTATTATAGAAAAAAACAACATTAAAAGTCCGATTGTTAAAAAATCAGATTTTTTACAGCTTGTGAAATCTGTGAATATTGAAAGATTGAGGAATAATCCTGTGTATATTTCGGAGGATGACATCTGTTCACTGTATTCTTCTTTGTGTTAATGTTTTTATTGGTAGTAAAACTGTAAAGTAGATATGCTATAAAAAGAGTAGGCAAAGGAGAATATTCTGGTCAACAGTACAATTTTTTTAAAAGTAAATAATGTAGAAGACATCTTTATATTACATATTTATATAAAATGAAATATATTGAGGAATTACAATAAGAAACTAAAAGATTTTTGAGCAGAAAATTATATAAGAATGTTTTCACCCCGATGTTTTAATAGGAAGTAATAAGAATTATTATGGTGTGGTTATATACTATACATGTTTTCTGAAATGGCTGCACTGATTTATCTGAATATATGCTGTGATTTTATAGAAATACACTCTTTACACAGAATATTCATCCAAACAAAAAAATAATATTGATAGATTTTTTTGGAGAATTACGGAAAGAGTTCGATACGAATAGCATAGACTATATTAGAGTTATACAGGTATTTTTTGTGAAAATTATTTTCCTGAGATTCTGTTTTCAACAAAATTGGAGCCTAAACAAATTCTTGCAGGATAGCAGAATGTTTAGATGATAGATATTTAATAGTGGTATTTTTTGGAAATACAGGAGGACACATTCCTAAAACTATTATTTCCTCCATAAATGGGGTTTTAAGAGATTCAGATAATCACATTGTTTCTCAAGAGATTGGTGAACAATTTTTAAGAAGAGAAGAAAAGTATGTAATAAAAAAGACTGTTGCTATTAGTAGTAGGAGAGATGTCAAAATTGTTAAGTCAGGACCTGACAATTCAGTTAAACTATTGGCCTCTTTTGGGAACAATTACATTGTCTAGGAGTTTGTTTAATAACATCAGAGATTATATTCTCTAAATTGATCCTCGTTAAATACATTCTGAGTTATTACCTACATTTTGGAAGACCAAGTCTTTGTCTATCCGATTGCTTTAAACCTTGGAACATCAAATGCTGATAGGGATAATATTCAATATGGAGGGATATCTGTATGTGTAAATATGGACGGAACACTCAAAAAGTATATTTTTTCTGAGTCCGGTGAACGATATGATAAGCATCCAGATTCAGGGTTTCTTTTGAAAATTATCTTATTCCAGAAGTTGGAGATAAAGTAAGGAAGGTTGCTAGACACCTACATGAACAAATGCCATATTTAGGAATTCTATCATGGGATTTGAGTATTGATAGAAAGGTAATATTATATTGACTGAGGTGAATACCACACATCAATCTGCATGATTTCCCCAGATGGTTAACAGTGAGCCCTTATTTGGAGAAAATACAGAAAAAATGTTGAAAATGATAAGTGTTCGCTCCCGCAAGTATGGAGTTAAAGCAAAGTAGGTTGTATTATAAAGACTAGAGTATATTCCACTAAAGACTGAAAAATAGGGAGTATTAATCTGTTACATGGTTATTAGATATTCAAGTTATAAGAATAAATGAAGAATAGAGAGATGATAAAAAGTATATTTGTGCTTCTATCATGAAAAAAGATAGACAGAATAATCAAGTGCTTTATATATTTAGATTATTAAATAGACAATATTGCTATAAAAGAATAAAATAAAAAATGAAATATGAATAACATAGGAGATTATATGGAAGCCATAAAAAGAAACATATTATTAAATCCCGGACCGTCCACGACAACGGATACTGTTAAGTATGCACAAGTTGTTCCGGATATATGTCCTCGTGAAAAAGAATTTGCTGGTCTAATGAAAGGATTGAGAGAAGATTTAGTTAGAATTGTTCATGGAGATTTGGAAAAGTATACAAGTGTATTATTCTGCGGAAGCGGTACGATTAATATTGATGTTGTTATAAATAGCCTTTTACCGAAAGGGAAGAAAGTTTTCGTTGTAAACAACGGTGCATACAGTACTCGAGCTGTAGAAATCTGTAAATATTATGGGTTACCTCACATTGATCTTCAGTTCCCTGTAGACCAGCAACCTGATATGGAAAAAGTTGAGGAAATATTGAAAAATAATAAAGATATTGCTTTAGTACATACTACCCATAATGAGACCGGTACAGGACTACTCAATCCTATTAGAGAGATTGGTGCTCTTGCTCATAAGTATGGCGCAATTTTCACGGTTGATACTACATCTACTTATGCTATGCGTCCGATTGACATTGAAAAGGATAACATCGATTTCTGCATGGCAAGTGCACAGAAGGGATTGATGGCTTTCACCGGACTTAGTTTTGTAGTGGGTAATCGGGCAATTATAGAAAAAAGTAAGGATTATCCGAAGCGTTCTTATTACTGTAATCTTTTTCAACAGTATGATTACTTTGAGCGCACAGGTGAAATGCATTTTACTCCTCCGGTACAAACTATCTATGCTACCATTCAGGCACTAAAAGAATACTGGGCTGAAGGCGAAGAAGGAAAGTGGGCACGTCATACCCGGGTGTTTAATGCAATTAACAAAGGTTTAGATGAATTAGGTTTCAGACAAGTTATCAAGCCTGAATGGAGAGCCGGGCTTGTTTCTTCAGCTATTTATCCGGATGATTCGAATTGGAGTTTTGAGAAGATACATGACTACTGCTATGAGCGTGGTTTCACCATATATCCAGGCAAGATTAGCACCACAAATACCTTTCGTCTCTGTGCTCTCGGAGCTATTGATGAAGCGGATATTGAAGATTTCTATGTGGTGTTCAAAGAGGCGCTTGCTATGAGTGGAGTTAAGACACCTGTAGTCTATAAGGATTGAAGGAGATAGATGATGAAAACAGTTTATACTTGCTTCTGCACAGATGTAATTCATGACGGACATCTCAATATCATAAAAGAGGCTAAAAAAAGAGGGAAAGTTATAGTAGGCTGCTTGTCTGATGAAGCTTTAATAAGGTACAACAAATTCCCAACAATAAGTCAAGAAGAGCGCATTAAACTCTACAAAGACATTGATGGTGTGGAAGAGGTTGTAATTCAGAACAATATGCTATATGACGATGTTATACCAATAATCCAGCCGGATTATGTTGTTCATGGGGATAATTGGTTGAATGGCCCGGAACGTGCCATCCGTGATAATGTTGAAGAACTACTGAAAGTTTATGGTGGTGAACTGGTTGATATTCCCTATACTCGTAATGAGAAAGTTAAAAAGATTGATGTACAACTCCGCGAAAAACTTGCAATGCCGGAGTATCGGAGAAAACGACTTCGCCAACTTATTTCCATAGCTCCTGTAGTGAAAGTACTGGAAGCTCATAGCGGATTGACAGGACTGATTGTAGAAAAAACAGTTATTGAGCATGATGGAAAACTGGATCAGTTCGACGCAATGTGGATATCCAGTTTGTGTGATAGTTTATCAAAGGGGAAACCTGATATTGAATTGGTGGACATGACCAGTCGTTTTCGTACTATTGATGACATTATGGAGGTGACTACAAAGCCTATAATCTTTGATGGTGATACCGGTGGACTTACAGAACACTTTGTTTATACAGTAAGAACTCTTGAGCGCATGGGTGTGTCTGCAGTTATCATTGAAGACAAAAAAGGACTTAAGAAAAATAGTCTGTTTGGCACAGAGGTTGAGCAGACTCAGGCGACTATTGAAGAGTTTTGTGAAAAAATCGCTGCAGGGAAGAAGGCACAACTTACTGATGATTTCATGATTATCGCAAGAATTGAGAGTCTGATTTTAGAAAAGGGTATGGAAGATGCACTGAAAAGGTCTAGAGCTTTTGTTAGAGCCGGTGCTGACGGTATAATGATTCATAGTCGAAAGAAAGATCCTGCAGAGATATTAGAGTTCTGCGATAGATTTAGAGAAGAAGATAAAGTCACACCAATTGTTGTTGTTCCTTCTAGTTTTAACACTATTACAGAGGAAGAATTGATTAAGCATGGTGTTAACATTGTTATTTATGCTAATCAATTGACACGAAGTGCATTTCCTGCAATGCAGCAGACTGCTGAAGATATTCTGAAATATCATCGTGCAAAAGAAGTTGATGACAGACTGATGCCGATTAATAATATCATCACCCTGATTAATGAACTGTGAGGACAATGAGGAGAGGATAACGATAAATGAAAGTTGAAAAACTAATTGAGATTATCGGATCGGACTTTTATACCGGAGTTCCAGATTCACAGTTGAAGGCACTGTGTAATTGTTTGATTGCAAAATACGGTATTGATCCGCATCACCATATCATAGCTGCAAATGAAGGTAATTGTACAGCTTTAGCAGCCGGTTATCATTTGGCAACGGGAAAAATCCCTGTTGTTTATCTTCAGAACAGCGGGGAAGGCAATATAATCAACCCGGTAGCAAGCTTATTAAATGATAAAGTTTACGCTATCCCGGTTGTCTTTGTGATTGGATGGCGTGGAGAACCTGGTATTCATGATGAGCCGCAACATATCTTTCAAGGTGAAGTTACCATTAAATTACTGAATCATATGGGAATCGCAAATTTCATTATTAGTAAAGATACTTCAGATGATGAAGTTGAAGAAAAGATGGCTGAGTTCAGAAGCATCTTAAATCAAGGTAGGAATGTTGCCTTTGTGATTCGGAAAGGAGCCCTAACTTATGCTCCGAATGTTGAGTACACAAACAATAATAAAATGGTGCGTGAAAAAATAATTCAACATATTTTAAAGATAAGTGAGAAAGACCCTATTGTCAGTACAACAGGAAAAGCCAGCCGCGAACTGTTTGAAGCAAGAGTGGCAAATGGACAAAGCCATAAGTTCGATTTTTTAACTGTAGGCTCTATGGGGCACAGTTCTTCTATTGCTCTCGGTATAGCAATAAACAAACCGAAACAGCGGATATGGTGTATTGACGGTGATGGTGCTGTTCTCATGCACATGGGTTCAATGGCAGTAATTGGAGCAAACAAACCAAGGAATATAGTTCATATTGTTATCAATAATGAAGCACATGAATCGGTTGGCGGTATGCCAACGGTTGCAAGTAGAATTGACTTTGTAGCAATTGCAAAGGGTTGCGGATATCCTAATGCAGTTTGTGTAGATAATTATGATGATTTAGACAGAGAGCTTGAATTAGCTAAGAACAGAAGGGAATTGAGCTTAATTGAAGTGAAATGTTCAATTGCTGCGAGAGAGAACCTCGGACGTCCAACAACAACAGCTTTGGAGAACAAGGAGATTTTCATGGATTATTTAAAGACACTTCAATAAGAAGAGCGGATGTGAGAATATGCTATTACGAAAGAAATAATATCAATTCTTTAAATAGTAAGAACGAAATTGAAATAAAGGAAATAACTATGCTGGAGAATAAGAACAAAGGAACTAATGAAATTGCAATTTTGATGGCAGCAGGAATGGGAAAGAGAATGGCTCCTCTAACAGAAAAAATACCTAAACCACTCGTTAAGGTTTTTGGTAAACCCATGATTGAAACTATTATTGATGGGCTGGTGGAACGTGGTGTTAAACATATCTATGTTGTTGTCGGATATCTAAAAGAACAGTTTGATTTTCTTCTCCAAAAATATGAAAATCTTTTTTTGATAGAGAATACGGAGTTTCGGACGATTAACAATATATCTTCTATACATGCTGTAGCACCAATAATGGGGAAAGAGGACTGTTTTATTTGTGAAGCCGACCTATATGTTGCGGACAGTTCCATATTCCAAGCAGAACTCAAACATTCCTGTTATTACGGTAAAATGGTTAAGGGACACAGTGATGACTGGGTGTTTGAACAAGATGAAAACGGTAGAATCATCCGAGTCGGGAAGTATGGCTACGACAATTTTAATATGTGTGGTATTGCATGGTTCAAGGCGAAAGATGCGAAAATCATTGCCGATGCCATTGTAGAGGCCTATAAATACCCCGGAACATACGAGAATCTTTTCTGGGATGATATTGTTAATCAGCAGATAAAGAATGTTAATCTCATCGTTCATGAAGTTTTTCATAATCAGATTACAGAGATTGATTCCATTGCAGAACTCGAGATGGTTGATCCTGACTATCAGAAGTACAACTAATGAAGCTCATAGCTTCTGCGACTATGAGGATTTCATATATGGATTTAGCAAATGAAAGGTGAAAGAGTTTTGTAATTTAGTAGGTCCCTTAGAGATTATAGGCGAATTAATGATGAATGTTTTCAAATATCTAAAAATGCCAGACTTTTGTGTTTAGAGTACTGCTAAATTATTAAAGGATTGGATAAGCACTCATACTGGTCAGTATAGCTGCTGAAAACGGAAGCGCTTTTGAGATATACATGCTTACCATGTCGGAAGACGGAAAAGATTATGTATTGACTGAATTTGATAAGAGTACAACAAGATAATTTCTATTTTAAGAAATATTAATAACCGGTATAAAGGAGGTTCGAAAACGGGCTTCCTTTTTTTTATTTTAATAAATATGTTTGGATAGAGGTCGGTGTTCTTGTAAAAGATACAACTGTGTAATGAACTTGAAGTCGAATTAAACAATTGTGAATATTCCGGACCATTTTGAGCCAGTTGTCCGGAGTTTGAGAGCCACCCTTCCGTTGCCCGAGAGCCACAGTTCCGTTCGCTGAGAGCCACCTGTTTAGGTGGCTTTATTGATCTTTTCCCCATATACTGTTTTTCATGAATCTCTTGATACAAATACACATAAAGGAGGCAGCCATCAAAGATTATGACCAAATATCGAGAAATCCTGCGACTATACAGCATTGGATTTTAGCGAGAGAAACATTTTATTAATACAGTGGTTAAATTAGAATTTTTAGTGTAGAATAAGCCTAAGATGTGCAATTATTATTTTACAGTTAAATAGATTTTTATTTACGATAAAGGAGAACACCTATGGAATTTCCAAAACAGTTAAAAGATATAGCATATAGATTGTTACAAGAACCTACACTTGACACATTTAGAGAGTTTTTGCATACACAGATGGGTGAGCATAATGCTATTGATTTCAAAAGACAGTGGATTGAAAATGCCGCTTTAGCAAAAGAAATGTTAGCTTTAGCAAATTCAAAAGGTGGTTTCATTGTATTTGGAGTTGCAGAAAACGAAGATGGTAGTGTATGTATCGAAGGCTTGCCTGAGATTAGAGACAAAGCTGTTATCTCCAATGATATAAAGAATTTTATATCATCAAATTTAAAATATGAAATTTATGATTTTTCATATACAACATCAAACTACGAAGCATTAAAGGATAAGAAATTTCAAATGCTAGTTGTAGAAGATGTTCCAGAACACATCCCTTTTCTATCAAAAAAGGAAAGTGGGTCACTTAAACAAAATACGATTTATGTTCGCCGAGGAACTTCTTGTGAAATGGCGGATGAAGAAGAAATACAAGCAATGCTAAAGAGACGAATAAATTATTTATATCCATCGAAAGGAGAGCCACTTCAATTAGAAGAGCATTTAAAACAATTGAAAATCCTTTATGGAATGATCGAAAAAGATCATGTATATTACAAAAACATCCCTTTAAATGAAAAGTTTTTTAGTTGGACTTCTATTACTAAATTGTTTTTTCAAGGAGAGAAGATTGTTGAAGCAAATCCCCTTTATCCTGATGAAAGCTATGAACAATTCGTTTCGAGAATGATTGTTGAAAAAAAGAAAAAAATTGAACGCGTTCTTGATATATTTTAAATACTATAATATATTACAGCAAGGTTATTTGGTAAAGTAAACAGGGAGTTTATTGAGGTAATTTGTATGGATGAATTTGAAACTCATAAATCTTCTTCTGCTAATATAAAGATGTTTGAGAAGGAAATTAAATGTGGATGTTTCTCACAGTTAGGTTGTCTTGTTAGTAGTGATTGACAAATAAGCTTTGGGAGATATAGAATCAGTTTGGAAAAATGTGGAATGGAATACATTTTTTTGTATACCATGCAACCTTTTGTTTTATGTGTTGTGACAAATTTAAATAATATGTTTTGATGATTATTTATTATAGGGGGGAACATTATGAAGACAGGAATTAAAACAAGAATTTTAAGTATACTTCTTATAATCTGCATACTTTTATCATTGACTGCTTGCAAAGAGAAAAAAGAGAAGGAACCTGAGGCGGAAGTATACTATACGGCAATATCCGTACAATACAGTCCCGAAGGACAATACAGCGGAACTTTGACTTTTGATGAGGGGATAGAGGACTCGTTTACCGAATTAAGTAAAGAGGATTTTGTGTTAACGGCTTTTTATAGTGTAGACGAAGGGAAATTCAGCTCGCAGTTAGAGGACTTTACCGTTACCAAAACGGGTGATAAGAGCCTTACTTTTACTTTCAAATCTCCTTACGGTTATGATGACAATATTTCATATGTGTTAATGTCCGAAACGGCTGTAACCGCAAAAGAGAAAAAGATAGCTGCAGTTGTTTATACACATGCACCCGAGGTAGACTTGAATATTGAATATATCGGACTATACAAAGGAACAGATAAAGCTACCGTTACAGCAATGCTGGGTGAAGGCTGGAAGTTTGTTGAAAAAATGACTTCCGATATGCTTACTTTCCCTATAGGATTGGATGTATCTGTAGAAGTAAGAAGAGAGAGTGATACAAAGGCTGTTTTTGTAATTACCGATATTCCTAAAAACTATACAGGTGCGGTTATAAGTGGTGTTTTAAGTGCAAGTGCGGTGGATTCGGAGTTTTCCGAGGATACCGATCTGTGCCTGGATTTTTTACAACCGAATATTTATATCGATCCTTCTACAGTAAGTTTTGATAAGAATACAAATGTATTTGCCGTAGGTAAAGCAACACTCTCAGAGGAGTTTGCCGGTGTAAAGGACGGAATCAGTGTTTGGAGCGGTCTTTATTCCGTAATTGAACAGTCGTATGACAGTGGAAATAACGCATATTCTTTTAAATTAAAAATAAATGACAAACTGGACAAGGGTTTGGATGTAAACGATGTGCTTACCGGTATAACGGTAAATGCTGTGCTGAAAACCGAAAGCGAAGAGATAAATTATGCATTCAGACCGTATAACGCAATTGCAGGCGTAAAGGGTGATGTCATAACCGATACGGAAAAAGGGAAAGTATATATTGAAATAGTGCCGTATAATGCTACTTTCAAAGAGGGTATTTCCGTAAATGATATAACGGTTTTTGGTGCCGGCAGTCTTAGTTCTTTCGTATGTTCCTCCGTTGCTTCGGATAAGATTGTATATACCGCAGATTATTCTTCTAAGCTTAAAAGCGGTGTTGCTCTGTCTTTTAATATGGCGGGGCGGGTTTTAAATACCGACTTCGGTCTGGATTCCTACTCGCTTACCGTCCCGGTTCCGCCCTACTACGACGATAAAGATTTCAGTTGGGGAGAACTCGGTGTTACACTTGCAAAGAGTGCGGCAGGCAGTTTGGGCGGTGCGATAGGAAGTGCTGTAGCCGGATTTGTATTACCTCACGTTTATGAACTTCTGGGGGTTGACACTTCCAATCCCGAGTTGAATGCGATAAGAAATTCCATTGACAGACTGGATAAGGCGATTGTTAACCTTAACAATGATATAAGAAAAGTCAGGGTTGATGTTCAAGTCGGCACAAGCATGACGGCTTTGAGTGAGTTACAATCATTACAGAACAATTTGTTGACCGACTCTCGGACACTTTTAGGTAAGGAGACTGTTATCAATTATGTACGCGATGTTTCCAAGGCGGCACAAGTACATTCCGCCTGGAATTATGATAAATTCTGCGAATACCTTGCCGAGGAGTATGGGTCTATCGAAAGGGCCAGATATAAATGGACAGCTGACATGGGTACCGACAAGGATTTAACTGAAATATATGATATATTGGTTTCCTTTGCGAATTATACAAACTTAAGCTTTAGCGACTATATGGATAGAGCACATAACAGAATTTGGGGAATCGGTTTTTCTTTCAAAGACATGGATGAATACCAGTATTATCTTGGAAGACTTGGCGAAGATGCTGCAAAAATGTACAGATGTATGGAAGCTTTACGCGAAAAACTAAAAGGAGCACCGTACTATGGAAGGAAAGTAAAAAATGTGGAGATTGATCCTATTCTCACCGAAGGTTTTATAAACGAGGTAAAGGAGTTGAATATCGGTAACGGGTATTTGCAGAAAGTTATAAATCTCAGCTCGCTGATACTTGAAACCGCCAGCGGAACAGGGGACAGCATTATTGATCTTTTCTTTCAGGTAGTGGATACAC
>DUPQ01000078.1 GCA_012838235.1 Clostridiaceae bacterium
TACAGTGGATTGTGTAACACCTGAAATATTGCTAAGAGCGTTAATGGTTAAATTCCTTTCCTTGCACAACTCTTCAATTCGTTTAATTACTGCTTGAGAAATATTCATTCTATCACCTCATAAACGTTATTCCGTTAATCAGAGCATATCAGTTTACAATTTATATGTTTAACGGAATACCGTTGAAATAGTCATTGAGGTGTCTTATACTACCGGTATACCATTAATAGAGTTAATAACATGTAAAAAACAAAGGAGGGCTAATAGTGAAAAAAGCGAGATATGATAAAGAACTGGAAAGAGAGAAGGAAAAATTAAATAAACTTGTGGGTGAAGCTTTCAATAAAGGTACTCCTTTTACAGAAGATGAGGCGGTTATGGAACAAAATTGTAAAGTTGATACATTGGTAGTCAAGATACAAAAGGAAAAAAGAAAGCAAAATAAGAATCAGATGGAACGTTGAAATAAACGACACAATAGCGCTTCTTAAAGAGGCGTTATTTTTCATTTGGAGGTGATTGAATTTGGAAGTAAAAATCAATCGGGAGATCCGGGATTATACCGAAAGCTTGTTTTTTGGGCTGTCCATGCGGCAGTTCATTTTTTCTGTCCTGGCTGTTGGTGTGGCCATTGGCATATATTTCGGCTTACAGGGATTACTGGGCACGGAGACTGTGAGCTGGATGTGTGTTTTAGGAGCATTCCCCTTTGCAGCTCTGGGATTTATAAAATACCACGGCATGACAGCGGAGCAGTTTTTATGGGCATACATCAAATCTGAGTTTCTCATGCCCAAAAAGCTGACCTTTTACCCTGTGAATGTGTATTACGAAGCATTGAAACAGACTATTGAGAAACGTGAAAAGGAGGAATTGAGACGTCATGATTAAAACCCTGCAAAAAATCATGAAACAGGATAAAGAAAAGTTTATTGTCCCCAAAGGTGTTCAGCAGGCAATTCCCATTCGAACCATATGGCCGGACGGAATTTTCCGGGTGGGCAACAAGTTTTCCAAAACCTTTCGTTTCGAGGACATCAATTATGCGGTAGCCTCCAAAGAGGATAAAGAAGCGATGTTCCTGTGCTATTCTGAGCTGCTCAACTCCTTTGACAGCGGGGCGACTACCAAAATCACCATTAATAACCGACGCTTGAATAAAGCAGACTTTGAAAGCTCTATTCTAATCCCTCTAAAAGGTGACAGGCTGGACGAATATCGCAGGGAATATAACCAGATGCTTTTGGATAAAGCAACAGGTGCCAATAGCATTGTGCAGGACAAATATGTTACCGTGTCCGTAATGAAGAAGAATATCGAGGAAGCGCGGAATTACTTTTCCCGTATAGGAACAGACCTCATCACTCATTTCTCCCGCCTTGGCTCAAAGTGTGTGGAACAGGACGCTACCGACCGCCTTAGAATCCTGCACGATTTTTTTCGTTCCGGTGAGGAAACGGATTTCTATTTTAACCTGTCTGAATCAATGAAAAAGGGTCATGATTTTAAAGACTATATCTGTCCCGATACTTTTGAGTTTGAGAAAGACCACTTCCGGATGGGAAACAAATACGGTCGTGTCATCTTCCTGCGCGAGTTTGCAAGCTATATAAAGGACAGCATGGTGTCCGAGCTTTGTGATTTAAACCGTAATATAATGTTATCACTTGATATTATCCCTATTCCAACCGATGAGGCTGTTCGTGAGGTGGAAAGCCGTCTTCTGGGTGTGGAAACTAACATCACCAACTGCAGAGGAGACAGAACCAAAGCAATAACTTTTCGGCTGTTGTGCCCTATGACATGGAGCAACAACGCAAGGAAAGTAAGGAGTTTCTCGATGATCTTACCACCCGTGATCAGCGTATGATGTTTGCTGTACTTACAATGGTGCATATTGCGGACAGCAAAGAGCAACTTGACAGCGATACGGAAACCTTGTTTACTACAGCACGGAAACACCTGTGCCAATTCTCTACACTGACATTCCAGCAGATGGATGGTTTAA
>DUPQ01000008.1 GCA_012838235.1 Clostridiaceae bacterium
CAAAAGGTGATATAATAATAAAGGTAATAGATAACGGTATCGGAATGACTGAGGAAAAGCTTAACCTGATAACATCCAGCATAAATTCCGCCAAACTGGAGAGCGAATCGGGGTTAAGAAATGTACAGAAGAGAATCAAACTCTATTATGGAATGCAGTACGGAATTACTATTATGAGTAAGTACAAAGAAGGTACCACAGTTATCTTACGTGTACCGTACGAGGAGCGTAAAGAAGATGATTGATATTATTATTGTTGATGACGAAAAAGCCATAAGGGAAGGTATTGCAACATCCATTCCCTGGCAGCAGCACGGCATAAATGTATGCGGGGTTGCATCGGGAGTATCGGAAGCTCTGGATTTAATAGAAAAATACATGCCCAACATAGTAATAACCGACATTTCCATGCCGGAAATAAGCGGGCTGGATTTGTTGGAGATAGTCAACAGAACATATCCCAACATTAAAGTTATCCTGATAAGCGGATACAGAGATTTCGAGTATGCCAGAAGGGCCGTTACCAATAACGCATTCTGCTATCTTACAAAACCGTTGGTTGCCGAGACGCTTATTCAAAAGGTTCTGGAAGCAAAGCAGGAGATTGACGCACGCCTTCAGGAAGTAAGGCTTAATGATAATATCCGACGCAAGTTGCGGGAGAACATAATGGTTCTTAAAGATAATTTCTTCCGTTTACTTATGGAAGGAAGAACAAGACAGAGAGCCGATATAATGGACAGAGCCGCAATAGCGGAGATAGATATTAATTACACCAACTATATTGTATGTGTAGCGGAATTTGAGCTTGCCGCATCTCAGAAAAAACTGAACATATATGACTTCTCTTTCTATAAAGCGGCTATAATGAGTACGATAGAGGAGAATCTTGAGGAGATTTACAAATGTTATACATTTAATCTGGATAACCGCATAGGCATACTCATATGCTCCAATCAGCAGATACAAAGAAGCATCCTTATCAACAAACTAAATGATGTTAAAAGCTGGGTAAACAAAAATATGGGACTTTCGTTATCCATAGGCATAGGCAACACCTGCGGAAGCGTGGAAAAAGTTGCTCTTTCATATATAAGTGCTATGGATGCCATGCTTTACAGGGTAGTCTTAGGTAAAAATGTAGTGGTTGATGCGGAGCAGAAAATAAATGCTTCCAAAGAGAAAATGGTTGTGGAGGATTTTGATAACATTCTGAAAAACAGTGAAGAAGATATGGTTTTTGCATTGCGGAATGTCAACCAGGAGGAAGCGAAGAAAATAATCGAGCAGATAATGCAGGCCTCCAGGCAGATAGCCGCCAATGATGTTCACCAGAAAGAGCGAATAGCTTTCTTACTTTCGGTCTTTATTATAAGGGTAATATACTCGCTGGAGATATCCAATTACCGCTTCTATAACAAGGAAAATGATTTATACAATGAAATTAATGAACTGATATCCATTGACGACATGAAGATATTTATGTTAGGAATAATAAATGAGATTATTCATGCCATTGAAGAATCGGACAGCAAGCAGAACAATTTCCTGGTTAATAAAGGATTAAGGTATATAAAGGAAAGTGTTTATGAGGATGTTTCATTGGTTACCATTGCCGAGAGGCTTCAGATACATCCTAACTACCTCAGTAAGATATTTAAGCAGGTCACCGAGGAATCTTTTACCGATCATGTAATACGGTTTAAGATGAACGAAGCAAAGAAACTTTTAAAGACAACCAATGCGAAAGTGTATGAAATATCCGATAAGTTGGGATACAAGGATGTTGCACATTTTACAAAACTGTTCAAGAAACATTTCGGTATATCGCCTAACGAATACAGACAGTTGCTATAACTGATCGATTTATTGCAAAGGGTATACCCCTGTGATATAATCACAATGTTTTAATGGAGGAAACATGAATTTTTTCAGTAATTCATTAGTATATTTTATAAAAAAGCCTTTGATACCCATTTATACGGCATGTATATCATTAGTTTGTTGCATAATAATGATTTTTAACCCCGCAAAACTGCTTTCCAAATACTATTCATCGTTTATATCCGATGACATAGGCGATACCGTTATCATGTTTTCCAAATGGGCATATAAATATACCCATATCCCGTATATACTGCTGGGTATTCTGGCTCTGGCGGTAGTTCTTGCCTTGCTGTCCAGCCTTGTATTCAGCGGCTATATGAACATAATTCATCTGACGGTTAAAAGAATTAAGACGGATTTTACTCATTATCTTCAGGGATTAAAAAAAGGATTTTTCAGATGTGCATTGGTATTCTTTCAGATGTACCTTTCACTGTTGCTGTTTGTAGCCTTTATTCCGTTGGCATTTACGCCGTTTTTCATATTAAAGAATTCCGTTGCGGATGCGGGACATGACCCTACCGTCGTGTATATTTTACTTGCTGTGCTGATATTTATTATCATTGCCATTTTCATTTTGATATACATGACTTTCGCATTTAAGTTTCCGTCCATATTCCATTTTTCCAGATATCCCATAGAGAAGGCCAATGCTGCCGTTAATGCGCGATACTGGAGAACCTTCGCCAAATCCGCATTACTGCTGCTTTTCCTTGCGGGAGTGCTCTTCGTTATGTATAAGATAGAAAACAAGGTTTTGGAATTTCTGGTGGGATTTGTTCTTTATACTATATATTTCAGTTTCTTTGCGGTTTTCCCCTTTTATACATTTGATAAGCTTATTGAGCCTTACAGGGTTAACAGCTGATTCAAGGAGGCAAAAAAATGTATGATGTCATAATAATAGGCAAGGGACCTGCAGGAGCACAAGCGGGCATCTATCTGGGAAGAGCGGGATTCAAAACCCTTATACTTTACAAAGACGGCGGTTCGTTGGAGAAAGCCGATTATGTCGAGAATTATTACGGATTCGGTAAACCTGTTGAAGCAAAAAAGCTGCTCCAAGAAGGAGTGGGACAGGCCAGGCGGTTTAATGTGGAGTTCAAAGAAGACCAGGTGGTCATGTTGTTGCCTTCCGAGCATTCCGTTTCGGTACAGGGATTAAAAGGGGAATATGTCGCTTCTTATGTCATAATTGCAGCGGGAATGACCAGAAGAAGTCTCAATGTGCCGGGCTTAAGAGACCTTGAAGGGAAGGGTATAAGTTATTGCGTGACATGTGACGGCTTTTTCTTCCGCAATAAAAAAGCAGCGATAATAGGATATACCGATTATGCAGAACATGAGCTTAACAATCTGTTAATGTTCACAAAAGACGTATATCTTTTAACCAACGGAAATAATCCGGAATTTGATGTACCGGGCGAAATACCGGTAATTGATAAGCAGATTGGGAGAATATATGGTCAAGACAGTGTAGAAGGTGTTGAGTTCAAAGACGGTTCAAAGCAACAATTTGACGGAATATTCATTGCATACGGTACGGCGGATGCTTCCTCCTTTTCCTTGAAATCAGGTATTGCTACGGAAAAGGGAAAGATTGTTGTAGATTCATCCAAGATGACCAATATAGACAGAATATATGCTGCGGGAGACTGCATAAATACCTATATGCAGGTTGCCACGGCTGTATCCGACGGTGCGCTTGCCGCCCGTTCGGTAACGGAAAGACTGAAAGAAGACAGAAAAAGGAGTAAGTAATGAAAAAATTCTATATCACCACCGCAATAGCATACGCATCGGGAAAACCTCACATAGGAAATACCTATGAAATAATACTTGCCGACAGCATAGCAAGATTTATGCGGATGTTAGGATATGATGTTTTCTTTATGACCGGAACCGATGAACACGGGCAGAAGATTGAGGAAAAAGCAAAGGAACAAAACATTACTCCCAAGCAATTTGTTGACGGGTGGGCAAAGGAAATAAAGAGAATATGGGATCTTATGAATACAAGCTATGATAAGTTCATCAGAACTACCGATGCCGACCATGAGCAGCAGATCAGGAAAATATTCAAAAAGCTGTATGATAAAGGGGATATTTATAAAAGCCAATATGAAGGCTGGTACTGCACTCCGTGTGAGTCTTTCTGGACGCAATCACAACTGGAAGACGGCAAGTGCCCCGACTGTAAGAGAGAGGTCAATAAAGCCAAAGAAGAAGCATATTTCTTCAGACTGTCAAAATATCAGGACAGACTGATGGAGCATATAGAACGTAATCCGGATTTTATACAACCCGAGTCCAGAAAGAACGAGATGGTCAACAACTTCTTAAAACCCGGACTTCAGGATTTATGCGTATCACGTACATCTTTTAAGTGGGGAATACCGGTACCGTTTGATCCTGAGCATGTGGTCTATGTCTGGATTGATGCGTTATCCAACTACATAACCGGTATCGGATATGATGCCGACGGCAACCACAGCGAGCTGTTCAATAAATACTGGCCTTGTGATGTACATGTTATAGGGAAAGATATTGTCCGATTCCACACAATATACTGGCCCGCCATGCTTATGGCTCTGGATGTACCGCTTCCGAAAACGGTTTTGGGACATCCCTGGCTGCTTTTCGGTGACGGAAGCAAGATGAGCAAATCCAAAGGTAATATCTTATATGCCGATGACCTTTCCGCTCTTTTCGGTGTAGATGAAGTCAGATATTATGTATTAAGTGAGATGAATTATGCCAATGACGGCATAATATCGCACAGACAGATAATTGAGAAGATTAATTCCGATTTAGCCAATGTTCTGGGAAATCTTGTTAACAGAACCGTTACAATGCAACACAAATACTTTGAAGGCACTGTTAAAAAGCCCGCATCGCTGCTACCGGAAAACCAAGCGGACAGAGAACTTATCGAGCTGACAGAGAAAACGCCTGATAAAGTTTGTGATTTGATGATGCGGTATAAGGTCAGTGAAGCCATTCATGAGATTATGACTTTGGCAAAGCGTTGCAATAAATATATTGATGAAACTCTGCCCTGGACACTTTTTAAAAACGAGGAAGACCACGAAAGACTGAAAAAGGTTATGTACAATCTTTTAGAAGGAATAAGGGTGGTATCGGTTTTACTGTATCCTTTTATGCCTTCCACTTCGGATAAGATAATTTCACAGCTCAATACAAAGGAAACAACTTTTGCTTCAACCTATACTTTCGGAAAGTTGGAAGACGGCATTAAACTTGGGAAACCCGAGATACTCTTCAACAGGATAGATACCGAAAAGAAACTGCAGGAAATTGAAAAGAGTGACAAACAAAAGGAGCAAGACCTGAATGTAGCATTAATAGGGATTGAGGATTTTGCAAAAATTGAACTTAAGACCGCTAAAATAGTAAGTTGTGAACCTGTAAAAGGAGCCAAGAAGCTTTTGAAACTGCAGGTGGAAACAGACAATAAAACCCGTCAGATAGTATCGGGCATAGCCGAGTATTATACATGTGACGAGTTAATAGGAAAAACCGTTGTGGTTATAACCAACTTGAAGCCGGCCGTGTTGCGGGGTGAGACAAGCGAAGGTATGCTGTTAGCCGCATCGGATAAAGACAGACTTTCTTTAGTCACTATAGATAGGGAAATGCCTACGGGTTCAAAGATATCTTAATATACTTGTATATATTTCGATTGTCGCTTAGCAGGAGTTTATGCCCAATACATAGTGCCTTTGGGCTCAAAAATCATTGTCTCTTTTAAGAAGGAGATAGCTTTTTTCAGGCCTTCCTGCCCGCTCATTAAACTGTCTTCATGTTCAATGGATATTACATGATCATATTCAGCCATTCTTAATTCCGCAAAAATATCATTCCATACCTGTCTGTCATGGCCGGTACCCACAGTGCGGAACAGCCAGGACCGCTGCGGTTCATCGCTGTAAGGTTTTGTATCCAAGACTCCGTTTACTTGGGAATTGGGGTAATATATTTTTGTATCTTTCGCATGGAAATGATAAATTGCTCCTTTTAATGCCCGGATTGCTTTGATGATATCGATGCCCTGCCAGAAAAGGTGTGAAGGATCGAAGTTTGCTCCTATTACCGGTCCTACGGCATCTCTAAGTTTCAGGCAGGTTTCGGGATTGTATACGCAGAAACCCGGATGCATTTCCAAAGCAATCTGATGCACATTATGTTTCTTTGCAAATTCCACCTGCTTGGTCCAGTACGGTATAAGTACAGTATTCCACTGATAATCCAGAATCTTTAAAAAGTCATCGGGCCAGGGACAGGTCACCCAGTTGGGATATTTTGCATTATCATGGTCACCTGGACAACCGGAGAAGGTTACTACCGTATTCACTCCCAGTTTCTCCGCCAGGATTATTGTTTTTTCAAAATCCTCCTGATAGGCGGCAGCTATTTTCTTATCGGGATGAACTGCATTACCGTGACAGCTTAAAGCACTTATCTCCATGTCATATTTTTCCGTCAATTTTTTAATCTTCTTTATTTCTTCCGGCTTGTTATAAATCTTTTTAGCATCAAGATGCGCCGTTCCCGGAAATCCTCCCGTGCCTAATTCAATCGCCTGAACACCAAGATCTTTTAAGTAAATTATTGCATTTTCCAAACTCATAGAGCTTAAAACAACGGTAAAAACACCTAATTTCATGCTATCAATTTGTATAACTCAGTCGTTACCTGCAATATCGGACTGCTTATACTCCTCCTCCTTTGTTTTATAACTATATTATACATTTATTCCACTCCTTGTGTTATACTTTTGCTTGAGTATCGATTGGGAGACGGATATGGAGCAGCACAAAACAAAACTTATGACAACAAGAAACATGGCTAAAATGGGTATTTTAGGAGCGGTAGCGGGAGTGCTTATGCTTCTGGAAATCCCGTTGCCTTTTGCTCCTGCTTTCTATGAAATAGATTTGAGTGAGGTCGCGGTTTTTTTGGGAACTTTCGCAATGGGACCGGTGGCGGGAATAATCATAGAGGCGGTTAAGATATTGGTCAACCTTGTCATAACCGGTACAGCCACTGCCGGAGTGGGTGAATTTGCCAATTTCTTAATAGGGTGCTGTCTGGTGGTTCCGGCAGGTATTATATATAAAAGGAAGAAGAATATAAAGAATGCCATTATAGGTATGCTGGTAGGTATCGTATCCATGACTGTGGCCGGAGCGTTGTTGAATTATTTTCTTCTTATACCTACATATGCAAAAGCTTTCGGAATGCCGGTTGAGGCAATAGTTGAGATGGGAACAAAGATCAATCCTAACATAAACTCTCTTTGGGATCTTATCTTATTGGCAAATGTGCCGTTTAATCTCTTAAAAGGGGTATTGAGCGGTTTTATAACTTTCCTTATCTATAAAAGGCTGTCGCCGATACTTCACAAATAGCGATTTTTATGCAAGATGTACAAAAAGAGCGATATTTATTTGTAGACATACCATCTTATATTCCTACCCGTAAAGTGATAAAATATACGAAGAAATGAATAGGAGGAATCATATATGGCAAAAGTTATATTAAAAAACGTATATAAAAAGTATGAGCCCAACCGTGGCGGCATAACAGCTGTTTCCGACTTCAATCTTGTTATTGAAGACAGGGAGTTTTTAGTTCTGCTCGGACCGTCGGGATGCGGAAAAACAACAACACTCAGAATGATAGCGGGATTGGAAGATATCACCGCCGGTGAAATTTATATCGGGGACAGAATAATCAACGAAGTACACCCCAAAGACAGAGATATAGCAATGGTTTTCCAGAACTATGCATTGTATCCTCACATGACCATTTTCGATAACATGGCATTCGGTCTTAAATTAAGAAAGATGCCTAAAAATGAAATTCGTCACAGAGTTCATGCAGCAGCAAAGATATTGGAAATCCAGCATCTGCTTGACAGAAAGCCCAAAGCTCTCTCCGGCGGACAGAGACAGAGGGTTGCATTAGGTCGTGCTATTGTTCGTGAACCTAAAGTCTTCCTTATGGACGAGCCGCTTTCCAACCTTGATGCTAAATTGAGAGCACAGATGCGTGTTGAGTTGACAAAACTTCATCAGAGACTTAAGACAACATTCATATATGTTACACATGACCAGGTAGAAGCTATGACAATGGGTACCAGAATCGTTGTTATGAGAGCAGGATTTATTCAGCAGGTTGATCCTCCTCAGATTATGTATGATAACCCCGTTAACATGTATGTTGCAGGATTTATCGGAACACCTCAGATGAACTTCTTAAATGCAACCATTGAAGAAAAAGGCAAGGATGTATGGATAGACATAGGCGGAACCAAGCTTAAATTCTCTGAAAAGAGAGCAAAGAGTATAATCGGTAAAGGATACGACGGAGTGGAAGTTATACTCGGAATCAGACCGGAGCATTTCCGTGATGAGCAGGTATTCCTTGACCAGATGCCTGAAACCACAATAGAGGTTAAGATTGATGTTGTGGAAATGATGGGACCGGAAGCTCTGTTGTACTTCTCATTTGCAGACAGCAATATTATTGCAAGAGTAAGTCCTTCCACAAAGGCAAGACCGGGATCTACCATTAAGGTAGCTATAGATACGGTCAGAGTACACATATTTGACAAGAAGTCGGAAAAGACTATATTTGCAGAATAAATAATATAACCATAATTTCGCAGAAAACTCCCGCCAATCAGGTGGGAGTTTCTCATTAGAATAAAAGCAAAAGATAACTGTAAATCGGCAAACTAATACAAGAATATTTAAAAACTGTATTGTAATTGTTCCGATTATGCATTATACTTTGTTTATATTTAATATTCCGGAATCAGGAGGTATGAGAGGTGGAATATTTAACGGTTACACAAGCAGCTGAAAAATGGAATGTTTCCACTCGTCGTGTTCGCCTGCTTTGTGCCAACGGAGAAATCGAAGGAGTTATCCGTAAAGGCAACTTATATATGATACCTTGCGATACTGAAAAGCCGTTGGATAAGCGGAAATTACCTCACAAAAGAAAGCATGGCAAATTTGCAAGTTTACTGACATCAATAGATATTAAAAAAGTAAAACTCGATAGTATGCGCCCTCTTACCGCGGGAGAAATAAAGCGTTTACGCAACGACTTTATGGTGAACTTCACGTATAATTCAAACGCCATTGAGGGTAACACCCTGACACTCAAAGAAACCGCTATGGTACTTGAGGGTATGACAATAGATAAAAAACCGTTAAAAGACCATCTTGAAGCGGTCGGTCATCGTGATGCATTTCAATATATCGAAGATATTGCGCAAAACAAAGTGCGTCTTAAGGATACGGAAATAAGAGCCATTCATTCTTTAGTGCTGATGGACAGACCGGATGATAAAGGTGTCTACCGCCGTATTCCCGTTACAATTACAGGTGCATATGCCGTCCCTGTGCAGCCATATCTTATAGAACCGAAAATGACGGACTTACTTACAAGAAATGAGGAAAGAAAAAAGACTATGCACCCGATTGAACGCATTGCCCGTTTTCATCTTGAATTTGAGGGTATACACCCGTTTATTGACGGTAACGGCAGAACCGGTCGGTTAATCTTAAATCTTGAACTTATCCGCAACGGTTATCCCGCTATCAATGTTAAGTTTACGGATCGCAAGCGGTATTATGATGCTTTCGATGCATTTTATCGTGACAGAAAAGCCGATGATATGGTTTTACTTATTGCGGAATATGTAGGGGAGCAACTGGACAGATATTTGGAGATTGTGAAATTTTGAAAAGGAGATATGACATGAATACTACTAATTTGGATAAGGTTGTACAGGCCTATATTGACAACTTTGACTATGTAAATGGTGATGAGCATCAAGAATACTATAAATGGGAAGCATTTAAACACTTTAAAGATAATTGGGATATTGATGCAGAGAATTTTGTAGAAATGTTTAAGGAGTCGGTGAAACTGACATACAATTTGATAGATAATAAGGCAGTGAGCCCGACCAACGGTATTGTGAAGCTTGCCGAGCGATCTGAGCTTACGGAAGTTATAAGGGAAATGTTTAGAATGCTGTTTATTGCTGATGACGGCAATATTGTACAACGTCAGAAACGGATTGAAGATTTCAGAGATAGGGTAAATGACTTACTTGATAAATACGAGCCCGGCAAATGGAGGTACCAGCATGATTTTCGAACAGTATTGTCCTACCTTAATATGCGTTATCCTAAAGAGAATTACCTCTTTAAGGCAACAGAAGCTAAGGAGTTTATGTACTGTATCGAATATCCTGATGATTTCGGAAGTGGAAAAAGTTTTAATTTATCCCGTTATTATCGTATGTGCGATGCACTTCTTGAGAAGATAAAAGATACACCTGAACTTATGCAAGCTCACAAGAACCGACTGACGGATACAATGTTGTCTGACGATGATTATCACATTATGGTTTTTGATATCATTTATTGTGTCACAGTATACAAACTGTACGCAGACATTGCTATCAAAAAACCTGTTAAAAAGTCATCGGTAAAGCAACAACGAAATGCAAAAGCGGAAGAGTTAAACCTTGAACTTGATTCGGTTAATGCCGAGTTAGATACTGCACTTATTGAAAGAAGTAAGATTGATGATATTGATGTTGTGGGTTGGAAAATCCGGCATAAGGTTTTTGGGCCAGGAACAGTCATATCGCAAGATGAGGATAGAATAATAGTTAAATTTGCAAAAGGTGAGAAGAAATTTGAATTACCAGGGGCATTTTCCGATGGCTATTTAATTTGTGAAGATCAGGATATTATTGAAATATTTAGTGAAATAGATAGATTGGATAAAAAAATATCTTCCTTGCGTAGCTCAATAAATAGAATAACTTCCACTTTAAGCAGATTGTGAAAAGCAGCTCATGTTGTTTAATAGTCGATGATAGTATAAAATTATTGTGTTAAATACGGAGAAGAAAATGGCATTAAGGACAATACGTAAGGAAGGCGACGAAATATTAAGAAAAAAGTCCAGGGAAGTCACATCTTTTGATGACAGATTGCATACTTTAATTGATGATATGTATGAAACAATGGTAGCTGCACCGGGATTGGGACTGGCTGCGGTACAGGTGGGAGTACTCAGAAGGGTTGCCGTTATTGAAATAGATGATAAGAAGTATGAGTTGATAAACCCCGTCATAATCCAATCTGAAGGCGAAGATATCGATGTGGAAGGATGCTTAAGTCTGCCGGATTATTACGGAACGGTCAAAAGACCTATGAAGATAAAGGTACGCTATCTTGACAGGTACGGAAAAGAGCAATATGCCGAAGCCGAGGGATATGCAGCTCATTGCTTCTGTCATGAATTGGACCATATGGACGGTATTTTATTCAGAGATAAAGTTATTGAGGAAATTGATCCTGCGGATTTGGAAGAAAGAGAAAAGCAGAGTGAAGAAGATAAATAATATCATTTTTATGGGTACTCCGGATTTTGCATTGCCTTGTCTTATTGCATTGATTGAAAACGGATATACCGTTAATGCCGTTATAACACAGCCTGACAGACCCAAAGGCAGGCATAATGTTGTGGAGTATTCGAATATAAAGAAGAAGGCGATAGAGTATGACATACCTGTTCTGCAACCGGAAAAAATACGCAAGAAAGAATGGGTGGAAACCATTTCAAAGATAGGTTGCGATTTAGCGGTGACCTGTGCATTCGGACAGATTCTTCCGCAAAGTATCTTAGATATACCAAAATACGGCACCATTAATGTTCATGCATCGCTGCTTCCCAAATACAGAGGTGCCTCCCCCATGCAAAGAGCGATAATAGAAGGGGAGAAGGTAACCGGTGTGACAACAATGCTGACCGATATAGGAATGGATACCGGAGATATGCTGTTGAAAATGGAGACCGACATAACAGAGGAAGATGATATATGTTCTTTACATGACAGACTTTCTTTGATGGGAGCAAAACTCCTTATAGACACCGTAAAACTGTATGAGCAGGATAAGATAACGCCTGTTAAGCAGGATAACGATAAAGCCACATATGCTCCCATGATAAAAAAAGAAGAGGGCAGATTGGACTTTAACCTTGACTCATACAGACTGTTTAATCTTGTAAGAGCATTTAATCCGTGGCCGGGAACATTTACAACTTACTGCGGAAAAACACTGAAAGTGTTAAAGGCGGATTATTCTTTGGAAGACTATAATAAAGATGTTGACAACGGTACTGTTATATCCATAGATAAAGAGAGAATGGCTGTTAAATGCAAAAAGGGCATATTGTATATAACAGAGTTACAGTTTGAGAATAAAAAGGCAATGCATATATCAAAATGCGGTCATAATATGCCGTGTGATATGGTTTTGGGTTGTGACGAATAATGATGAGTGCATTGATTTTCTTTTGATAAAAATATATAATTTTCGACATGAGCGCTCCTTCTATTCATATACTTTCCTATACACACAACGAACTTAAAGACCTTTTTCAGGAATACGGTTTGAAAAGGTACAGGGCTTTGCAGGTTTTAGACTGGATATATAACAAGAAGGTATTTGATTATTCCTTAATGACCAATATAAGTAAGGAAGATATTGAGATTTTGCAGGCAAACTTTTCTTTGGAGTTACCTGTAATAGAAAAGAAGCTTGTGTCGGTAGACGGTACCGTTAAATATCTTTTTCGTTATTCCGATAATGCAACGGTGGAAAGTGTGCTGATGGACTATGATTACGGAACCTCCATCTGCATTTCCAGTCAATCGGGATGCAAGATGGGCTGTGTATTCTGTGCCTCATCAACAGTACCTTTCAGCCGGGATTTGTGGGGTTATGAGATGACCGCTCAGATTCTTAAAGCGGCACAGGACAGCAACAAGACCATATCCAGAGCGGTGGTAATGGGTATAGGGGAGCCGTTTGATAACTATGATAATCTTGTAAATTTTCTCAATGTTATTAACATGAAAGAAGGGTTTAACATGGGAGGAAGACGCATAACCGTTTCCACCTGCGGAATAGTACCCAAGATATATGAGTTCGCCGATTTGTGTCTTCAGGTCAATCTGTCGGTATCGCTGCATGAAGTTACCGATGACAGGCGCTCGGCAATAATGCCGATAAATAAAAAATACAACATCTCTTCCCTTATAAAAGCATGTGAATACTATTTCGAGAAGACCAACAGGAGAGTTTCTTTTGAATATGCTCTGATCCCGGGGTCTAATGACTCCTTAGAGCATGCGCGACGCTTGAGTGCTTTATTGAAAAATGTAATGTGTTATGTAAATGTAATTCCGGTAAATCCTGTTGAAAATATGAAAACAGTTCAAAACAGCAAAAATCTTTCGCCTTTTTGTGCTATACTGAAAGCACATGGCGTGCCCGTCACCATCAGAAGAGAACTGGGCAGAGACATTGAAGCCGCATGCGGGCAGTTAAGGAGACAGCATGATATTTAATTACGCTTCGTATACCGATATCGGGCAGGTAAGAGGAAATAATGAAGATTATCATATCGTCATTCCCTTTGATGAGCATAACGAATTTGCTGCTGCCGTTGCCGACGGTATGGGCGGTCATCTTTTCGGTGAGATAGCCAGTAAAACAGCAATAGACTGTTTTGAGAAGAAAATAAGGGACAGACGCTTCAAGAACTGCAACAATATAGAGGATTATCTCTTTAATATATGTAAAACGGCTAACAAAGAGATACTGGACTTCAGTAAAAAGCACAATGTCTTTTCCGGAATGGGTACCACCTTGGATGCCATTTACATAAAAGATGATAAACTTCATGTTATACATATAGGCGATTCAAGGATATATACCGTGTATAACAATGAAATAAAGATGATAACAAAAGACCATTCGTATGTTCAGCAACTTATTGATAAAGGCGATATAACCGTTGATGAATCCCATAACCATCCCAACAGAAATATTATTACCAAAGCACTGGGCATATCCGATGTGCCGGAACCGGATATCTATGATATGACATTGGATTGCTGTGAATATATACTGCTTTGCACGGACGGTCTTACCAACATGCTTGACGATACGGATATTTTGAATATAATTAATCAGGAAACCGATTTGGAAGAAAAAGTCAAGGATCTTGCGCAAAAAGCCAATGAAAAAGGCGGAACCGACAATATCACCATAATTCTTATCAAAGCGGACAATAATCCGGAGGAATAAAATGAATCCTGTTATACTCAATAACAGATATGAGCTTCTAAGCAAGATGGGCATAGGCGGAATGGCTTATGTATATAAGGCAAAAGATAAAGCGCTCAACCGAATTGTAGCGATAAAAACGCTTAAAGATGAATATGCTCAGGATAAAGATTTTATAAAACGCTTCAAGGATGAAGCATTATCGGTAGCAAAACTGTCACATGAAAGCATAGTCAATGTCTATGATGTAGGATATGACAATAACATGAACTACATTGTCATGGAATGTGTTGAAGGTACCACACTATCCAACTATCTGGAGTCGGCAGGACCTTTGGATATAAAGGAAGTGGTGGATATTTCCATGCAGATTTTTGCGGCTTTGGAACATGCACATAACAACGGTATTATTCACAGGGATATCAAACCGCAGAATATACTGATATCCAAAAACGGAAGAATAAAAGTAACCGATTTCGGTATAGCCAAAGCGATAAATGCGCAGACTCTGACCACGGATAATAAAACATTCGGATCGGTCCATTACATATCTCCCGAACAGGCTAAAGGCGGTTTTTTAAGTAGCAGCACCGATATTTATTCTACAGGAATAGTTATGTATGAGATGGCAACAGGGCATGTGCCCTATGATGCCGACACTCCTATATCCATAGTAATGAAGCATCTGCAGGATACTCCCATACCTCCGATTGATTACAGAAGAGATATGCCGGAAGAACTCAACAAGATAATTCTTAAGGCAATACAGAAAAAACCGTCGGACAGATATCAGACAGCAGCCGATGTAATGGCAGATTTAAAGAAACTGAATAATAATGCCAATTCTAAAGGCGATATTACATTGGACTTTATAAACGGAGAGGTTCTGCCTTCCGATGAAACGGTGACCTTGCCTGAAGTTACGGAAGATGATTTGTTTTTAGAAGAAGACAATGCAATTGTCAGAGGAAATACCGGAAAAGTAATCAAAATTAAAGAAAAAACCGATAAAATAACCGGTCCCAGACTGATAAATTACGATGAGGAGTACAATGTTCCCCTGATTTACGCAAGAGGCAGAAAAAAGAAAGAGAAGAAATACTTTTTCACCACTCTTATAGCTTTAATCTGTGTACTGTCATTATCGGCCTTTTTTATTGTTTTCGCAATAGATGAGATGGCTAAAGTAGTGGTTCCCGAACCTAAAGAGTATGAAGTATTAAATTATGTTACATACGAGTATGAAACCATAAAAAAGAAACTGGAAACGGATTTCAATATTTCTGTATTAATGAAAGAAGCATACTCCGATGAAACACCTCCCGGTATAATAATGGACCAGGATGTGGAACCGGGCAGAATTTTCAAAGAAGGTGCCAAGAATACCATTACATTTACGGTAAGTGTGGGAAGTAACTATGTGGAAGTTCCCGAGTGTGTCGGTAAGGATTATCGTATTGCGGAAAATATAATAATAAATGCAGGGCTTATCCCGGAAAAAGTAGAACAATATAACCAGGATATCCCGGCAGGAGAAGTGTATGCCGTATCTCCCTCTGAAACGATTAAAGTTAAATACGGAGAAACGGTTAAAATATATGTTTCTCTCGGTTCCGAATTTGAAAAGACAACGGTGCCGGATCTGTTCGGGTTGACAAAGGAGAAAGCTGCGGGAGCGTTACTGGAAAGAAACCTCATAATGAATGTAATGTCGGAAGAAGAGGTACCCGGTAAAGAGTCTCTTGTATCTTATCAGTATCCGGCAGCCGATACCGAGGTATATGAAAACAGTACCATAGATATAAAGCTCTCGGTGGATTACGGAGATACCGTGTATGAAGATATAACCGTTAAATACACATTTGACCCTACAATAGCGGAACTTGCCGGTATGGAAATGCCCATAACCTTGAGGTTCAAATTCGAGTATTCCGATCAGGATGAGGATTTTCAGACAACTGCGGTTATTTCTTCCATTGAAAAGTTGCCCTATCAAAGAGATGTCCGCATACCTGCAAAAGGCGAAACCAAAATGACTGTATTTATAGGCTCGGTTATCTATAAAGAACCGATAATATACAAATATTTCGACCACTATAAAGAAACCCCGGAACCGTAAATGGAAACAGGTCTTATCACAAAAGCGCTGAGCAACCGTTACACCGTAAGAACCGATAAAGATGAATATATCTGCAAACCGAGAGGGTTGTTCAGAAAAGAGGGATTCAAGCCTCTTTGCGGAGACTTGGTGCGTTTTGATATAACCGATTATGCCGATAAGGAAGGCTATATCATAAGTATAGAAGAAAGAAAGAACAGTCTGGTACGACCACCCGTTGCCAATGTGGATGTTGCGGTTATTGTGTTTGCAACGGAATATCCGACATTGGATGAACTGCTGATTGATTTGCTGATACTGGCATTTCGTACAAACGATATAGAGCCGATATTATGTTTAAACAAATGCGATTTGTCGGCAAAAGAGGATATTGACGATGTATTAAGGCAATATTCCGGGAGCGGATGCAAAATAGTAATAACCGATGCAAAACATAAGACAGGTTTGGATCCGTTAAAGAGTATGCTGAGCGGGAAAGTCAGTGTTTTTGCAGGTCAGTCGGGAGCAGGGAAGTCCACACTTATCAATGCCATAACAGGAACGGCCGATATGGAAATCGGGATTTTGAGTGAAAAGATAGGAAGGGGAAAGAATACCACAAGACATTGTGAGCTGCTTTCCTTTGAAGGCGGCTATATCGTAGATACTCCGGGTTTTTCCAAATTTGACCCCGGTCTTCTGCAGCCGGACCTGATAAAGGGTATGTATAATGAGTTCCTGCCGTACATCGGGCAGTGCAGATACAATGACTGCAAACACATAAATGATGACCACTGTGCCGTACTGCAGGCGGTGGAAAAAGGCGAAATTCCGATTGAACGCCACTTAAGGTATGAAATGATATATAATATGTCTGAAGAAGCTTTAAGAGTAAGGAGGGGATATTGATGATAAAAATCTCACCGTCATTATTGGCTTGTAATTTTGCAAGATTGGAAGAAGAAGTAAGAAAAATAGAAGAGGGCGGAGCCCATTATGTGCATGTGGATGTAATGGACGGACATTTCGTTCCCAATATTTCAGTAGGCATTCCCATTGTGCAGGCTTTGAAGAGCATAACAAAATTGTCGCTGGATGTTCATCTTATGATTTCCGACCCCGACAGATACATTGAAGAATTTGCAAAAGCGGGGGCGGATATAATAACCGTTCAGCAGGAGGCCTGCATTCATCTGGACAGAACCGTAAGGTACATAAAAGAGCAGGGCAAGAAAGCCGCGGTTGCTCTTAATCCCGCCACCGATATAAGGGTTTTGGAATATGTTCTGCCTATGTTGGACATGGTGCTTATAATGAGTGTAAATCCCGGTTTCGGAGGACAAAAGTATATACCGTACAGCACGGAGAAAATAAAAGCTCTTAAGAAAATGATAGACAAAATGGGGCTGAAAACCGACATTCAGGTTGACGGCGGCGTAACGGTGGATAACTGCCGTGAGATAAAGGCTGCGGGAGCCAATGTTCTTGTTGCGGGATCGGCAATATTCCAATCGAAAGATATTAAAGAAACTATTAGAAAACTTATAGAATACTGATTATTCTGCTCTTTTGATTATATCTTTAATTTCATCCGCTGTTTCTTTATAAACATTAATTCTGAGAGTATCCGCACCGGATGCTCTTATTAAATCTTTATGCAAAAGATTATTTACCGTAAATGCACCTAAAAGATATGTGGTATCACAGTCGGGATATGTAACTATGTCAATGCGTTTTTTATGTCGGTCTAAAAGATATATTTCTTGTGTATCGGTATCGGTGAATATATCCTTTATACGGTATTTGGTTTTCATTACGGCAACTCTGCCGTATACAAGGTACTCCAGACTTATATTCCCGTTAAAGTTTGCGAATCTTCTTATATCTTCAACAGGTAATTCATATGAAAGGTGTATAGCTTTTACACCTTGATATCCCGAAAGAGCATCAACAGTATAAGTATTCAAGCAGTTTATTCCCGCATCTAATACTTTATCCGCAGGAATATCTAAAATCCCCATGGAAGAGGAAATAATTCTTTGCCGATTGCCTGCCGTATCTTGAGGATTGGCTCCTATGGGTATATACAAGTACACTCTGTCATCGCGAAGATATCTTTTATACATGGTAGAAGGTACATATATCCTGTCGGCATCAATATCCGCTATATCAAAATCCAATCGGTCCTCAAAAAAGAATAGGGATATACCTGTTTTTTTATTACTTATATCTCTGTTTACCGGAGTATCTCTTTTTTCATTTTTTTCTGTCTTCTCTGTATTAAAACTTTCCGAAGATAACGATAGGTTTTCATACTTGGGAAACAGTTCGGTTTTACTATTTCTGTTTTTTATGCTCTGCCTTAATTCTGCTAATCCGTCCAGCGCATCTCTTCTTAAAGCATTTACCGTTTTAGCGGGAAGGAATGTAGCGGTATCGGTATCTTTCGTGAGAGAGGAGAATTCAAATACCGTATTTCCCGTTTTGTTGAGATTTTTCAATATGTCATCATCGGCATTAGGGTTTTTTGCCGCTTGTGAGTCTATATCGGAACAGGAGGTATAAGTGTTGCCGCTGTTATCGGTTACGGTAAAGCTTGCTCTTTGCCCCGCTTTAGATATGAAATGTCCTCTTACAGGAACTTTGCGCAAGAAGTCGTCGGCATAGGATTTTTGTGCCTGTTCGGTCAGTTGCTTATCATATGTCAGGTATACGGGCTCATTTGGTTCGGGGAGTTTATTTCTGCATATTAAACCGTACAGATTGCCGTTTTTTCTTAAAATATTGACATATGTCCCTATAGAGCTGTCGGGAAAACTTATCCCGTCACCGTTTATAAGTTCCTTGTTGCTTTCAATCTGTATCAGGTTTTTCTCTTTGTTTATTTTCTTGACGGTCCCTATCCTTATACCGGTATTTCCGGAAAAAGCATATGCCATCATATCTTTGCCGGATTCGGAAAACATATATCCTTTGGAAAAGCCTTCTCTGTTGAATGCCATCATGGCATCCTGTCTGTCTTTATCTGTAAGAGTACCCGAAAGTGCCTTTCTGTATGTCTTTGTTATAATCGCCACATATTCCGGACTTTTCATTCTGCCTTCAATTTTCAAAGATACAACACCCGCCGATACAAGCCTGTCTATATCATCCATTACCGCTATGTCTTTGGTGCTGAGATAGTTTTTACAGGAGATATTACGATTATCTATAAACAGTGAGTAGGGAAGTCTGCAGGGCTGAGCACAACCGCCTTTATTTCCCGATTTGCCTCCGTTAAAGTAACTTAAACTGCACTGCCCCGAGTAACATACACATAAGGAGCCGTGACCGAAAACCTCCACTTCAATACCCGTGGCAACAAGCGCCTTTATCTGCTCTAAGGTGGCTTCTCTTGCCGCTATTATCCTTTTAAATCCCAAACTCTTGAGTAACAATGCTTCTTTCGGATGGATAACGCTCATCTGTGTGGATGCGTGCAGTCTCAGGTCGGGGAGCATTTTTCTTATCTGTGCAGCAAGCCCTAAATCCTGAATAATAATCCCGTCTATACCTGATGAATATGCTTTCTTTGCATTATTAAGGGCGGTTTGCATATTCTCGTCATCTATAAGTGTGTTAAGTGTCAGATAAACGGATACATCACGCAGATGACAGTATCTTACAGCTTCCGTCAATTCTTCAAATGTAAAATTGTCGGCATTTGCTCTTGCACTGAAAGTCTTTATCCCGAGATAAACGGCATCGGCTCCGTTTTGCACTGCGGCTTTAAGACATTGCATATTTCCGGCAGGAGATAATAATTCCAAAGTATCCTCTTTCCTGTACCAAGTATTAAAGTACAGATATTATGATAATATATATAATATAAAACGGCAATGTTTTGAAAGAGGGAGGATATCATGCCGCTGGACGGAATTGCAGTAAAGTGTCTTGCAAATGAATTGAACGGTATATGTAAAAACGGGAAGATTCAGAATATTTACATGCCGGAAAAAGATGAGGTTATACTGGGCATATACGCTAACGGCACATCCTACAATGTGGCATTGTCTTTGCAGCCTTCTTCACCGGGGATATATTTCAAAGAAGAAAAGATAAACAATCGTAAAACCCCGTACGGTTTCTGCATGTTCTTGCGAAAGCACATAGGAGGAGGATTTATATCCGAGGTATATGCAAAAGATTATGAGAGAATAATATACTTTGATATAAATTGCACCGATGAATTCAGCGGCAATTCGGTTAAGACCGTGATAATGGAGCTGACCGGTCGCAACTGTAACCTCATAGTCGTCAACTCTTCATGCAAAATATTGGACGCTTTAAGACATGTGGACGAATCCATGTCTTCGGTAAGAAGAGTAATGCCTGCATGCGAGTATGTGCTTCCTCCCATACAGGATAAGATACCGATAGAAGATGTGCAGTGGGAGCATTTACTTAAATATGCGGATTTTCCCTTAAGTGATGCAATATTCCGAACGGTTTTAGGTATGGCACAGGTATTTGCAAAAGAAATATGTGTAAGAGCCGGAGTAGATGAAACAAAGACTGTTAAGAATATCAGCAAGGAAGAAGCGATACAGGTTATGTCCGTTATTAAAAAAACAGCACAAGACATATCGGCAAACACATATTCTCCGATTGCCGTTTACAGCAATGAAAAAAAGACCATAACCGATTGCTACTGCTTCAATCTTTCGTTGTATAAAAATATATCGGAGTTTACGGTTAAGAAATATCCTTTATATATTGATGCATTAAGCGACCATTTAAACTTAAAAAATAAAAGAGCTGTTTTTATACAAGCATCCGATGTGGTCAGAAAATCGGTATCCGCCCATCTGGTAAAAGCGGAGAAAAAACTTTTAATATATAACAACAATCTTTCGGATAGAGAAAAGATAGATAAATACAAACTGTACGGAGAACTTTTAACAGCCAATATTCATGCGATTAAACAAAAGACCGATTATGTGGAGCTTTTAGACTATTACACCGACAGGATTGTAAAGATACCGCTGGACAAATCGGAAGATGCTCTCAAAAATGCGCAAAGTTATTATAAAAAATATAAAAAGGGGATTGCCGCATATAACTATGCCGTTAATGCAGTTAAGGGTATTAAAAAAGAGATTGAGTATCTTAAATCGGTTCGGGCTTCTTTGGAGTTATGTGAAAACCTTTCCGACATAGAGGATATTAAGAAGGAATTGGTTCTGGAAGGCTATATGAAGGAAAAACTTAAGATTAAGAAGGGCAGGAAGGCATCTCAGCCGGAAGCGGTTTCCTTTAATCCCGTTAAGTACAGGTCAAAAGAGGGATATGAAATATATGTCGGAAGGAATAATACCGAAAACGATAAGCTTACATTTGATTACGCTCAAAACTTTGACATATGGTTGCATGTAAAGAACCTGCACGGATCTCATGTGATAATAAAAAACCCTGCAAAATGCGAAGAGTTTCTGCCGGATAAGACATTAACCGAAGCAGCTATAATTGCGGCATATCATTCCGAAGCAAGAACATCGGGTCAGGTTGCGGTAGATTATACTTTCATCAAGAATGTTAAAAAGCCCAAAGGCGCAAAGCCGGGATATGTCAATTATTACAATTACTACTCCGCATATGTAAAGGCGGATGAATTGGTTGCAAAGAAGCTGAGGGAATAGAATCGGTATATGTTGATGACACAATTTGCAAAAATCTTACCTATATTGTAATATGGCAGGAGGAGAGAGATGTTATGTTTAATGAAAAGATAACACAGAGTTTGAGTAAATCGTCATTCATCCGTGCAATGTTTGAAGAGGGAAACAGATTAAAAGCGATATACGGGGAAGAAAACGTTTTTGATTTTTCCATAGGCAATCCGGAGATGGAACCGCCTGCAAAGGTTAAAGAGTGTCTTAAGAAAATAGCCTGCAGTGAAGAAAAAGGAATGCATAAATATATGAGCAATGCAGGGTATGATGCCACAAGAAAAGCGGTATCGGAAAGTATAAAAAAAGACTACGGTTATGATGTTCCTTTCAGTAATATAATAATGTCGGTAGGTGCAGCGGCGGGATTGTTTGTAACACTGAAATCCGTTTTAAATCCCGGTGATGAGGTTGTTGTTTTTAAGCCGTATTTTGCCGAATACGGGTTTTATGTCATGCATGCGCAGGGGGTGTTGGTAGAAGCCGATTGTGATGAATTCTTTTTACCGGATATTGATTCCTTTAAAAGTGTAATTACCGCAAAGACAAAAGCCGTTATCATAAATACACCCAACAATCCTTCGGGAGCGGTATATCCTAAGGAAGTGCTTTTAGCACTGAATGATGCAATAAGGCAGGCGGAAAGAAAGTATAACTCCGACATTTTTGTTATAAGCGATGAGCCTTATGTGAAAATTGTATACGATGACATAACGGTTCCCTGTGTATTTGACTGTTTTGATAAGGCTATAATAGTAAACTCATACAGTAAATCATTGGCACTGCCCGGCGAAAGAATAGGCTATATTGCAATAGACCCCAAAATACCCGATTATCAACTGTTGGTTAATATCTGTATATTCAATACCAGAACATTGGGGTATGTAAATGCTCCCGCCATAATGCAAAAAGTAATACAGTATGCATATGATGCCAAGGTGGATATTGACGATTACAGGGAAAGACGGGATATTTTATATAATCACATGGTGAAATGCGGATTCAGTGTAAAAAAACCGCAAGGAGCTTTCTATCTTTTCGTTAAGTCGCCTGTGGAAGATGAGATGGAATTTGTGGAAAAGGCGAAAGAATATAACATACTGGTTGTTCCGGGAAGAGGATTCGGTATGAAAGGCTATGTGAGGATGTGTTTCTGTATTTCCAAAAAGACAATACAGGCAAGCCTGCCGAAAATAACGGCTCTTGCAAGGGAGTATTTTTAATGATTAAGATTGATTTAGATAACGGGATTCATTCATTGAGCATGGATAAACTGGCTTTCGGTACCGGTGTTTTTTCCGACTATGCCGACAAGGAAAGCTATTTTCTTCTGATGGATAAATTTTATGAGCATTTTAAAACATATGATACCGCCCGATGCTATAACGAATGGCTTGTCGAAGGGAAAGATATTTCCGAGTATATGCTGGGTGAGTGGATGAAATCCCGGAAAAACAGGGAGGACCTGATAGTTATAACCAAAGGCGGATTTCCAAAGAATCTGAAATTGAAAAAAGATGTTATGGAAAGAATAACTAAAGAAGAGCTTCAATATGATATAGATAAAAGCCTTTCCGTCATGAATATTGATTATGTGGATATATTCTTACTGCACAGAGACGATTTGTCCAAACCTGTGGAATATATAATACCCATACTTCAGGATTTTATAAAGCAGGGTAAAACCCGTTTCATAGGTGTAAGCAACTGGACGAGTAAAAGAATTGAAGAGGCTCAGGCTTTCATTGCGAGTGAGAATTTGGTGCCGCTTTCGGTATCGCAATGTTATTTTTCCTTAGCCGAATCGACACCGGAGCGATTTGATGATGAAACTATTGTATGTATCGATGATGAGCAATATGATTGGTATGAGAAGAAAAAGTTGCCGTTGATGGCATATACTTCCCAGGCAAAAGGCTTTTTCTCAAAATACAATACCGTTCAGTTAAAAGACGGTATAGTTAAGAAATTTGTTTCAGATATTAACATAGAAAGAGCAAAGAGAGCCAAAATGCTTGCCGATGAATACAGTGTATCACCGACATGCATAGCCTTGGCATATCTTACAAATAATCCGGTGCAGACCTGTGCCGTAATAGGATCCAAGAATCTGTCGCAGTTGGAAGACAGCATAGGTGTTAAAGATATCCTGCTGTCACAGGCACAGATTGACTGGCTGAAAGGAGAATAATGGAAAACTTAAGAAGTCGCAAACTGCAACCCTATCAATCGTTTCTCCTCATAACTGCGGTTATGATTATATTCTTTACCGTTCAGACGGTGGGGATTTTCTTTTTAGGTGACAATCTCTATCTGTATCAGACGGCTTGTGAGGTGCTGGGACTGGCGGTACCGGTACTTTTGTACATGCTTTTTACCGGCAGATTCAAAGACAATGTACACTTTAAAAAAGTAAGCGGAAAGAATATTCTTATAATCCTGGCTGTTGTGACACTGTTTATACCCGTTTCCATGTTGCTGGCAACTTTTAACACATGGATTGTAGACAATCTGTTCGGAACCACCCCGGGACTTGAGGACATTGTATTAATGGAAAACTTCGGTGATTATCTGAAGAGTATATTGGTTATTGCACTGGTCCCTGCAATATGTGAGGAGATAGCTTTTCGGACTGCATTTATGTCGGGATTGGAGAGATTGGGTAAGGTCGGTTGCTTTTTCTTTTGTTCGCTCTTTTTCTCTTTGGCTCACTCAATACCGGAAAAACTGTTATCCACTTTTGCATTGTCGGTGCTTCTTTGCTATTTTCTGTACAGAACCGGCTCCTTGCTTGCGGCAATGATGGGACATTTTATAAATAACTTTATTGCGCTTACCATAACATATGCGACCAGAAACATTCCCCCGGAATCGGGCGGTATAGAATTTCTCGAAGCATACGGACTGTCCGAATACGGTGTTTCTTTTATAGTTCTGGGAGCCATCTCTTTGCTGGTGTTACCGGTTATAGTGATTTTGCTGAGGAGATTTAGAAAAAATACCGAAAGTACAAAGATTAATATTATTAAAGAGACGAAACTGGACAGTAACGGAAAAGTGGCGTTTCTGGTTGCTTTTACGATATATATTATTCCTGTTGCTATAATAATTGTGACTAATGCTTTAAGCGGTTTTCAAAATGTCAAGTAACTTAAAGTAATCTTTTGTGTAGTATGTACACGGTGCGATATTCGGAATGTTATGCGAATCGTAATAACAGGAATGGATTTGTGCATTTATTGCGCATTCGATATCCACATCCCTGTCTCCTATAAACAGCATTTCTTTTCTGTCAAGACCGTATTTTTCTATCAGATACTCGACTGCTTCGCTGCCGGGTTTTAAGGGAAATCCCGAATTTCTGTGCAGGATCTCCTTAAAGTATTTCCTGTAATCCCGATATTCTAAAAACCGAAATACCGACTCGGCACGATTTGTAACCATAAAAGTGTATCCTTCGGTGCTGTCTATTATTTCTTTTACTCCGGGGAATGGTAATGCTTCTTTAACATTCATTCTTTCTTCGGCTTGCATGAATGTATCTTTGAACTCATTATAATCCAGAGTATGCTTATTTGAGAGGTGGGTCAGAGAGTGTGTAAGCGATATATGTAAGTTTTTTACTATCCAATCAAGATTCTCAACTATTCCTCTGTTTTTCAGAACCTCTTCGATAACTTTCGCAATCTCTCCGTATGTGTCAAACAGCGTTCCGTCAAAATCCCAGATAATATGCTTGTATTTCATTATTCAATCATATTTATGCATTTGCATAACCTTTCCGTTCAAGTATAATAAAGTATAACATAGAAAGGATGATTTTCCGATGTTTATAACCGAAGCAGTAGTTTTAAAGGAAGATAAAGTGCTGAAAGCAGCGAATCTGTCTGAAGAACAGGTACAAAGAGCACGCGAGGGTACCATTGCTCATTCTATATTGAAATCACACAATACATCCGCTTCAAATCATATGCTCAAAATTAAATTTGATGCTGTTGCAAGCCATGACATCACATATGTAAGTATTTTACAGACCGCTTCCGCATGTAATTTAGAAAAATTCCCTATTCCTTATGTTCTGACCAATTGCCATAACTCTCTTTGTGCGGTAGGCGGTACCATCAATGAAGATGACCATCTTTTCGGTTTGTCCGCGGCAAAAAAATACGGAGGCATTTATGTACCCGCTCATCTTGCGGTAATACATCAGTACATGCGGGAGAAAATGGCGGGGTGCGGCAAGATGATTTTAGGGTCGGACAGCCACACAAGGTACGGGGCGTTGGGCACCTTGGCCATGGGTGAGGGCGGAGGAGAACTGGTAAAGCAGCTGTTGGGAAAAACCTATGATCTTGCATATCCCAAGGTATGTCTTGTATATCTTACAGGTACTCTTAATCAGGGAGTGGGACCCCACGATGTAGCCATATACATGATAGGAAAAGTATTTAAGGATGCTTCGGTTACCAACAAAATATTGGAGTTTGCGGGACCGGGAGTTAACAATCTTTCTATGGATGACAGAATAGGTATTGATGTTATGACCACCGAAACGGCATGTCTTTCTTCCATATGGGTAACCGACGATAAAACAAAAGAGTACTATGAGATACACGGGAGGAAGGAAGATTATAAAAAGCTTTCTCCGGCAAAAGAAGCACTGTATGACTGTGCCTTAATGATTGACCTTTCCAAAATACAACCCATGATAGCTTTGCCGTATCATCCTTCCAATGCATATACCGTTAAGGACTTTTTGGAAAATAGTGAAGACATACTGGAACAGTTGAATCTCGGCAGTCTCAAAGTATATGCCGACAGTAAGAAGAGACGCTTTTTTACGGGACAGGGAATAATAGCGGGATGTGCGGGAGGTTCTTTTGAGAATATCTGTGAAGCTGCGGCTGTTTTGCAAAAAGGTGATACCGGAAGTGGCAGTTTCTCCTTGTCCGTTTATCCTCAAAGTCAGCCGGTTGCATATGCGCTTAATAAGGCGGGGATTACAAACAAGCTTATGGAATCGGGTGTTGTTATAAAAACGGCATTCTGCGGACCGTGTTTCGGTGCCGGTGACATACCTGCCAACAATGTCCTGTCGGTAAGGCATACCACAAGGAATTTCGAGAATCGTGAAGGCAGCATCCCCAAGGACGGTCAGGCCGCGTATGTCGCACTGATGGATGCCAGAAGCATTGCCGCTACCGCATTGAATAAAGGATATATAACTGCGGGTACCGATATAGAATATGTTAAAGATATTCCCGTATATGAATTTAACGGTAACATATATGAAAAAAGAGTATATAACGGATACGGAAAACCTGACAAAAATCAGGAGCTGATATACGGTCCCAATATAAAGGTGTGGCCGGAAATACCGAGATTGCCTAAGAATTTGTTATTGAAAGTAGCTGCGGTATTAAATGACGAGGTTACCACCACCGACGAACTTATACCTTCGGGGGAGACTTCCTCTTACAGGTCCAATCCCATGGCTCTTGCGGAATATACATTGTCCAGAAGAGCTCCGGATTATGTAAATAAAACAAAACTTGCCGTAAGGGAAGCAGGTGTGGACGGTCACCTCATATTCGCCAAAAAACCGGGAGACGGTTCCGCCCGGGAGCAGGCTGCTTCCTGTCAGAGAGTACTGAAAGGATATGCCAATATCGCATACCGATATGCCACAAAGAGATATCGCTCCAACCTCATAAACTGGGGACTTATACCTTTTACGGTAAAACAGGATCCCGCTCTTACCGTAGATGAATATGTCTATATTCCCGACATAAGAGACGCCGTTCTTTCGGGGAAAGAGCAGGTAATTGCATATGTGTCGGCAACAAAGGAAGATGCTTTGCAAAGGACCGATAAAGCAAGAGCGGTCAGGTTATATATGGAGGGATTATCGGATGATGAAAGGGATGTACTTGCCGAAGGTTGTATGATAAACTATTACAGGAAAAGCATGTAGCGGAGGAGAGAATGACAAGAAGAATCACTGCACTTATATTGGTCGTAATCATGGTCTTTACATTGACCGCTTGCAATAATAAGAAGACACCTGACGAGGGTACTCCGAGTTATGTCGTAACGACCGAGCAGAACTGGCCTTCGGAATATCTGGGAGCGGATATTTTGCCTAAGATTAAAGGCGGCGAAGTCAACTATTACAAGTTTTACGGTCAGATACTGAGAATTTATCTTTATAACGTGGACGATGAATCCTTTATGAAGTATATAGAGACATTGAAGGGTGTCGGGTATAAGAATATAAGTGTGGAAACAAAAGAAGCTTTTGCGGGATCGTTGGATGACTATTATCTGGCAATGAACAGGGATGTCGATACGCATAAAATGGTTATTGAACTGACCACTCCTCTTACATGGCCGAAAGAAGGATATATCACAATGTTGTCCGCACCTCCCGGCGCAAAGGTTTTACAGATTATAGGCGAATCCAACAATATAACGGTAGTTACCGAGGATATCGGTAAAGAGAAATTCGAGTCATACACGGCGGATGCGATAGCTGCAGGGTTTACTGCAATACTGGTGACTTCGGAGACGGTTTTTGTTGCTGAGAATAATGATTACATTCTTACCATAGTAAGACAACCGGATAAGAATACGATGGATATAGGTATATATGAAAAAAACTGATTATGATGACATGACGGGTTTTGAAGAAGGTATATTGGAGGAGCTTGCCTTGGACGAAAGGGATGTGGCTCTTCTTGTGCTTATAGAAAAGGAAATAGAGTCTACCTTAAAGAATATACGGATATTCGATTTACAGACCAACAAACGTATGGAGGAGATTTTATCCGAGGAGATATATAATCAGGGAGAAAAAATAAACATGCTGATGGACCATGCTTCTCCCGGGCTTAAGAAATATCTTGAAGAATATATGACAAAGATTAAGGAAACATATCTCAACTGATTGTACCTTAAGATTAAAGCAGCCGACTAAAGAAAAAAGCGATTAATTAAGAATAAAATTTATATATTTCTATTGACACGGGCGGATGTATGCGATAAGATTGTGAATGATGCGCTAATCTGCGTATTTTTGCGCCTGTCGATAGGAAATTACTGCAATCGGAGGTGCATAAGGTAATTATGGCACCGGTTTGCCGACACTGAAAATGGCAGCCGTTACCATGGGGATGATATAGAAAAGGACATGAGGTGACTAATTAATGATACATCCTATTCAATACGGAAAACGAGAAAGAATGAGTTTCTCAAAGATCAAAGAAGTTCTGGAAATGCCCAATCTTATAGAAGTTCAGAAAAAGTCCTATCAGTGGTTCCTCGATGAGGGACTCAGAGAGGTTTTTAAGGATGTATCACCGGTTCGTGATCATACCGATAATTTAATGCTGGATTTTATTGATTACAGGATTGCGGACAAGCCTAAACTTGACGTACAGGAATGTAAGGAAAGAGATGCCACTTATCAGGCTCCTTTGAGAGTAAAAGTCCGTCTTATAAGAAAAGATACCGGAGAGGTCAAGGAACAGGAAATATTTATGGGAGATTTCCCCATAATGACCGACACCGGCACATTTATCATTAACGGTGCGGAGCGGGTTATTGTCAGCCAGCTGGTAAGATCTCCAGGCGCATATTATGCGGAGAAGAAGGATAAAGCCGGAAAAAGTCTTTTTTCCAGCACACTTATACCCAACAGGGGAGCATGGATAGAATATGAGACCGATTCCAACGGGGTTTTGTATGTAAGAATAGACAGAACCAGAAAGTTACCTCTGACGGTTTTCTTAAGAGCTTTGGGATTTGCCAAAGATTCCGATATAACCGCGGTATTCGGAGAAGACTATAAACTGGATGCAACATATGCAAAAGACGAAACAAAGACCAGAGAAGGCGGATTGTTTGAGATATACAAAAGGTTAAGACCGGGCGAGCCTCCTACGATAGAAAGTGCCGAAAACTTATTTGAAGGATTGTTCTTTGATGCCAGAAGATATGATCTTGCCAGATTCGGAAGATATAAATTCAACAAGAAGCTTTCCGTTGCTCCGAGAATAGCAGGAACTGTATCAGCCGAGAGAATAATAGATGCCGAGACAGGAGAGATATTGGTGGAAGCCGATGAAGTTATTGACGAGGCTAAGGCAATTGCGGTGGAAAATGCCGGAATAAACGTGGTAAAAGTAAAATGTGATAATCATGTTCATGTAGTTATAGGAAATGAGACGGTTGATGCCTCACACTTTGTGGATTTCAATCATACCGCACTGGGGCTTACCGATAAGGTAAACTACAAAGTACTGAAAGAAATACTTGCCGAATGTTCCACAAATGAAGAAATAAAAGAAGCTTTTGAAAAAAGAAGATATGACTTATGTCCTAAAAACATTACCAGGATTGATATTATAGCTTCCATAAGTTACTTGCTGGGATTGGATTACGGTCTGTACCACACCGACGACATAGACCATCTGGGCAACAGAAGAATAAGATCGGTAGGAGAATTGCTGCAGAATCAGTTCAGGATAGGGTTTGCAAGAATGGAGCGGGTAATCCGTGAGAAGATGACCATTCAGGACATTGATATTGTAACACCTCAGGCATTGATTAACATCCGTCCCGTAACGGCGGTAATAAAGGAGTTTTTCGGCTCCAGCCAGCTGTCACAGTTTATGGATCAGCCCAATCCTCTTGCCGAGATAACCCATAAGAGAAGACTTTCGGCTTTAGGCCCCGGCGGTTTGAGCAGAGAGCGGGCCAACTTCGAGGTTCGTGACGTTCACTACTCGCATTACGGAAGAATGTGCCCCATTGAGACTCCGGAAGGACCCAACATAGGACTTATAGCTTCTTTGAGTACATATGCAAGAATTAATGAATACGGATTTATCGAAACACCGTATCGCAGAGTAAATAAAGAAACTCACACGGTTACCGAAGAAATTGATTACCTGACAGCAGATGAAGAGGACATTTATATTGTGGCTCAGGCCAACTCGGAACTGACCCCAGACGGTCGTTTCGCAACGCCCAGAGTGAGCTGCAGATATCGCAATAACAAGGTAATGAGAGATTCCAAGGATGTTGACTATATGGACGTATCTCCCAAACAGCTGGTATCGGTTGCCACAAGCATGATACCTTTTTTGGAAAATGACGATGCCAACAGAGCGCTGATGGGTTCCAACATGCAAAGACAGGCCGTTCCCCTCATAAGAACCGAAGCTCCCATTATTGCTACCGGCATGGAATATAAGGTTGCTACCGACTCGGGAGTATGCGTATTGGCAAAAAGAGCGGGAGAAGTCAAAAATGTTTCAGCCGACAGGGTGGTTATTGATACCGTGGACGGTGAGCGGGACGAATATAAGATACTTAAATATAAAAGAAGTAATCAGGGAACATGCATAAACCAGAAAGTTATTGTCAAGAAAGGCGATAAGGTTGAAGCAGGCGATGTCATTGCCGACGGGCCTTCCACAGACGGAGGAGAAATTTCCTTAGGAAAGAACGTGCTGGTCGGATTTATGACATGGGAAGGCTATAACTACGAGGATGCCATACTTATCAGTGAGCGACTGGTCGAGGACGATGTTTTCACATCCATTCACATTGAAGAATATGATCTGGAAGCAAGAGATACCAAACTCGGGCCTGAGGATATAACAAGAGATATACCCAATATCGGTGATGATGCACTTAAAGACCTGGATGAAAGAGGTATTATACGTATCGGTGCCGAAGTTCAGGCAGGCGATATACTTGTAGGTAAAGTAACTCCCAAGGGAGAAACGGAGCTTACACCGGAAGAGCGACTTTTGAGAGCCATATTCGGAGAAAAATCCAGAGATGTAAGAGATACATCGCTGAGAGTACCTCACGGTGAATCGGGTATAGTAGTGGATGTTAAACTGTTTACAAAAGAAGCCGGCGACGACCTCAATCCCGGAGTTAATCAGGTTGTAAGAGTGTTTATCGCTCAGAAGAGAAAGATAGCCGTCGGTGATAAGATGGCCGGACGTCACGGTAACAAGGGTGTTATCTCCCGTGTGTTACCCGAAGCGGATATGCCTTTATTAGAAGACGGCACACCGTTGCAGATAGTATTGAATCCTTTAGGTGTTCCTTCGCGTATGAACATCGGGCAGGTACTGGAAGTGCATTTAGGATATGCCGCAAAAGCTTTGGGATGGAAAATAGCCACACCTGTATTCGACGGCGCATCGGAAATGGACATAATCGAGTGTCTTAAGATGGCAAACCTGTCGGAAGACGGAAAAACCGTTCTGTATGACGGAAGAACGGGAGAGCCTTTTGACAACAGAGTTACCGTAGGCTATATGTATATGCTTAAACTGCATCACCTTGTTGATGATAAGATTCATGCCCGTTCCACAGGACCGTACTCGTTGGTTACGCAACAGCCTTTGGGCGGTAAAGCACAGTTCGGCGGACAGCGTTTCGGAGAAATGGAAGTGTGGGCATTAGAAGCATACGGCGCCGCCTATACTTTGCAGGAGATATTGACCGTCAAATCCGATGATGTTGTCGGAAGGGTAAAGACATACGAGGCAATTGTTAAGGGAGAAAGTATCCCCAAATCCGGTATTCCGGAATCCTTTAAGGTTCTGGTTAAGGAACTTCAGAGTCTTGCTTTGGACGTGAAGATACTCAAGTCGGACCATTCGGAAGTTATGCTTCGTGACGGAAGTGAAGATGATATACCCAGATTGGATATCAATATTTCCGGAACCGAAGATTACACGCTGGATAATGATGAATTATTCAATATGGAGCTGGCAAAAGTTGACGACGATTCTGAAGACCAAGATAACGATTCCGAGGAAATGCCCGGTATGAGCATGAAAACCGCTGATGACGATGACACCGGCGTAGATTATTCAAAGATATCCGATGTGCAGGATATAGTTGATTTAGATGACATGGGAGAGTAAAGAATGCAAGATTATACAAATTTTGACATGATTAAGATAGGTTTGGCTTCTTCCGAGATGATTAAGGAATGGTCCAGAGGCGAGGTTAAGAAACCTGAAACAATTAACTACAGAACACTGAAACCTGAAGCCGGCGGACTCTTCTGTGAAAAAATATTCGGTCCCACCAAGGACTGGGAATGCCATTGCGGAAAGTATAAAAGAGTCAGACACAAAGGCATCATATGTGACCGTTGCGGAGTGGAAATTACCAAAAGCAAGGTAAGAAGAGAGCGTATGGGACATATAGAACTTGCCGCGCCTGTCTCCCACATATGGTATTTCAGAGGAATTCCCAGCAGAATGGGTCTTGTACTGGATATGAGTCCCAGAGCATTGGAAAGGATTCTGTATTTTAACTCTTATGTAGTGCTGGAAGTGAATAATGAGGATGTGAAGGTTAACGACAAAACCATTGAAGTAAAAGATTTACTTACGGAACTTCAGTACAGAGAATTAATCGACAAGTACGGCAGAGACTCTTTCAAAGCACGTATGGGTGCCGAAGCGATACAGATATTACTTGCAAGAATTGATGTTGAAGAGGAGAGTGCTCTTCTTAAAGAAGAACTGCAGACGAGCACAGGTCAAAAAAGAGGAAGAATAATCAAGAGATTGGAAGCTATGGAATCATTCAGAGTGTCCGGAAACAAGCCGGAATGGATGATTTTGGATACCATTCCCGTTATACCTCCCGATCTTCGCCCCATGGTGCAGTTGGACGGCGGCAGATTTGCCACTTCCGACCTTAATGACCTTTACAGAAGAGTTATTAACAGAAATAACAGGCTTAAGAGGCTTTTGGAGCTTACCGCTCCCGATATTATAGTCAGAAATGAAAAAAGGATGCTTCAGGAAGCTGTCGATGCCCTCATAAACAACGGCAGAAAAGGAAAACCCGTGGTAGGACCGGGCAACAGACCGCTAAAATCCTTATCGGATATGTTAAGAGGAAAACAGGGCCGATTCAGACAGAACCTTTTGGGTAAGAGAGTAGACTATTCCGGACGTTCGGTTATAGTTGTGGGACCGGAACTGATGATGTATCAATGCGGTCTTCCCAAGGAAATGGCACTGGAGCTTTTCAAGCCCTTTGTCATGAAACGTCTTGTTACCGATAAGTTCGCTCAGAATATTAAGAGTGCAAAGAAAATGGTGGAAAGAGTACGCAATGAAGTATGGGATATTCTTGAGGATGTTATTAAAGATCACCCCGTTCTTCTAAACAGAGCACCTACTCTGCACAGATTGGGAATACAGGCGTTTGAACCGGTTCTTGTAGAGGGAAGAGCAATAAAGCTGCATCCGTTGGTATGTACCGCATACAATGCGGACTTTGACGGAGACCAGATGGCTGTTCACGTTCCTCTTTCTGCAGAGGCTCAGTCGGAAGCCAGAATACTTATGCTTTCCGCAAACAATCTGCTTGCACCCAAAGACGGAAAACCCATTACCGTTCCCACTCAGGATATGGTTCTGGGAGGTTACTATCTTACCACCGCAAAAGACGGAGAGATAGGCGAAGGAAGAGTATTCCGCAACTTTGACGAAATGCTTATGGCATTGCATGAAAAGACAATAACTCTTCATTCCAAGGTTAAAATGAGAACGGAAAGAGAAGTAGACGGAAAAGTTGTAAGCAAAATAATTGATGTAACTTGCGGTAAAGTTATATTCAATGAAGCTATTCCTCAGGACCTGGGTTTTGTGGACAGGACCAATCCCGATACCATGTTTAATCTGGAAATAGATCAGATGGTGGGTAAAAAGAATCTTTCGGAAATCATTGAAAGATGCATAACCAAACACGGTATTGCAAAAACCGCCGAAGTGCTGGATAAGATAAAATCCATCGGATTCAGATACTCCACTCAGGGTGCTATTTCCATATCGGTAAGCGACATGATAATCCCCAGCTCCAAGAACGAGATTCTTGAAGCTACCGAGAAAAAGGTGGATAAAATTACCCATGACTTCAGAAGAGGTCTCATAACCGATGAAGAGAGACACGATCAGATAATAAAGCTTTGGAGAAAAACAACCGATGACGTTACAAAGATGCTTATGGAAGGCTTGGATGCATTCAATCCTCTTAATGTAATGAGCAGATCGGGAGCCAGAGGCGATATGAACCAGATAAAGCAACTTGCGGGTATGAGAGGACTGATGTTTGATACAGCCGGAAAGACCATAGAGATTCCGATAAAGTCCAACTTCCGTGAAGGCTTGAATGTTCTGGAATTCTTCATTTCCAGTAACGGTGCAAGGAAAGGTCTTGCCGATACGGCGTTAAGAACGGCCGACTCCGGTTATCTTACAAGAAGACTTGTGGACGTTTCGCAGGATGTAATAGTAAGAGAAGCCGATTGCGGAACGGAAGACGGTATCTATGTTTCCGATATTGTGGACAGCGGTGAAGTTGTAGTAAAACTGAAAGACAGGATATACGGTCGTTATGTCACCGATCCCGTTGTAGATAAGAAAACAGGCGAAATCATAGTGGAAGCCGGCGGATATATAGATGCCGATGCTACCAAGAGAATTGTTGATGCGGGTATTAAAGAAGTTAAGGTGCGTTCGGTATTAACCTGTAAGTCGGAACTCGGAGTTTGTGCAAAATGCTACGGAATGAACCTTGCTTCCAGCAAGCCCGTTAATATCGGGGAAGCTGTCGGTATTATTGCCGCTCAGTCGATAGGTGAGCCCGGTACTCAGCTTACCATGAGAACCTTCCATACGGGCGGTATTGCGGGAGACGATATTACTCAAGGTCTGCCGCGTGTCGAGGAACTTTTTGAAGCCAGAAAACCCAAAGGGCTGGCAATTATATCGGAAAATGACGGTATTGTTAAGATAAATGAGAGCAGAAAACGCAGGGAAGTTATTGTTACGGGTGAGGATGAGTCTCATACATACACTATTCCTTACGGTTCCAGACTGACCGTTGTCGATGACCAGGAGATCAAAAAAGGCGATAAGATAACCGAAGGTTCGGAAAATCCGCATGATATCTTAAGGATAAAAGGTGTAGAAGGAGTACACAGATATATTGCCTGCGAAGTACAGAAAGTTTACAAACTTCAGGGTATTGATATTAACGATAAGCATATAGAAATAATAGTTAAGCAGATGTTGCGTAAAGTAAAAGTGGAAGATTGCGGAGACACCAATCTCATACCCGGAAGTTACTGCGATGCAACTGATTTCTATAAACAGAATAAACTTGCCGAACAGGAAGGCAAACAGCCTGCTACGGGGGAAGTAGTATTGTTAGGTATCAGTAAAGCTTCTCTTGCCACCGATTCATTCCTTTCCGCCGCTTCCTTCCAGGAAACAACACGTGTTCTTACCGAAGCTTCCATCAAAGGCAAAACCGATAACCTGATAGGACTTAAGGAGAATGTTATTATCGGAAAGCTTATTCCGGCCGGAACAGGCATGAATGCTTATCAGGACCCGTATCTTGAGATGGATCCGATAGATGATGAAGAGGATTTCATTGCCGAAGAAGGCTATGAAGATGAAGTGGATTTGTTTGACGAGATGAATGATGATGAAGAAACTCTTGACCAAGACGATTCCGAAGAGTATGATGATGAAGTCCTTTCGGAAGATGCCGATTCCGACGACATATCCGAATCGGAAGAAGAGCAGACGGAATAATGATTAAGGCAGCGTCGCAGGATAAAAAGGTGATAGGCCTTAAACAATCGGCTAAAGCCGTTTTAGAAGACCGGGCAATGACGGTATACATTGCAAGAGATGCCGACCGCTCACTGATTGAGCCGCTTGCAGAATTATGTGAGAAAAAAGGTATTGAGATAAGATATGCCGATACCGCCAAACAATTGGGATTGTTAAACGGTATAAGTGTGAAAGCATCAGCGGTATGTATTTTGAAGTAAATATATAACTACTTAAAGAAAGGAGGGAAAAGATGCCGACATTTAATCAACTGGTAACAAAAGGAAGACAGGTTTCCAAAAAGAAATCACTGTCGCCGGCTTTGCAGAAAAGCATGAATACCATAAGGAAGAGAACTACGTCAGTAGCTTGTCCTCAAAAGAGAGGAGTCTGTACGGTGGTAAAAACCAACACTCCCAAGAAGCCTAATTCAGCATTGAGGAAAATCGCAAGAGTAAGACTATCCAACGGTTATGAAGTGACAGCATATATACCGGGAATAGGACATAATCTTCAGGAACACAGTGTTGTTCTCATAAGAGGCGGAAGAGTCAAAGACTTGCCCGGCGTAAGGTATCACATTATCAGAGGAACATTGGACACCCAGGGAGTTGCTAACAGAAAACAAGGCAGATCCAAATACGGTGCAAAAAAAGGTAAATAACGTACTTAGAAATATCCGGTACTTAACATATATTAAAAGGTGATATGTACCCGGACTGACAGCTGACACGGCTGAGTACCTATGAAAAATTATTATTAAGGAGGGAAGACAAGTGCCAAGAAAAGGACATGTCCCAAAAAGAGAAATACTGCCCGATCCGGTATATAAGGACAAGGTGGTGGCAAAATTAATAAACAATATAATGCTTGATGGTAAAAAAGGCGTAGCACAGAGAATATGCTATGATGCTTTTGATATTATCAAAACAAAGACGGGCAAAGATCCTCTGGAAGTCTTTAAACAGGCTTTGGAGAATATAATGCCTGCTCTTGAAGTTAAGGCAAGAAGAGTAGGAGGCGCAACATATCAGGTTCCTGTGGAAGTTCGTCCCGAGAGAAGACAGGCTCTTGCTTTGAGATGGCTTGTGCAGTTTGCAAGAAACCGCAATGAACACACTATGAAACAGCGACTTGCTGCTGAGATTATGGATTCCGTCAACGGAGTCAGCAATACCTTCAAGAGAAAAGAAGAAATGCACAGAATGGCAGAGGCCAACAAGGCGTTTGCTCATTACAGGTGGTAATTCGGAAAGAATAATATGCCGAGAGATTATGCACTGGAATTTACCAGAAATATCGGAATAATGGCTCATATTGATGCCGGGAAAACCACAACCACCGAAAGAATTCTCTACTACACCGGAAAGCTTCACAGGATGGGAGAGGTTCATGAGGGAGCGGCAACAATGGACTGGATGGAGCAGGAGCAGGAGCGTGGTATTACCATAACTTCCGCTGCCACGACAGCCTATTGGAAAGACTACCGACTGAACATTATCGATACTCCCGGTCATGTGGATTTTACCGCCGAGGTGGAGAGAAGTCTTAGGGTGCTTGACGGTGCCGTTTCGGTTTTCTGTGCAAAAGGCGGTGTGGAACCTCAGTCGGAAACGGTATGGAGACAGGCGGACAGGTATAAGGTACCCAGAATTGCCTATATCAATAAAATGGATACTACCGGTGCGGACTTTTTCCGTTGTGTGGAAATGATGAGGAAGCGACTCAATGCCAATCCGGTTCCCATCCAGTTACCTATAGGTAAAGAGTCGGACTTTACGGGAATAATAGACCTTGTTAAGTTCAAAGCATATTTCTACAGGGATGATTTGGGCAATAGTATTGAGGAACTGGATATACCTGATGATATGTTGGATAAGGCTACCGAGTATAGGATTAAACTCATTGAATCGGTATGTGATGAATCGGAATGCCTTATGGAGAAGTATCTTGAGGGAGAGGATGTGGAGGAAAGCGAAATAAAAGCAGCTTTAAGGTCGGGAACCGTCAACTTAACCATAACTCCAGTATTGTGCGGATCTTCATACAAAAATAAAGGGGTTCAGAAACTTCTGGATGCTATTACCGATTACCTTCCGTCGCCGGTGGATGTCAGTGACATAGAAGGTGTCAGCATGCATGACCATTCCAAAGTGATAACCAAACCGTCACGGGATGATGAACCGTTTGCCGCACTGGCATTCAAAATAATGTCCGATCCGTTTGTCGGTAAAATATGCTTTTTCCGGGTATATTCCGGGACACTGGAAACAGGTTCCTATGTACTGAATACGACCAAGGATAAAAAAGAGCGTATCGGAAGAATACTCATGATGCACTCCAACAGCAGGACCGATATCAGTAAAGTTTATTCCGGAGATATTGCCTGTGCGGTAGGCTTAAAGTTCACTGTGACGGGAGATACTCTTTGTGACCCCAAAGATCCTGTAATTTTGGAATCAATGCAGTTTCCCGAACCGGTTATATCCATAGCCGTAGAAGGCAAAGATAAAATCAATCAGGACAGAATGGCATTGGCTTTACAGAAACTTTCCGAAGAGGATCCGACCTTCAAATTCAAAACCGACAAAGATACCGGACAGGTTCTCATATCGGGAATGGGAGAGCTTCATCTGGATATTATTGTGGATAGAATGAGAAGAGAGTTTTCCGTAGAAGCAACCAAAGGAAAGCCTCAGGTAACTTACAAGGAAACCATCACAAAACCTGCACGTGCAGAAGGAAAGTTTATAAGGCAAACGGGAGGGCACGGACAGTACGGTCATGTAGTACTGGAAGTAGCACCTTCTAAACCGGGCGAAGGGTTTACCTTTATCGATAAAACCGTAGGAGGAGTTATACCCAAAATATATATTCCGGCGGTGGAAAAAGGCATAAGAGAATCCTTGAGCAACGGTATTCAGGCTGGATATCCGATTGTAGATGTTACCGTAACCCTTCTGGACGGTTCCTACCATGAGGTGGACTCCTCGGATATGGCTTTCATGATAGCGGGAAGCATGGGTTTCAGAGAAGCATGTATGAAGGCCGATCCCATTCTTTTAGAGCCGGTAATGCGTGTAGACATATTTGTTCCCGAAAACTGTTTGGGAGATGTGTTGGGCGACATAACGGCAAAAAGAGGAAAAATAGAGAATGTGGAAACCGGAAAAACTGAATCGGTAATCACCGCAATCGTGCCTTTGAAGGAGATGTTCGGATATGCTACCGATCTTAGATCAAATACGCAAGGAAGAGGCACATTTACCATGCAATACGACCATTTTGAGAGGATACCTGACGATTTAGCGGCAAAAATACTCAAAACGAACTATTGACACAACCCGCATTCATATGTAGAATGTATATAAATTAATATAGAAATCAGCTCATTATAATTGGAGGAAATAATAAAATGGCAAAAGCAAAATTTGAAAGAACTAAACCACATTGCAACATCGGTACTATCGGACACGTAGACCATGGCAAGACCACATTAACTGCTGCTATTACAAAGACATTGGCTTTAAGTGATAAAAATATCGTTTACAAAGCATACGAGCAGATTGACGCAGCACCTGAAGAAAAAGCAAGAGGAATCACCATTGCTACAGCTCATGTTGAGTATGAAACAAAGAACAGACACTATGCACACGTTGACTGCCCGGGTCACGCAGACTATGTTAAGAACATGATTACAGGTGCAGCACAGATGGACGGAGCTATTCTGGTTGTTTCCGCTGCTGACGGCCCGATGCCTCAGACAAAAGAACATATACTGCTTGCCCGTCAGGTTGGAGTTCCTTATATTGTAGTATATATGAATAAAACCGACCAGGTTGACGATCCCGAGATTCTGGAACTTGTTGAGATGGAATTAAGAGAAATACTTAACGAGTATGAGTTCCCCGGAGATGATATTCCCATAGTCATGGGTTCCGCATTGCAGGCTTTACAATCAACTTCCACAGATCCGAATGCACCGGAGTATGCATCAATCCTTAAACTTATGGAAACGGTTGACTCATATATTCCTACTCCGCAAAGAGATGTTGATAAGCCTTTCTTAATGCCGGTTGAGGACGTTTTCTCAATTACGGGAAGAGGAACTGTTGCAACAGGAAGAGTAGAAAGAGGAACTGTTAAAATTCAAGATACGGTAGAGATAGTAGGACTTACGGAAAAGATTGCATCTACAGTTGTTACAGGTGTAGAAATGTTCAGAAAGATTCTGGATTTTGCACAGGCAGGTGACAATATAGGATGTCTGTTAAGAGGAGTTCAGAGAACCGATATCGAAAGAGGACAGGTTCTTGCAAAACCCGGCTCCATCAAACCTCATACCGATTTTGTCGGACAGGTATACGTGCTGACAGCGGAAGAAGGCGGAAGACATACACCGTTCTTCACAGGTTACAGACCTCAGTTCTATTTCAGAACAACCGACGTTACCGGTGTTGCCAACCTTCCCGAAGGTGTGGAAATGGTTATGCCCGGCGACCACATTGATATGAGAATTGCTCTTATCACACCTATCGCTATGGACGAAGGCTTGAGATTCGCTATAAGAGAAGGCGGAAAGACAGTAGGCGCAGGAAGCGTTGTTAAGATAATGAAGTAAGACTATAGCAATAGTTTACACTATGGAAGCAGGTTTACACTTGCTTCCGTTTTTTTTAAAGCAATTTTGAATTAAAACGTATTCTTTCTTTTATTTTCTTTTGAGTTTGCCGGGACTTTTGCTACCTTGTCATGCAGTTATAAAAAAGATATAATTAAAAGGCAAAATAAGTAAGTCAGGAGATGAGTAAATGTCTATCACTATCAAGGATTTAACAGTAAACTATCTTACCAACCCGTTGGGAATTGATGAGATTCCGAGATTCTCATGGAAGCTTGCACAGGACGGAAGAGGTAACAAACAACGTTCATACAGAATCAAGGTCATGACGGGGAGCAAGGTGGTATGGGATTCGCGAAATGTCAGAAGCAATGAATCCGTACTTATCGAGTATAAAGGTAAGAAACTGCTGCCGAGGACCACATATCGCTGGAATGTAAGTGTAACCGACAAAAAAGGTGAAAGAGCACAAAGTGAAGATTCTTTTTTTGATACGGGTAAACTGGAAGAAGAGTGGGTCGGCAAATATATACAAGCAGGATACAGAGTGCCCAGAGAACTTGCGGCTTCTTCTCCTTACTTAAGGAAAAGGTTTGATATTACAGAAGATTTTTCCAAAGCCATGCTCTATATAACCGGAGCAGGTTTCTTTGAACCCTATATTAACGGTAAAAAGATAAATGACCATATTATGGATCCGCCTTTTACCGCATATGACAGAACTCTTCTGTACTACACTTTCAATGTAACGGAATACTTACGTAAGGGCTCCAATATGCTGGGTGTTATTTTAGGAAACGGATTCTTCAATTATCCTACAATTGATCAGTGGAATACCCATGCCGCTTCCTGGAAGGGCAGTCCTAAGATGATATGCGAACTGTATATCACCACCAAGAATAATAAGCAGATATGTATTCCTTCGGATATTACGTGGGAAAGCCATATGAGTCCCATTACCTTTAACAGTTTAAGAAACGGAGAGTTCTATGATGCGAGGTTGGAAATACCTGCCTGGTGCGAACCTGATGCATTAGTTGATGATTGGGTAAATGTAAGTATATCACGCGATCCGGGAGGATTACTCAAAGCAAATGAAATGCCTTCGGTGAAAGTTGACAGAGAATATCCGGCAATCAGTGTTAAGAATGTAGCCAAAAACACATATCTGTTTGATTTCGGACAGAACATGGCGGGATTTGTCAGAATAAAAGTAACAGGTCCCAAAGGCACCGAGTTTGTCATAAAGATGAATGAAAAACTTAAAGATGACGGCACATTGGATACTGTCTATAACAGCGGTTTCACAAAGACGGGTGAATTCCAGACGGATAAGTATATTAAAAAGGGTGACGGAGAGGAAACCTGGCAACCCAGATTCGTATACCACGGTTTCAGATATGCACAAATAGAAGGATTTACAAGCCAGCCGGATTTGTCGAGTGCAACCGCTATATTCCTTCATACCGCAGTAAAGGAAATAGGACAGTTCTCCTGTTCCGACGACATTATAAATCAGATTCAGAAGAATACCAGAATGGCCACCTATTCCAACATGTACGGTTTATTGACCGATTCGCCTCACAGAGAGAAGAACGCATGGACAGGAGATACCAATGTGTCCACCGAGCAGATTCTCTTCAACTATATGTCCGGTCCCTTGTGGATGAAGTGGCTTAACGATATTAAAGATTCCATGAAGGCAAAGGGAAATATACCCTGTATGGTACCGACCGGAGGATGGGGATATAACTGGGGGAACGGACCGGACTACTCTTCCGTACTGACATGGCTTCCCGACAGTATGTATACATATTACGCGGATAAATATGTAATACGCAAATACTATCAGTACATGAAGAGAAACATGAAATACATGCTTTCCATGATGCAGAACGATGTATGCGTCAATGACTACGGGGTGGGCGACTGGTGTGCACCTTTTGAAGGACCGGCTATTTCAGTCAATATGTCGTCATTTAAAGCACCTATCGATTTAACCGATACGGCATGTATGTATACCATGGCCAATGTACTGGAGAAATTTGCAAAATTGTTAGGACACCGTGACGATGCAAAGGAATTCAATAAAACCGCAAAGAAGATTAAAGCAGGTTTCAGAAAAACTTTTTATGACCCTCAGACAGGCAGGCTTAAAGGAGACGGACAGACCTGTTATGCCGCAATGCTTTATCATAACCTTTATGAAGGTAATAAGGAATACGACCTTATTTACAGTCATCTCATAAGAACTATTAACGAGGCCGACGGACATCTGGATTACGGCATACTGGGTAATAAGTATGTGAACAATATATTAGGAAGACAAGGCCGTGCCGATTTGATATATTCCATGATTACTAAAGATACGTTCCCGAGTTATGCACATGAAATTAAAGAATTAGGTGCAACAACTCTCTATGAGACATGGAACGGAGAAGGTTCCAGAAATCATCACATGTTCGGTGACATATCCGCTACATTCTTCAAATATTTTGCAGGCATAAGGCCCGATCCCGACTATCCGGGTTTCAAGAAATTTACCATTGCTCCGGCATTTAATACTCCGCTGGTAAATGTAGATGCGGTTTTTGAAAGTATGTACGGAACAATACGTTCATCATACGTCAAAGAGGGTAAAGTAATATCCATGGAGATTGAGATTCCTACCAATACAAGTGCGGTTCTTCAAACGGGAGCAGGTATGGAGATATATGAAGACAACAATCTCTTAGGTAAAGAATATCTGGAGCTGGAGTCCGGAAAATACAAGCTGGAGATAAGAAAGACTGTATAACTAAAATACATTTCAAACAGATTAACAACACTGCACCGAAACAAAAGTGCAGTGTTGTGTTTGTCTATAGCAAAAAGCTTTTTCAGATTCGAATAAAGTATATGAAACGGGACAGTCTGCTTGTGTAGGAATGTGCAGACATAATATGTAATAATTCAGGGTATTTGTTTAATTTTATTGATTTAACAAGTACCATATGTTATTATAAACTGCGACGCAAAGAAGGCGGAGGTATGTAATGGAAAGCAAAATAGTAAAAAAAGAAGGCTATAAAGTGGAAATGGAGATTGCTCTTACAAAAGAGGAATTTGACGGATATATTACAAAGGCATATAACAAAGACAAGAATAAGTATACGATACAGGGTTTCAGGAAGGGGAAAGCTCCTCAGTATTTGATTGAAAGAATTTATGGGAAAGGTATTTTTTATGATACAGCGGTGGATATGGCTTTGAATGCGGAATATCCCAAAGCAATAGATAATCTCAAATTGGATGTAGTGGATTATCCGCATGTGGATTTAAAAGATATGGATGAAGAAAACGGCATTACCTTCTCTATTAACGTGGATGTCAAACCCGATGTGGAATTGGGTAAATACAAAGGTGTTGAGATAAAGAAAGCGGAAGTTGAAGTAAGTGATAAAGATGTTGAAGATGCCCTCAACAGAGAAGCAGATAAGAACTCCCGTATGATCGGTATTGAAGATCGTCCCGTACAGGATGGAGATACCGTAATCATTGATTACGAAGGATTTGTTGACAATGTTGCTTTTGAAGGCGGAACGGCGGAAAAACAACAGTTGGTAATAGGTTCAAAAACATTTATACCGGGATTTGAAGAGCAGATTATCGGGCACAACATTAATGATGAGTTTGATGTCAATGTCAAGTTTCCCGATGAGTATCATGCGGAGGAATTAAAAGGCAAGCAAGCTGTTTTCAAGGTAGTACTTCATGAGATAAAAGTCAAGGAATTGCCGGTTATTGATGATGAGTTTATAAAAGACATAAGCGAATACGATACGGTTGAGCAGTATAAGGAAGAAACAAAAAAGAAAATGCTGGAAGAAAGACAGAAAAGAGCGGAAGATTCCATGCGTTCGGCAGCACTTGCAACCGCATGCAAAAATGCTAAGGTTGATATACCAAATGCCATGATAGAAAGGGCGACCGACAATATTATTGACAATATGAGGATGGAAATGCAATACAGCGGATATACGTTGGAGCAATATCTGGAATATACCGGAATGAAGATGGAAGATATCCGCAGTCAGTATAAGGAACAGGCAGGAATGATGGTAGTTCGCGATCTGGTAGTGGAAGCGATTAAGAATGTTGAAAACATTCAGGTTACCGACGAAGAAATTGAAGAGCTGCTTAATAAAGATGCGGAAACATACAAGATGGAACCGGACCGGATAAAGCAAGCCATAGGCGATTATAAGCAATACTATACCGATAAAATAGCAAGCGATAAAGTTGTGGATTTAATATATTCCTCAGCAAAGAAAGTTAAAGAAGTTAAAGAAGATAAAAAAGATAAAGAAGTTAAAGAGAAAAAGAGCGTAGATAAAAAAAAGAAACAGGACGAGGAACCCGAAAAGAAAGCGGCTCCCAAGAAGACCGCGGAAGATAAGTCGGAAAAGTAATAGCCGACAAGGAAGGATAAGTGATGAATACCATACCATATGTAATTGAACAGACCAGCAGAGGAGAGAGGTCATATGACATTTTTTCCAGACTGCTGAAGGACAGGATAGTATTCTTGGGAAGTGAGGTCAATGATATTGCAGCAAGCCTTATAATAGCCCAGATGCTGTTCTTAGAACATGAAGATCCGGAAAAAGATATAAAGCTGTACATTAACAGCCCGGGCGGATCGGTTACATCGGGATTGGCGATTTACGATACCATGCAACTTGTTAAATGCGATGTTTCCACAATGTGTGTAGGATTGGCAGCTTCCATGGGAGCGTTTCTGCTTGCGGCAGGTACCAAAGGGAAGAGATATGCTCTGCCCAACAGCCAGATAATGATACATCAGCCGTCCGGAGGAATACAGGGGCAGGCAACCGATATACGCCTTCATACCGATTGGCTGTTGAAAGTAAAGGATAATCTCAACAGGATATTGGCGGAAAAAACCGGGCAACCCTTAGAACAGATAGCAAAGGATGTTGAAAGGGACTACTTCATGTCATCAGCCGATGCAAAACAATACGGCATAATTGATGAAGTACTGAATAAGAGATAGGAGAATTGAATGTCAGACGAAATAAAGAAGATCAGATGCTCTTTTTGCGGTAAATCCGAAGACAGGGTTCAGAGACTTATCTCCGGTCCCGGTGTCTATATATGCAATGAGTGTGTGGATTTATGTTCCGATCTTCTTGATACTGAACTGGGATATGATGATGAAGAGGAAGAGGTAACGGAAACGGTTATAGATGAAGTTCCTCATCCCGAAGAGATTAAAAGACAACTGGATACCTATCTGATAGGGCAGGATGATGCAAAAAAGGCCATATCCGTAGCGGTATACAATCACTATAAAAGGATAAGTTACAATGTTGCTCATGAGCCTGATGATGTGGAAATTCAAAAAAGCAACATACTTATGTTGGGTCCTACAGGTACGGGCAAAACCTACATGGCACAGACTCTTGCCAAGATACTCAATGTCCCCATAGCCATCTCCGATGCTACAACGCTTACCGAAGCCGGTTATGTGGGAGATGATGTGGAAAACATATTATTAAGACTTATACAGGCCGCGGACTATAACCTGCAAAGAGCTCAAAGGGGAATTGTTTACATAGACGAAGTGGACAAAATAGCCAGAAGAGGCGATAACCCTTCAATAACCAGAGATGTTTCTGGTGAGGGAGTACAGCAGGCATTATTGAAGATACTGGAAGGGACTGTAGCCAATGTACCTCCTCAGGGAGGAAGGAAGCATCCGACACAGGAATATATACAGATAGATACTACCAATATACTGTTCATATGCGGCGGAGCATTCCAGGGTATAGATGAGATAATATTGAACAGATTGGGTAAAAGAGCAATAGGTTTCGGAGCGGAAATTCATAAAACAAACAGTGTGGAAAAAGACAGGATTTTGAAACATATTGAAACGCAGGACTTGTTGAAATACGGACTTATTCCCGAATTCGTAGGCAGATTGCCGGTTATCGTTACGCTGGAACAGCTTACTGAAGATATTCTTGTTTCTATACTGAAGGAACCTAAAAATGCCTTGGTAAAACAGTATAAAAAGATATTGGAAATGGACGGTTGCGAGCTGGTATTCGAAGAAAAGGCATTACGTGCCATAGCTAAGAAGACTTTGGAGCGAAAGAGCGGAGCGCGCGGATTGCGGTCCATTATAGAATCGGCACTTATGGAAGTAATGTATTCGGTTCCGTCGGACCCGTCCATTGTAAAGTGTATAGTGGAGGAAAGTACCATATTGAACAATACACCTCCCAAATTAGTGTATAAAGGTAATCTTTTGGAAGAAAATGTGTCATGACTATCTGGCAAGCAATTCTATTAGGAATAATTCAGGGTTTAACGGAATTTCTTCCGGTATCCAGTTCCGGTCATTTAGTGCTGTTTGAAAAGATACTGGGTATAGAAACACCCACTCTTACATTTAATATAGCCGTGCATTTTGCAACATTGGTAGCGGTCTGTGTCGTGTTTTGGAAAGATATTATTGAGTTGGTTAAGAAACCTGTTCAGAAACTCACATTATGGCTGATAATAGCTACAATTCCTGCGGCTTTGGCGGGTGTTCTGTTTAACGACTTTTTTGAAGGATTAAATGACAGCGGGGCTACTCTGGGTATAGGGTTTTTAATAACCGCGGTTTTACTGATAGTGTCCTCCGTATTAAAACCCGGAACGGTAGAGAAAGAAAATATGAAATGGTATGATGCCCTGATTATCGGGGTTATACAGATGGTGGCGATTGTACCGGGAATCTCCAGGTCGGGCTCCACTCTTACGGGCGGATTATTCAGGAAACTTAAAAAAGAAGATGCTGTTAAATTTTCTTTTTTACTTTCAATACCTGTAATACTGGGCGGATTTATTCTGGAAATATATGGTGCTATTAAGGTCGGATTGGGAAATATCGAAGTGTTGCCGATTATTGTAGGCATGATATTTGCAGGAGTATCGGGATTCTTTGCCATTAAGCTTTTTGTTAAAACGGTTTTAAAAGGTAAAATACTCTACTTTGCATACTATGTTGCCGCTTTAGGCATTTTCTGTATATTGGACCAGTTCATATTTCATATAGTGTTATGATTATTTTAGGAATAGAAACAAGCTGTGACGAAACCGCCGCTTCCGTAGTAAAAGACGGAAGAATTATACTGTCGAATATTATTTCTTCCTCTGCAAAGATATTTGAAGAATACGGCGGAGTGGTACCGGAAATAGCATCAAGAAAGCATGTGGAATACATACTGCCTGTCATTGATAGAGCAATCAAAGAAGCAGGTATAAAGAGGGAAGATATAGATGCAATAGCTGTTACATACGGACCCGGGCTTATAGGAGCTCTGTTGGTGGGTGTAACTGCTGCCAAAGCACTTGCCGCATCTTTAAATATTCCTTTAATACCGGTTAATCATCTCAAAGGTCATATAGCAGCAAATTATCTGACACATAAAGAGCTTAAGCCTCCTTTTGTATGCTTACTGATATCGGGCGGACATACCAATATATTGGATATACAAGGGTATGATGATATTAAGATTTTAGGCGGAACACGGGACGATGCGGTAGGAGAGGTTTACGATAAGGTCGGAAGGGTAATGGGGCTGGTTTATCCCGGCGGTCCGAAAATAGACAAACTGGCTAAAGAAGGTAATCCCGAAGCAATTTCTTTTCCCAGAACCAAGTTCAGAGACAATGTGTTTGACTTCAGTTTTTCCGGTCTCAAGACCGCTGTTATAAACTACATACATTCAAAAGAACAGAAAAACGAGGACTATTCCAAGGAAGATGTCGCCGCATCTTTTCAAAAGGCGGTTACCGATGTATTGGTGGATAATGTATTTGAAACTAAAAGTAAAAAAATAGTGGTGGCCGGGGGTGTGGCGGCAAACAAAGGATTAAGGGAAGCATTGAATAAAAGAGCCGCTAAAGAGAATACGGAAGTCTTCTATCCCGATATTCATCTTTGCACCGATAATGCGGCAATGATTGCGTCGGCAGCATACTATATCAACAAAGAAGACTTTGACATCAATGCCGATGCATCACCGGATATGTAAATAACGGTTGACATTACCGCACAACTGATAGTATATTATTGAAAGTCGGGGGTATAGCTCAGCTGGGAGAGCGCTTGAATGGCATTCAAGAGGCCAACGGTTCGATCCCGTTTATCTCCACCATATAGATTTACAATGGACGGTATATCCGAACGGTTATACCGTTCACTTATTTAGAAGAAAGAAAATCCGATAATGCATTGACTTTTATACGGTCTTTAGGATACAATATCCGTATGAAAGTTGGTGATTTTTAATGAAGTATGACTATATTGACAAAATCTTGGCGGATAACGATGGTATTTTGAAAACGGCTGATATTGTTGCCGCAGGTATTTGCAAAGAAACTTTCTATAATTACGCAAAAGATACAGAGCTTGAAAAAGCTGCCCACGGCATTTATATTTCACCGGATGTGCCGGTAGACGAAATGTTCTTACTGCAAACTCAGATTCCGAAAGTCATATATTCCCATGAAACTGCACTGTATTTGCACAATCTTTCCGAAAAAGAACCGATTCCGCTTACTGTAACGGTGCCTGCAAAGTATAACAATCCGACATTAACGGAAAAGGGTGTAAAAATTGTTTATGTAAAGAAGGAATGGTATTCGCTTGGTATCTGTCAAATGTCCTCGCCTGCAGGATATGATATTACTGCATACGATATGGAACGCACTATTTGTGATGTAATCCGTAAACGATCTTACATGGATATTTCCGCTTTTAACTATGCTTTAACTGAATACATGAAACAAAAGGGAAAAGACCTTAACCGGCTTATGGAATATGCAAAAATAATGAGACTGGAAAAGAGAATTCGTGAAACAATGGGGGTATTGTTTTAATGATTAAAACAGCTAGACAACTTAAAGATTTAATTCGGAATGTTGCGAAAGGCGATAGCGGTAAATCGCAACTGCTATTCCGCAATTATGCAATGGAACGGTTTTTGGAGCGTATCGCTCTGTCAAAGTATAGGAATAATTTCATTCTAAAAGGTGGCATGCTCGTTTCCTCTATTGTTGGGTTGGATATGCGGGCGACAATGGATATGGATGCTACAATCCTCAATTTACCCCTTAATCCTGAACATGCAAGGATAATTGTTGAGGATATCACTGCCATAGAGATTGGTGACAATATGGCTTTTTCTGTTAAGGATATTTCAAACATAATGGATGAAGCGGACTACATCTGTGTACGTCTCTCACTTGAGGCATTGTTAGAAAATATGAGAATTCCCTTTAGAATTGACATATCAACCGGGGATTCAATAATACCGAAAGAAATTACATATAGCTACAAACTGATGTTTGAGCATCGATATATTCCTATACGGGCATACTCTCTTGAAACTATACTTGCGGAAAAAATCGAAACCGTATTAATCCGAACAATCTTTAACACAAGACTACGGGATTTTTACGATATATATATCCTACAAAACACCCGAATGGATATTGATATAAATATACTTACCGTTGCACTGACAGCAACCTGTCGTAATCGGAACAGTGAAAAGGTATTAACGGATTATCGATATATTTTGAAAGAAATTGAAAATAATCCTACTATGCGGGAATTTTGGATTAGTTACCAAAGGAAAAATAGCTATGCGGCAGATATCACATGGGAGACAGTAATAAAATCAATCCGTGCATTGTGTGATAGCTGTATTTTATGAAAATAAAGATCTTTCACTTATTTATCAATGAATCTATATCAACACCTTCTCGTAATACATTGTGTTACATATGTTTCAAGTTATAAATATTGAATAAAATGTATCATATTACAAAAAGTCGCTGAAGAAAGTGTTGCATTAGCACAAAAAGTCGTTGAACATTTTGTAAAATGCTGATATTATGTCTATTGTGAGCGAAAGGAGGTCGGTTATGTATCGTACTTCTTTAGAATATTTGTATAAATGGAAAGAAAAAGACAATAGAAAGCCGTTGATTATTCGCGGAGCAAGACAGGTAGGAAAAACTTGGCTTATGAAGGAATTTGCGAATAAAGCATATAAATCGCATGCATATATTAATTTTGATAACAATATGCAAATGAAGCAGCTGTTTTTGCAGGATTTAAATGTAGATAGGTTAATAATGGGACTGGAACTGTATACCGGAAAGAAGATAGTTCCGTCCGAGACCCTTATCATATTTGATGAAGTTCAGGAAGTTCCCAATGCACTGACTTCTTTAAAATATTTTAATGAAGATGCTCCTTCATATCATATTGTATGCGCAGGAAGTTTATTAGGTATTGCACTGCATCCCGGAACATCTTTTCCGGTGGGTAAAGTCGAGTTTATGGATCTTTATCCTTTGTCATTTTCAGAATTTATGCTGGCAATGGGAAAAGAACAGTATGCCGAACTGTTGGAATCAAAAGACTATGAGATGATTACAACTTTTAAGCAGGAATACATTAATCTTTTGAAACAATATTTCTATGTGGGCGGTATGCCTGAGGTTGTTGCACACTACGCTGTTAATAAGGATTTTCAAGGGGTTCGGGAAATACAGAGACGTATTTTAGATGCATACGAGCAGGATTTTTCCAAGCATGCTCCCAATGAGATTGTATCCCGCATTCGCATGCTTTGGAACAGTATTCCGGCTCAGCTTGCAAAGGAGAATAAAAAGTTTATATACGGTCTGATTAAAGAAGGTGCCAGAGCAAAAGAATATGAAACGGCACTATTGTGGCTTACCGATTGCGGCCTTGTCCATCAGGTGAATCGTGTTAATGCGCCTAATATACCCCTTAAGGCATATGAGGATTTAAAAGCTTTTAAGTTATTTACCTTGGATGTAGGTCTCTTATCCTGTATGGTGGGTCTGCATCAGAGTGCTTTGTTAAGCGGTAATGACTTGTTCAGGGAATTCAAAGGAGCTTTAACGGAGCAGTATGTTCTGCAGCAATTAAAGACATTGGATAATTTGAATGTCTATTATTGGACCAATGACAGAAACCGAGCCGAGATTGATTTTCTGATTGGCAGTGAGGGTAGGGTTATTCCGGTTGAAGTAAAAGCCGAAGTTAATTTACAATCTAAAAGTCTTAAAACATTTCGTGATAAATATGATATAGAGATTTCGGTCAGGACATCCATGTCGGACTATAAAAAAGAAGAGCGGCTTATTAATCTGCCGTTATACGCGATAAGTAATATCAAAAAGATTTGAAACCGTATAGCGGAGGATATGTGAAGATGATATAATCTAACAAGATGTAGATTTGTCCGGATAAGTTTGAATAGGAAAATAAATAGAATGGGAGGTTGTTATGGGAAGAGATTTGAGAAAACTGACTTTGCTGCATTCAAATGACATGCACGGAGATTTTATGAGCGAGAATATTGACGATAAACTTGTGGGCGGAGTTGCAATGCTCTCAGGGTATATTGATAAAGTACGACAGGAAGAAGAAAATGTGGTTTACGTTATAGCAGGAGATATGTTCAGAGGCTCCATTATTGATCAGGAATACAGAGGACTTTCCACAATAGAAATAGTTAATATGCTTTCACCCGATGTGGTTACATTGGGAAATCATGAAGTGGATTACGGTGTTGCCCATCTTCTGTTTATTGAGAAACTGGCCAAGTTCCCTATTATAAACAGCAATTTATATATAAAAACCAATCATACCCGTCTTTTTAGACCATATCTCATAAAGGAAGTAGGCGGGATAAAAATACTGTATATCGGCATATTGACGGAGGAAGTTATTGCTCAGACCAAACAGGAGACTCTTATAGGTTCCATAGTGGATGTTTATGAAGCCGCAAAGGAAGTGGGAAGAATTTGTAATGCCTATTCTCAAATAGATATTGATTTCACAATACTTCTCACACATATCGGTCATGAAGAGGATAAGAAATTAGCTTCAATGCTGGATCCGGCTTGGGGAGTGGATATAATAATCGGGGGACATTCTCATACATTCTTAGAGCAGCCGGATATAGTAAACGGTATAGTTATTGCGCAAGCCGGGACAGGTACCGATCAGATAGGAAGATTTGATATTATTGTTGATAAAGACAACAACTGCATAGAAGATTTTACCTGGCAGGCGGTACCCATAGATGAGACGCATTGCCCGGTAGATAAAGATTTGGAAGAAATAATACTTCAGTATCATGAAAAAACCAATGAAAAATTCTCCAGAATAATAACCAGATTCAAGCGTGCATTAACCCATCCGAAAAGAAGTCAGGAAACCGAGTTGGGCAATTTATGTGCGGATGCGGTAGTGGATAACCTCGGCTTGGATATAATGTTGTTTGCGTCGGGAAGTATAAGAAAAAAAGAGTTGGGGCCTATACTGACACTTAAGGATTTTAAGGAATGTTTCCCGTTTGATGACAAGATATACAGAATAAAGTTGACAAAGAAGCAGATAGAAAAAGCGTTCAACACAATTTTGGGAAGAGATTTAAGCGACCATGTGGAATTCTATCAGGTGTCCAGAGGGTTCAAGGTAAAGTATTCCAAAAAAGAGAACAGAGTTACCGAACTTTCATTGGAATCCCAACCTTTGGATGATAATCATATTTACTCGGTAGGTTTACAGGAGTACCATTTTAACAATATGGCGGACTTTATAGGTATCACCAAGGAAGAAGCGGAAGCCAATTCCCCTATAAAAGTAGTTACCACCTCCAGCGGAGATGTGTTAGAAGAAGCATTTTTAGGAATGGTGCTTGCCGATCCGAAAGTTGAGGGCCGTATAGTTATTGAGTATTAGTTGAATAGTAAAGAACAGATTTATTTGTTGAATTAAACCGTTTCGGCTATATATCGTACCGAAACGGTTTTTTCAGGCAGTTAAAATACTTTGCTTAAGATGAACTTATGTAAACTTAAGCATTGTAAGTTTTATTCGTATTCATCAATCTGTTTATTTATTGATGCAAGCTCTTCTTCTAAAAACTTCTTCTGATTAAGCAGAAGTTCCTTTGAGGGCTTTTCATCATATAGAGGAGCATCATCATAGTAATACAGCCTGTTGCATACGCCAAATCCTCTTCCTCTGCCTCCGCCTCTGCCATAGTATCTGCCTACCGGACGTCTGGCGCCTGTGCAGTATCCCATAGCTCTTCCTGTTAGCGGGCCCATTCCTCTGGGTCCTGTTCCGTCAAATCTGGGCATCTTTTGAACCTCCCTTATTTATTTCCGGCATATGCCGGATACTATCAGTATACCACATTAATGGCATATGTCAATAACTATTTTAATATTTAACCTTGTTTTGTTAAAAGTAATGTGGCAGAGGAATAAGGTTGTGTTATTTCATGATATAATACATATAACAGAATCTTGAACAAGGAGTAGCATATGTCTCTTACATCAAAAGAAAGATTAATGAGGATTTTTGCCAATAAACCGATAGACAGGCCCGCGATAAAGTTGTGGGGATCATGGAATTACCGTAAGGGTGATAAATTATTGCATCCTTCATATGAGCCGGCAATGATAAAGGCCGCGGAAAAGACTGATCTTGTAGTCAATGCGAGCACTCCGTTTTTCATGTTCTGCGGACAGGTGGATATAGTCAGGAGAAAGAATGTGGAAATAAATGATCCTCTGTGGTACGAGGAGCATATAGTTTTCCATACACCTATGGGTCAACTTCGCAGGGTAGACAGAATATCAAAAATAGGTGAACCGGGGTTTACGATAGAATATCCCGTAAAACAACCGGAGGATATAAAGAGGATGCTGTCTATGCCGTATGAGCCGTTTCCGTATATTGATAATATTGAAGAGCAGCAACAACTGTTGGGAGACAGGGGAATTGTCCTGTACCGTATTGATCACATCGCATATGCCCTTTATCGTATGATAGGTTCGGAAAATCTTGCATACTTTACCCATGACTGCAGAGACCTTTTAATGGAGGCATTGGATGTTTTTTCCAAAAGGCTGTATGCTCATGTCGAAGAAGCGCTTAATCATGGTGTCAGAGTACCTTTTTCCTGGGTGGGACCGGAGTTGCTTATTCCTCCGTTATTATCGGAAAAAGATTTCATGGATTTCTGTTTTGATTATGATAAACACATTTGCGATATGGTACACAATGCCGGAAGTTACATCTGGGTGCATTGCCACGGTAAAGTACGGAACCTGATAGAGAATTTTATTGAGATGGGTGTCGATGTGCTTAATCCTTTGGAACCGCCCAAGAACGGAGATGTGGATTTGGACGAAGTGGCAAGAACATTCAAGAATCGCATAGGTCTGGAAGGCAATATAGAGATGCAGGATTTTTATGATGAATCCGAGGAAGTTATAAGGGAAAAAATAAAAACTTGCGTGCAAAGCGGAAAGCAAAGCAACAGATTTATAATGTGTACTTCCGCCGGCTTCATGGATTTTCCGACACCGAGCAAGCAATATCTTGATAACATCATGACATACATAGATTACGGATATGAATGCGTCAATAATGCAAGGTATTAGTAATTATTATTAATAATTATCTTAACTAAAAGTATTAGCCTATATTAAATACCGCTTTAATCTTATTTGTATCGGGCTTTATAACGGCTTTTTGTTCGGTAATAACTGCCGAACCTCCCGATATGCTTTGTACGGTTACTTCTAAGTTTCTGTTTGGTAGCCGTAAATGTAAGCACAGTTCTCTGTTAATATCAAAAGAACACAAATCGGCAGTGAAGGTTACCGTATTCTTAGATACTTCTATACTGAAAGATATTTTGCCTTGGAATGCCGGTGCCTCCTTAATATTCATTGCATTGCCTTCTTTATAGAAATATCTCGGAACCGCACATGTTAAGTGCAACATATCATCTTTAAACAGATAATCCGATACAAGCATATCCCGAATAAACTGAGCAACACATATAGGTGTCCATGCATGTTGCAGATCTCCTGTTATTCTTTTTGCTCCTTTTTCTTCGGTTCGCTCCTCGCACCAGGTAAACAGAGGAGTGCCGTGATTGAGTGCAGCTACAAGATAATCGGCCGATATGTCCGCTTTATCGGCTAATATATTTACATATGCCATGGCATCCAATGCTATAGCCACCCATAAACCGTCATGTATCCATCCGAGATTTTTCGGCAACCCTCCCTCACTTATATTCCCCTGTAACTTATTCATGGTACCTACAGCTAAGGGATGGTCCACGGGCAGTATATTGGTCGGATAAACCGCATCTGCCACAGCCCATCTGCTGCCTGATGTATTATGGGCACAGCTTCCTATCCAGACCGAACCGTCCGGCTCTTTGATATGTCCTATTTGCAGTGACTTTAATATACATTCTTTGTGGTCCAGATAAGTGGCAAGCAACTCATCATAAACGTCCTCTCTTTGTAACTCTTTAGCCGCCCAGACAGCTGCTTCCAATCCCATACAGTGCATGAAGTTGTGAGGATAAAAAACTCCGAAAAGGTCATCGCCGTTTTTCAGACCGCCGTCTCCCATGCCTCTGGGCATTAAGCCCCATTCGGGTGAATCGGGAGAGTTTTTCTTTTTGGTTTTTTCTCTTTGTGCCTTGGACCATCTGGCGGAGGCAAGCATTCTTTCAAAATTCTCCTCTAAAAATGCTCTGTCTTTTGTCCGTAAATAGTAGTGCTGGATACAGCGGCTCTTCCATCCTGATGAAGCCCACATATACTTGCCCCATTGCTTATCATCTTCCCAGGAGCCGTTATTCAGCTGAAAACTTGCTACGAACTCGATGTTTTCTTTTGCAGGCTCAAAAAATCCGTATTTACCCAATGTAAGTGCCTGGAAACACGGCTCTCCGGTATTGGAGCTTCTGTACATTTCCGTTCCGGCAAGTCCCGCCATTCTGCCGTCAGCCATTTCTTCTCTCATTACGAATATATCGCACAGGCACGCTTTATATGCATTCTCAATCATGGGGTCGGGTAAATCAAATACCGGTGCTTTTTTGATAATATTTCTCCACTCATTCAGCCCCTGTTCGTACAGGGCATTCCAGTTTGTCTTCAACATAACTTCAATATCGTCGTTGTATTTTTTATTGGGGCGTATAAGCATACTCTCACGGGTTTCTTTTGCTTTGAGTGTATATGCATATGTGACCGACTCTCTTCTGGAAGGAACAGTATCGGTAAGACTTGCATCCATAATAACTATCCTGTCCGAAGCGTCATTGAATATGGGATTTACCACGCTGTATTCGCAGTCAAAATCCGCCCACTTGGTATTAATTGTGTTGTCCAATACGCATGCGTCAATAAATATATTCTTATCGCTGCCGGTTGTATTGGTAACGGACATTTTAATAACATCTCCGAGTCTTGTAGCCACACATTGTACGGTAAGGTTTGCACCTTCCGCCTTTGCTTTATACAACAGTGACGGTATATATCCCTCAATTCTCTCCCAGGAAAAAGCTTCCATGGCAACATCGTTACACTTTGCAATTATCTTGACTTTCCAGTCCAGACGAACTCTTTTGTATGCACCCAAAGGATTATGTGTTGTGTCGCTGTCGCTCCACAGCATGGATAAAGAATCTTTTGTACAGTCATACAGTGTCTTGTTACTCGAATTGGGAAGACATACACATATTCTGTGAGGTTCCGAAAATGCGTACCCGAAATCAATTTTTGTCTGCTTATTTTTTTTCATAATTTGTAGCTCCTGCTCCTTTCAAATTTAACTTAATCCCAGTATTCTTGCGGCATTACCGCCTAATATCAAATCTTTAGAGGTTTGATTGATAGGTAAGCTGTTAATGGCATCTATTTCATTTTTGGCATTACTCCAGGGCGAGTCGGAAGCGAACAGTATTCTGTCGGCCCCGTGAGCCTTCACTATTCGCAAGAATTGTTCCTTGCCGTAATATTCAAAGCCCATTGAAGTGTCTAAATATATGTTTTTACCTACAAGATATCTTTCCACATCGTCCCACATGTTGTGGCTGCCAAGATGAGCCGCCACCATGATGCCTCCTTGCATGTGGTCGGCAATATATGCGAATTTTTGCGGATTACTTCTGTACGGGGGAGGCATACCGTGATCTTCACCGGCATGATGTACAATTATCAGGCCTTTACTCAAAGCATAATCATATATCCTTAAGGCTTTCGGATCATCCACACCGAAGGCTTGATATTCCACATGAAATTTTATACCTTTCAAGCCTAAACCGCAGACGAAATCTATATCTTTTTTGTAATCTTCCGTATGAGGAAAGATTCCTCCGAAAGATATTATTCTGTCATCACAAACACTCTGTGCCCACAGATTGGTGCTTTGCAGTTGAGTTCTTTTAGTTATCACCGGCTGATTCACAGATATATCTATACACCATTTATCCATTGTTTCAATAAGCCCTGCCTTTGTAAGATCGGTAGCAGGCTCATATCTGTAGTTTACGTTTCTCAAAAGCGTCTCCTTGGCTTTTTTTGCAAGAGTATCGGGGAATATGTGAGTGTGGAAATCTATTATCATGTCGTTTTTTCCTTTTCATTAACTGTAACATTTTAATACCTTTTATTCAAGAAGCTTCGGCATATATTCCGGTGCACACCTTAACAAAAGTATGAGAAGGATAAAAACTGTTATACTTTAATTGACGACGATTTTATTGTAGAATCAATATTATAGAATGTGTATGAAGAAAAAAACAGGCTGATTAAAGTTCATGAAGTTGTGGAGGAAACCGATATATGAAGCCCGAACTTCTTAAGTTAAGAGAATATGCAAAACAATATGCCGAAATAGCATTGAGCGACAGTAATCTGGCAATACCGGAGCAATACAGAAAACTTAACAGCCTGCAACAGGTGCGACCTCCCGTTCTTGTTTTTGAAGTGCCGTGGGGTGAACTGGAAGATCAGGAAAAACTTCGGTTGGAATGTGAAACCGACCTGTACAGAGGAATTGAAAGAGCCGTAAAGAGAGCTCTTTACCAGTTCGAGTATTTCCGGGGCGATTATGCAATACATCCGTATTACAAGGTAAGGATAAGAACAAAAGGTACCGGAATAGGTCTTACCGTGCAGGAGGTTAAGATTGGCTCCGCCACGGGGACCGATATCAGTGCTCATGAGTATCATGATATTTTACCCGATGAGGAATCTTTGGAAAAAATAACTATGCCTACGATGCAGGTGGATGAACAGGCGACGCAAAGAGCACTGGAAGCGGCTCATGATGTATTTGACGGCATAATGGATGTGGGGCTTGGCGGCTATCAGCTCATATTTAATATGTGGGATGAAATACCCCGATATCACGGTGTGGAGAATTGTCTTATCGATATATATGAAAGACCGGATTTTATTCATAAGATGATGGATAAGTTTACACGGTATCATGAGGAAACCGTCAGTCTATATGAAAAACTGAATATATTGGAAACCGATGCATATTATCTACACTGTACACCGGCATGCACCTATGAGCTGCCGGTAAAGGATGTGGCCGAAGAAACCGTCAGTGCCAAGGATGTCTGGGGAAGGGGAATGGCTCAGATATTTGCCGTTGTATCTCCCGATATGCACAAAGAATTTGATATAAAGTACATGAAGCGGCTGTTTGACAGGTGCGGACTTACTTATTACGGCTGCTGCGAACCTTTACATAACAAAATTGATATTTTAACGGAGTTTGATAATTTGCGGAGAATATCCGTAACCCCCTGGGCGGATGTCGACATTGCAGCCGATGCCATGGGAAACAGATATGTACTTTCGGCAAAATCCAATCCCGCATATGTGTCGCAAGCAGTATTTGATCCTCAACCGGTTATTGAGGAGACAAAAAGAATACTTCTTGCATGTAAGAGAAACAACACGCCTTGCGAATTTGTATTGAAAGATATTTCCACGGTTAACAGAAATGTAAATCATCTGTCGGAATGGGTTAAGACGGTATCGCAAACCGTTGACAGGTATTGGTGATTATTTGTTAATGTATATATAAAGGTATGTGTCCGTCTTATCTTGACAGGAATACGGAGTAAATTTATCCTTCAGCCCTTCGGTGATATATACATGCTTATCTTCGGTTACGAAGATCGCTTCAAAATCCCCGTATTCTCTCCATATTTCAACAGCTTTATCTAAACCTGTTACAAAAAGGGCTGTAGATAACGCATCGGCATATGTACCGTCATTTGCAACCACGGTGACCGAAAGGATACCGCTGTCGGCAGGATAGCCGGTGTGCGGATTGAGTATATGATGATATATTTTATTGTCTTTCTCAAAGTATCTCTGATAGCAACCGGAAGTTATGATAGAACAATCTGTATCATGGATTATTCCTATATAGGAGTGCTCGTCTTTCGGATCCTGAACGGCTATATTCCACACCGATTTATCGGGGTTAAGTCCGAACAGTTGAATATTGCCCCCCAAAGAAAGCATGCCTGATTTAACACCGGAATCAATAAGCATTGCTGCCGTTTTTTGTCCGGCAAAACCTTTTGTAACGGCTCCCAAATCTATCTTTGTACCCGATTGCAGATTAAGCATATTACCTTCCAGACCAATCTTGTCATATCCGACAAGTTTCAGGATATCTTTAATACTTGCCTCATCCGGAACGGTATGGTTTTTATCATAGAATCCCCACAGCTCCATCAGCGGAAACACCGTTATATCAAAAGCTCCGTCAGTCATTTTTGATACTTTCAATGCCGTGCTTATCTGTTCTTTAAGTTCATCGGATATAGCTATATCCTTACCCGATGAATTGTTTACTTTTGATACTTCGCTGTTTTGTGAGTGAGCGGAAAAGGCGACATCATATGCCAGAATCCGCTTATATGCTTCATGCAATTCTTTTTCGGCATTTTTTGATATAACCGAGACCGACATTACGGTATCCATTGCTATAAAGGAAGTGGTATACATACCGTTTTTTTCCGTTATATACAGTGAAGATTCTTTTAAGCATCCGCTTAATAACAAAAGCAAAGACAAAACTATTATGACAGCTTTTCTTTTAGCATTAACTGTTGTTGAATTTTTGTTTTTTCCTGTCATCTTTTTATTGTTCCGTCCGGATTGAACAAGGGAAGCGGAGCAATGTATGTTATATCATTCCGATAAATGGCATCACCTTCGGCTAAAACCGCCATTTTCCCGGCAACTATTCCGCCGGCTTGCAGTACCAATTCCTCAACTGCACGTAATGAGCCTCCGGTGGAGATAACATCATCGACAATGAGGATGCGTTTTCCCTTCATAAATTCCGCATCGGCGGTGTCCAGATAAAGTTTCTGAAGACCGGATGTGGTTATGGATTTCACATCCACCTCGAAAACTCCCGTCATATACAGTTTGGGAGCTTTTCTTGCAAGAAAATATTTATTGACTCCGCTCTGTCTTGCCATTTCATGGACAATGGGAATCCCTTTGGATTCGGCGGTAATGGTGTAATCATATTCCGGTGCAAGTTCTAAAAGTCTCTTTGCACATGCTATTGTCAGCTCTATATCTCCGAAAACCACAAAAGCGGCTATATATAAATTGTCGGTAACTTTACATAACGGTAATCTTCTTTGCACTCCGGCGATGTTGATATCATAATAATCCATAAACCAACGCATCCTTTCAATGCTTTTTTAACATATATATTATACATCATAACGGTGATATATAGAATGTGAAAACAGTAATTTAAGCCAATCTTATACAAGCTTATACAAGAAATCTTATGTGCACCGGATTATGAACAATTGTGAACTTTCGAAACAATATCTTGAAAAGGAAAATATTAATGATATAATAAAAACGCTATAGAGCCGGTAGAGGCAAAAACCTTTTTCTAAGCCGGCTGAGTCTTTGAAAGATCCGAAGTCGGCGTTCTGCATGATTGACGGTCTTTCTTCTTATATCGGGATAAAAACAGTTCTGATAAGAAACAGTCTGTAAGAGCTCTTAAATATTGTTGCATTTGTTTTTCAACAGTGTAAAATTAAGTTGCAGGGAATATATAAAGGAGATAAGTGTATGGCTAAGAAGAACAAAACCAATCTGTTAAGCGAATTCAAGGCATTTATAACAAAAGGTAATGTAATAGATATGGCGGTAGGCGTAATTATCGGAGCCGCATTCGGAAAGATAGTATCTTCATTTGTAAATGATTTGTTGATGCCGTTAATAGGGTTGGTAATGGGGAAGGTTAATTTTAATGACCTGAAATGGGTATTGGCTACAGATGCGGAGGGCAATATTACATCGTCGGTGAATTACGGAACATTCCTTCAGAACATATTGGATTTTCTTATCATTGCGGCATGTGTATTCCTGTTGGTCAGGTTTGTGGCATTGGTGAGAAAGAAAGCTGAAGAAGCGAAGCAGAAAAACAAAGAGAAAGAGGAAGTAAAGGCGGCGCCGCCCGCTCCTTCCGAAGAGCAGGTACTTTTAACTGAAATAAGAGATTTGTTAAAAGAGAAAAAGTAAAGTATAATTATCACAGGAGGTGAAACATGGAAAAGAATGAAGATTTGGGCACAAGACTGGAAAATGCAGGCAAGAGATTTTTCAAAAAAACAAAAGAATTTGCCGACACCACAAAACTTTCAATAAAGTTGAAAGAATTGGATTTGGATCTGGATAACCTTTATCAGATAGCAGGCAAAGCGGCATACTTCGGCGAAGATACAAAAGAAATTTTTACCCAGATAACCGATAAACTGGAGCAGATTGAAGAGGTAAAGGTGGATATTGCCGATGCTAAAGGTATGAAGATATGCGGCAACTGTAAGGCTGAAATGCCCAAAGAAGCCGTTGCATGCATGAAGTGCGGCGAAAAATTCGAATAAGATTATTATTCTAAATCTTTAGGTTTAATCACATTTATAAGACGGGGCACTATTTCCATTCGGATGCTCCTTCTTTCTATTATCTCTCCTTCTATATTGACTTTAAGCATATCCTTGCTTTCTAAGGATATGTTTTTTCCTTTGGGGAAGGTTATGCCTTCCACACCTACATGCTTGCCCTTCATATATTTAGGTAATACGGAAAACACGAAATCCAGACCTCTGGCTTCGGCAATGCACATATCTATTATTCCGTCATCAAATGATGTGTGGGGCACAGGTATGAATCCTCCGCCGTAATACTTTCCGTTTGTACAGGCTGCCAGCATTACATAGCCGTCATTTATTACTTGTCCGTCTATGGTTATTTTGACATCGAATTTGGTTTTTTTCTGTCGTAAAACTCTGAAGAAACCCAGAAGATATGCAAGCATTCCGGTTATTCCGTATTTTCTTGTAATCTGTGTAGAGTTGTAAGCTGCCTCGGCATCTACACCCATAGATAATATATTTATGCAATAACCGAATAATTCCTCATCATACAGTTTTATAGCATCTACCTTAATCACATCGCCTTCAACGGTCCTTTTCACGAGGTCTTTAAGTTTTGTGTAATCGGTAAGATTCTTAATGAAGTCGTTTCCGCTTCCCGTAGGAAGTATGCCTATCGGGGTATCATAACCTGCCACTCCGTTTGCGGCCTGGTTAACCGATCCGTCACCGCCTGCAACATATATCCTGTATCCGCCCTTTTTTGCATACTCTTCACACAACTCTTTTATATGCGTGGCATGCTGTGTATAGACTATACTGTACTCATCCTCTCTGCCTTCAAAATATTTCTTTATTTCCGGTAGGAATTTTGCGGCTTTCTTACTTCCCGACATAGGATTGATTATAAACAGATGCTTCATGGCCCCCTCCCGACAGTATAAATGCTTACTTACTTTTGTTATATAATAACACATCAAAGCAACATTATGTATACACACTGTTAAAAATAGGGCTTATGTATTAAAATATATTAAGATAACAATAAAGGAGTTAACTATGAAAAATCTGCATTTAGTTTGTAACGCACACATTGATCCGGTATGGATGTGGAATCTTGATGAAGGTATTGCGGAGACTCTTTCAACATTCAGGGTATGTGCCGAGTTTTGTGAAGAATATGACGGATTCATATTCAATCACAATGAATCGCTGCTGTATGAATGGGTGGAAAGATACGAGCCTGCACTTTTCAAACGTATTCAGAAACTGGTTAAAGAGAAAAAATGGCATATCATGGGAGGTTGGTTTATTCAACCCGACTGCAATATTCCCACCGGAGAGAGTTTCGTAAGACAGATATTGGAAGGACACAACTACTTTATGGAAAAATTCGGTACTTTCCCGACAACATGTATAAATTTCGACGCATTCGGACATACAAGGGGGTTGGTGGATATTTTAAAAAACAGCGGATATGACTCTTATCTGTTCTGCCGTCCCGAGCCGGACATGATTGATCTTCCCGATGAGGATTTTCTTTGGGAAGGATTTGGCGGAGAAACCATAATGTGTAACCGTGCTTTCAATTCTTATGAATCGCACAGAGGGGAAGCGCATGAAAAGATAAAATCCTGGATGGATAAGAATCGCCACAGAAAGGTGGGTATGGTACTGTGGGGTATAGGAAATCACGGCGGCGGACCTTCCAGAATTGATTTTAAAAACATAGCACAACTGGCAAAGAAGGAGAAGGACTTCAATATAATTCATTCCACTCCCGAAGCATATTTTGCCGAACTGGATGAGAAAAAGTTGCCGGTATTCAAAAAGACACTTAATCCGAGGTATATCGGATGCTATACATCGCAGATTCGCATTAAACAGTTGCACAGACAGTTGGAAAACGAGTTGTATACAACGGAAAAGATGGCTGCACATGCATCTTTCTTAAAACTTATGAAGTATCCTGCGGACAGGATACGGACGGCAACAAAAGACATGCTGTTTATGGAATTCCATGACATATTGCCGGGCACCTCAATACAGTCGGTGGAAGACTATTCCATAGCTTTAGCGGGACACGGTTTGGATGAATTGGGCAAAGTTAAGACTCAGGCCTTCATTTCACTGTGCTCCGGTCAGAAAAAAGCAAACGAAGGAGAGATTCCGTTGCTGGTATACAATCCTCATCCTTATGAGGTACCGTATATTGTCGAGTGTGAATATCAGTTGGCGGACCAGAATAAAAACAGAAATATATTTGCCAATCCCGTAGTTTACCGAAACGGTAAGAAACTGCCCTGTCAGGTGGAGAAAGAAGACTCCAACTTCAATGTTGACTGGAGAAAGAAATCGGTATTCTACGCTATGCTGAAACCCTGTCAGATAAACAGGTTTGATGTCAGAATAGAGATGATTGATGCAAAACCGTTGCCTAAGGTAAGACAGACAAAGGATATGTTCATATTCAAGACAAAAGAATTGCTTGTTCATATTTCCAAGCTTACCGGAACAATAGATAAGTATGAAGTAAAAGGCATAGACTACTTAAAGAAGAATGCTTTTCTTCCCGTAGTTGTCAAAGACGATGAAAACTCCTGGGCGCACAAGGAAAAGAGTTTCAGAAACACCGAAGGATTCTTCAAAGTCATGGACAAAGAAGAAGGTAATTATTTCTCCGGCATAATTGATGAGAACAAGATTGAAAGCGTCAGAGCAATTGAAGACGGTCCGGTAAGAACTATAATTGAAGCGGTTATGAAGTATGACAACTCCTTCATATGCATAAGATATCATCTGCCAAAGAGAGGTACACAGGTCAAAGTGACTGTAAGAGTATACTGGAACGAGAAGATGAAAATGCTTAAACTGTCAATTCCCACAACAATAGAAAATGCTTGTTATACGGGACAGCAGGCTTACGGTTCGGAACAACTGCTTACCGACGGTAACGAAAATGTCAGTCATAAATGGAATATCCTGTATAACAAAGATTATGCGGTCAGTGTCATAAATGACTGCACATACGGTTCCGATGTGTTGGACGGAGAGATAAGGATTTCGCTTCTCAGATCGGCCGGCTATGCAGCAGGAAAATCCGACTTTTCGGTTAGGAACAAATACATTATGCCGCAGGACAGATTTTCACCGTATATGGATCAGGGGGAAAGACAATACGAATTTTGGCTGGATGCTTCCGAAACAACCGAAAGATTCAACAAAGTGGAAAGAGAAGCGGCTGTATGTAATGAAAAACCCATGGCATTATCTTTCTTCCCGACAGGTGCCGGAAAGAGGGTGCGACCGTTTGCCATACTGAGTGACGATGTTATCACCATGCCGGTATTCAAAAGAAGCGAAGACCGAAAGGGGTATATAATAAGGTTGTTCAATCCGACCGATACAAAGAAGACTACAAAACTGTCATTACCCCTTTTCAGATGGGAAAGAGAATTCACACTGGACAAGTATCAGGTCAGATCCTTCAGATTTGATGTAAAAACCAAACAGGTTACCGAAACCGATCTTATAGAAAGGGATATATAAAAGGAAGCCTTCGGGCTTCTTTTTTTCCCGAAAAACACAAAAAACCGCCTGCATGTCACAGTGGACAATAATCAGGCCTTGTAGTAAAATGTGTTAGCACCGGGGTGTAGCGCAGTTGGTAGCGCGCATGGTTTGGGACCATGATGCCGCAGGTTCAAGTCCTGTCACTCCGACCAGAAAAGAACGCCGGACCTCTTTCTCGAACGGAAAGCAATCAGCCAGGCGCAGTACAACAAGAGTCTCGGAGACCTGGCCGAAAAGATGGGCTATAAAAATATATAGACAAATCAGAATTTGTGGAGGTGCTAATGAATACTATATGGTCAGATAATGTTCAAGGGATTCAGACTCTTTATCTCAGCCGTAAATTGAGATTTGATGATGTGTTTTTTTGCCAATACAGGGATTCTTTTAATATAGACAAAGATGCAGAATTAAAGATATTAGAGATCGGCTGTGGACCCGGCGCGCTTGCTGAGGCGATGCATAGGTGGTATCCGAATGCTCAAATAACAGCGATTGATCGAGATAGTAACTTTATTTCTTTCGGTAGGCATAATGTGGCAGGCGTTGAATTCATTGAAGGAGATGCAGAACATCTTCCGTTTGCGGATAACACATTTGATGTAACGATATCCAATACAGTTCAAGAGCATATTGAGCCTAATGCTTTTTTGAGTGAACAGTACCGTGTTTTGAAACCGGGCGGTATATGCCTTTGCCTTTCTACAAGAAAGGAATTGTCTTGTATTGCGCCGTGTCTGAAAATCACAAAAGAAGAGGAAGAATTTTGGAAATCTGTTACCTCAGAAAAGATACTGGAAGAATATGGAGTATGCCAATATCCTATGTCTGAAGCGGAGCTTCCTGCTTCTATGGAACAGCATTGTTTTAAAGATGTTACAACAAATTATGCTATTATCAATCTGACTCCCGACAAACCGGAATATTCGGTTACAATGGGGGAAAGAATAATCAAATCAATGCGTCAGACTAATTTGGAGTCTATTGCAATTGCATCAGCACATTCAACAGAGTATAAAAGAGCAATTGATGCAGTAAAGTCTAAGTTTGACGAGCGACTTCGCTTGTACGGCGAGGGAATAAAACAGTGGGACACATCTGTTTTAATTATAATGATTATTCGCGGCAAAAAAAGATAAATTTCAGTTTATCGGGATAGAAAAAAGACAGACAAATCCCGGTTTGTCAAGCAAAACAAAATGACTTTATAATAAAGATAGAAGAAAAGGGTGTTTAAATCTTGATATATTTTGTTGAGCGTCCACTACCTACTTGTCTTATTTTTTCGTTTTCCTTTAATTCTTTTAAGGCTCTTTCTATTGTCCTTTGAGATATGTCAGGACAAAGCATTACAAGATCTCCCTTAGAAAGAGGTTCCAGCGATTTTTGAATAACTGCCAATACTCTTTCAGGTGATGATAATGTCTTATCTCCTATCAGCTTAAATCTATTGTCACACTCTTCATAAGCTTTTAGAATAATCCCCAACATGTATTTAATAAACGGTAATTCGTCATTCTCGCCTGTATGCCATTTTTCACTTGAATTTTGAAGTTCTTCATAGTAAGAATTTTTGCTATCTTCAATCAGCATCTCAATACTTATATATCTTCCGACAAAATAGTTGAATTTATATAAGAGAAGAAGTGTTAATATTCTGCTCATTCTTCCGTTTCCATCGTCAAATGGATGTATGCACAAAAAATCGTGGATAAGAACAGGTATCAAAATAAGCGGTGGAATATTTGCTTCAACGGCTTTTCTATAAGCTTCTACCATTTCATCGAAATACTTTTCCGTTTCAAAACTGCTTACCGGTCTAAATCTTACTTTTCTGTTCCCCAAGCTATCGACTTCAACAATGGTATTATCCATCGTCTTGAACTTTCCCTTATGGTTCACATGGGAAAAAGAATATAATTGATTATGCAGGGTTAAAATATCACTTTTGTTGAATTGGATATAAGGATAATTTTCGTGCACCATATCGAGCACATGCCTGTATCCGGCAATCTCTTCCTCATTTCTGTTCCTGGGCTCGGATTTCTTATTCATTAACTCTACAAGTCTTGTATCGTTGGTATAAATGCCTTCGATAGCATTAGAATACTTTGTACTCTGTACTTTTGCGATATTTATCATCTTCTCTAAGACATCCGGATAATTTACCACATAAAGTTCTTGTTTGCCTTTATACTCGTGAATTTGTGCTATCGTATGATAAATGCTGACCGGCAACGACAGGTTCATCAATTTTAAATAATCGAACTTTCTCAAAACATCACCTCCTGTTTATCATAGCCATTATACCTTATATGGCGTAGATAAATCAATATTGGCGAGATTATTCTCGTCAATATTTAGTTTTTGGCGCATCAATTCTTGTTTTGGCGAGAAAAAAATTCTTTGCCTGCAACTAAAGATGAGTGCTCTTACGGGATTTTTTTAGAAAACTGATAAAATCAATGTTTACAGGCATCAGATAAGCCGCATATTCTTTAAATAGCTAAAGTCTGGAGTATAAAAAGAGATTTGAAAATGCTATGATATACACATGAGGAATAAAAAGAAGGTGACACACCTGAGTATGTGGGAATTTATATTTATAAGGACAGGATTTCCTTTGTAAATCACAATAGACCGCTTCCTCCCGTCACAATTGAAGCTCTTAACCGAGATAGGAGTTTTGACAGGAGACAGTATCTTAATAAAGAACTCAAAGACATGTTCTTTTCGCTGAATTTAATTGAATCTTACGGATCAGGCATAAGGCGGACAAAAGATGCTTTGTTAGAAAACGGTTCCCCCGAGCTTAAGTTTTATCCAGATAATGAGTACAATAACTATACTAATGCGGTTATGGGAATAAATGCGGAATTTTTGAGAGGTTTTAGTGGTAGTACTACCCAAGAAACTACTACTAAAACTACCACCAAAATTACTACGAAACAAGATGATATTATGAAACTAATATCTGAAAACCCTCATATAAGTGCAAGAGAAATGGCGGAACAGTTAAACCTTAGTGTTGATGGTGTGCGTTATCATTTAGGAAAAATGAAAAAAGCCGGACTTATTCAATATGAAGGTTCAACAAAATTAGGTCAATGGATTATTAAGTTATGATTAATCTGCAAAATTTTCGCTTGCAAAGTAGAGAGAAGTGCACATACTCGATTCAAATCAAACAATGCCCAATCTTTTTCAAAACATTCGTAATGCGTTTGCACATGGTAGTTTTTTAGTTCGTAAACACCGTGTTGATAAAGAGTTCTACTATTTTTTAGAAAGTAGAAATCCTGAAAATGAACTTATTAACGCAAGACTTGTTTTGAAAGCAAGTACACTTACTAAATGGATTAAGGTTGTAAAAAAAGTTCTTAAAGAGCAACGCAGCTTTTTATCTGGTAATTCAGGAACCGCTCTTTCATTTGCTTTCTTTAGTTGGTCGGAGTGACAGGACTTGAACCTGCGGCATCATGGTCCCAAACCATGCGCGCTACCAACTGCGCTACACCTCGGCACCACCGTATTTTAATATAATGGCTTATTGTTGTCCACAACAAGCCCAACCTTTGGGTTAGAAGCAGCTTGTTTTACTTGTCAACCGGTTATGCTGCTTGTCTATTCGGTATATGGTAAAGTATAATATAGGCGGTATTTATTTCGGAGCGGATAAGTAAATTACTTCTTTATTACACGAGCGGAGGAAGATAAGGAAAATGTCAAGAAAATCGACAATCAATATTTTAGCAGGGTGTATGATTTTGTTGTCGGTGATGGTACCTCTTATTCAATTCTTCAGGCTATATTTGCATGAAAGATATTTCAGCGGAAGCACTTGGTTTGTTATATTATCGGTTTTGTGTATGATACTTGCCGTATTGCTGTTCGCAAAAAAAAGCGGTTGGGTTTTTGTTATACTTGTTCTACTTATATGTGCTTATGATACATGCGAGGGTATAAGGGTTTTTAAGTTGGACGGAATGAGAGAACTTACAAGTATACTTGAAGACTACAGTAGATTCTCTTCCTATTTTCATTATGTAGTCGGGCCTGCAATATTCAGTCTGATTAGTTTTGTTATCCCGCTTTTATTGGTCGTAAGTGAAATTTCCAAAAAAAAGAATAATAAGTTTGTGATTATATTATCCGTTATTCTATTCGTCATTATTGTTATTTTCTTTTTTAACGCTTTTTACGGCTTTATCAGTAGACTCTTGCGCAGACACACTGTTCCTTTGATGTCCATTATTTCAGAGTTGTTATATCTTATAGTAACTATCTTTAGACCTATAGGTTTGGCATTAGGTGTATTTTGGTATGTCAATAGAAGCGGGAAATATGATAGGGGCATATACAGCCTTTTTCGTTGATGGTGTGTTGTTACGGGGTCCGGAAATACGTACAATATAAACTATTCAATCTTCTGTCACTTTATAATATAATTAGGGCAAGGTGAGGCATTATCAATGAAAAAGCTGGTGACTGTTAACCCACGTAAAAAAATTAAAGAAATGAGGATGCGTTTTTTTGACAGGGAACTGGATTTTCGCGTCAGACTGTTTAATGTGCTTGCTATTGCCGGTACCGCAATCAGTCTTGCCGCTACCGTAGTAAATCTGATTACCTCGATGTGGGTAAGTGCCGCAGTGAGCGGACTGTTAGCCGTACTGTCCTTCGCACTTACATATTTCACATATAAAACGGGAAAATATCAAACCGGATATATCATTACAATCATTGCTATTTTCATGGTTTTCTTTCCCATGCTGTTCTTTACATCCGGCGGTTACAAAGGAGGTACACCTGCACTGTTCATATTCGCAGTGCTTTTTACCACACTGATGCTGGAGGGCAAATGGGCTATTCTTGTGTCGTTCGCCGAAATTGCGGAATATGTTATTATTGCCGTTATTGCATACAAAAATCCTACACTTGTTACATGGTTTGCCACTGAGTGGGAAATGCTTGCGGACATTATTTTTACTACTATTGCGGTATGTATTGCCTGCGGAACTGTTATATTCTTTCATCTTCGAGAATACGAAGCGCAAAGAATTAAGCTTTCGGAACAGAACGAGCAGTTAAAACACTACAGTGAGGCAAAATCGGTATTCTTGACAACCGTGGCACATGAAATAAAAAACCCCTTGAATGCAATCAATTTATATGCACATGATACCGTTGAGTTGCTTGATGAAAAGGATCCCGATATTAATACGATGAGAGCAAATCAAAATACTATTGAAAAAATGGTCTTGCGTATTGACAGGATTGTTGTTGAACTTATGGATACGGTTGCCATTGAACAGGGGCGGCTCTCTCTTGATCTTGCACCTGTGCGTTTATCTCATCTGTTGCGTGAAACGACAGAAATCTATTTTAACAAGAATAATACCGGTGAAAACCGGCTTATTCTGAAACTTGATGAAAAACTGCCTCCGATTGTAGCGGACAGTGCAAGAATAATACAGGTGGTTACAAATTTGCTTTCCAACAGCATGCAGCATACAAAAAACGGATTTATTATGATTACGCTCAAAGGGAATAGCAAAAGCCAGATTGTTTCGGTTACCGATAACGGCGAAGGAATGAGTGAAGAAATAAAAAGCAAAGTATTTGGCGGATATATTTCGGTGAATAAAGAAAAATGGAGACACGGAATAGGACTCTTTGTATCCCGTCAGATAATAGAAGCGCATGAAGGGAAGGTATGGATTGAGAGCGAGTTGGGCAAAGGGACAACGGTATCTTTTTCTTTACCTTATGGAGAAAAAACAGATGAGTAATACAGAGATTACCATACTTATCGTGGAAGACGAACCGGATATTCTGAATATCAATGCACGATTGCTGAAACGTCGCGGATATAATGTCATTACGGCAAGTTCAGCTGAAGAAAGTTATCGTTGTCTGTCATCCGTAACCCCCGATTTGCTCATTCTGGATATAATGCTTCCCGACGGCAGCGGTTATGATATATGTGAAAGGTTTCGCTCAAAATGCGATAATCCCGTCATATTTTTAACCGGTAAAACCCGTATTTCCGATAAGGTGGAGGGATTGAGGTGCGGCGGTGACTACTATCTTACGAAACCGTACAGCTTTGATGAACTCCTTGCAGTTGCGGACAGGCTCTTAACACGTCATTTCGAAGTAAAAGCCAGACAGGGGCAACCGGAATCTGTTACAAAATGCTCCATCACATTGGATTTCCCAAAAAGAAAAGCATTTGTGAACGGCAAAGACGTAAGCTTAACGGCAAAAGAGTTTTCTTTGCTTCTCTATTTAATGGAAAATGAAGATAAAATCCTTTCACCCGACCAATTATATGAGGCTGTCTGGGGTATGCCGTCAACAGCAGATACACGCACAATTCGCTTTCACATAGGCAATCTGAAAAAGAAAATAGACACTGAAAATGCGGACGACTTTGACATTATTTCGGTTTACGGAAAAGGATATACTTTCACCACAAAATAAATTGTGAGTTTTTCCTATTAATTCAAAAAACATACTTATTCCTATTATACTTAGCATAGAGGAATGATTTTTTGCTCTGATTATTATTCCTTCAGAGTAACTGTTTTTTTAGGAGATATTTGTTTGAAAATACTTATTGTATGTCGCGATGCGGAGCTTGCAGCTCTGAGCGGAAAGAGTCTCAAACGAAACGGATACGATGTAACCTGTTTGTCGGATATATCGGCGACTGAATCACTGATTAAACAGAAAAACATTCAGCTTGTTGTTGCGGACATTGAAACGGACGAGAAGGAATGTCTGAAATTCTGCGAGACGGTTAAAAAAATAAGTAATGCGCCTAAACTGCTTTTTATAGGCAGAAGCGATGAGGAAGAAAGCGCAATTTTGAATGCCGGTGCCGATGATTGGATAAAAAAGCCATACAGAACACCGGTTTTTCTTGCGCGTATAGCCGCACTGATGCGTCAGAACGGAGAAGATATAAGAACGGAATCTTGAGGAGGTTTATAAGCATATGAGAAAAAGGTTTATTGCATTTATTCTAACATTGGCGATGATTGCCGGTATGGCAGGTTTTTATCCCGGCATAATTGTGTCGGCAGAAGAAGAAGATACAACAAAATATAATAAATACGGACACGCAATAACTTATTCCGCCCATGAAACACTGCATACCGGCGGTAAACAGGTTAAGTTTTTTGATGCCGGATATACCGCTTGGGGGACAGCGCCGGAAGGTACAGCGAACGACGAAGCAAAATCCATGGAATGGCTTAGCAGCAACGGTTACCTTCTCAACCATTTCGGTAATCGCGGCTCAGCGGATAACAGTAAATTCGGCAGCAGTTTTAACAGCAACGGAGAATGGCAGACAAAACTGAAAGGTCCGAGCAATGTTAAAGAATGGAAAGTTCGGGTTTGGTTTGACGGACTTACCAAACAGGAAGAAAGAGATAAAGGAAATATTTCCGGAATGTATGACAAAGGAGATATTGAGTACTTTTTTGCCTGGGATGTAAAAACCGTTCAGACAAAATGGTGGGGTCAGGACGGTAAGAGTCGTGATGACGGTTATACACAGATTTTCGGTGAAGAGATACACTCCTGGGGAAACCACACGACCGGTTATTTCAAGGAAGATAACAGCGGTCCCCGATTCGGCGATACTGCCGGTTGGAAGAGTGCGGACAAGCTGGACACTCTCTGGTTCAAAGCAACCAGTAATGTGGATGACAATGTGGATTCCGGTTTGTATGCCGCTATGCTTGTAGGCAGAGATATAAAAGGACCCAAGATTAATACCATAAGAGTAACTGCCGATGCGGCAGGAACAAGAGAAGTAACCAACGGTGTAGTATCCTTGGAAACCATTGCAGAACTGGATGCCAAACGTACCATCTATTTTCAGGTAGAGTGGGACGAGCCTGTTTTATACAAAAAACAGAAAGAGGAGAATGCAAATATTGAAAATCTGAAATTGTTTGTTCAGGTAATGGGTATTGCCGGTTCCGGTCAGATAGTGGAAGCCAATTTCCTGAGTTATACATCAACGGATAAAACTCCGAGACCGGTTATGACATTTGAATATCAACTTCCCGACCCGTACAGTTATGATCCCAAAGTTCCTACCGATGAGAACGGATGCTATTATGACTTCAAATGCGTTAATGTATCTATTGATGAGAATAAAGATTTGTGGGAGTGCATATTCGACCTTTCGGGTAATAAATTCGCATCAGTCAATGGAATACAGCCCGATGCTACGAAGAACAAACCGGTTTCAGCTACTTTTTCAAACTATGCCTGTGTGGATTTAAGACCTTTCGGAATAACCGCATTTGAAATTATAGGTGAACGAAACAAGGCGTTTTTGAAAGCATTCCAAAATATTGAAATAAACCTCACATTAAATAAAGCACCCTTTAAGTCATTCACCGAGGATGTTCCTCTTACGGATTATCCGACGATAACCCTTAATCTTAAAAATAAAAACAATCAATACCTTACATTATCACCTAAAGGAGTTGAAACCGGCAAACAAAAGTCGCACATTGTAAAATACGGTTTCAGGCTTACTTCTTACGATGACGATTATAATATACTGGACGGAGATTTTCTTAAGATTACTTCTATTAATTTCAATAATATATCAAGGTTTAAGGACAGAGGCGGCGGCACCTTTATGACTTATATACCGCAAGACAACGGTGTTCTTCAGCCTACGAATATTCCTCCTTTACCTGCAAAGGATAAACTGAAATTAACACCTTCTCCTAACGGCGAGTTTAAAGTGGACTTTATTGCCCCTGTTATAAATACAACTGTAACCGATGAGGGCAGCGGTATTTACGGAATAAAAGCTTTAGTTGACGATATGTCGTTAGATGGAGCAAAAGCGACAATTACAATCAAAGTCGCAGGAAAATCGGCACCGACTGCATTATTGCAATACCAGAGTACTACTTCCGAGAGTTATCAGGATATTCCCGGAGCCTGGAGAAAAGGTGATGCAGGTACAATGAGCGCATCTTTTGTAGCTCCGGTCAGTAAAGAAGGCGGTGTGACTGCGGCATATGCATATTTCAAGTTACCTAATGACTTGGAAACGAATAAGGTGGATATAACCGTTGCCGTAACGGACAATGCGGGTAACAGAGGCACAAACAAATATACCTTGTGCTCCCCCGGCTGGGACGGTTTTGACAGGTTGGCTCCCAGGTCTTTCGCTTACTTTTGGTCGATGACAGAACAGGTTATACTCAAAACTGAAGATATGGATACCGCCACAGAGTACCGGTACGGTTATTCCCTGAATGATCAGGATGCACCCGAATCGTATTCCGACTGGATACCGCTTACGGTCGGAGAGGAAGCTTTAATTCCTCCACCTCCGAATGAAAGCCTGACACCTCAAGAGATAAATGAAAGAGTAGTATGGATAGAGATAAAAGACTCAAATGGTAATACGGCTATTAAGAAGGCTACCGCTCAATACGACAGAACATATGTTGATATTGAAATTAATAGTGCCGATACCCAGACAACTTATGAAGCGGGGCATTATCCCACTGTGGATTTCACTGTAAAGCATGCAAAGTTTTATTGGTACAGGTGGGCTGAAAGACCTGCCCGCAGTGTAGAGAATACCGAAAGTTTAATAGCAAACGATGCCGGTCAAATTGCGATTGTAAAAAGTCAGGGGGCAAATCTGACTTATGGTAATGAGTCGGTACAGAGGACACTCACATTAACGGATAATGCAATAGTGCAAAAAGTGGATCCCGATACTGAAAAGCTTAAGTATGACAGCACTACGCCGGGTAACACCACACGTCCCATCATGTTGGTAATTATTGCGGAAGACGATGACGGCAAGCGGGTCGTAAAAACGGTGGAGTTTAATACTGTATATGCTCCTCCTATGGTTTCCGCAGTTCAAACCCGTTTTTCCACCAATGACAATTCAGGAAAGCGTGTTGACTACTTAAGAGCGGACGGTAAACTGATATGGCCGACCGATGATGACAGTCAATGGCCGGAGTATTCAAAAGGACAGCCGGTTAATACCCCTAATCTTTTCGGTATTGCTCAGGCTGAATTTGTTATCAGTAAAGATCCCGGAACAGGATTTGACCGCATTGATTTTGCAAACAGCTCTATAACTTTGGAGAAGGTTCTTAGGAGCGAATCTCGTATTACAAGCGGTCATGAAGTAGAACGCACTGTTTTAGAGACATGGAAGTTAAACGAATTGACGTTGATAAATACGTCTGAAGGCAATAAACTCGCTATTGTGGATTTTGACCCGAACAGCGAATATATTTCACACCAATATTATGAGTATAAAGACGGAGAATGCTATACGGCATATTATGAATTTGTATGTAATTTAAGTTATACAAACAATTTAGAATCGACAAAAACGCCGATAGCACACTATTTATTCTGCGATATGCCTACCGGTATTCTTTTTGATATAAATTACGATATCGGCTACCCTTATAACATATACGGAAAATACCCGACTGATAATGTCGAGGCGGTTTTTGATAATGATGGAAATGACATAACCGATAATATTCCCGTTTACCCTATCAATACACTGCCTCATGAAGAGGACGGAAACAATATGTATATCCGTTTCAGTGTTCCCGGAGGAGATTACGGCTACCAGGGAAGTGCATATTACAGATCGCCCATGTTAAACATGGTTGATCCTGCTAACACATATAAATTAGCCGTTCATATAGGAACCGATGCGAACAATCTTTCCGATATTGTTCCTATTAAGACCAATTGGGAATATGACTTTTATGCTGCGGTCAGATCGGACAACTATGCGATACCTTTGGAGCTTTTCGGTAATGATGATGAAGTTCGTGAGGTAACTTTATACTACAAATTTGTGAACCCGGAAAGGGGCTCCGAATCACCTGTTTATGTACTTAAACTTCGTCGCGACAATGTTGCGCCGGTATTTGATGTATTTGTATCCGAAACCAATCAAATGGTAAAAGAGGTACTTGTTAAACTTAACTCGGTTTATGATGTACAGACAGGAGCAGACGGTACGGTTTATGAAGATACACCCGAGCATGTATTGCGCTCGGAAATGTGGTTTGAAGCATGGCGAGACATAACCGAAGAAGAATTTGACAGTATACAGGGGGAGGAATATGACCGGTTCAACAATAGAGATGGCAACAAGAAAAGAGAGCCGGGCGGCAGGTATTATGCAAGAGTGAGACCTGACCAAAACGGATTCTATCATTTCATAACCAACGGATATATTTATTTCAGCCTCGAAGACTATGCGGGCAACTATTTTAAGGTTCTGGTTAACGGCAAGGAGGTCGTTCTGCCTACAGAAGGCGGTGAAACAGACATGAACTGCTACCACATTACCAATGTCGATTGTGAACCGCCCGCTTTTGTTACCGATCCCGTATTTGCTGCGGGTGACGGGAAGTTTACTCTTACGGCAAAAGCGGATCAATCGGTTAACAGGGTGTATCTGAAGTTTGACGACACATACTCGGAATATATTACCGGTTCCGATGCACCTGCAGGTATTGCTCTGTATGATATAAAGAGGGTGCCCGGTCTGTTAAGCGGAGCATTTAATGCGACGACCGGAGATATTAACGCTGAAATATATGTTAAGTACTCCGATACCGTTAAACTCACTTCCGTTACCGTTATAATCGAAGATGCCGCCGGTAACCGGACCGAGTCTCCGTATGTTTTCGGTGAACCGATAGCGGGCAAAAAAGCGGAAATAACAAACCCGCAGAATGCCGACGGATTACCTGTATATAACTACGGCGAGACACTTACCTTTAATGTACCGGTTAAGATTGTAGGTTTGAGCGGCAATTATGCAACATCACACAACAATCTTGCAATATATACAAACGGAAAAACAAGTATCAGTTATATCAACCTGTTCGGTGATACCGAAACAAAAGATATCTATGCCAATATTTTCGAATCGGCATTTGCACACACTTTGAAGTTCTATTCAAATAACGTGGAAATATCACCTGACACACCTGTAAATACCGATGTTACCGTGAAGATTGACACAAGCAAAACTTCCAATCTGACAGTCGAAGGCGGAATCAGCGAAATTAAAGCTGTTACGAACGGTTTATTGACCTATTCTCTTACCAATACGGAATTAGGGCAGACTGAAACATTCAGTATTCCGATAGTGAATATTGACAGAACGGCTCCCGATGCAAGCGTATCACTGGAATTGGAAACAGAAACGGATATTCAAACCGGTGCTTCACTTGTTTATTCCGCGACATATGTGATTTTAGGCTACTCGGAAGATGATGTAACCTTGATAGCCAATGCGGACGGATCGGCACCTTCATATGTCACTTTTGATGCAAATTCGGTGAACAGAACATACACATTCCGTTTCCGTGATGCAGCGGGAAACGAAGGTTCATATACGGTGGATGCTTCAAATATAGTATTTACAGAAAGGACCGATAAGAAAATAGCAGGTTACCGTCTGACATATACCGTACCTTCCGATAACGGTTTCAGTACCTTGGGACAGTTCAAAAAAGGTGAAGAAATAACCGGCCTCGGTTTGGTTAACATGGCAGTATCGGTAAGAATAGAGACACTTAACGCAGCCGGTGATGTTGTTTCATCTATCATTACCGCAAATGACGGCTTACCGCAAGGTGTATCGGTATATAACAAGCAAAAACTTGTCATGTTCACTACGGAAAGTGATGAGGACAGAGTTGTTAACTTAACCCTTACGGGTACGGGCACGGATAATGATTTTACCGTTCCGGTTAAGCTTTGTGCAAATACAATGGACTTAACCGCTCCTTCCGGCACCGTTTATTACAAAGCGGACGGTCTCAATGTTAAGGCATATCTTGTCACACAGGATACCGATATTAGAGACGACGGTATAAGTGTAACGGGCGCAAAGACCGACGGAACACCGTTTGAACTGAAGCAGGATGTCGACGGATACTATGTCGAACTGGATATGAACGGTACAGGTAAGTTTGTTCTCATGGACAAAGCCGGAAATGTAGGAAATGTTCTTATTGCCGTTTTGACCATTGATACCGAAGCGCCGAAAGTTGTACTGGAGGGTTGGCAGAGCATCTTTGATGCAAATGCAAGCGATAAAGAACTTCTGAGACAACTTCTTGAAACACCCACAAACAGTTCCATAAAAGTGTTCATTACATGTAATGAAATGCTGAAGAATACAGAAGTAACGGCTTACGAAAATGATGAAACTACCAATGAGCTTCAACCTACAGATGATTATGTTACAGCTGTTACAAGCGGACCTACGGTGGTTGTGGAATTCAAGCAGAATTGCCGTGCTAAACTGGTAATCTATGACTTAAGAGGTAACGGGCTGACACTGTGGCGTCCGGATGACGGACCTATTGCCTCAATTGACAAAGAAACTCCCAAACCTGCAGCCGGTTATCCTGAACGTAATATAATTGATAATAAAGAAGAGATTAAGTACGTTTTTGCAAACGGCGAGCCGGTAATGTTGTTGCAGAACCATGAGAACGGATACAAAAACCAACACACTATTACATTCGAGGAAAACGGTCCGCAGACACTGAACTTTGCCGACAGAGCGGGTAACGTATATACCGACCATCTGGTAATATCGCAAATTGACGATCTCGCTCCCAATGTTAAGGTAAGTCTGGATTTTGTCGGCGAGGGAGCTGTGCTTTCACCTAAAGACAGTTACAAGGCCGGAAATGTGTATACATCTAAGGATGTACGTATTTTGCTTAATGTTACCGATGAGGGAACTAATAACGAAGGACTTGTTGTAACGGCAAAAACAAGATTAGGCGCTTCACTTGCTGTTAATAAAGAAGCTGTTACGGCAAACGAAAAAGACTATAACTACAACTTTGTTGTTACCGAGAACGGCTCCTATGAAGTTACCGCAACCGACAAATGGGGCAATAAAAACGTCTTCTGGACAAATGTTTCGGTTATAGACAGAGAAGGTCCTACCGTGCGGGTAGTAGGTAATAATGTAATTGTCTTAGCGGGAACCTCCGCGGAAGATGCTAAAGAAAGCCTTTTGGAACTGACAACCGCTTTTGATACACAGTCGGGAGCCAATGCTCCTTTAAGTGATAAGATGCAAAATGTAAATGACGGTGTAACGCTGGCAGTTGATTTTAGTAATGTGAATTTCAATGTTGCAAATAAATATATCGCAACCATTACAGCTACCGACAGACTGGGCAATGTTACCAATAAGAATTGCACGGTCAGTGTTGTGGAAAACCTGTTTACCATTAACTTGGACGGCATGAAAATCTATGCATTTGACACGGTCACCGGAGCAAAAGGTAAACATACCGTAGACGATACGGATGAAACAACAAAGTACTATTATTCTGCCGGGTATAAGACCTTGGCGGAGATGAAATACGCAAAAGCATTTAAGCCGGAAATTGGCTTCTACGCAACGCAAGACGGATACTACACTATTATGGCTAAAGATGTTAATAGAAATATGTATCTGATTTATTTATTTATATATTAGAAACGGAGGTATAAAGTAACATGTTTAAACGTTTTATATCCATAATTTTGGTCCTTTCCGTTATACTTGCTCTAATTCCTGCCGGAATTGTTTCCGCCGCGGATGATGACTTAACGGAAATATCCAACCAGTATATTAAGGTTATTGTGAACAATAAAAACGGAGGATATGTAATTTCCACGCTGGAGGGGGATATCCTGAAAAAAAGCGATAACAATGCTTTTCTTACTCACAGAGGCGAATATTATGATACTTCATTCACTTCGTTTAAAGTAGATAACGATGAATATGTGTTCGGAGAAAAGTACGGTTTTTTAGGCTTGCAAAGTAACTATGCCGTTACCGAAAAAGATGTAAACGGTGCTTTTATAAAAAGCACCTGGAGCATCGGGGACTTTGTATTCGAGCAGGTTATTACACTTATTAACAGTGAGGCATCGGAGCAGCTCGGAACTGCAATGATTAGCTATAATGTTAAAAACGAATCAGCCGCTGCCAAGAGCGTACAGAGCCGTGTTCTTATAGACACACAATTGGGCTCAAACGATTACGGCTACTATGAAATACCCAATCAGCATCTCGGTCAGGGCTATGAGTATTTCGAGTTTGAAAGAACCTGGGACTCCAAGGCGGACCCGACAATCAAAATGCCGGCCGACTATTTTGTAAGAGATAATCCCTATTCCTCGACTATCGTAGCATATGGTGTAAACAGTGTTTTCACGGAGCAAAAACCGTATAAAATGACCTTTGCACACTGGGCAAATATTGCACAAACGGTATTTGACTATGAGCCTGTTACAACACTGAACTTTACCAATGATGCCAATAAGAAAAAGACTGCGGACAGTGCCGCCGCATTGTACTATGACCTGGGTGTTATTGAACCGGGTAAATCCAAAACATTCTCCACCTACTACGGTGTTACCGCTAACCTGAAGAATAAGGATAACAAGATTATTATCAATACAACGGCCCCGTCAAAGTTGGAGTTTACGGATGAAACACGTACAGCTTATGTCGGTACGGGAAATGTGGATGATATTGTCCGCGTAAATGTAAATGTAACCAATCCTCTGTATGCGGAAAAAGACTATAAAGAACTTGCGGTTGTTGTATATGCGATAGGTTTTACCCCGCTGCGTATAACCACCGGCGGCTCCTGGATTGAATATAGCAATATCAGTCCGATGTATTCATATATCACCGACTTCAAAAGCGGCGATAATACCGTAACATATTTTGATTTTAAGTTTACACCGCAAGAGCGGGCACAGTTAGGTACCTTCATTATCAAGGTCTTCGACATTGACGAGGATGTCAACGAGCTGGGCTCCTATGCTGAGGATTATTGTCTCGGCACAACCGAGAACCATATCATAATACCGGGCAGGGATTCCACCCTTCCCACCATTACACTGGCCGGACTGGCTCCCGATATCGTTTACAATCAGGAGACAAGGTATATTACTGTTACTGGACAAGGTATGTCCTTCTTCAGAAGTGATTTGTTGGAAAAAATTGTTTTTGTAGGCGACAACGGCAGAAACTATGAAGTCTCGCCCCAAAATATCATTTTTGACCAAGCCGATCCAGAGAAAATAAGTATAATGCTTACCGGACATATGTACATGGGAAGATATCAGTTGCATTTTAAGTGGAAAGACGATAAAACAGGCCAAGGCGTGCTGCAAGGTGTACCTTCCGACTTTACATCGGATGCAATGTATGTTCAGATGTCGGGTGATCTCAAGTATAAGAATGATTTCTACGGTATTGTTACCGTACAGCGAGCGGGAAATAATAAGTATAAAGTTGTACCGTATAAAGACGAAGATGCATTAAGAGATGCTCAGATTCCGTTTAATGATTTGTTGCTTACATTCAAGGGCCCCCTACTGCAGGAACAGTCCAATAAAAATCTTTATCGTTTATCCGGTCAGGGGCAGAATATAACCATAAACTATGCACTTTGGTACCATGGAAGCGATTTGACTATTGAACAGAAAGATAACGGAACCGTTGAAGTGCTGATGGACGGAAAAATAAGAACCATGGGTGCAAACACTATGGTGCGGGACGGTACAGCGGTATTTCGGCTTAAGGCCGGTGTCGAGTACCTTGTTCCTCTGTATGACGAACGAGGTATAGTGCAGGAGGACGGATCACTTGCAGTCGGGCAGGACTTTATTGAGCTGAAATGGGATAATGCCATGGATGTTTTAACCACAATCGGCGGATTCCTTATCGATCTGAAATACGGTGTTTTAGGAAGAATGCAATATGAGGACGGGACAATAACCAATGTTATATCTTTCGGCGGAGGCCTTGATCTCGGATTTATTACACCGGGCGGTGCCAAGGTTGCAAGAGAGAACAGAAATGCCGCTAAAAACTGGAAAACAAAGGGTTCGGAAGTGGAATATAAAGATGATGACGATATGTATTCATTCGGACTGGACTTCGATGATGCAACCGGTGAGATAAAGACCCAGACTTATGAAGAAGATATTGAGCCTGAAACAAAGGAAGCAAAACGTATTTCCGCAGGTGTACATGTGTATGATGTACTCTTCGGAGGCAAAAAGCCGGGATATCTCGGTATTAACATGGAGGCATACTTTTCATTGCCGCAGATTGTGGCTTTCTTACCCAAAAAAATAGGTGCAAACTTAGCTATTAATACCGTAAACGGTTATAAAGTAGGTATTGATGCGGAGGTTAAAGCATTTAATGTTGAGATAGAGTTCGCACTTGTTATTATATCGGCACCTAACGGAGCACCTATCCCCGACAAGCTGTTCCTTTCGGTCGGAGGATTTGAGCCGGGCTATAATATAGACGGATTGACTGTTTTCTGGCTGACGGGAGCCGGAGGCGGAATAGACAATCTGTATGATACCATTTACGGTAAAGACGGTATACCGCCTCTTACAATTTTACTCAACATTCAGTTTGATATATCCAAGATATTAACGGGTAGTGCGGATTTGGAGCTTTCCCTGCGCTATATCAAAATAACCTTTGACGACTTGAGTATCAAGAAGATTAAGGATGCCAAGTTTATTGACGGCGGATCCATTGCCATAGGCTGGTACCCCAACTTCTTCTTTAACTTTACCGGTGCGGTAACTTTCCAACAGATAATGACCGGAAGATTAACAATATCCGCTGCGGCAGGTAAGAATATTGACGATTTTGTGGAATTTGTCTTAAGGGTTTCCATAGGACTGCCCAAATGGATTCCCATTGTAGGCGGTATGGAACTGGCATCGGCGGAACTCGGAGGCGGCAGCGAGAAGGTATGGGGCTCAATTGAGCTGTTGCAGCTTATAAAAGTAGGATTCATATATTATTGGGGAGGAAAGGTGGAATTTACAGCCGGTGATATAGACGGAGGTGAGAACTTCGCAGCAATGTCTTCAACCGATGATCCCGGTGTAAGAAGAACCAAGATGATGTTTAACCGTATGATTTCACCCAATGAAGTCGGAAAGGATCCGAAGACCGGTGAAGTACAATATGCAGCTGTAGGAACCAACCTTTCATATGCGGCCGGAAGCACGGCTGTGGACGATTTTGAACAAAGATTAGCCGCTTTCAATAATATAAACAATTTGAGAAACACAGGTATGCGTAGAAACTTAAGAGGTCCGCAAGCATTAAATACCGAAATATACACTAACACCGAAAGAACCAGTCACCTTATCAAATTCGGTGAAGCCTGCGACTATATCCTCACTGTCAGCCGCGTAGACGGTTCGGATTTAACGGTACAGGATCTACAGGCGTGTATGACAGTTAAAAAGGGCAATGCCGTATATCCTTTAAGTTACTATATCGCTCCTCCTCACAATGCTTCGGATGATGTAAAAGCGGCAGCTCTCAAAAATGCCAATGTCAATGTTTCCGGAAAAGCGGCAAATATCGTTATACCTAAGGCAGATGCTACGGAAAACTTCCTGATAGAATTTTCCGACAACAACCCTTACGATGTCAGCGCTCTGAAAGTAAACCCGATAGCAAAGCTTACAACTTATAACGCTACGGTTAACGGGAATGTTTTGAATGTTACATGGAACGGAGAAGGTATAAGCGATACTGCAACCGTTGTTATATCCGCTCATGACGGTAATAAAGATAACAGCATTATACTCAACCCGAGAGTAATAAAAGCTAACGAGTACAGTGCCGCAATCACGATACCGGAAAAAATGTCCAGCGGGGAGTACAACATTGTTATTGCATTGAGCGAAGAAAATGTTTCATATGATACATATGATGTCGGAAAAGTTACAATAACAAACAGCAAGGCACCCGGTGCCCCTGACAGTGCAACAATGGAAAACTGAGGTAACGATAAGTTAAGAATAAATGTTGCAACCGCACAGGATAACTTTGACGGATATCTTGTCGAAGTTTACGAAGACGGACTGCTTGCCGACACGGGACTGTATTTTGCCAAAGGCGAGGAAATAATTGTCGGAGGATGCTATATGATGCCTGTTCTGGATGAAAACGGCAACCCGATTCCGATAGGCGGTAATGATAAATACGGAAATCCTTTAATACAAACCGTTCCGGTAGGTTATACTCCGGGCAAATCCTATGTGGCTAAAGTCCGATTGTGCAATATTGAGAAGGATGCGGACGGCAACGACTTATATCACTGCAGTGCATATGCAACAACCGGTTCAGTGGTGTTAAAAGGAGAAACACCGCCCGTTATTACTATCGGATACGACAAGGCGACAGGAGAGATTAAGGTAACATCCGATGTACCGGTAGTAGGCGAAATGTACATTAACGCTGCTACACAAAACGGAGAATGGTATGAGTATAAAGAAATGTCTACGGAAATTTCGCAAAGCGTAAATCTTCCCGACGGAGAGCATACAATAGAATTCCACGCAACCGATGCAGACGGCGACAAGTCCATTACCACGGAAATAATAAACATTGATACCACACCTCCCGTTATCTTACTTGCCTTACCTCAAAACGGCAGTTTCTTTGACGGTGACAGTGTAACGGTAGTAGCGACAGCGGACGAGGATGCGACATATACCTTCAAGATAAACGGTAAGGTTGTTGCACCGGAGGAGGATAAGATTTTTACCGACAGACTGATGAAATGTACGTTACCTCTCGGTGAAGCTAAGAATCTTTCCAGAATTCAACTGGATATTACCGGAAGAGATGCCGCCGGAAATGAAGTGTTTAAGACTCTGACTCTGTTGAACAGAAAACTTTCGGAAATAAAGTCAATCAGTATTGAATGTCCTGACAAACCGGTAATAAAAGGTAAGCTTACGCTTGCAGAGGGTGAAACTGCGCAACTCAAAGTGTACGGAAAGACGGACAATGAGAAGATTGATATTACCAATCTTCCGGGAATTACGTTGAAAGTAATGAGCGGAACGGCGGTATCAATGGACAGAGCAACCGTCACTGCGGGTATTGTAGGGCAATCGCTCATATATGCCAAGTTCGCATTGGGCGGAAACGATGCTCTTTATGACGGTATTGTTGTGGAAGTGTCGGATGAAGCATTGGTTTTCACAGGCTTACAGGAACTCCTTGCGGAAGCAAAACAGATTAAGAAAGACGGCTTAACGGATAACACCCGGAATGAACTTGAGAATGCTATAAACAGCGCAGAACAGATTATTGTGACGGAAGGCATACATCAGAGTGATATAGACAACGCCTCCACAGCTCTTTCCAATGCTCTTGCAAAGGTCAAAGCGGAGATTTCAGCCAACAGTACGCCTTATTACTACATTTCCTTTAATCCCAACGGCGGAAGCAATGTCAGAAGCCAACGAATAGATTACGGAAAAACAGTTGCCGAACCGACAAATCCCGTAAAAGCCGGATATACATTTGAAGGCTGGTATACAGATACAACCTTGAAGACACGTTATAACTTTGCCAAGGAGGTTACAAGTGCCTTTACACTTTATGCAAAGTGGACTAAGAATGAAGAGACACAATGGTATGATCAGTTTACGGATGTTGACGAGAATGACTGGTTCTATGAAGCTGTTAAGTTCGTATACGAAACAGGTTTGATGAGAGGTATTTCCGATAAAGAATTCGCTCCCGAGCTTCTTGCCACAAGAGCAATGTTTGTAACGGTTATACACCGTATGGAAAGTGAACCTGAATCGCAACCTTGCCCGTTTACCGATGTGCCCAAGGGCAGTTATTACGAAAATGCGGTTGCATGGGCAGCTGCAAACGGCATTGTAAACGGTGTGTCCGAAGACAGTTTTGCTCCCAACAACAACATAACCCGTGAACAGATGGCGACCATGATTTACCGTTATGCAAAATACAAAGGACTGGATACCTCGGTTGTTGAGGAGACGAATATAGCCTCATATGACGATTACAACAGTATTTCTCAATATGCAATCGAACCGGCCAAGTATGTTGTGGGAACAAAGATTATGATAGGAAGAACCGAGACAACCTTTAATCCGCTGGAGTACACGACAAGAGCGGAAATGGCAACGGTATTAATGCGTATGCTGGATAAAATGAATTAAGAATAAAGTAATACTTAAAGCCGCCTCCCATAGTGAAGGCGGTTTTCTGTTGACTATTTTTATCGGAATACTGATATAAATATGATACTATATTGTTTGAAACGGATTTTTAGAAGAGGAGAGCAAGAGGTGCAACCGAAATCCACTAAAATCATATCAATAATATTACTTTTCTTCATGGTTATCTGCTTGTCTTCCTGCGATAAAGTACCGCAAGTGACCGAATATTGTTCCCATGAAGTTGTTATAGATAAAGCGGTGCCCGCAACCTGTACCGAAACCGGTCTGACCGAAGGAAGTCATTGCTCTTTGTGTAATACCGTTTTGGTGAAACAGCAAGTGATACCTGCGGAAGGACACAGCAGTGAAGAATATGATTTTGATATTGAAAACCATTACGGATATTGTCTGAAATGCGGTAACAGATTCACTGAAAAACACGATATGGACCCGGAAACAAAAAAGTGCAGTAAGTGTGATTTTGAAACCGTTACCCCTCCGCCGTTTCCTTCGGGATACATTACTAAAGAGCATACAACTATTGAAACAGAACACTTTATATGTGAAATTGATGCGGATACTTATATTATAGATAATCTGGAATATTATCTGGAAACCCTGTTTGATGCACTGGAAGTTGTGTCGGGATTGTCCTTTAACACGGCAGAACTGGGCAAAATTCTTGTTGAAGTAAAAAAAGCCCAAGCGGTGGACGGGTATGTGTCGGAAACCCATATAGCATATGCATATTTCAATCGTATAGTTATCAGTACCGGTGATTTGTTTATTTCCGGAGGACATGCCATAGCTCATGAACTGAGTCATATACTTCAGAATCATAATTGCGGTTGGAATTTCCGAAGGATACTGCCGGAAGGGTTTGCGGTATATACGACATATAAAGTGACAAAATATATGGAAGAGAATTATCCCGATATAGCATACGCACTTGAAGCGGCGGAAAATAATATGAGAAATGAGAAAATAAGTGCAGAAGGATATAAAGAGCTGTATTCCAAACCGCTTTCTTACTGGCAGGAGAACCATTTACCGCATTCAATGAGTTCCGATTACGCAATAGGTTTTCGCCTTATGAAATATCTTGACAGTGTTTACAACGATTACTCGTCCTGGATAACCGAATATCAGAAAGTAAATCCGTTCACACCGGATGTTTCGGATGACAGATTGGATATAAGGGAGATTAATCGTGTACTGCCTATGACATACGGAGAGTATGTGGAAGCTAATTTTTATACCTGGTTGAAGCGAAATGAAGGCTTTTTTGAGGAAAAACCTGATAATACTACTGACAGGACACATCTTTCCTATATCAATATATATCCGAAGTATAACTACAGGTTAAGTGCAATGTGTTTTGAAGGGTTTGAGTATCAGGATATATATTTTAATATAGACCAGTTGAGAAGGTATATAACCGAGTATAAAGGGGATAAGCTCGGTAATTTCCGATTCTTTTTTGGCGCTCTTGAGCCTACGACAATAAAGCTATATGATTCCGAAGGCAATCTTATTGCAAAGCATTTCAGTGAGACGGCAGTCGGCACATATTCACTTGAGGGTGTGGGGTTTATTCAATTTGTCGGCAGAGGAACAATTATGAGGTTTAATATATCAGGTTTTGCAAGTATTGAGTAATGAATATTTAACAGGGAGAAAATCATGACGGAAAAAGAAAAATCACATGCAGGTATGCTCTATCAACCGGGAGATCCGGAACTGGTAGCGGACAGAGATGTAACGGTACAGAAGTTGTATGAATATAACAGAATACATCCGTTAGACAGAGAAGCGAAAAAAGAAGCGATAAAGGGAATATTGGGTAAAACAGGGAAGAATTGCGTAGTGGAACAACCTCTTTTCTGCACTTACGGATACAACACGACGGTGGGTGATAATTTCTTCCTTAATGTCAATTGCAGGCTGATGGACAGCGGTAAGATAACAATAGGAAATAATGTTTTCATTGCCCCCGATGTCTGTATAATAACCGAAGTACATTCAATGATTGTCGAAGAGCGCATACAGGGACTGGAATACACATATCCGGTAACAATAGGCGATAATGTATGGATAAGTACCGGTGCTCATATACTGCCCGGAGTTACCATAGGAGATAACAGTGTAATAGGTGCCGGAAGTGTGGTTACAAAGGATATACCCGCCAACTGTCTGGCAGTAGGTAATCCCTGTAGGGTTATACGTAAACTGAATGAATAATTTATTTATTCCAGAACAACCGAAGCTTGAACATAGTCAATCACCATCTGTACCAATACAGTCATTTTAAGATAGTTTAACCCGTATACTTCTTCATACTGCGAATAGTCATCCGTATTCATGTAATCTATAAAATACCGGGTGACATCATCGGCTGTTGCCTTTATCTTTTCCTTTTCCGCAATCGCCTGGGTTATAAGGTGCATCTTGGATACATTTATATTATCCTCTTTATACTGTTCTAAAAGTGCCTGCTGATTTTCCACATTCAGGTACTGCTGTAAAAACTCCTCCAGTGTAACCTGGTAATAGTCCGCATAGTCCTGATAGTATTTAATAACGGCAGTGTCCTGATAATCGGTTATTATTTTCGGTATCTCCTTTACCGTGCTGTTGGCATGAAGATATTCCTGAATATAGTCGGCTATTTTGGCACTTTGTATATCCTTATACACATCCGCCTTCATTTGTTCGACGGTTGTCCATCCCTTTGTCTGGCTGAATGTTGAATTTATAAAAGCATCGGTAAGCTCCGGAATTACCGATTCCACTATGTGGTTAATTGTTACGGTAAATACCGCATCTTTTCCGTTAAGTTCTTCCTTCCCGTAATTATCGGGAAAAGTTACCTCAATATCGAAAGTTTCTCCGGGGCTATGTCCTACAAGTTGCTCAAGAAAATCATCAATGTAGCTTGTAACGCCTATTGTCACCTCGGTACCTGCACCTCCGGTGGAACCGCCTTCAAAAGCTACTCCGTCGATTCTGCCAACATAGTCTATATTGAGTGTGTCTCCGTAAACAACCGCTCTGTCGGTTACTTTTATAGAAGATGCCTGTTCGGAAAGCAAACTTTCAATGGCAGACTGTAATTCGTCATCCGATACCGTATGTATGTCCTTGGGTACCGTAATACCTTTATAATCACACAACTCCACATATTTCAAAGCCTTTACACCGCGCCAGTAACCGTTATTATCGAGATCTCTGCTGAAAGTGAAATCCTGGTTTTTGCTGTTACAGCCTGAGAAAGCAAAGGAAATCATCACTGACAGTATAAGTAATATAATCGGTAATCTTATCTTTTTCATTAAGTCCTCCATATCCGTGAACAACACGTCGTAGAGTATTATACCATGTTTATACGGAACTTTTCACTGCTGTTAAGCAAGATAGTTAAACGGATAGCAAAACGGTGACGGCTTGTTGAATAAAACACCGTTTTACGGTATAATTTTTTCATAATCAAAGCAAAATAGGAGGTGTATTGTGTCAGTAGCAGCAGCATTCATTTTTCCGCATCCTCCGCTTATACTTCCGAAGATAGGAAAAGGTGAAGAAAAGAAGATACAGAAGACCATAGACTCATATAAAGAAGCCTGTAAAACCATAGCACAGTTGCAACCCGATACTATTGTTCTGGCATCCTCGCATTGTGCCATGTATTCCGACTATTTACATATTGCGGACGGTGAATACTTTGAATCGGATATGGGAAGATTCGGTGCCGCATCTATATCGGTGCGGACGGAATATGATAAGCAGTTCAGAGATAAACTTCTTAAAATTATTTCCGAACAGAATATACCGGCAGGTACCCAAGGTCGGGAAATCCCCGGAATGGACCATGCAAGCGTAATTCCGTTGGTTTTTCTGAATGAAGTATACAGAGATTATAAGCTTATAAGGATGGGAATATCCCTTCTGCCTTTTGAAATCCACTACAAGTTGGGTATGTGTGTTGCAAAGGCGGCGGAATTGCTGGGGAGGCGTGTTGTTTTCATAGCAAGCGGTGATTTATCGCATAAACTGAAAGTGACTGGACCGTACGGATATTCAAAGCAGGGAGAACAATATGATCAGATGGTCACCGAAGCCATGGCAAAGGGAAATTTCGCGAAATTCATGGATTTCTCGGAGGAGTTTCTGGAAAAAGCCGCCGAGTGCGGACATCGTACCTTTGTAATTATGGCCGGTGCACTGGATAAAAAAACAATAGAACCTAAACTCTTATCTTACGAAAACACTTTCGGTGTAGGATATGCGGTAGCATCTTTTCTTGTTGAACAAAAGGAAAAAGAAGTTAGATTGGATATGTATGTGGCTTTGGCAAAAGCTTCCGTGGAATATTATGTGAAGAATAAACGGATGCTCAAAATGCCGCCCGACCTGCCGGCCGAACTGACAGCAAAACGTGCCGGTGTGTTCGTAACACTGAAAAAAGACGGCGATTTGAGAGGATGCATAGGGACAATTTCGCCCGTTACCGAAAACATTGCGGAAGAGATAATAAGGAATGCGGTCAGTTCCTGTTCTCATGATCCCAGATTCTTTCCGGTGCGTGAAGAGGAATTGGACGCACTGGAATATAGTGTCGATGTTCTGAAAGAGGCGGAGAGGATTGACAGCATAGACCAACTGGACGTAAACAGGTACGGAGTCATCGTTACATCGGGCTACCGAAGAGGATTACTGCTTCCCAACCTGGAAGGAGTGGATACCGTGCAGCAACAACTGGCAATAGCGCTGAGTAAGGCAGGTATAGCCAGCGGTGAGAAATTTGAAATGGAGAGATTTGAGGTAGTAAGGCACAAATGAAGATAAAATGTCCCATATGTCCGAACAGTTGCATGCTTTCGGAAGGGCAGGTCGGGTTATGCCGTGCCAGGATCAATAAGGATGGAAAGATAATATGCGAAAACTACGGCAAACTCACAGCCATAGCACTGGACCCGATTGAAAAAAAACCTTTATACAGATTCTTTCCCGGAAAGATGATACTGTCGGTGGGAAGTTACGGATGCAATCTCAGATGTCCGTTCTGTCAGAATTATGATATATCAATGGCGGACGACAGCAAGGTAGGAACATATCAGACGCAGCCCGATTATCTGGTGGATGTGGCTTTATCAATGAAAGACAGGAATAATATAGGGATTGCCTATACCTATAACGAACCTTTGATATCCTATGAGTATGTTAAAGATTGTTCCGTTTTAGCCCGTGAGAAAGGGCTGAAGAATGTGCTGGTAACCAACGGATATGTCTGCAGGGAGCCTTTAGATAATCTTCTTCTTTATATAGATGCAATGAATATAGATCTTAAGGCGTTCAATGAGGATTTTTACCGCAAGATAGGCGGTGATTTGGAAACGGTAAAAGACACAATTGTCACAGCCTCAAAGAGTTGTCATGTTGAGGTTACCACTTTAGTTATACCCGGTGAGAATGATTCCGTGGAAGAGATAACGAGTGCAAGCAGATGGATTGCAAGTATTGATGAAAATATTCCGTATCATATCTCCGCATTTTATCCGAGATATAAGTATTCCGATAAAAGACCTACATCCCGAAAATCGGTATACGACCTTGTAGAAGAGGCGAAAAAATATCTTAAATATGTGTATCCGGGTAATTGCTGAACACCGGTAAAGCATATTTTTCCCTTTTTCTGATGGGATTTTTAGCGGTTTTTTTGTTTTCGGCTTCATATTTTTAAGAAAGTGAAAAAAAACCGCAAAAACTGCAAAAGTTCTTATTTACAATTTTTACATACTGTGATAATATTATTCTACAAGAAAGGCAAAATACCCGAAAGGGTGTGACGCAAAACTATAGGGCCGTATGAAAAGTAATAGGCAGCCAGTTGCAATTATATTATTTGCAAAGGCTGCTATTGTTTTTGCAAAGATGGAGGAATAATGAAAAGGAAATTGCTTTCAGCGGGAATCAGACTGGCGTTAGGGCTTGTAGCCGTGGCCATCGTTTCCTATTGGTGGTTTTCCGATGCATGGTTCGCTCAAAGTGAAAAAGTACAAGCAAACGGCGTTGAGTTAAGTGCGATGGTGCCTTTGACCGTATACATATCCGGCAGTCAGGATGAAAGACTGTCTCAGCAACTTACTTTCTCCATGGCAAACTTTGAGGAATTGGGTTTCTCAAGCTTATATGATTACGGAGTTAATATCGTATTAAGACCTTCTTCCTCTTTCGACGGAAAAAATTTCTGGTTTGCCAGGAAAGTACAGACCGACGGTTCAGCCATAACTGATCCGGAAACCGGTACAAAATATGCCGCTGTCGGACAGAATGATAAGAAATTTTGCATGGAAAAAACCGTTTATTTGGTTACTACGACAGAAGCACATAGTGATATAACGGCACTTGACTGTTTTGTAAGCAAAGTTGCAATATCCGGTCTTACCGACAATGAACTTTATAAAGCGGCAAGGATATCACTTTCGGTGACGGATGACCTTGGTGTTGAAACAACATATATATACAGATATGCCGCAGACGGTACCGATACCTCCGGTGCTGCATTGCCGGTAACCGGTATAAATACAATAAGCGGGAGCGATCCGTCAATCGCTATGGGAATATATGAGAGCGGGCAGGCGGGAGCATTGCCGTTTAAACTCATATGTGCGAATAGCGGTACAATCAGCGTAAGAGAACTTACTATAAGAATTTGGTTTGAAGGCGAAAATGCTTATGCGGTAAGAGCACATGCGGGAGGGGGATTTGCATTTGAACTGGAGTTCACACTTGTAGATCCCGCATAAGGAGATTAATTGATGAAAAAAAAGAAAATTTTCAAAATTTTATACACATTCATATCGGTAATTTTCATTGCTTCCGCAATAATAACTACAATTATGATTTTAAGCTTTGATATGCAATATGCATGTCCCAAATTCGGTAACCATATATTGGTTAGCGTCAATGATTCTGAGCTTTCCCCTAAGATTCTAAAAGGCAGCGCTTTGTTGTCCGATCTGAAATATGATAAGGTGGAGAAGGGTGATTATGTGATAATAACCACCAAGAGCATGGCAGGAATACAATATTCGGTCAGACATCTGGAAAGTGTGGAGGATGAATATTATCTGGTCTCGGGAACCGAAGGCAGAGGTCCGTTTTATGTTAATAAAAGCAGTGTCATAGCGGTGAGTAAAATGCAGATATACGGTCTCGGAGGATATATAAACATAATGAGGACCCGGACAGGTTTCCTCCTTTTGGTTATAATTCCGCTGGTCATTGTAATTATTATTCAGGTTATAAGGATGTTATTACTCATACAGGAAAAGAAGTTAAAAGAGCAATATGCCAATACAACCGCCGAAACCGTAAAGAAGGAGGATGTGTAAATGCCGAAGGATATGATTAAAAAAAGCATAATCGCATTTTCCGCTTTATTGCTACTTATAATTGCATGCTTATTCCGGTTCGGCAGTATTTCCACCGCATGGTTCAGAGAAGACAGAAAATCCGGTATGACGGCATCCAATATATATTCAATTACCCAATGTGAGACAAGCAGCGTTGCACCTTTCAAGAATAATGAAGTTGCATTTGATGCAAACTGCACTCTGGATGATATTATGGGCAATTACGAAAAAACAATAATTCCCGGTGATGTACTTTATTATGCATTTCTTATTTTAGATGTCGATATCGTGTCATATCAAACCTTTATGATGGAGTTTGCGGGGCTGTTGGTGTTGGAAGGAGAAGGAGGTTTCAATGCCGAATCTTTTGCCGGTAATTTGTGTATTGAGGAAAACACCGTTATATTTGCCGTGCTGGAGGGAACACCGGACGGTATGGGAGGGGAAACTTATGAGTTATACCCGTATGATAACGGAAATGCCTTTTACAGCATAACCAATACCGGTGTTGACCATATTTATACGGAAGAAAACGGTTTGCAGGCAGACCTTCAGTTTACATTACCTGAAGGGGTGGCATATCCCGCAGGAACTAACGGTAAAGCGGACATATTGGTAATTGTACCGGTCTGGTATATGGATACCGGAGCTAATCAGAATATAGAGATGAACTGTTCTTTAACAATAGAAGGATGCGTATTGTATCCGTTTACGGGGGACGGGCAATGAAAGAATTTGTGAAAAACAGCAAAGGGATACTGTTAACCGCTTTAAGTATAGTTTTACTTATAGCGATACTTATCACCGCCAGTTTGGCATGGTTCTATTTCCCGACTGCCGAAAGTGTGACAATTAATTCGGATATTCAACACGAAATAGATGTGGACTTATATCAATACAGCGAAAGTTTAGGTTACTTTGTGCAGGCAGGATTAAACGATGCGGAAGATACCGTTGTAGCAACCTGCGGAACGGAAGCAACTTTTGTTGAATGGGGCGGAATATTTTATCCCACTAACGACATTACGGACTACTATATGCTTATGCTTACATATCCCGACGACGATTTTCTGAACGGAAATCTTGAAGCATATGTAGGCATGATGCTCCAATCGGGCATGAACGGGACTGAGGCCAATTACAAGATTGTATATACCACTATAGAGTATGCAATATCCGGTGCCGCAGACATTAACCCGGCTTCTACAGATGCTATAACAACGGTACAGGCGGCGGAATATACAAGAATATTCGAGCCTCCCGTAGAAGCGCCCACGCCTCCGGAAGGTGCTCCTTTAGACTATATTGAACAGGACCATTTAAGTATAACATTGAAGAATTTGACGGAAGAGCAATATGTATATACGTATGGCGGGGAATCCAAATGCCGTCTTGTGCTGTTTTTCCGCATAAAAAGCGATGCATCACGTATAAGTCAGACTATGACCTGGTATCATGTTCCCTTTTATGTTCTTCAGATTGATACAAAGAATATATATACATTTACCTGTAATTTCAGGAGTATACCGTATAAATCCGCCGATGCGGGTTTTGACAGAATATATGTTTTGGCACATGACAGAAAGGAACGACCGTTATGAGAAAAAAGCGCATTACAGTAATAATAAGTGTTATACTGGCAGCTCTGCTTTTGGCGATAGGCGTATATGCTTACTATGAATATTACGGTAAGTACAGTGCTTTAATTCAGGTTAACGGAGTTATTAGGTTGAATGCATTCGCCGCGCTGGATGAAGAGTACAGAGAACCGCAGTACGGGTACGGAGTTACACCGGAAAATCCGTTCGTAATCGACAACCAGGACAGAATGAACAACCTTATTGTTCTCAATAACGGCGGAAAGCTTCTCAGTGCAAAAGAGGCATACGGAGCCGATAAGTTCTACTTTGCATTTAATTTTACCGAGCAGCCTACGCCTCAAGTTTTGAGTCTTTCCGGTATTACGCAGGAACCGGTAGGCAACAATGATTATCCCTTTATAGACAACCTGACGGGGCTTCTTTATGCATATCTGGTAAGTGATTCCGAGTATGTATATCTGAGTGCCGGCGGATCGGCGGATGTGGTAGATGAGGGAGGCACCACAACCATTAACGGACAATCGGTTACTATTGTAAGCGGAACCGCCACTACTGCGGAATATATAAAAGTACCGGATTTCTATATTACCCTTTATCCGGCTATTGCAGATAATCCTTATTTAATAAGGACATCGGATGATGATTACTATTTACCGGTAACTTCATTACTTGCCGCTCCCCAGATAGTATCCGATGTTACGGTTAAGGCACCTGAAGATCAGATAGATGTGGGATTCATCAGTTGTATAGGAAGAGAATACGAAATGGTGGATGACGGACAAGGCGGCCAGACGGTAAATCTGGAGAGTATAGTAAGCCGATCTTCGGTCAGTGATATCATACTTTATAATATAACGATAGATTGCACGGAATCACAACCCAATGCCATAAAAACGGCTTTGGATGCTATATGGGAATCAATACTCAGTGCCGTTCCCGGCCATATATTTGCCGATACCGAGGCGCAGACCGATAGAAGGCATATAGGATTGTTTGCAGGCCATATTGACGGTATGGCACACAATATAACGGTAGCAGGTGAGGGCGTTATAAAAATAGACGGTGCGGATATTAACACCTATTCGCGTTTTACCACCGTAGGCTATATCGATGACAGGGCAATAATAAACAATATACCTTTCTCCGAACTGACAATAAGCGGTACGGGTGCTGCATTATTGTCACAACCTTTCTTTGCCGACTCGATATATGAACTTGCACAAAAACAACCGAATGTTTATGAGTATCCTTTGAAAAATATAAACGGACAGTTGGGCATATGGAGCGGTATAACCACTACATCTCAGGGCGGACAGAATATAAATCATTTCTCACAAGGCATATTCAAATTCATACTTTCTCATGAGAATGACACTGTACGTGACATATGGCAGGGAAGAGGAAATATAAATCTTCTGAATGCAGAGGGATTTAATGTAACACAATCGGTTCTGTATTGTGCAAATGAATACAGATATAGCGAAAGCCAGCAGGGAGGCGGAAGTCTGGTATCTACCGGTGCATCTGCCAACGAGACAAGATATGCCGGAGTAAGTACTTTAACGGCATCGGGCAACATACTTGACAGAGGACAATACATTATTGTTGCCAAGATATATGATGAAGCGGTGTCGGATTACAAGTATTATGCGTTGAAGATTATTGCCGAAATAGGTCAGGACGGAACAATTGTATACAACTTTGACGACTCGGAAAAAGTGGATGTCACCACATATATAAACGGCGGTGCCGAGGACGGTATTTATTCAAGCTGTATATGGTACAACAATACCGATACGCAGGATCCTACTTTCAATAATACACGTTTCAGATCGCAATACTTATCGGTTTCACAGGATGGTTCATCACTGGATTTGACACTTACAAACGATCCGGAAGGTGCCGCAACATTCAGAGCCAGTGTAGCGGACAGTACATTTTCATACTCAATAATAGAGGCAGTGGGGAGCGGATATGTTACAACAAGATACTATCTCAACTTCAATACCGATACATCCAGTTTCTATTTTTCCACGGAAAATAATACAGTAATAGAAATATACCAGATATCCAACGGTTTCAATCTGGAATTGGTGGATGATATAGCGGATTTAACGCTTAATGATGACTATATAATTACGGCGCAGTATGGCGGAAATCATTACCTTTTAGGTGTAGGCACATCGGAGGGTGTAGGAGGAGCCCAGGTGGTAGACGGTACTTTCGCCACCGATCTTTCTTTGCAGCCTATGCCTACCAACTGGAATATAGGTAATTATCATGCTTTGAAAAGGTATGTATGGAATGCATCCTACGCATCATCGGGAGTAGTGGCATTTCATGAAAAACTGAGTTCCACATACTATTTGGGCTATTCCGGTTCTTCTTTAGCTCTGACGCAACAGCAGATTAATTGGACATATACACAGGGGGCGGCAAATGGGGGTACGCTCAGGACAGCCGGCAGTTACCTTACATATATCAACGGTATTGGAAATTGCAGCTTCACATTGGGTGTTAATGAATACACTATATATATATACAAACTGGTGCCGGACGATAAGGAACCGCTGTATCACACATACAGAGGTGCAAGGCTTCTGTCTGCAGAGAGTTCTGTCGTACAGAAAGGCCAGTATATGATTGCAGCCAATACCGGTAGCTCGTATCAGGCTTTGGTAATGACAAATACAAACACATTGGGTGTTGCAGACGTAACAGTTTATGCAAACGGAACAGCTACTAAGGCTCAACTTGATCTTCTTTTGGACAACGGGACAAATGAAGGGTACAAATGGGAGGTAGGCACTACATCACCGAAACCTTCATTGCAGAATATTAAATATGCCTCAGACGGTTCATATCTGTCCAACTCCGCCAATACACAGCCGGCTTTATCTACAATACCCGTTCAGTGGATGTACGATGCCGTATCGGGTAGGTTGTATTACAGGTCTTCGGACACATTATATTATATGGCATATAACAATAGCACAACAACCTTTGTGATTACATCCGATCCCGAAGCAGCGGGACTGATATATGAAATAAGGCTTTACAAGGTAATATATGAGTATGAATATGCCGGTGTTGCTCCGGTTCAGGATATGTCATATAACGATGCCACATACTCGTCATATCACACTTCAAATACAGGTCCGGTATATCAGACATATATAGGACCGAATAAGTATTACTTTCTACTTACAGCTCCTTTAACGAGCATGGCTACCAATCCCCCATATGCACTCGGGTCGTACAGTTATGATGATCAGGGTACGGTAGAATCGATAAATATTGCACCCACGTCAACCTATGATGCCGGAAACAGCATATTGACCACTACATGCGACCTTTCCTATTACAGATGGGTATTGGATGTGAGAACGACGGGGCAGACCAGTACTACCGTATATGATTGCGGTTATCAATTGGTAAATGATGCAACTCATATGTTTTTAGGCGCATCTAATGATCCGAATTCCCGTACATTGGTAGTGCTTGAACAATCTAATATTAATGTAGACAGGATGAGCGGTAATGCCAATTTTGTTCCTTTTGATGGCGGATCACCCACCGGAATAGGGCTTGGTGCCAGCAGTGTTTCCCTTGATCAAGGTCCTTTCTATCGTACCGACGCAAACGGTAACTACATAGGTAACTCCTTCTGCATAATGGGAAGAAGGAGTCCATATGAGTATTATGTTTGGAAAACTCCGTCACCCGGTGTATTTGCTCTCGCTTTAAACACCAATAATACCAACCCGCGCAGTCCCAAACCGGCTGAATATACATACCCGTATTTATATGAAGCTACAGGTTACGACATTAATGTCCTTATAGAAGAGGTTAATGAGATTGGCGATAATCTGGACGTGGATATGAACTATATGATTACCGCCAGAGTGGATAATCCCGATTCTCCTACCAGTTTCTATGCCTTAGGTGAAACTATAGACGAATTGAACAACAAAGTTATATGCGGAACAAACGTAACCTCTCAGGCTGCCGCTATAAATAACAGCAATATCCTGGATGAAAACAATAATATTATTGAACAGCACAGTACCGATATGCTCATAATGGTACCTGTGGAAGTGGACTGGCATCAGACAAGCAGTGATAAAGGATTGTATTTCTATCAGGATTACTACTCCACAAATGTCGTCAGAGACTGGTTAACCGCTTCCGGTTCGGATATAGGTATAACCAGTATAAATGTCAATATCAGCACTCATCCGGAAACCCAATGGTACTATGACGGTATATCGAAATACATGTTTTATATCAGCGGAGGAATTAAATATTACCTTACTTATGATATTACTACAAATACTTTCTCTCTTACTACCGACATGTTGGCAGCTACGCATACATACATATACAGGTTTAAGCCAACATATGTAGTAAGCAGGGTAACCGATGCGGCGAATGACAGTTTGAAGAGTGGAGATTTCATCATTGCAGGCAGGGATGCCGAGGGTTATACCTCTTTGGGTATAGCAGATGACGGATTGAATCTTGAAGCCAGAAATGTTGCCGAATATATTAAAGAAACTCTTACTGAGACCGAAAGAAACGAGATATTGAACCATATATGGAAACAACATTATTATGACTTTTACACAGCTACATATGACCCTGAATCAACCACGCAGTACATGCAGTTGTTCTCGTATATAACGGGGGGAGGATTCACTATTATACATGATACTTCTACCGGAGGTATGGATTTAAGTTCCGACCCTATGGTATGGCGGATAACGAATAATAACGGGTTGTGGGATTTTATCAATAACAGGGCAAACGGTACCGTATCTGCCAATACGCGAGCAATCAGATTTACAGGTGATACATCAAACCTTACAATAAGAGATTCGTATACAGGTCCGGACAGATACATAGCATCGGGAATTTCTTGTTCCTTCGCCGCCACGGGATATCCCATTGTATTATGTGATACAAGCGGTAATCCTGTTACTTCACCTGTTAACGGAACATCGTATTTGCTGTTGGCAAGAGATAACGGAGTTAATCTTTCTGCGGTTAAGAACAGTTCGGGAACCATCAGTCTTGTCAATTATACTTCCGATACGGGTCAGGATGCGGGATGTTTATGGACAGCCACGGAAAATGTCGGCGGGTGGGTATTGGCAAATGCAGGTCGATATATTTCCGCCAACTCAAGCGGGGTTATTACTTCCGCAACAACTGCAAACGGCACCTGGAGTGTGAGTGCATCCGGTCAGTTAAGTTATGCAACATACAATTTCCCGTATCGTCAATATACTTCCGGTTGGTTTGGAGGGGAAAGTCTTCGTATGACCACCGATACCGGGTCATATTCGGCAAGACTGTATGATTATAACAGCAGTACCGGTACTCTTACACCTACAACATCTACAGGAAGCAATAAAGTGTTGCTTGTGAAAACGGGAACAACATATTATGCAGTAGGTATGAGTTATTCTAATTGGTGGGGAACTTCGTTTTCATTTACCGAACTTAGTGGCGTATCGGTACAGCCGAACGGAACAATTACTACAACTACCGGCTTGTCGAACACCTATACCTTTAGTTCTGCTACATCCGGTTCGGGAATAACATTGAGAAACTCAAGCACCAATAGGTATCTTACTTATAGCGGCACTTCTTTTGGCAGTAACAGTAGTTCAGGAACTACATTTTATCTGGATTCAAATAAGTACTTCTATTATTCAAAAGGCACCGTTTATACGCCGTATGCTACGCAGGTATTTAATACATCTCCATCCGATGGTATCACCGTATATATGTATGAGCATAATTCGGGAGTATATACTCTTGCCGAAAACGGCTTACAGAACGGGAAAACCTATGTTATGGTTCTTTATGACCAATCTGAATATTATCTGATAGGACACGATTCTTTCATGCTTACCCGTACATCCTTAGGTACCACATTGCCGGTTGATTGGACGAGTAATATAACTTCTTCTGTGCACCATATATTTGCAATAGATGGACCTATCGGCAAATATCTCTATTTCAGCGGAGGCTCCAGTAATAATTATTTAACTGTCAGCAACAACTACTTTATGTTAACAGGTACTCAGACTACACAATGGGAGTATAACTATAGCGGTATATTGGGTTCCGATTCCAGGTTGTACAGTATTATCAGCACCAATCTTGCTGCGGCTCATCTCATGGTAGGTGAAACCAATAATATAGAGACAACATCTACTGTTATGCCTGTCACACTGTATCAGGCTACCGACAACGGTGACGAAACATACACTTTAACGAGTAAGACTTCGAGCGGTATGCCTGCATCGGGCACATATGTGATAACAATATATCAGGACGGTATATGTTATGCGGTAAGATATACATCAAACGGAATAATAGGATATAATTTAGGTTCGACAGTACTTGAAGGAAGCGTAATTCCCGATATAGTCTGGACAGCCGACGGAACGAGTTTTAAAAAGACGGTAGGCAGTCAGACATATTACATAAGAAGGAACCAGCAAGGACTTTATCTGGGTACTTCCCAAGGTGCAACGTGGACATATACATATAATAATGTTGCCGCATCATTTACCGCAACTGATACTACATCGACACCGTTGTATATATTCCGTGTGGATAAAAGTGCGGAACTGGATGATGTTACCGATACAATTTCCATGCTTTCCGGTAAAGCAAAGCTTACACAGTCGGTCAGCCTGTTTGAATCGGGTAATTATATGATAGTTGCCGAAGTGGACGAGAACGGTGACTCGGTTGTGGACAGATACTATTCTTTATCCATGAATGACATATACAATTCCAGAGCCATCGACGTTACGGCACTTATGAATCTGTCTTTAGGTTTCAGCAGCAGTTATGTGACTTTCTTTGATTCCAGCGTATGGATAAATCAGGGAACCGATTTGGAGGTTATACTGAAAAACCGCGGATATACCGACACATATTTACTGACAGGAGCACAGGGTAATTTAGAGGACATGACACCGCAGATTGAACTTGTGGACGATCAGTCTTCCGTTGACTTAACGGAATATAAATGGCGTGTTTACACACATACTTTGGGACTAAACAGTGTATATCTATTGGGATATGTTGACACTTCAACAGGTATAGACACGATATATTATATGTACTTTGATTCGGATAATCTTCAGTTTAAGCTTACTACCGATGTTTCAACCGCAGCAAGCATGTCGGGAAGAGTTCAGCTCTATCAGGTAGCCTCCATGACACCTGTGCAGCCTGCTTTCCATTCTTATGTTATTGAAGTTGCGGAAGATGGTCAGACAATATTATCGTTCCCTATCAAATTAGTGGAATCGCAGGCCGATATATATAAGTACACCGAAACGCAATCGGAAGGGCAGACTTTAAGAACAGGGGAATATCTCATAGCCGCTGTTGTGGGACATCAGTACTATACTATGACACTTTCCGAATTGCTGAATTTATCATATGTTGACGTCAATCCGTATTTCAGCGGCAATTTCAGTATTGATGTAGACGGTAATTACTGTATATCGGTAAACAGTGAGTATATTTGGAAGCAGATATCCGAACCTTCCATAGCGCTTAATTTTGAAAATACCAAATTTGAAGGTTACTACTTATCTTCACAGACTGCCGACTTTATATACGACATTGAAAACAGGCAACTCTATAACGGCTCACACTATTTGTCATTTGATCTTAATAACGGTTTTACTCTTTCTTCAACAGCTTCTACCGTACCTATCAATCTGTATCTATTGGGTCAGGTAGGTGTGGAGGTAGGTCTTCCGGGAGGAGAATTGCAATATAACTATTACACGCAACCTCTTACCACAATCGGAGGAGCGGTGGATTTCACCCATTTTGATTTTAAAAAGACCCATATGCCCGATTTGAAGAGATATGGAATAAACTATGACGGCGAAATAGGAAGCGTTCCCGGCTGGACTTTATATGACGGGGTAGAGATACTTTCCGTTGCCGAAGATTCGGTATTCTTCTGTGATGGAATTGATACCACAACCGATGTGACGGAGATGAAAAATGAATTCATCCCGATGACTCATTCTACCGAATATGACGGTAATCCCGTAAGTATTCCGTATTATGCACCTGCAGGTACGGCATCGTTTGTCATTGATCAGGCAAGTGAGAGTAATCCGGTCTTTGTGAATGTTATAGCCACTACCGAACTTGATAATATTTTGTGTGATCCCGAATATCTCAGATATCTTTGTTTGTGGAAAACCGCAAGTATTGACTTAGAGACGCAGCAAGCAACACCGGTTAAAACTTACGGAGACGGTTTGGATGAGGCAAGCAATTATGCGCATACTTTTATAACCAACAGAAACACACCGTATGCCGCAATTCCTCTTCCGAACATATACGGATCGGAAGCAAGCGGGGCATCGTATGCAAGAGTTGACGAATTTGACTACACATTAAGTGATGCCGCATACGGAGAAAACTACTTCATCGCTCATACCTTTGTTATTACCCAACCCGGAGTATATTATTTAGGACCGACATACGGTTCGGTAGCCTTTACATATCTGGCAGTGGACAACAGAGCGTTAAACGAAGAAGGTGAGACATCCGGTGTGGGATTCAATGACCAGTTTACGATAGATTTCTGTTACGGTGATATTGAAACTTCGGTAAGCGGATTGGTGCCTAATGAAGCAATAGGAGACCTTGTATATGTAGGACATGATTCATGGTTCCAGAGCAATATACATCCTCAATGGATAAGAGGAACCGCTGACAATCCTACCGATTATCTGTATGTAAATGTAAACCGTACCAAGTCGGATGTTGATGATACTTCCAGTGTAAACTTCACAGCTTACACGACCGCCCCGATAGCACCCGGTATATTGCATGTAAATAACAACAGTTCGTTGCAAAGACTGACCAGAAAGGCGGATTTCCAAGTTTACTGTAACGGTTTGGATGCAGCCGCATTTACAGGTAGTGATGACAGGTTATGGGTATGTAATCTTGACGGTGAATACAAGTTATTCTCCGCCACGGTTAATCATGAAAGTGAAATATACAAATATTATCTTGCCGTGTCCGAATCGGCAGTTGCCGATGTATTACCGGCGGATAAACCTGTGCTGTCCACTACGGTTAAGTATAATTGGAATGTAACGGACGGTTATCTTATGACACCTGAAGGGATGTACCTTGTCAAGCCTTCCGGCGGATACGGTTTATCCTCTACCTCAGCTAATGCGGTGGGTGTATACACTTATGACGGTAACCTTAATCTGATAACCGAGCCTGTAAACGGTATACCGTACCTGCTTATAGCAAATGACGGTGCAAATAAATGCGTTACCGTTAATATGACACAATAAGCAATTACCCGTGTCCTTTTGAATATACTACTCGTGAGTAAAGCTGCAAAGAGTCAATTTGCAGCTTTATTCAGCATTTCTTCCGCTATAATCGCAGTGTTTTTAATCACTTCTCTGTTCTTTTATGTGCCAATGTCACAGTAGGTATAATATTTATGGTGTATACTCTATTTGTCGGTTAAATTTATGTATGGAGAAATGTGATGAAGAAACCTGATAAAAAGATAATATTAAAAATAGTAATTCCTGTAGTCATAGTTGTAGCCATAGCGGGCATATGGTTTTGGAAGAATTATGACAGGAAAAGTGATATAGCACTTAATGCTCCTTTGGTGCAACCTGTCAAAGAAGAACACTTTGCACTTAACGCATCGGAACTGGATATGGAGGCATGGAAGTCATATAACCTGCCTATAGTCTTGGATTTCGGTTCCGACTCCTGTCTGCCGTGCGTAAGTTTTTATCCCACATTGAAAACCGTACATGCGGAAATGTACGGAAGAGTTATAATAAAGTATATAGATGTGTACAAATATTCAAAAGAATCAAGCGTATACCCGGTTCAGGTAATTCCTACGCAAATATTCATCAATGCCGACGGCACACCCTATGTTCCGAGCAAAAACATAGATGTGGAGTTTATAACATATAATTTGAGAGAAACCGGTGAGCATGCATACACTGTTCATGAGGGAGTGCTGACAAAAGACCAGTTTCTTTCCATTCTTCGAGATATGGGGGTAAAGGAATGACGGAATTACTGGATAAAATAGCTCCGCTGCTTACCGAAAAAAGTTGGCTGACACCGTTATCGGCTCTGCTTGCGGGGGTAGTTACTTCTTTTATGCCGTGTTCGTTATCTTCAATACCTTTGGTGATAGGTTATGTGGGAGGAACGGGTCAGAATGATTCAAAAAGAGCTTTTAAACTATCGTTAATATATGTCGCCGGCACCGCTGTTACTTTTACCGCACTGGGTATTATTGCTGCTTTGGCGGGCAGATTAATGGGAACTGCCGGCTCCTGGTGGTATATCATACTGGGTATTCTCATGGTGCTTATGGCTTTACAGACATGGGAGATATTTCAATTTATTCCGCAAAGCAATCTTTTATCCAAAAGTACAAAAAAAGGCGGCATAGGTGCTTTTATAGCCGGTATGCTTGCCGGTGTTTTTTCCTCTCCCTGTGCCACACCGGTATTGGTAGCATTGATTGCTATTGTGGCCACACAGAATGACTTACTGTGGGGTGCTTTTCTTTTCATGCTTTATTCAATCGGGCACGGTGTACTGTCGGTTATAGCCGGAACATCGGTGGGTTTTGTTAAGAAACTTTCTACAAGCGAGCGTTACGGAAAAGCAAGCAAGGTTATATCTATAGTCATGGGAGCACTTATACTGCTTATGGGATTGTATATGTTCTATCTGGCATTTTAGTCACATATATTTAAAATTTTACTATTAATCCGTTTTCTGTTGTAAACAGACCTGAGTAAATGTAAAATATATAGGGAGAATATTATGAGCGGAACAAGGCTTCACAGAGCGGTAATTGAATTTGCCAGATGTATATTTGAGCCGTATATGAAAAAAAAGTATGGCTACGAGTTTGAAAAAGTTGATTACGGAAAAGGAAATTTTATAGCTTTAGCCAACCACACCACTAATCTTGACAGTATTATCTTGGGATTATCCTTTAAGCAACATATGTATTTTGTAGCGGGAGAACAGCTTTTCCGAATGGGCTGGATTACCTGGCTCTTACGCACATTCTTGAATCCGATAAAGAGAATGAAAGCAAAAACCGAGGCCAGAACAGCGGTCAGTTTGCTGAGAGCTTTAAAAGCCGGTCATAATATCTGCATGTTTCCCGAAGGCAGTTGTACATGGAACGGCGAAACGGCAACCATTATACAATCTACCGCAAAACTTATTAAAAGAGCCGGCGTTGCGATGATAACATATCGTGTGGAAGGCGGTTATCCCTCAATGCCCAGATGGTCAAAATCCAAAAGACCGGGCAAGATGATAGGTACCATAGGCAATATTTATGAACCGGAAATGTTGGAAAAAATGACTGTGGACGAGATTTATGAAGCAATGTGCAAAGACTTATATGTTAACTCCATTGACATGACGGAAAAATATGAATACAAGGGAAAAACACTTGCACAAAATCTGGAAACGGTGCTGTTTGTTTGCCCTAAATGTCACGGTATAAGCACATATACATCAGAAGACGATATATTTTCCTGTAAATGCGGTGTCAGACTGCGATACGATACCCATTGCAGACTGAATGACGAAAATAATGCGGGATTTCCGTATACAAGCGTTCTGGAATGGGATAATTGGCAAAGGCAGTGGGTCATAGATAATATAGAAAGAATGAAGAAGAATCCCGATAAAGTAATTACATCGGATGACAATCAGGAGCTGTTTACATATACCGAAGACGAAAAAACCGAGCATGTTCTGAGCGGTTCAATGGCTCTGTATACCGACAGATTTGTATTTAAGGATAAAAAGAATAAAAAAGAGCTGGTTATAAATCTATCGGATATTACGGATATTGCTATAATTACAATGACGACACTGACTTTTTCCTGTTCCGATATACATTACGAAGTCAAATGCAAGATACCGAGATCGGCATTGAAATATCTGCTTATCGCCGCTGCTCTGTCACCTATGAGATATATAATATAGCGGTTTTTTAACTCATTAAAAACAAGAAGTTATTTGACATTTATATATGTATATTTTAAAATTCAGTATGTTGTCTATACGGACACTTTGAGGGAAGGAAGTACGGATAATGAGGTATACAGGTGTTACATCCAGAGGAATCATTACTCCCATATTTAAACAGGGAGACAATCTGGTATCGATGATTGCGGACAGTGTAATAGAAGCTGCGAAAAATGAGAATTTTTCCATTCAGGATAAGGATATTATAGGGGTAACGGAAGCTGTTTTAGCAAGAACACAGGGCAATTATGCCACATGTGAGCAGATTGCCGCCGACATCAGAAGTAAATTCGGGGGGAAGGATTTAGGAATAGTGTTTCCTATTTTGAGTCGTAACAGGTTTTTGTTATTATTGAAGGCTATTGCCATGTCCTGTGAAAAATTGTATGTGCAACTGTCCTATCCGGCTGATGAAGTAGGTAATTCCCTTATCACTCTGGATGATCTTGACGAATCAAAAGTTGACCCCTATACAGACAGTTTTAACGAGGTCGAGTTCAGAAAACTGTTTAAGAATACCGCTCATATATTTACCAAAGTGGACTACATAGAAGTGTACAAGAGTACAGGAAAGCATGTGGAAATAATATTTTCCAATAATCCCGCATATATTCTGAACTATACGAAAAATGTTCTGAATTGTGATATTCATTCAAGAAAGCGCACGCAAAAAATATTAAGAAAAGCCGGAGCGGAAAAGGTATACAGGTTGGATGAGATACTGACATCGAGCGTACAGGGATCGGGCTATAACGAGGAATACGGACTGTTAGGTTCCAATAATGCCACGGGGGACAGTGTAAAGCTTTTCCCGAGGGATGCTCAGGCTTTTGTGGAACAACTGCAAAAAAGAATGTCGGATTTAACCGGAAAGCATGTGGAGGTAATGGTTTACGGTGACGGTTGCTTTAAAGATCCTGTAGGCGGAATATGGGAGTTTGCCGATCCGGTAGTGTCTCCCGGTTTCACTTCGGGACTTCTGGGCACCCCGCATGAGCTGAAAATGAAATATTTTGCGGACAATGAATTTGCCTCGTTAAGCGGTGAAGACCTTATTTCGGCTATGAAAGAAAGAATTAAAGCCAAGGACAATGACAATACCGAAAGCATGGGCTCATTGGGCACCACTCCCAGAAGGATTACCGACCTATTGGGATCATTATGCGATCTTACCAGCGGAAGCGGAGACAGAGGAACACCGGTAGTACTTATTCAGGGTTATTTTAACGATTTTGCCTCTTAGTTACAGTGTGGGCTGAAGTAATACATATTGCGATTAATTACTGCAGGTTATGCAGTTATGTGTTGTTGTAAAAATGATTGTATATATAACATAATGATGTTAAAATGAAACTGTATTAATTAGTTATTTATACCGGAGGTAAAAATGAATAGGGATAGTTTTATCAATCAGGCTACAGCACGGCTTAACGAGATAAACGTTCCATACAGGGTTCAAGATTCGGCAGATATAGCTATATCCGGAACATTTAAGAAAGAAGACGATGACTCCGCTGCAATACTCTATGCAGCCTTTTTCTTCTTCAATCAGAAGGATAATACTGTTTATGCATATGAAAGAGCAATGTTAAATGGGGTGGATATTTCAAAGGATCCTTCATACGGCGAAGTGGTGGTAAAAAATGAAGATGACGACCAATCTTTATTACCGTTGGGCATCATTTTAACGACCCTTGCGGGAATAGCCGTATCTTTGGGGGCGAATTTCAAAAGAACGGATGATGAGCGACTTGCTAAATATCCGATAATACCCGCAAGCACACCTGCAGCAACTTTTTGCACCAATTGCGGGACCAAAATGCCTGCGGGTACAAGATTCTGTTCAAACTGCGGTGCGGATTCCAAGGCGCCGGTTGTGATACCTCAACCGAAACCTTTTGTTCAGACGACAGCACAGCAAAGACCTTTTGTGCAGGGTGCTCCGCCACCTGTGTATGCGCAACCGAATGTCAATCAGAGGATGCCTTCCGCAAAACCCAAGAAAAAAGCATCCGTTGCGGTTACGATAATTGTGGTACTTGTTGTTATAGGAATTCTTGCAGGTGCAGGTTTGTTAATACGGAATTTATTGAGGAATGGAAAGCCGAACGGCAACAATGTTGCAAAACCGACTGCTTCAGCAGGTCGTATTGCCGACCCCGGTCCCGATCCGGGTCCCGGCACCGATACAGTTTCCGCGGTCGTATCGGAGGGAGAATCTGCCGATGAACTGGGTAATATTGCCAACAGTCCGTATTATTTCCGAACGGAAGACTACATCTTCTATAGCTGCTATGATGAGAATAGTAAGGCGCATATTTATCGTGTAGACAGGGACGGCAAAAACTTTATGTCAATATTTGACGGATTCGGATGGTCTTTGTTGGTTATTGATAACAAACTGTATTTTTGCGGAAATCAGGGAGATACCGTGGACGACACATACAATATGTTCCGTATGAATCTTGACGGAAGCGGTCTGGAAACAATAGTAGGTGAATACTGTAAAGGGTTTTTTAAGTTCGGTGATTATCTGTACTATTTTAAAAGAAATGTTGAATACTCGCATTCATTCGACTTATACAGGTCCAAACCTGACGGTTCCGCAGAGGAACAGATTTACAGATGGGCTGAAGGTGCCACCGGACACAAGAATTATCTCTATTTCATAGATAATCAGGGGAACATGATTAAATGTGATCCTGACGGGACAAATAAGGATGTTATTTTACAGGCGGATGCCGATATTTTCCTTATAAGTAACGGTAAAATTGTCTATATGAACCAATATTACAACTACATATGCACTATGGACCTTGACGGCAACAATAATAAGTGTATAAAGACCGAAGAAAGTAAAAAAATGTTCGGCATGAATGCATATAACGGAAGAATTTACTATATAGCATATGATCCGGATTTCAAACGTTCTACATGGTCCTGGTCGTATGATTTGGTCAGTATGAATTTTGACGGTTCGGATGAGAAGATTATCTATTCCGGTGCTTCTTACGGAATGTACTTAAATGTAGTCGGCGGAAGGGTTATGGTATTGGATTTCAAATGGATTCCCGAAACACAATTAACCGATGTATATATTTATTCCATGAACCCGGACGGATCGGATTTGAGGAAGTTGCAAAGATAATACCCGTATATAGAAAACGGTATGGTATAATTAAATATGGAAGGAGAGATAAAAATGCCGGGTATTTTCAGTTTTGTCGAGAACATTAGTATTCTGCAAGCAATCTTACTTGTTGTGGGCATGATACTTCTCATCATAGAGGCTTTTATACCGAGTTTCGGTGTAGTCGGTATTATAGGAATCGTGTTGCTTTTATTGTCAATTTTTCTTACCGCAAAAACCTTCCTTGAAGGTGTCATAATGTTTCTTATCCTTCTGGTAATAGCGGTAATACTTCTGTTTATCGTAATAAGGATTGCAACAAAAAGCAGGCTTTCCAAGAAACTTATCAATACCGACACTTTTTCCGAAGAGCAAGGTTACCTCGGGGTACAGGACATGAGCGCCAAGATAGGTCTTAAAGGCAAAGCAGTCACAATATTAAGACCTGCGGGGAAGGCGGTGTTTGACGGAGAAATATTGGATGTTGTCACTAAAGGTGAGTTTGTAGAAGAAGGAAAAGAAGTAACGATAGAACAGGTTGAAGGTAACAGAATAGTAGTAAAAGAAATAAAGGAGAGTGTTTAATGGATCCGTTAATTGTAGTATTGATTATTGTAGCAGTAATAATAGCGTTCTTTTCGGCATTGTTGAGTTTGGTCCCTATCGGATTGTGGATATCGGCGATAGCTGCAGGCGTAAAAGTGAGTTTGACGAGCCTTATAGGAATGAAATTTCGAAGGGTTCAACCGGCTAAGATAGTAAACCCCCTTATAAAATCCACCAAGGCCGGACTGAATGTGACAATAAATCAGTTGGAAACTCACTACCTCGCAGGCGGAAATGTAAACAAAGTTGCCGATGCTTTGATTGCTGCACAGAAAGCGCGTATACAGTTGTCTTTTGAAACGGCTGCTGCTATTGATCTGGCGGGCAGAGATGTTTTGGAAGCGGTTAAAATGAGTGTTAACCCCAGAGTTATTGAAACCCCTATAATATCCGCTGTAGCAAAAGACGGTATCGAAGTAAAAGCCAAAACAAAAATAACCGTCCGTGCCAATATGTCAAGATTGATAGGAGGAGCGGGAGAGCAGACTATCATAGCAAGAGTAGGTGAAGGAATCGTAACCTCCGTAGGCTCATCCGAATCCTACAAGGATGTATTGGAAAATCCCGATCTTATTTCCCAGACCGTTCTGAAAAAAGGACTGGATGCAGGTACCGCATTTGAGATTCTGTCTATTGATATAGCCGATGTGGATATCGGAAGAAATATAGGTGCTCAACTGCAGACCGATCAGGCGGAAGCGGACAAGAAGATTGCACAGGCCAAGGCTGAGGAAAGAAGAGTAATGGCTGTAGCAAGAGAGCAGGAGATGAAAGCCAATATTGAGGAAATGAGAGCAAAAGTTGTGGAAGCCGAAGCTCTTATCCCTAAAGCTATGGCAAAAGCTTTTGAAGAAGGCAACTTGGGAGTTTTAGACTATTACAATATGAGAAATGTAATGGCGGATACCAAGATGAGGGAATCCATATCCGAAGCCGGAAAAGCCGCTAAACCTCAGGCTATTAAGAAAGATAAATAGCAATGGGTGAGTATTACAGGTCAGATGACGATATGGAAAAGTTGCAGCGGAAAGAAACCGCTTCAACGGTTACGGAACAGGTTTCGGATAAAAAGGATTATGATTTTATAGGGGATTTGCTGGAAGACAGTGAAACCCTGGTAAAAGGCATAGTTTTAAGTGAAATATTAGGTAAACCTAAGGCAAAAAGATAGATTAACTGTTAATATTCTACATAAAAGTGTGGGATATTATAGTTGCGCCAAAAAACAGGAGCTGCTATGACTCATTACGACATTCGTCCGGCAATATACGATGATTTAGAGATACTTGATGATATCTTTCGAGGAGCACGGGCATATATGAGAAAACAAGGTAATGCGGACCAATGGAAGGCTTACCCGCTTTTGGAGGATATAGAGAGGGATATCCGAACAGGTCTTTGTATGGTGCTGGTAAACAGGAAAGGAACACCGGATGCCGGCGAAATTGAAGGTGTATTTTTCGCACAGAACTTTCCGGAACCGACGTATGATAAGATTGACGGTGAGTGGATTGACGATAAACAGTCATATATAACTATTCACAGGATTGCCAGCAGAGGCAGAAAGAGCGGTATTTCCGATGCCGCGTTTGCCTGGTGTAAGGAGCGCGCTGACAGTGTGCGTGTAGATACACACCGATTGAATGTGCCGATGATCAGAGCGATTGAGAGAAACGGATTCACTTACTGCGGGATAATAATTATTGCGGACGGAACGCCCAGGTTGGCATATCAGTGGGTGAGAGAGCAGCGGTGAGCATTTTATATTTTTTTTATAAATAAAGAAGTTTTACAATTAGCACAACTACCGGAAACGGGTAGTTTTTTTAAGTTCAAGCGAGAATATTACTATCCAAAGGGTTCCTGATATTTTCATTAATCCATATTACCTGTTTTGTATGATAATATTCCGAATTGTCTATTAAGTATTGATAATTTTTCTGATATTATGGCAAAAAGAAGCGAATTACAAGACAGTGATTTTGAAATGCGGGAGAGTAATAATATCGAGTTGAGTGTGAGATAAAGAAACTGCGTGAAGCCGGACGCATTGAACGTATTGTTGTTAAAACAAAGAGAAATGAAATCAGAGGAGGATATATGTAAAATGACTTACAAAGCATATGTTACAAGAGTAAAAGACATACAGCCGATAGAAAACGCAGACAGATTGAATAAGGGGTTCTGTTTCGGAAATCCCGTTGTTATCGGTAAAGATGTAAACGAAACTTCCCTATACATCTATTTTCCGACAGACGGACAGTTGAGTATGGAGTATGCAGAAACTAATAATCTTTTAAGGAAGAAAGACGCAGAGGGCAATTCAATAGGCGGATATCTGGATCCCGAAAAGAGAAACATTAAGGCAATCTCATTAAGAGGCACTAAATCGGACGGGTTGGTAATGCCGCTTTCTTCATTGGAACCGTTCGGCGATATAACGCAACTGAAGTACGGTGATACAATCGACGAATTTAACGGACATCTTATCTGCACAAAATACATTCCTAAAAGAAGCGGTCAAAAACAGTCAGGTGTTAAAAAGTCCGGTATTGTTAAGGAAATCATTTGTCCGCAATTTAAGGAACATAAAGATACCGAACAGCTTGCGTTTAATTCAGATGCTTTCCGAGCAGGTGATATTGTGGAGATAACTCTTAAAATGCACGGAACATCACAAAGAACAGGCTATCTTCCTGTGAAGAAATACAGGAAAAATATTTTGCACAAAATATTCAAAAAGCAGGGTAATGCATATGAGGAGTACACCTACATCACAGGTACACGCAGAGTTGTTTTGGGAAGTTTTGATGAGGAATTCAGAAAGATTCATGCGGATAAACTTGAAGGCAAACTGCATAAGGGAGAGACTGTCTATTATGAGATAGTAGGATATGTAAACCAATCTACCACTATAATGCCCGCTTGTAAAAACTCTAAATTGCAGGATAAAGAATTTTCTAAAAAATACGGTGATGAAACCGTATTCCACTACGGTTGTGAGCCGGCAACTTCCGAGATGTATGTTTACCGTATGACTTTGACCAATACTGACGGCGAAACCGTTGAATATCCTTATCACCTGATACAAGCGCGTTGTGAACAGATGGGATTAAATGTTGTGCCGCTATTTGACAGGTTTATTTACACAACGGAACAGGATTTACTGGACCATGTACATGTTTATGAGGAAGGGCAAGACCCTATCGGTAAAACACACATCAGAGAAGGTGTAGTTGTAAGGATTGAAAACAGGGTTAACTTCACAGCATTTAAATCGAAAAACTTTCAGTTTAAGGTTTTAGAAGGAATAGTAAAGGAATCCGCTACAGCTCCGGACATGGAAGAGGCGCAGGAGGTATGTTGATTCTTTTCTAACTTTATTTACCGGTGTTTGCATACCTCCTTCATATGAAATACCTATTTTTTTCAGCTACTCATTGAAAAGCAGCCTATGCCTTATGATTCAGTTTTATCCCTCCGATTTCAGGAAAACAGAGTTTTCTTTATTTGCTTTATCAACATAAACAGAGTCATAAATAAAGAATGACTGTCTATTTATATTATGTTACATGTGTTTGTCATATGTTGAATGAGAATAAATGGTAAATAATGGTATAATTAACCGGCAGGAGTTAATATGAATAAGATAAAACTACATGTTAAGTTGTCGGATAATGAATATGCCGGACGGCTGAAAGATTACATTAAGATTAACGGGTTAAATGTGTTCGCTCTGACTGAAGAACATGCGGATGTTGTTCTTGAAGATTCCGGTGCAGAGAATGAGCTTCTTTTGAAGACATCCTCTAAAGAATGGCATACAGGTAAGTATCAGTCCGCAGATAAGATAATCAGTGCAATCATGGAGAATATTGATATATCCGCCGGTATTAATGTAAAGTCGGAGAACAGGGCGATATTTGTAACATCGGCTCATGGCGGAGCGGGTAAGACATTCATTTCACAAGCTCTATCAATATATTTATCCAGAAACGGCAGGAAGGTACTGTATATCAATCTTGACGGATTATGCGTAAAAGATTCGCTTTTCAGATGTGAACAGCAGAATGATATTTCGCTCATAGCATACTATGCTTCTAAGGGTAACGAGAATATCAATACGTGTATTGAAAGGTACAAAAACCATGATGTTGCAAAAAACGTGTATTTTCTGAACAGTATATATCCTTCATATGATGTTTCTTTTGATATGAACAGCGCAAAAGTGTTCATTAACAGTCTCAATACAAACAGTATATATAACTACACTATAATCGACTGCCCGTTATATCCAATCAGTCCGTATGCCTTTATCATGAAAAATGCATACAAGACACTGTTTATTAAATGCAGGGGCAGTGAAAGGGAAGAAGAGGTTGCAGCTTTTTTGCAAAAGAATGATATAAGGGTTATGCAGTTATGCAATATGATCCGGTATACCGAAGGAATATATATACCCAAAGCCGAAGAAGATATAACTCATAATCCGTACGATTTCTATGAGGCAATCGAACAGGTTGTGTATGAACTGGAGAAAAATGATGAATAACGATTATGACAAAATCATTAAACAGTGTTTAGAAGGCATAGCCGGTATGGAGGAGGGGGAAATTGAAAAAACTGTTACCGAGTATGTGTATGATATAAAGAATAAAGATATGGAGAATAAGCCGGAAGTCATAAAAAGGGTAATGGATGCCATAACGGGATACGGGATATTACAGCCCTTGGTGGAAAAAGAAGGTATTACCGAGATAATGGTAAACGCCGACAGAATATTTTACGAGGAAAAGGGTATTATTCATCGATATGATATCAGTTTTACAAAACAGGATATAGACAAACTGATATCGATACTGTGCAGAAAGACCGACAGAACCATAAACATGGCCAATCCCATATTGGACGGCAGTATAGGGCATGATATACGGGTGAATATCATTTTGGAGCCTATCTCCCATAACGGCCACAGTATAACCGTAAGAAGATTTCCGGAAAAGCAGATAACTTATGAGGATATGATAAGAGACGGTTTCTTTACAAAAGAGATATCGGATTTTCTGGACAATGCGGTAAAAGAGCGGCTGAACATATTTATATGCGGGGGAGCCGGATGCGGTAAGACGACATTATTGAACGTATTGACCGGATTTGTTCCCAATAGTGAAAGAGTTATCACAATTGAGGATTCGGTAGAACTTATGATTGACCGTATAGACAACATAATTCGCTTAACATGCCGCAATCCCAACAATGAGGGAAAGGGCGAGATAAGCATGGACAGTCTGATACGTGCCAGTTTAAGAATGAGACCGGACAGGATTATTGTGGGAGAGATAAGAGGTAAAGAAGCTTTATACATGCTGCAGGCTATGAATACCGGTCATATAGGTTCCATATCGACCGGTCATGCAAATTCCTGTAAAGATGCATTTTCCCGCATAGAAACCATGGTGTTGATGGAATGTGATATGCCTTTTTTGGCTATACGAAAGCAGATTTATGATGCCATCGACATGGTTATTTCACTGCAAAGGATTGACGGAAAGAGAGTGCTTACCGAAATTGTACAGGTTACGGAGTTTGAAGACGGTGAGATTAAAACCGAGTGCTTGTTTACCTATGATATTGAATCGGGGAAGCATATCAAAGTCGGGGAAGCAACAAGGAGACGGAGATGAAGTTTGAGGTTATAAAGAGGGCGGTAACAACCGGTCTTGTATATGCAATATGCGTCTATTTTCTTTATCTTTCCCTTATTGTCTCAATAATAACGGGAGTGCTTGTTGCGGGAATATGTCTTCTTGATAAAAAATACATGAAAGAAACGGTTCAAAAGAGGCACAGAGACGGTTTTTTAAGATTTCTGGAGATTCTGCTGTCTTACACTGCCATACCATCGGATTTTATTCATGCGTTTTCCAAAGCGCTTCTGGAGTTCAAAAGAATATATCCTAAAGATTATATGCTTACATTAATCGACAACATTTATTCAAAAGTAATGGCAAATATGTCTACCGACAGTATTTTGCAATCGTTTGCAGAGCATATGGATATTGAGGAAGCATACCTGTTTTGTGACAGCATCATTATTTGTGAGAAGAAAGGTGCGGATTTGAACAGGACTATAAAAGAGACCATTGCTTTTATAAAAGAAAAAAGAAGTATTGAGCAGGAGATAGAAGTAATCACCGAAGAAAAGAAAACCGAGCGGCTTATAGTGAGTCTCTGTCCCTTCCTTATACTTGCTCTTTTCAATGCCATGGGTACCGGATATCTGGATATTCTTTATGAAGGTTTTTTGGGTAGAGCAATAATGACTGCGGCGGGCATACTGTTCTTAATATCTTCATGTCTTGCAAAAAAGATACTGGAGGTAAAGGTATGATATTTTTTGCTATTTATATTTTATTAATACTCTTTACCTTGCTTTATTCCAGGAAAGTGCGGTTTGATTTTCCTTTGTGTCATTGTACTTTCATGAAGGCGACATATAAGGCTTTTGTTCCGTTGGCAAAAGTCGTTACGAGATTTACCGCTTCGGATAACCGACTGGATTTGCTATATCCCAAGACAGCAAAAGAAGATTTACATATTACCGATATCTGTTTAAAAATGAACATATTCGTTATCATGCTTTTTCTTCCGGCAACTGCAATAGCATGTAAAGCATCTGCCGTGGTTACCGCTATATCGGTATTACTTTGTTTTGCAAGTGTAAAGTGTGTGGATTTCGACATATCTAAAGTGTATGAAAAGAAAAAGCAGGAGATTATTACGGATTTTTCGGTATTCCTGACCAAGTTGACATTGTGTTTAGGAGCGGGTATGACTCTTTATCAGGCTTTTACCCGACAGGATTATGACCTTCCGGATAGAACTTTCAAGGTGCATCTGGACCGCCTCATAAACAATCTTACAATGCATTCCGACCCGGAATACTCCTTTCTGGAATTATCCCTTATGCTTCCCATACCGCAGATTAATGCTTTTTGTTCCATAATGATAACCGGTTTCAAGAATACCGAAGCGGGAATAAAAGATACTCTAAAAACATATACTTCATCCATATGGACGGAGCGAAGAAACAATGCCAAAAAAAGAGCTGAGCAATCGTCTGCAAAAGCGGTATTGGCTCTGGCAATAGGGCTGATAGGAATACTGTTGGTTCTTACCGCGCCTGCGATGATTATGCTTATGAGTATATAGGATAACCATAAAATCACTACCATATAGGTGAAGGAGGAAAATATGAGAATAGAAAACGGAAAAAAAGGAATGGGTACGGTGGAAGTGATAATAATACTTGCCGTTCTGGTAGGTATAGCGTTAATCTTCCGGGAAGCCATAACAAACTTTGTGCAGGGGATAATTGACGGTACACTGAATAATCAGAGTATTTTGGAAAAGTTAAGGGTTAAATGAAATGATAAGCGAGATAATACAGAGCAACCAAGACAGGATGTTGCTTGTCAGCGGTGACAAAATATTGTGTCCCGACCATATGATACAGATGCTGCAACATTGCTTTATCGATTGCTTACTACCTTTGAAATACAATAAGGGTGATGAACTGATATTCGACACGCTTAACGGAACAAGTTTATCGGTATATCTGAAAAAGAAAGGATATTCTCCCGCTCTTTTAAAAAAGCTTTTATACAGTATAAAGGATATGATGAGGATAACAGGCTCCTATCTCATAGATGCCGAATATGTAGTTCCGGATACACGTTATATATATGTATTCAAGGATGAAACATTCAAATACATATTGGATCCTTTCAATAAGTACGACTTAAATAACGGTCTTAAACAGCTTGTAAGCGAAATAACCGAAGGTAATTATATTGATAGAAGTATTAAAGAAGCTTTATCTTCTGAGCATTTTGATATAAACGGGATAATAAAGGCGTCCTATGACGGAAATATTGATGTGCAGGAGAAAGTTTGTGAAGAACCTAAAAAAGCCGTATTTAAAAACATAGTAGATACCGACGACTGCATAATAATTGCCGATAAAGACATAACGGTGGGAAGACTCAAGTTGATTTGTGATTACCGACTTCCGGGCAAACTTGCTTCCTTAAGACATGCCCGTATGAGATATTCCCATGATACCGTATATGTACGGGATCTCGGCAGCAAATACGGCACTTACTTAAACGGTGATAGGATTAAGTCGGAAAGTTTTGTTAAAGTTAAAAGAGGGGATATAGTTTCTTTCGGAGAGGATGAATATATATTAATAAGTTGATAAATGTAAATAAACAAATCTAAGTTCGTACGACCATATTATCAGGAGTTTGGTAATTTGATAAATTTAATTTAGTGTGGATATATGTTATTATTTGTGATAGAATTCTTTTAAATAAAAACAGAGGAGATATCCCATGTTAGCCATAGGTTGTGATCATGCGGGTTTTAAGCTGAAAAGCGAGATACTCCTGTATCTTGAGGAAAAGAACATACCGTATCGGGATTTCGGATCTTACAGCGAAGATTCCTGTCATTTCCCGTTTTATGCCTCTTTAGTAGCATCAGCCGTTCAGAAGAACGAGTGCGAAAGAGGCATTTTAATATGCGGAACCGGAATAGGTATGAGCATTGCGGCAAACAAGTTCAAGGGTATAAGGGCGGCATTGTGTATGGACGAATATCAGGCAAGTATGGCAAAGCGCCACAATAATGCCAACATACTGGTGCTTGCAGGCAGAATTACTCCGAAAGATATGGCATGCAAGATTATCGACATTTGGCTTAACGAAAATTACCTTGAAGGAAAATATGAGTTAAGGAACGGATTGATCCGCAGGATAGAAGAAGGAGGAAGTATGTCCGGAACCAATTATATGGACATGGCATTCGTATTCGATCACCCTCTTATACAACATAAGATATCCATTATGAGGGACAAGAATACAAATACTAAGGAATTCAGAGAGCTTGTAACCGAAGTATCCACATTGATGGGATATGAGGTTACACGGGAGTTGCCGCTGGAGCAGGTTGAGGTAGAGACACCGATAGCAAAAACTACCGTAAAGGTGCTATCAGGTAAAAGTGTGGGATTTGTCCCTATACTGAGAGCCGGATTGGGTATGGTTGACGGTCTTTTGACCTTGATTCCCACTGCAAAGATAGGGCATATAGGGTTGTACAGAGATCATGAGACATTGCAACCGGTTGAGTATTATTGCAAACTTCCGGAAGATGCTCATGAAAGAATGATTATCTTACTTGATCCTATGCTTGCAACCGGAGGATCCGCTTCTGCAGCCATAGGATTTTTGAAACAAAGAGGAGTCAAGAATATTAAGCTTATGTGCATAATTGCAGCACCTGAGGGCATAAAGAAAGTCCATGATGACCATCCCGATGTAAACATATACTGTGCATGTGTTGATAAAGCATTGAATGATGATGCTTATATCGTTCCGGGATTAGGTGATGCCGGAGACAGATTGTTTGGTACGAAGTAATGGAAAGACCTTCATGGGATGAATATTTCATGCAAGTTGTTCATCTTGTCAAAACCCGTTCCACCTGTTTAAGACGGGCTGTCGGTGCAGTTATTGTTAAGGATAAAAGAATACTGGCTACAGGGTACAACGGAGCACCTGTAGGTTGCAAACACTGCGAAGAAACAGGATGCGTAAGGATGCAAATGAATGTTCCGTCAGGAGAGAAGCATGAATTATGCCGTGCGATACATGCCGAGCAGAATGCCATTGTACAGGCTGCAAGGGCCGGAATATCCATAGACGGTTCCACTATATATGTTTCCATACAACCGTGCGTTATATGCGCAAAATTGCTTATAAACGCAGGCATTAAGAGAATAGTATTTGAAGGGGATTATCCCGATGCGTTATCAAAAGAGCTTTTAGAGGAAGCAGGCATTGAGCTGGTAAAGTACGGAGGTTAATTTGAGTTATATATACACCTTCTTAGCTTCATTTATCATTGCATTCGGCTTGTGTCCTTTAGTGATAAAGTTTGCAAAAGCTAAGAAAATATTAAAATATCCCAGAAGAAACAGAGATGTTCATACCGAGCCGGTACCGCTTCTCGGCGGTATTGCCATAATTATTTCTTTCGGTCTTTCGGTATTCGGGAATTATCTTTTCAATCCCAACTTTATTGTTACCTATGAAGTAATAGGTTTGGCGGTCGGTATAGTAATTATATCTGTTATGGGTATATTGGATGATATATATGATTTAAAACCTGTTATAAAAGTGGTATTTCAAGTTGCAGCGGCAGTTGCTACCGTTGCCATATCGGGATCCAAGATTGCATATTTCACCAATCTGGGGACAAATAATAACCTTGTTCATCTGCCGGATATAATATCCTTTATAGCTACCGTAGCATGGATATTCATGCTCACCAATGCATTTAATATTATAGACGGATTGGACGGTCTTACTGCGGGAACCACCGTAATATGCAGTCTCACTCTTTTCTTTGTTACCTTTGTGCGACCGGATGCGGGGTTGGTAGGTGAATATATTCCCATTCTCCTTATAGCCTTAAGCGGTGCCGCCGCGGGCTTTTTACCCTTCAATTTCAATCCTGCAAAACTGTATTTAGGAGAAACGGGAGCGGCCTTTACCGGTTTTTGTATTGCGGTTTTATCCGTTCAGGGTACAATGAAGGCTCATGCCGCCATAGCGGTATTTATTCCTCTTGTTGCCATGGGATTACCGGTACTGGACATATCCTTGGCATATTTCAGAAGAATAATCATGAAAAAACCCATTGCGGAAGGTGATAAGGACCACATACATCACAGACTTATGAAAATGGGATTATCACAGCGAAAAACCGTACTAATTCTGTATTTGATAGATATAGTGTTCGGAATAACGGCTTTTTTACTTTCCGGCCAGCAGTACAGCAGATTCTGGTTATATTTCGCCATCATAATCATTCTGATGGGTTTATCGGTATATATTCTTTACAAGCCGTTACTCAGTCAAGCTGCTAAAAACGGCAATACGGAAGTCATGGAGGAGGAACAAAGCAATGATTAAAATAATGTCGGTATTCGGCACCAGACCGGATACAATAAAAATGGCTCCTTTAGTGAATCTTCTGGACAAAGAAAAAGAAATAGATCATATAGTATGCGTGTCGGGGCAGCATAGAGAAATGGTCAATGAGATACTGGATATATTTAAAATAACACCGAAATATGATTTGGATATAATGATAGAAAGGCAAACGCTGGAGCATGTCACCTCGTCGATACTGATGAAATTGTCCGATATTCTGGCAAAGGAGCAACCGGATATGATATTGGTTCACGGAGACACCAATACCTGTCTTTCCGCATCTCTTGCCGCTTTTTATAAAAAAATACCCATCGGACATGTGGAAGCGGGATTAAGGACCGATGACATATATTCGCCGTATCCCGAGGAATTTGTCAGAAGAACGGTGGATTCCATATCCTCACTGTATTTCTGCCCTACTATCAACAATGCGGACAATCTTATCAAAGAGAATATAAGCAAAGACGGAATATATATTACCGGAAATACGGTTATAGATACTTTGCAGACAACGGTAAAAAAAGACTATACATTTAAAGAACCGTTACTTAACAGGATAGATTATAATAACAAAAGAATAATACCGATAACGGCCCACAGAAGGGAAAATATAGGAGTAAACTTAGAAAATATATGTAATGCCATAAAAACTCTTGCATCAAAATATCCCGATGCCCACTTTATATACACGGTGCATCCCAATCCCGCAGTAAAGAATACGGCAAACAGGATACTGGAAGGTATAGATAATGTATCGTTACTGCCACCCCTTATATTCACCGATCTTCATAACCTTATCGCAAGAGCATATTTCGTTATGACCGATTCGGGCGGATTGCAGGAAGAAGCACCTTCATTGGGAGTGCCCGTACTTGTGCTGAGAAGAGAAACCGAACGCCCCGAAGCGGTACAGGCGGGAACGGTAAAACTGACCGGTGTGGAATATAAAAATATAGTACGGGACGGCAGAATGCTGTTTGACAATAAATCGGTGTACGACAAGATGAGTAATGCCGTTAATCCGTACGGTGACGGCAAGGCTTCCCGAAGAATAGTGGACGCAATAAAAGAGTATTTTAAAAATTTGTAGCTAAGCAGCAAGATGCAGTGTTGTTGCATTTCAGTTCGTAATAATTTACGGATGTTAATGTATTATTTATGAGTTGCTTTGTTTTTATGATGTTTTTTTATTTAATTGTAATTAATGTATAATATAAATGAATGTTAAGAGGTAGAAATGTTAGGAAAATTAAAAGAAATAGAGATTAAATATGAAGATATAAGCAGACAACTGACCGACCCGGCTGTAATATCCGACCAGGAGCGATATGTAGCCTTAATGAAAGAACTCAACGGGATTTCGGAAATAGTTAAGGTTTACAGGGAGTATGTACAAACTGCAAAAGAGATTGATGATATCTATCTTATGCTTAAAGAAAACTCCGATGATGCCGATTTTAAGCAATTACTGCAAGAGGAACTGGCTCAACTGGAAGAAAAGAAGCCTGCCTTGGAACAGCAGCTTAAGATACTGTTGCTTCCCGTCGATCCCAATGATACAAAAAACGTAATAATAGAGATACGAGGCGGCGCCGGAGGAGATGAAGCCGCACTTTTTGCTGCCGATTTGTTAAGAATGTATACCATGTATGCCGAAGCCAAAAAATGGAAGACCGAGATATTGGACCTTAACGAGATAGGTATAGGAGGAATTAAGGAAGTGGTATTTTCCATAACGGGACAGGGTGCATACAGCAGGTTCAAATATGAAAGCGGAGTGCACAGGGTACAAAGAGTCCCCGAAACCGAGTCTCAGGGCAGAATACACACCTCCACCGTTACCGTAGCGGTATTACCGGAAGCGGAAGAAGTGGATGTGGAGATAAACATGAATGATGTTCAGATAGATACATACAGATCTTCCGGAGCGGGAGGGCAGCATGTAAATAAGACCGATTCGGCGATAAGACTGACCCATATCCCTACCGGTATTGTAGTGGCCTGTCAGGACGAACGAAGTCAGCATAAGAACAGGGATAAGGCTTTTAAGATACTGAGAAGTAAGTTGTATGAGATTGCACAGGAGAATCAGGATAAGGAGATTGCCGAGAACAGAAAGAGTCAGGTCGGTACCGGCGACAGAAGTGAAAGAATAAGGACATATAACTTCCCGCAGGGAAGGGTAACCGATCACAGAATAGGACTCACATTATATAAAATAGAGGCGGTTATGAACGGAGATCTGGATGAATTGATGGATGCTCTGATAACGGAGGATCAGGCAAGAAAGCTGTTAAGTCAAAATGAACAAGATTAATACAAAACTGATGGATGTTCCCGATGAGGTCAGCCTGAAATATTGTGCGGATATTATTAAAAGAGGCGGTACTGTGGCTTTTCCCACGGAAACCGTTTACGGATTGGGTGCCGACGGCTTAAACAGCAGTGCCGTGGAAAAGATATTCATTGCAAAAGGACGACCCAACGATAATCCTCTTATTCTTCATATACATGATATTTCGGTACTGGACAAATATGTTAAGGAAGTTCCGAAAACATTAACCGTGCTCTCCAGACTGTATATGCCCGGCCCCTTGACGGTGGTATTAAAAAAAAGAAGTATTGTGCCTGACAGCGTTACCGCTAATCTTGACACCGTTGCTATAAGAGTTCCCGACAACGAAATAGCATTGAAGCTTATAGAATATTCCGATACCGCAATAGCGGCACCCAGTGCAAATATCTCCGGTAAGCCCAGCCCTACAATGTTTGAGCATGTAGTGGCCGATATGTCCGGAAAGGTGGACGCTATTATTAACGGAGGTAAATGCAGAATAGGTGTGGAGTCCACCGTTTTGGATTTGACATCGGACAGACCGGTTATCTTGCGTCCGGGAGGGGTTCCGTATGACAGTCTGAAACTGGTTATAAAGGATTTGGAAACAGCATATGCGCTAAATACCGATACTCCCAAATCACCCGGAATGAAGTATAAGCATTATGCTCCCAAGGCGGATATGGTAATAGTAAAAGGGGAAACTCATAAGGTTTTGGAAGCTGTCAATAAAATGTCAGGCGATGATTACGGTGTGCTTTGTTGTAAGGAAACATTTGACAGATATAATACCCACAATAAGCTTTGTGCCGGAAGTATTAATAATCCTTCGGAAATAGCATCCAACATATTTGAATGTTTGCGGCTTTTTGACATGATGCGGATTAAAAAGATTTATTGCGAGTATTTTGACACTAAAGACATAGGTGAAGCGGTGATGAACAGACTGCTGAAGGCGGCTTCACAGAATGTGATAGAGGTATGATATGGCACAGATTTTAGAAGCCGCAATGATTATATGTTTCGGTATTTCCTGGCCGGTAAATATAGCGAAATCTTTAAAATCCAAAACGGCA
>DUPQ01000079.1 GCA_012838235.1 Clostridiaceae bacterium
GCCTAAGTCCTTAAACATATCATTAATGCTTTTGCATCCCGATTTAACTTTCAGTGTAACTTCCATTCCGTCATCCGAGGATGCCTCTACCGATGTGACAAGGTTGCATATACCCGGATCTATCATTACTTTTGTCATATTACAGAATATCCTTTCAAATGTTTTACATGAATGCTATTTTACACCAATATACAGTCGTATGGAACATGTAACAGTGATATTATCACTTCCCTAATATGTGTAAGACTGTAAATCATTACATGAACATGATAGAATTCACGTATAAAAGCGGGGGTGGTATCATGGGCAGGTATACGCAGAAAATATCTTTAAGGCTTATTCCTTTACCGAAGGAGTTGTCATGCAATGACATTAAAAAAGTGGCATTCAACGATATAAGAATAGATGTAATATATCCCGAAGATGCTTTGCTGCGTTCGGCTAAAAGAAAGCTGGTATCGTTTTTCGGCAATTCCCTTTACGGCTCTTTCAGGATAAGAATAGTGGATCCTATGCCGGAAACCTTGAATGTGCTTAGTCATTTTCCGAATTCCGATCAAGCATATCGCATATGGTCCGACGGATCAATAAACATATCTGCACTGACTTCCAAAGGAATAATGAACGGAGTACGCACATTATTACAAGCCGTATCAAAGGAAGACGGCATGTTCAATATACCGCTTCTGTTCATATATGATTATCCGGACATACCGTTAAGAGGACAACGGAGCGAAACAGCCGTGCGGGATATCGCATATATGGCTTCTTTAAAACTCAACAGTGCGGATTATATGTCAATTAATTCAATTGATGAGGAAAAAAGATTGAAGGAAAACTGCATAAATGAAGGTATAGTGCTCAACTCCAATATATCTTATTCCGGATGTATTACAGATGAAAATCTTTGTGTTTTATCGGAAAACGCAGATACCGTTATTTTTGATTGGATGACTTACGGCGGAAAATGTATATTCCCCCGGACCGCTGTAGATTTCATAAAAGAAAACTGTGAAAAATTTGTTGAGAATAAAACACGCAAGGTTGTATGTTACACACCGGTATCCGACATATATCAAAAGTTCAATATAACGGCTATGGCGGAATGGTTATGGAACGCAAAAAGCAGGGATGCGGAAAGCTTCATGAGGGCATATGCGACCGTCAATCAGATGGATTCCGACAAATTCGTAAAATGGTGTACATATAACATGACTCCGGCACGGACGCTTGCGGAAAACGGATTTATTGAAAGACTGATGTCCAATAGGACTGTGACGGTAAAAGGGAAAGAATACTTGGATTACTGCGGATTTGATGACTTCATAGAAAATGCGATTATAGATATTGATAAATATATCCGCATGGCCGACAGAGCCGTAAGAGCGGCAAAGCAGACGGGATATGAAGAAGGTGAGACTGAAAGCAGATGCATAACGGCGGCATTACGTTGTGCGGGGGCACAGCAGAAATTCTTTACATTGTATAGAATGAAAAAAAGAAATCCCGAAGAGGAACAACAGATGGTACTTATGTATGAGATGATGCATAATAACTCCAGAAGCTTGTATTATGCTCTTTCGGATTGGAAAAATGTTGTCGATAAAGAGAATCTGCATTTCCATACGGGAATAACATGTACGGCCGTCGCATGTATGAGAATGGCCGAC
>DUPQ01000080.1 GCA_012838235.1 Clostridiaceae bacterium
ACATTCAATCCCAACGGCAGTATAAATGCTCAGATGCTTGCTAAAGTATTGTTGACTGTGCTGGGATACAGACAGGATGTGGATTTTTCCTGGAATAGTACACTTTTGTTTGCCGAATCGGTAGGATTACGCTCCTTGAAGAATAAGACGGGTATTACCAATACCGATGTCGCTGTAGCACTGGTGGAAGCTTTGAATATACGTACCAAGGAAGGATATACACTGGTTACCGAGCTTGTGGCAGCCGATGTTATCAGTCTGGAGCGGGCGGAAAAGTACGGTTTTGTTGTAGAAAGTACGGAGGTTATGATTTCCGGTGCTTCGGTTACGGGAGTAAGAAGTATAACGGTGCAGTTCTTTATGCCCGTGTCTGCTGATACATCCGTTGTTTTAAGAAAAGACCTGATAGGAATAGCCAATACATATGAGTTTTCCGCTAACAGAAAGAAGCTTGTTATAACCACATCGGCTACATTGAGCCCCGGTACATATACGGTGGTTGTCGGGGGAAAAGTGCAGAATTTAACCGTGGAAGCGGAAAAGGCGCAGTCTTTGATAATAACCGGTGACAGGTTGTATAAGACTTTCGGGCAGGATATAGGGTTGAAGTTGTTGAATCAGTACGGAGAATCCATGTCTTTGGCAAATGTTAATGTGTCCGCAACCAATAAGACATCGGGGACAAGAAAAGCCGTTATCAGTAAGACCGAAACTTCGGTACTTATAGATGCCGCTTTAACGAATATAGGGGATCAGATATATATATATGCTTTGGATAATAAGACGCTGCTCAGCGATTCGGTTCAGCTTACCGTTCAGTCGGTGCCGGCTATTAAACGTATCAGTGTAACTGAAGTTACGGAAGCATCGGGAAAGGAAAGGATATTTGAAGATAGCTCCATGCATGTTATTAAGCTGTCGGCTTATGACCAGTACGGGCAAGTGTATAAGGTAAGGCAAGCCGATATAGACAGCGGCTCCTTGATGCTTATTTCCTCCAATTCCTTAAGCGTAAGCGTATCAAGTATAAGGGTAAACAGCGAAGGCAATCTTCTTTTTAATGCGGGAAAAGCCGGAGATACAAGATTACATATTATTGTAAAGGAAGAAGGCATATCCACATCGGCGGATATACAGGTATCACAGGCACCGTTTTTGTCAAGTATAAAAGCGGAACAATTGCCTTCCACCATATTTAAAAACGAGAGAATTGAAGTAAATGTAATGGGCTATGACCAGTATGGGAATATATATGAAATGACAGCGGCTGATGCGGTGTCATATACATCATCGGATACCGCGGTAGTACCTACGGCAAATATACAGATAAGTAACGGAGTGTTGTCTTTCAATACTTTAAGTAGCGGTGTTGCTACCGTGAATTACAGTATTAAAGGCGGTATTCAGCCTTTACTTACCGTAAATGTAAATGACGGAAATGTACCGTATATAGTTACAGGAATGGAAATGCCCTTTACTCATTTTGAAAAGGGAGTAAAGAATGTTGTATTGGATTTGGATGATGTTGTTGTGGTTGACCAGTACGGTAACCCCAATTCGTTAAGTTCCAGACCTTCATGGGATACGGTGGAATGGGGTGTATATATAGATAAAGTATCGGGTAACAGTTTTGCATATGAAGGTAATATCTTTACTACAACCGATATTCCGGGAACCGATATATTTAATATTTACATAACCCGTGACGGAAGAATAATGGACAGGTCGGGTTACAGTTTCAGCCTTACCAATGTGGATTCGGAGAATATACAGATATTCGATATAGAGGTACCGGAAGTTATTTACGGAGGAGCTAATAACAGGATTGATGCTCATACCAAATATATATCCATAAGAGGATATACATTGTCCAATGATAGGGTAATGCTTAAAACAGATGAATCGGGACTTCCTACCGTAATATCATCGGTAACCGTTACCGGGAACAAAGTTTATGTTGATACCGCAACATGGGCTATTAAATTCCACTCGTATTATACCGAGAATGATATTGTCACGGTTAAATTCTGGAAAGAAAGCAAGGAAGTCAAGTCGGCAGATATAGTGGTGTTGGCCGCCGAGTCCAAGGTCAGCAGGATTGAATATGATGCCAATCAGTCATTTGTTATATCCTCAAGAGAATTCTATACCGAACCTTTACGGATATATGACCAATATGATATTGAAGCCAATTTACCTTCCAATACCAGGTGGTTGTGTAACAGCAATTTTGTGGATTCCATTACATTTGATCCCGTTGCCAAGAGGTTGAAGATAGTTGTCAGAGGGACGGTTACTACCGAGACCGAAGCCATTATATCTTACATAGCTCCCGACGGATCCTTCGCTTTCAGAGGATTCTATACAATAATGCCGGGAACATATTGATTGAAAATTATGGAATTTTTATATATTATTAAAAAAGGATATGTATTATGGGACATAAAATATTGGTTGTAGACGACGAAAAGAATATTGTGGATATTTTAAAGTATAATCTGGAAAAAGAAGGTTATGATGTCATATGCGCTTATGACGGCAAAGAAGCCATATTTCAGGCATTGAAGCATAAACCCGATCTTATTTTATTAGATATTATGTTGCCGGAATATGACGGATTTGTGGTATGCAGAAAGCTTCGTGAAAGCACCACCGTTCCTATAATAATGCTGTCGGCAAAAAGCGAAGAGCTGGATAAGGTTATAGGACTGGAAATGGGAGCGGACGACTATATGACAAAGCCTTTTTCCGCAAGAGAGCTTATAGCCAGAGTGAAAAGCAACTTACGCAGAGTCAGTTATGCAAATGTGGATAATTCCGAATTATTATCCTTCAAGATAAGGGATTTGGAAGTTGATGAAGGAAAATGCGAAGTATTAAAGAACGGTCAGGTTTTGGAGCTTACCGCACGTGAGTTTGAGCTGCTGGTCTTCTTCATGAGAAACCCTGAAAAAGTATTCAGCAGGGAGTTCTTACTGGACAAGATATGGGATTATGAGTATTACGGAGAGATGAGGACGGTAGATGTCACGGTCAGCAGGTTAAGAGAAAAACTTTCGGGTGACCCCAACGAGTACATAGTAACGAAAAGAGGAATGGGCTATTATTTCAAAAAAGACTGATAAGCATATATCCTTACAGACCAAAATGGTCTTCTACATCTGTATCATAGCCGTATGTATGATAATACCTGTCGGTGTGCTCATGAATAATAACGTGGAGCAGTATCATTACACGCAGTTTACAGGCAATATAGAGAACGGCAGGAAAATGCTCAATTATACGCAAGGGGAACCTCTTAACATATATACGGTATACACCGATATGAGAGACCTTTATGCTTCTTCATTCGGCATATACGGAGATAACCGCAGTTTTACCGTAGTGGATAGAAATACCAATGAAATATACAGTAACGATTCGGTTTTTTTATCGCACGACAGCTCTTTATTTATAAATGAGCTGTTTTTGTCATATAATTTCCTGTCTTCCATGGCGGGCACACCGTTAAACAGCAAAGCGTTACAGAATATAAGGGGAAGAACATTCTATGATTATGCCATAACACTGGAAAACTTGGTTATATATTTCCGCTATTACAAAACCGATTGGCAGGCTATGGTTATGCAGTTTAACGAAACGTTGCTTACGGCATTGCTGTTTTCCATAGCGGTGGCATTTGTTGTGGGTTATCTTTTATCCAGAGCCATAAGCAGGCCCATTAAAGATATGACCGTTCGTACAAAGGCAATTGCCGAAGGGGATTTCGGAAGAACATTGGATGTAAAGGCGGATGACGAAATAGGACAGCTTTCCACAAGTATAAATAACATGAGTTACAGCCTTAAGAATATGTTGGATGAAATATCTTCGGAAAAGAACAAGATGGAGATAATACTGGACAATATCGAAGGCGGAGTTATAGCTTTCAACCTTGACGGTCAGATGATACATAACAATCCGGCTGCATATACACTGCTCAACAGACCGGATATGGAGTTCACGCTGGAGAGCTTCGTGAAAGAATATAATCTGGATATTGATGTGTCGGATATTCCCGCCGATTTTTATAAAGAAGACATACTTCCCGTTGATGAAGAGATGCTTGCGTTCAGTATAGCTTCTTTTAAGGACAGTCTGGGCAATGCCGAAGGTGTCATACTGCTTTTCAGAAATATAACCGAGCAGTACAGATTGGACCGAATGAGAAAAGAGTTTGTTGCCAATGTGTCGCATGAACTTAAAACCCCTCTTACTTCGATAAAGAGTTTTACCGAAGCTTTAATGGAAGGTGTGGAAGATCCCGCTACCGAGCAGCACTTTTTAGAGGTGATAAATTCCGAATCGGACAGGATGGACAATCTGGTAAAGGATCTTTTGCAGTTGTCCTCCATGGATATGGGAAGAATGATATTGAAGATATCCCATCACAATGTAACCTCCCTTATAACCGATGCGTTACAGGCAGTGGAAGCGGAGGCAAAACAAAAGAATCATACATTGATTTCCGATATTGCTTTTAAAGGCATCGCATATTTCGATTATGACAGAATGCTTCAGTGCCTGATAAACCTGTTGGTCAATGCAATTAAATATACCGATGAGTCGGGCAGAATAGAGATAAAGGCTTACGAAGAGTCGCATAAATTGTGTATTGCGGTCAAAGACAACGGCATAGGTATTTCCAAAAAAGATCAGGAAAGACTGTTTGAAAGATTTTACAGGGTGGATAAAGCCAGAACCCGCATAATGGGCGGAACGGGCTTAGGTCTTGCCATAGCAAGCGAGATAGTTAAAGCGCATGACGGTGATATAAAGGTGGAATCAAAAGTCAATCAGGGTACGACCATTACGGTTTCGATACCGTTGGGTAAGAAGGAGGCGGCACAATGAGAAAGAGCATCGCTTATCCTCTGCTTATAATATTAATCCTGCTGACCGTTTTCCAGTCATTTATGCTTATTAATTATCACTCTACCGGAAGACTGCTTCCCAAGAAGGTTATTCCGGGGTCAAATACTGTGACCGACGTCATGAATTTCGAAGAGTATCTTCTGGAAACATACATACAGCCGTCGGAAATAACCATGACTTCCGGAGAAGGTCTCAATGTCCATAAGATAACCAAACAATCTTCGGCATATTACACTCAGATATGGAAAGATACGGTTACTCTGCTTGATACAATCTCCGAGCTGAAAGTCTATGAGATATATGATGCGGATAAGTGGAACGAAATGACCGGAAAATCCGGATATATAGTCAAGTTCGGATATGATTGCCCCATAGAGTTTATCAACCGGATAAGCGACTCGGTCAACACCAATAATGAGATTAAGAGTATTGATAAGATAATGATTTTACCGGAAAGTACCGATGAAGGGGATGTGTATATAAATAGCGGGGAAAAGGTTTATCGGTATATAGGGGTAAAACTGAACGGTTTACTTAAGGGGAATGAGTTTTTAAGCATATATGAAGAGATAAAGCAAAAAAGCGATATAACATATGTATATCTTAACGAGGTGGTTTCATACGACAATTTCAAAGGAAATATTCAGCCCGATACCACTGTGGTGATAATGGATGACAGTGTTGCAATCGGAAGTATAAGGGTGGCCGGATATGAGCTTCTGACCGAATGTATGCTCAACCTTCAGATAGAGCCGGATGTAAATAACCTGTCACCGCAGGTCACACGCTATATATCGGAGATTAAAACCAAATTGTTCGGTGTTTATTCCGATATATATAGGGTAATAATTGCACAGAACAGGGATTTGACTTTTTCCGACCAGTACAATATCTACACTATTCATACCGACGGCTCGGTTACTTACAGGTATGCTTCTGCATCACAGATACAGGAAAGAGGAGAAATTGCTTTAGCTTTCAACAATGCTTTAAGTATGCTTGCCGATCTTACTTCGTTATCGGCAACCGAGAAAAATCCGCCCGTGTTGGCTTTTGTCGGAATAGAGGAAGATTGCTATGAGTTCCGTTTTGTATACCGCTACAACGGTTATCCCGTCCTGCTGGATAAGGAGAAGTATTGTATAAGCATAACCGCAACGGCGGACAGAGTGGTGGCTGCCGATGCAAATCTTTTTGATATTTCCGATGCCTCATTACCTACAGTTATGTACGACTTGCGTACATTTAATATGCTTTCGGAAAATGATATGGCTTTAGGCTCCATAAAAGCAAACGGCATGTATATTGCATACATGAAAGATGACAGTACCGTGCTGCTGCCTAAATGGATAATTGAGGGAGAGGAAATAACGGTACTCGGGCTGAAGGAGGTTCAGGACTGATGGATTCTAAAAAAGCTCTCAGGATAATAATCGTGCTTCTGCTTGCAGTCAATATATTCATGGCCGCCTTTATTATCAATCTTGTCTATTCCGAACCGGATACAAAAGATGAGCATAAGTATATAACCGAGATACTTGCATACAGGGATATCACTTTGGATTGTGAAATACCCCAATATGCAGCACCGAGTGCCGTAATTGTAAAATCCGATTCGGATAACAGTGCGCTTTTGTCTTATCTGGAAGCGCAGGGCGGTACCATATCCGATTCACAGGAAGACGTAATCATATATACTCCTGCGGTTAAGCAAAGATATGAGGATCTTACACTGGAAACTGCTGCAAAGATAGCGGATGATTTCATTAAGAAACTGCCGGTAGACAGCCAATCATACATGCCCGATTCCATACTGACAGCCGGTGTCGGGGTATATAAGGTAAATTATATATATCTTGACGGTTCCTACTGTATTTACGATAAGAAGATAGAAATGACGATAAGTAAGAACGGAATAGACCGTGTATATATCGGATGTCCCGAATATACTGTAGCGGAGACGGAATATAACAGACCTATGGTTTCCGTAGGCAATATATTGGTTAGCGGGTTTACCCGTCAGGGTCGTTCTTTCATCACCATAAAGAAAATAGATGCGGGATATATATATGATAAGAACACATCGTCTTTTGTCAATGTATGGCGAGTGATGTATAACAACGGGCAGGAAAGATATTTCTCATCGGTTGACGGGACGGTTATTGTTGCGGATTAATCAAATCCCTTAATCGTCGTGTCAATATCCATCGTTCTACGTAAATCCAAGCCTACCGATGAAGCAATTAATATACCGCCTTTCAAAATGAAATTCTTCATATATTTCGAGATAGATATGCGTTCCGGAAGTCGCTCCATTATATAAGAGCGCATCAGAAGTTGTACATCAGCAGATTTTTCTTTAGCGAGATAATGAATCGGTTCTCTGTCGGTCATGCTATGCAGAAATAAGGCTGTTTCGTGAGAGAAAATAACCTGTTTTAATCTAAGATGAAGAAGGTACATCGGGTCTAACCAAGAATCAGATGATGCATAGATGCCGTAACCGACTTTCTCCAGTTGTTTTTTCTGCAAACTTGTAAAAATCATATTTGTTGATTCCTTGATTTGCAGCTTCTTTTGGTGTAAAGCATCCGTTATTTTTTTGTGTAAGTTTTTTAACAACATATTCGTCACTCATGGTATTTCCTTTCGTGCTAATATTAAATTTTATAATATAACAAAAGTAAATATTGATTTTATCTCTATTTATGAAGTCAGATTAAACATTGATTTGGTTTAAAAGCTAAGCAAATTAAGTAATCGGAATTCAGTTGATGCAAAAACCTTAGACTTTTTGAGCTTCGGTTTAGATTACTCAAGATTAATGCATTCTTTAAAATGCGGCATCATCTGAATTATCTTTCCGTCAAATGTCTTACCGTTGGCTTTTTTATTACGTTTTACTCCGTCAGAACCCCAAGTCCCCCACTGCTTAAAAAAGAATGCCACACCTTGTTGGTTCGCTTGTTGTAATATTGAACGAACCCATTCCGGTTTCATAGGCCGTGCTTTGACGCCGCTTTCTCCGCCGACAATAATCCAATCAATGTCTGTAAGGTTCACTTCACCTATATCTTCAAGTAGAGGCTCACACGATAGAAATCTAACAGTAGCTTGTAAAGGACGAAGTAATTCAATGCGATGCTTGACCGATGATGACTCTACTGTTACTCCAAGCCAAACATTTTTGGGGATATCAGTTTGTGAAAAATATTCAGCCATGCGTTCTGCACGCTTTGTAAGAATTTGGTAGCGATGATGCGGTGTTTGTCTAATTGTAGCCATAACTCTGTCAATAAAATCAAATGTTACTTTTTCGTGAAAAAGGTCAGCCATTGAACAAACAAATATGGTATGGGGTTTTTTCCACTTAATAGGCTCATATAGTGAGTCCTCATGCAATGTCGGTAAAAACCCGTTAGCATACTTTTTAATACCCATAGCTCGAAGCCTGTTTGCCATTGTTTCAGCATAGCAGTGAGCACAACCTGCTGAAAATTTTGTGCAACCTGTTACCGGATTCCAAGTCCTGTCTGTCCATTCTATTTTAGTAGTTCTCATTTGTTGCTCCTAAAAGTTATACGCATTTCATCTGAAAATGTGCCTTTTTGCGGGGGTTTATCGGTTTTACGATTTACGGCACTAATTAAGCCTTCATCATACATCTTGCGTAAAACTGCCTTGTAATTTTTTTTGATAAATGGGCGATTAACGCTGTGTTCTCTGTAAAGCTCTAAAAAATCAATAGTTTGATTGTTATATTGCTCCATTAGTCCGTCTTTCAAGTCGTCTAGTGGACTGGAAAGCAAATCGAATAATGTACCTTGCTTGTAAAACTTATCGCGTGGGTTATACTCAAAATTTGCTACACCGTTTTTTGAGTCAGAGCTTTCTCCTGCCATTATCTCTTTCATAATATCATATGCACGGAAGTCTTTGCTAAGAAAGATAAGATGATGACTTGTTCTTGTTCCATTATCATTTTTAAAGCGAAAAGGTAAGACAAACTTACTACCGTTTTCTCTTAGAGCATCACATAACCCCTGAACAATAATCATTTCCCGCTCATCGGAAGTTAAAACATCATGCAAGTTTGCCAGTAATAAATTAAATCGTTCCTTTCCAAATAGTGAAATCATATGCTGTCTTACTGCTTCATTAGGAACCCCCATATTTACACGATTGTAATTAAAAAAGAAGATACAATCACAACCCCAATTCTTGATAATAGATGATATTAAATCAAGCGATAACCCTTTATAACCCCAAGGATCAACAAAGAATAATGTTGGGACAATCTTTCGATGACTAAACATTTCTGCTATTTCATTACCCACTTCATGATTATAGAAACACGGCGCATACTTTAACTTTTCAATACCGGGAACTTGTGCAATTACTGCTTCCAAACTACTAATGTTTGCTTTATCTTTATCATTAAATAAAGTGATTACCCGGTCGCACAAATCAGAATCAGATAGTATCTTTTCTAAAACCAATATCGGAGTAGATTTATTTTGGTCTTCATATATGCCCGGTCCTGCGAACAAGTCCACGTAAGCCATCCTTGGATCGTTATGAGGATATTTCTTCAATTCTGCAAGGATAATTTTTGCCCAGGCTGAAAAATATTTCATTACTATTCTTGATTTGATAATTGATTGTTCGCGTTGCTCCTGGAAAAATTCATTACTCATAATCTGCCTCCCAATACAATCAAGCTACTTGAAAACAATTGCGCTGTCAATAGACAATTATTAGTTGTTATATACTTATGATAAAATTATGAGAAATTATGAGAAATTGATAAAAATACAAGCAAAAAGGCAATTTTTTCTTATAAAATATTGACAAAATGTGGGGAGATGGTACGATAACAATATCATATAAATATCTTATACATTTCTCTCGGGGGTATAAAATGAGGTCTTACAGATTCAAGTTATTAGCGATAGTTTTAGTATTACTTATGATTGTTACTTCAGTGCCTTCAGCGGCTCTTGAAAGAGATAAGGCGGGAAACTTGGTTTTTGCCGATATGCCGAACAATTGGGCAACGGAAGCATTAGTCAATGCGGTAAATAACGGTTTGCTTAACGGTTACATTGAGGAAGGTAAGCAGCTCATAAAACCTAACGGCGTACTCAAACGAAGCGAAATGCTTACAATAGTAACAAGAGCTTTCGGTGCAGAAGTTATAGCAGACCTGTCTTCGGTAGTGGACATACCGAAGGGAGTTTGGTATGAAGAAAGTATCGGTAAAGCCGTTCAGATGGGTATTACCGATTTGAAAGGAAGAATGCAACCAACAAGGACCGTTACCAGAGAGGAAGTATTTACCACCTTAGCAAAAGCTTTTAAGTTAAAAACGGTAGGTGATGATTATACGGCATTGGATGTCTTTAAAGATAAATCAAGAATATCTAAAAGTATGCGCAGTGAAATGAACGCTATGGTTGCAGCGGGATATCTTGCGGGATATCCTGACGGAACTCTCAAGCCCAAGGCAAGTATTACGAGAGCGGAGTTCGCAACAATAATGAACAGACTGGTAAGGCAATATATATACCCCGGGAGTAGTTACTAAAGTAGTAGAAACAGGCAATGTTCTTATACGTGGAGAAGGAGTAACCTTAAAAAACCTGACAATTAAGGGTGATCTTATCATAGCCGACGGAGTCGGAGACGGTGAAGTTACCTTAGACAGTGTAAATGTTGAAGGAAGACTTGTGGTAAGAGGCGGAGGCGTAAACTCCATAATCATCAGAGGTTCCTCAACTATTGCAAAGGTAGTTGTATCAAGAGCGGACGGAGAAGTGCGTATTGAAGTTGATGACGAATCTAATGTTGAAGTTATTTACATAGATGACGGTTCGGATGATGTAATAATTACGGGAAGTGTACAAACCCTTGATGTAGTAGCGAATGATATAACGGTAGTTGCAAGAGAAGCAAAAATAGAAAGCACGACAATAACAGGTGAAAACTGTAACTTAATAGTAAATAAAGATTCAGAGATTAATAAAGTTGAAATAGCCGCTCAAAATGCAAATGTATCGGGAAAAGGAACGGTTAAAGAAGCTAAAGTTCAAGAAGATGGAAGTAATTCCAAAATAGAAACCCCCAATACGAAAATACAGGTTGACAGTAAAGCAAAGGATGTAAAAGGAGCAGGCGGTAAAACAATCGGCGGAGGTAGCACGGCGACAAATAACAGTACGGGAACGGATACGACAGGGCAGACACCTTTCATTCCTCCATATACACCTCCATATACACCTCCGGTTACACCTACATATACACCGGTAAGCGGAGTAAATATTACGGGAACAACAACTGTCGGACAGATGTTAACAGCGACAGTAAATCCGTCCTCGGCAACGGTATCTTACCGATGGCAGAGAGCGGAATCATCTGACGGCGAATACAAAAATATTCAAGGAGCAACGGCAAGAACATATACTCTGACAGATGATGATGCTAACAAATATGTCAAAGTTATAGCAACAGGATCAGGCTCATACACCGGAACTGTCAGCAATAGCACTTCAGAACCGGTTAAACAGATTACATATACCGTAACATTTAAAGATTGGAATGATACTGTACTGGATACACAAACTGTTGAGAAAGGCAAAGATGCGGTAGCTCCGACAGTACCCGGAAGAGAGGGATATGTATTTATAAACTGGAATATATTATTCAATAATGTTACACGAGATTTAATAGTAACCGCTCTTTATGAGATTAATAAATATACATTATCATTTGACAGTAACAGCGGTTCTTTAGTAGATTCAATCCGGAATATTGAGCATAATTCAACCGTAACATTGCCTGCTAATCCGACAAAAGAAGGATTGCATTTTGCAGGATGGTTTGTAGATAACAATGTGTTCAACATAGCTTTTACTGAAAGCACAGTTGTTACCAGTAATTTAACAGTATACGCCAAATGGGTAACGGAACTTATACCGATTGCCGGAGTTAGTCTTAATAAAAAGGTAACGGCAATTTTACCCGGAGCAACTGAACAACTTACAGCTACTGCTTTACCAGCGAATGCGGATAATAAAGCGGTTACATGGAGAAGTGATGATGACTCTATTGCTTCAGTAGATAGTGAAGGATTAGTTACAGGACATAGTGTAGGCAAAACTACAATAACAGCAACTACGGTTGACGGAAACAAAATTGCTCAATGTACCATTGTTGTTTATACTAACTCGGTTGAAAAAGATTTTGAATTTGATGCATATAATAAATTAATAACGGGTTACAAAGGAAATGGCGGTAATGTAACAATACCATCAATAATTAACGAGGTTGAGGTTTTTAAAATCGCTGAATCTGTATTTGCGGATAATGATACAATTGTTAGTGTAACAATACCCAACACAGTAACCGAGATTCAAGCTAATGCATTTAAGAATTGTGTAAACTTAGTTTCAGTAAATCATCAAGTTGGTTCATTCTTGGAGAAAATAGGTGATTATGCCTTCTTCGGATGTATTAATCTTGCTTCTTTTGATATTCCTAAAAAAGTAAGGGAAATAGGAAAGAGTATATTCGGAGATTGCAGATCATTACTTGAAATAGCAGTTAGTGAAACAAATGCTGATTATTCAAGCATAGACGGTGTTCTGTACTCTAAAGACGGAAGTACTATACTCACATATCCTGCAGGAATAACTGCTGCATCATTCACTATTTCTGATTCGGTAACAAGCATTGGAGAAGGTGCATTCTGGTACTGCAGGAATCTGAAAGAATTGCTCACAAGTGAAAATAATGCAAGCTATAGAAGCGTTGACGGAATACTTTACAATAAAAACAATACATCTCTTGTTGTTTATCCCGGAGGCAGAACCGAGACTTCTTATACGGTTCCCAGGAATATAACACAGATAGGTAGGGGAGCTTTCGGATATGCATACAATCTTCTAAACATTTATGTTGAAGAAGGAAGTCTCTCTTTCTCAAGCATAGACGGTGTTTTATACAGCAAAGATGGAAAGACTTTAATTGCATATCCGACAGGAAGACCGGATGCAGCATTTTCCATTCCGCTTAATACAAGAACTATTGGAGAAGGAGCATTTATGGCAAGTGTTAATCTTACGGATATAGATTTTCAAACCTCTCCGCAAGGTAGGCGAGCAAGTATTATGTGTTCCTTGCGGGGCATGAATCCTGAAAGCCCGGTTATAGAGAGTTATGCTTTTTACGAGTGTTCCAACTTGGTTAATATATCTATACCAAGCAGTATCGTAAGTATTGGCGATTATGCATTTGCAAATTGTGCAAACTTGACAAGTGTAACATTCAGTGAGTCTTCAAATCTGTCTCACATTGGCATAGGTGCATTTTCCGGTTGCCCAAAACTCTATTCGTTTGTAATTCCTAACAGTGTAACCAGTATAGGGAATGATTTATTTTCCTGCTCTACAGGTCTTACTAATGTTACTTTCCAAGAAGATTCACAATTAACGTATATTAGTGATGCTATGTTTTCCTGTTGTTTCAGTCTAAATTCTATAGAGATTCCAAGTAGCATTGTGAATATAGGAGAATATGCGTTTTATGGGTCGGGATTATGGAAAATAATAATACCAGATACCGTAGTTAATATTGGTAGCAATGCATTTGGCGGTTATTATTTATGTCTTGTAGAGATTGGCTCTGGTGTTCAAATTGCAGACAATGCTTTTTTTAACCAAGATCATTTCCGCAATGCATACACATCCGGTGGAGCGGGCACATATGTAAAACAATACAGAGCTGATAATATATGGCGTAAAACCCAAGAAATAACCAATGTAACGGGAATATCTCTTGCTAAAAGCGAAATACGAATACCTGCTGGAGGAATGAACTGGACTTATAGAGTTACTGCTACAATACAGCCTTTTGATGCAACTATTGGATATATAAGATGGAGTAGTAGTGATGAGGCAGTTGTATTAGTAAATGGTGATGGTCGCATGAAAGGCATTTCCGCAGGAACAGCAGTTATAACTGCAAGTACAGTTGATGGCAATTATGAAGCATCTTTCACGGTTACAGTATACGAGCCTATAGTTGAAGGGGATTTCTGGTTTGAAGCGGAAACCGGTACGATAGTTCACTATACAGGTACTCAAGATAAAGTAATTATTCCTGAAACTATTAGTGGAATACCTGTACAAGCTATCGGACAAGAAGCTTTTTGCGGAAATCTTCATATTGCTTCGGTAACTATTCCTTCAAGCGTTGAGAGAATAGAGGATGGCGCTTTTCTGTACTGTTGGAACCTGAATGTTGTAGATATCGGTTCGAGTGTGCAGGTTGCAGATGATGCTTTTATATACTACCATTATTATTTCCTTGAAACATACACAACAGGAGGTGCCGGAACATATGCAAGAGATGATTATTGGGGATGGAGAAAAATTGATCATCTAATAAACGTAACAGGAATATCTCTTGAAAGAGACGAAATGCGAATACCTGCTGGAGGATGGTACAGCATTCCTAATACAATTATACAACCATCAAATGCGTCCATTAAGGGTGTTGTTTTTACAAGCGATAATGAAGCTGTTGTATCAGTAAACGGTGATAGGCACATGAGAGGCAATTCCGCAGGAACGGCAATTATAACTGCAAAGACAGTAGAAGGCGGTTTTGAAGCGACATGTACAGTAACAGTATATGAACCTGTATTTGAAGGAGATTTTGGGATTGAACCGGAAACGGGCACAATAGTTCTGCACACAGGAAGACAGAGCAGATTAACTATCCCTGAAATCATTAGTGGAATACCTGTTCAGGCTATAGGAGAAGGTGCTTTTTCTGACATGTATATTACTTATGTTAGTATTCCTTCGGACGTAAGAGTTGAAAAAAATGCTTTTAATTGTGTTAACCTATATGCCATAAAATTTGGCTCGAATGTCCAGCTTGAAGATGAAGCAATAGGGGGTGATTCTCTCTGCGATGCATATGCAACGGGCGGAGCAGGTACATATGCAAGAGATGGATGGAGATGGAATAAAATCGATAATTTAATAGATGTTACGGGATTATCTCTTGATTATGATGAAATACGTATACCTGTTGGAGAGTGGCGTAGTTTCCCTGCCACAGTCCAGCCGTCAAATGCAACCATTAAGGGTATTATTTTGATGAGCAACAATGATAATGTTGTTTCATTTAGTGGTGATGGGCGAGTGAAAGGTATTTCTGCAGGAATGGCAGTCGTAATGGCGAGAACACTGGATGGCGATTTTGAAGCGACATGTACAGTAAAGGTATATGAACCTGTAATTGAGGGAGATATTAGATTTGATTCGGAAACAGGTACTATAATTCAATATACAGGCGTTCAGGATATGGTGAATATTCCTGCAACTATTGGTGGAGAAGCTGTTCAAGTTATCGGGGAGAATGCTTTTTCTAACAACAGTAATATTACTTCAGTAACTATTCCTTCAAGTGTTGAGAGAATAGAGTATGGTGCATTTCAATACTGCGATAACCTATATGTCATAGACATTGGTACGGGTGTGCAGATTGGAAACAATGCTGTTAATAACAGCAACTCTTTCCGTGAGGCATACACAGCAGGTGGTACAGGTAAATATGTAAGACAATACGATGGTAGTTGGAATAGAGTTAATCAACTAATCAGTGTAACAGGCATATCTCTTGATAATAATGAAATGCGCATATCTGTTGGAGGAGAGTACCGGCCTAATAGAATTAATGCTACTATTCAACCTTCAGATGCAACAATAAAGGGTATTATTTGGACAAGTAGTAATGCTTCCGTTGTGTCAATGATGAATGATTATGGTTACATAAGAGCCAATTCTGCAGGAACGGCAGTCATAACTGCAAAAACTGCAGATGGCGGTTTTGAAGCAACATGCACCGTGACGGTATATGAACCTGTAATTGAGGGAGATTTTGGGATTGAACCGGAAACAGGCACCATAGTTCAGTATACAGGTACTCAAAACAAATTATCTATTCCTGAAACTATCGGAGGAGTAACTGTTCAGGTTATCGGGGGAAATGTTTTTTCCTACAACAAGAATATTGTTTCGTTAACCATTCCTTCAAGTGTAAAAATTGAAGAAAATGCTTTTAGATGGTGCAATAATTTATATGTCATAGAGATTGGTTCAGGTGTCCAGATTGCAAATGATGCTATAGGATGGAATAATTATTTCCGAGAAGCATACACAGCAGGCGGAACAAGTACATATGCAAGGCAAGATAACGGAAGGTGGAATATTATTAATCAGGTAATCGATGTAACGGGAATAACTATTGAAAACAGCGAAATGCGTATTCCAATTGGAGGAGATAACTGGATTAGTATACCTGCTACCGTTCAACCGACAAATGCAACCATTAAGGGTATAACATGGACAAGCAGTAATGAGGCTA
>DUPQ01000081.1 GCA_012838235.1 Clostridiaceae bacterium
AAGACTGTAATGCATATACAGGCGCACATCAAATAGGTTATTACAAAGACAAGATATATTATACTTCTTTTAAAATGAATGTTAATACACTGAACTGTATGAATATGGACGGAACAAATCATAAAGAAATTAAAGTCCTGAACAACGCTTACATTAGTACTTTCGGTTACTACCATAACGGATACTTTTACTATATGCTCGGTTTTCCCGGACTGCAACTAATCGGCGTTACAAACGATGACAACAACCTATACAGGGTTAAGGTTGATGATAATTCAAAACCCGAGATTATTCTTACAGGCGATATTATAAAAAAGAGCATGTTCTATGTTGTAGAGGATACTATTTATTTGATAGTAAGAGAAGATGGGGGTTTTGGTTGCTGCTTATACTCATACTCCTGTAAAACAGGTGCATTGACAAAGATAAGCGATTGCTGGGCGGGTATTTCCTATTATACCAAGGATTACGGATACTGCTATCGCATCAATGAAGGGATATATAAGTACAATGTTGAAACAGGTGAAGTCACATTGGATAAAGCAATAAAATTCAATAATCACGGACATTGCGAAGTGAGATTCTATCCGGATTACATATATCTCATACATAATCGTAATGATGATTATCGAGCACTGCGTGAGCAGGACTTGGTTTTGTATATATATAATTGGGATTATGAGATTATAGAGACCGTTTTGTTGGATTTTATTAATAAGGGCAAAAGAGGCAATTTTATTACCGATGTCGGTGATTACATTATATTTGCATCCGATATGGATAATAAACCGGATTACTATATAGATAAATCCGAGATAGGAACCGATAAGTTTGCGTTTCATAAGATAGAGAATTAGTTATGGCAGGTAATGAAAGGAACTTCATATGGAACTTTATATAGAGAATCTTTTCTCTATGTATCAAAGTATTTGACATAACGGACATATTGAGTGAAAATATATGCGAAAGATAAATATTGTTTGGACATGAGGACAAATAAATGAAACACAAAAGACAAATCATCAATTCAATCAAAAAAGCAATAGTTGTAGTACTGATACTGATATTATCGGTATTGTTTGTTTCTTGCAGTGACTATCTGGAAGCGGTGGGTAATATTGCAGAATCACCCGTATTGCCAAGTAAGACACCCAAACCTACCGAAACACCGACGGAAAAGCCATATGAAACGCCGGAACCTACGCAAACACCTGTGGAAAGTATAGTTCCGACTGAGACACCTGCTCCCACACCCGATCCTTCTTTGATACTTACTAATAATCCTCTTACGGGGAAAGAGCAATATATGCATGAGTTTTCACTGACCGCAAAACCGGTAGCTGTCATTTTGGAGAATAAAAGGCAGAGCTTGCCGCAGATAGGTATATCCGAAGCAGACATAGTGATAGAAATGCTGGTAGAGTATGACATATCCCGTTTTATGGCCATATATCAGGATCCGTATAAGGTGGAGAGAATAGGGGCGGTAAGAAGTTTACGTTCCTATTTTACCAAGATAGCATTGGCATTCGACAGCTATATATTCCATTACGGATTCAGCGATTACGGTGAGGAAAATGCCAAACAGGACCTTATAGACAGAGGATTGACCACGGTAAACGGTATTTACGGAGAAGATAACGGTCATCCCTATTGGAGAGACCAAGACAGAATTGCATCGGGAATAGAATCGCTTCATAGTGTCGTTACCGCCGGAGAGAATGTTTTAGCTTCAATGAAAAGTCTTTCAAGCGATAAGATAAGTAAAGAAAACAGAGACAATGTATTTAATTTTTCTGCGGAAAGCAGCACCAAAAACGGTAAGGAAGCATCAAAGGTTTATCTGACCGGCGCTTATATAAGCAGTCCGTACTTCATATATGACCAAGCTAAAGGCGAGTATACAAGGTATCAGTTTTCCGATGTTCAGATAGACGGAAATACAAATCAGCCTGTAACCGTAGAAAATCTTTTCGTACTGAAAATGGAAACCCGTTATACCGAAGATGCCGCCAAGCATGTACTGATTACCACTCACGGTACCGGAACCGGTTACTATATAAATGACGGAAAGTACATTGAAATACAGTGGAGCAGAGAAACCGATTGGTCAAAGTTTGTCTTTACCGCAAACGGAGAAGAAATAAAGGTGGCACCGGGTAATACCTGGATATCCTGTATTCCTTCGGATAAATATATATCAATAAAGTGAGAAATAAATGAGAAAAATAATTGCCCTCTTCTTTATACTACTGACCGTACTTAATCTGTCTTGCTGTGTTAAACCGACAGAACAGCCTTCATTTACACATGCTCCTACAGTTATGCCTGAGGTATCTTCCACAGAGATAATTCAACCGACAGAAAGTATTCCGACAAAAGAGCCGGCTACACCGAGTCCTACTCCTACGGTCATACCTCCCGGCAGCACATACATAGAGTTTTATGACCTTTATGCAGACCTTACAAAAACCGGGGAAATGAAAAAAGATACCATTCATTGGAGTGAAAAAGGACAAAGAACCGAAGTATTTGATAAGCATAATGTCATTACAACAATAGATACCGAAGAAAAGGTAATGTACCTCACATTCAATTTAGGATATGAGCATGTAAGAGGTAATACCGAAAAACTTCTGGAGATACTTAGAAACAGAAATATATCTGCTACTTTCTTTCTTGTAGGGGAGTTTATTGAAGTATTTCCCGAAAAAGTGAGAGCTATTTATGCTGACGGTCATACTTTAGGAGCACACAGCTATTACCATATACCTCCTTCCCATACAATGACCGATGAAGAATACATAGAGGATTTTATTAAAACGGAAAAATTGCTGAAAATTGCATTGGATTCCGATTACAAAAGGATGAGATATTACAGACCGATATCGGGCGAATACTGTGAAAGGGATTTATACATTGCGAATGCATTAGGTTACACGACGGTACTGTTTGATGCCACATATTCCGACTGGAACAGGACGGTTATAAACGGATATGAATATGCATACAACGAACTTGTAAAGGATATACACAAAGGAGCCATATATCAGCTTCACATAGTGACTCCGGACAATATAGAAGCATTACCGGTTTTTCTTGATGAACTTATCGGCGACGGGTGGATGTTCAAGGCTTTTAATTAATAATTGACAAAACATGTCCGTATGGTAAAATACATTTACAATAAAGAGGAAGGCTTTTAATGAAGAGCAGAACCAAAAGAAGACTATTCACATTAATATCATTCGCATTCATTGTATATTTTATATATATCATTTTTTCGCAACAGCCGAGAATTGATATGCTGATGACAAAAAAGCAGAAAGTGGAGGAAAAGATAAAAGAGCAGGATGCCATACATGAACAGCTGATCTATTATCAGTCGATAGCCGGTACCGACCGGTACATAGAGATGATGGCAAGAATAAGGTTAGGTTATGTAAAGGCCGACGACCTTATATTCATAGATGCGGACAGATAAGAAAGTGTAAAACAGGATAATGTGGACTATAAGATTTTGTGACAGTAATACCAGATATATAGTTTTAGTAAGAGAAGCACTGTTTGACGGTGCCGTTTTATACAGCAAAACAGAAGAAACCATTCTGAGATTATGCAGGAAGCTTACCGTAGTTACACAGGAACGTCTCGGAGTTAGGTGTGAACCGTATAAGTACATGTCCGATCCTAAAAAGGAGCGGTTTTACGAGGTTAAGCCCACAACCATTGATATAGTATACGAAAGCTTACTCAGTATTTTGAATCATTAGTCCATAAGGATTAGTGCAGGTGAAAAGAAACAGGAGGAAGGATTCCATGAAAAAACCATCTAAAGGATTTCTAATATTAGCATTAGTGTTTGTATTGCTCTTAACGGCATGCACTAAGCAGGAGCTACCGAAAGAAACGGTAAGCAGTGAGGTGACAACACCGCCTGCGGAAAACCCCAAGATTGAAACGGAAGAACCTGCAAATACATATGACATTGAGAAGTACGATGATATGGTAGTTGAACTGTTTGCATTAAAAGAGGATAACAACGGTAACTATTGCGACATGTTTTTGAGAATAAACTATGCGGATAAGATTATAGAGATACCTGACAGAAAGCAATTTGAGTTAAGTAAACCTCTGATTGGAATATTAGATATTAACGGAGATGGAAATGGCGAACTGTTTCTTAAATTTTTAGAAAAAAACGAGCAAAACGAGTTGGTTGAGAATGTGTATTTTATGGACATAAATACGGAAAAGGAATTATCTCTTTCCGATTTAGGATTGGAAGATACAGCCGAGGTTACACATGGAACCGCTGAATTTATAGTAAATGATAAAACAGTAACATATGATTTTAATGAGTTGCATTTCAAAGGCAAGGAAAATCTGAACAAAATTCTGAAGAAGAAAGATATACAAAAAGCACCGATGTTATATACAGATAATCTTACATTAATGATTCTGTCTGAACCGATGCCTTCTACCGGCAGAAATCAACGAGTGACTATTTTGAAATATGACGATAAATTTGCTTTTTACCGTTATCAGAATATGCCTATGCCTTTTCCTAAGTACAATAACGGAAAAGAAGAGATTACATATGAGAGTTCCGTGCAGATGGGACTAATTGACCTTGATAATGACGGAATTAAAGAAATTGTCATAACCATGTGGGTAGGAAAGGGAACGGGATATTCAGCTACAGATTTACACATTATAGACAGCACTACTATGGAAGAAATTGTTACACTTACAAATGATGATATAGCAATTCTCATAAGCAGTTATATTGATGCAAAAATAGTTACAAAAGAGGAACAGGTTATAATTAATATCTGCGTTAATAACGATCCTGATAATACATATACCCATACCGTAAAACGCAATGAGAATATCACATACTTTGAAACTCCATCTTTTACTCAAAGTGTCGGATTTGCTATTGATGAAACAAATAACAAAGTCATGATCGACGCCGGAATGATGATTGCAGCAACTTGGTATGCAGGATCTTTTAGTGCAGATATAACGGTGGTTGACGGTAAAGTGCATTTTGCCAATATCAATAATATTTTTTTTGAATGAAAAATGAATTTGAAAAATACATGAAATAAAAAAGAGTAGAGGAAATTATGAAAAGGCTTTCTAATAAGAACATATTACTATTTGCTATGATAGTTATGCTTGTATTGCTCTTAACGGCATGCACTAAAAAGGAACTACCGAAAGAAACGGTAAGCAGTGAGGTGACAACACCGCCTGCGGAAGTTGTTGAAGACTTTGTACTTATAGCAGAGCTTTCGCCTACCGACAAGTATTTGTCACCTATTTTATGTGGTGTAAAAGTATACGGAAAGAACAAGGATAATTACGGAAACTATACCGAAATTAAGTTTGTATTCAAGGATAAAGAATGGATTTCCGATGAATTGAAAATATTCCCTCGAATGGAATTAAGAAGAGAAGATGAACATAGAATGTATTTACCGACATTAGAAAATCGGGATTTTATTTCGGTTATTTATGGTGAAAAAGATAGTGAAGACACAATTAGAGAGAATATAATTTTCTTTGATTGGCAGACTTTTATGCAGATTAAACCGGAAGAGTTAAATATATTAATTGTTCATAAACAGTCAACTGATGTAGTAGTTTCAGACGATAAATCATATACTGTAACAGTTGCAGAAAAATCCAAAAATGATCGGGATATCTTTGATGAGAAAAAGAATATCATGAAATACAATTACGGAGAAGTAAATGTATTTGCACTTAGAAAAGATAAAATGGGCAACTATTATGATTTGTATGCCAGAATAAAGAATACGGGTAAAAATATAAAAATACCTGATAGAAAGCAATATGAGTACGGAGGACCGAGAGCTTCTCTGCTTGACCTTAACGGAGACGGGAATGATGAACTTGTATTAGTGTTTTGGGAGAGAAACCCGGAAGGTGTACTGACACAAAGTGTGTGCTTTATGGACATTAAGGCGGAAAAAGAGGTTAGTCTTTCCGATTTGGGATTGGAAGATATAGTGGAAGTAACATATCAAAAAGAAAAACGCACAATAGCACACGAAGATAGAGTGTATAAGGAATATGATGTGGTTGCATGTCATCATAAAAGGAAAGAGGATTATAACAAGGACAATTTAAAAACAATACCCACTGAAGAAATAAAACGCATATCCGGAGATATTGACCTTGCATTATCACTTTTGACAGATCCGATTTTATTCATAACGGAAAAGAAAAGACCGGATATTTTTGTATTGCAATATGGCGAAAAGATTGAACTTTACCATGATTGGTCAATGCCCATGCCTTTTCCTAAGTACAATAACGGAAAAGAAGAGATTACATATGAGAATTCTGTGCAGATGGGACTAATTGACCTTGATAATGACGGAATTAAAGAGATTGTCATAACCATGTGGGTAGGAAAGGGAACGGGATATTCAGCTACAGATTTACACATTATAGATAGCACTACTATGGAAGAAATTGTTACACTTACAAATGATGATATAGCAATTCTCATAAGCAGTTATATTGATGCAAAAATAGTTACAAAAGAGGAGCAGGTTATAATTAATATCTGCGTTAATAACGATTCTGATAATACATATACCCATACCGTGAAACGCAATGAGAATATCACATACTTTGAAACTCCATCTTTTACTCAAAGTGTCGGATTTACTATTGATGAAACAAATAACAAAGTAACGGTCGGAGCCGGAATGATGATTGCAGCACCTTGGTATGCAGGATCTTTTAATGCGGATATAACAGTGGTTGACGGTAAAGTGCAGCTTACAAACATTCACTTCAGTTTTGACTGATAATGATAATGTATTGAGATTATACGAAGCATATAATGTGTTTAAATAGGAGGAGTTTTTGTGTCGACAACAAGTTTGAATATCAGAGTGGATAAAACTGTTAAAAAGCAAGCTGATGAGGTTTTTAACGAGTTGGGAATTAATATGACAACAGCTGTTAATATGTTTTTAAGAGCGGTAATAAGAGAAAACGGTATTCCTTTTGCCCTGAAATTAAACACTCCCGACAGTATTACTAAAGCCGCTATTGAAGAGGGTAAAAGAATCGCTTACGATGATTCAGTGAAAGGTTACTCCGATTTGGTTGATTTTAAGAAAGTGCTGGAAGAGTAAATTTAACTCACCTAAAAGTTCCTTGCTTTATTGGAAAACCTTGTTGCGGTATGTTAATATAGGGTATGGTTTTATAATATAAAAGTTATTAATGAAAGAAGACGGTTATGAAAGATATAAAGACCAAGATAGCGAAGAAACTTGCAGGCAGCATTGAACAGTTGAGTTGGACGGAGATTATGGATAACCTGGAGTATCCTCCTGAACCGCATATGGGTGATCTTGCATTACCTTGCTTTAAGTTAAGCAGAGTGATGCGAAAATCTCCGATGGCTATTGCCGATTCGCTTGTGGATTCTTTGGATATTGATGTTGTGGAAAGATGTGAAAGTAAAAGCGGTTATCTTAACATATTTATAAATAGAGAATATTTGGTTAATAATGTTTTAAAAACCATAGTGGAGAAAAAAGAAGAAACAGGAAAGAGCAATGAGTATGCGGGAAAGACTGTTTGTCTGGATTATTCCGCTCCCAATATTGCAAAACCTTTCCATATAGGACATTTACGTTCTACTGTAATAGGACATGCCATAAGAAGGCTTCATGAGTTTAGAGGATATAAATGCGTAGGTATAAATCATTTAGGTGACTGGGGTACTCAGTTCGGCAAACTCATCGTTGCGTATAAAAAATGGAGTTCCAAAAAGGCTGTTGAAGAAAAGGGAACGGAAGAACTGGTAAGGATATATGTAAAATTCCATGAAGAAGCGGAAAAAGACCCTTCATTAAATGACCTGGCAAGACAATGGTTTGCAAGGCTGGAGAATAAAGATGAAGATGCTATGGAGCTTTGGAAATGGTTCAAAAAAATCAGTCTTATAGATATAGAGAAGACATATAAAGTGTTGGATATTACCTTTGACAGCTATGCGGGTGAATCTTTCTACTATGATAAAACGCAGCCGGTAGTGGAAAGATTGAAAGAAAGAAATCTTTTAATCGAAAGCGACGGAGCCATGATAGTAAATTTGGAAGAGTATAATATGCCTCCCTGTCTCATAGTAAAATCCGACGGAGCTTCCTTGTACGCATCCAGAGATATTGCCGCCGCAATATACAGAAAAGAAACATATGATTTCGATAAATGCATATATGTTACCGCAACCGCACAGGACCTTCATTTCAGGCAATGGTTCAAGGTTGTGGAGCTTATGGGTTACGAATGGGCAAAGAATCTTATTCATGTGGGATTCGGAATGGTTTCCATGGGCGGTGCAAAACTGGCAACGCGAGAGGGAAATATTGTATATCTTGATGACCTTTTCAGTGAAGCATCTAAAAGGGTGTTGGATATAATCAACGAGAAGAATCCCGATATGGAAGATAAAGAACAAAAGGCGCAGGATATCGGTGTAGGTGCCGTAGTATTTTCCGATTTATCCAATAACAGAATAAAGGATATAGATTTTTCCTGGGAAGAAGCGCTGAACTTTGACGGTTCCACCGGTCCTTATGTGCAGTACACATATGCAAGAGCATGCTCGGTATTGAGAAAATCCGAGCTGTCAGAAAAAGATATCAATATGAAAGATATTAAACCGGAACATATGACTAATGATGACGAGTTTACACTCTTAAAGACATTGTCTTTATTCAATGAGAAAATAGATCAGGCATTGAGAGATCTGGAACCTTCCTGCATATCCCGCTATCTTATTGATGTCTGTATGGATTTCAATAAGTTCTACAATGCACATTCCATATTAGGTGCCGAAGATAACAAAAAGTTCAGAATACTGCTTACGGCGGCGGTTAAATATGTTTTGGCAAACGGACTGTTTATCATAGGTCTGAAAAGGACGGAAAGAGTTTAGTCGGTTATCTGAATAAACTTGTGCTCTCCTACAGATGCATCTGCAAAGTATCCTTCTTCTTTGTCCGACAGGCAGACATACATTCTGCACGCTTTCTTTAAAGTAACATTGTATATTATCTTTTTATCTTTTCTTTCAAAACTTACCGTTATATCCGAAAGGGGAGTAGGCTTTGTATATGTTCCCTTGTTAAACTGTTTGGGAATTCTCGGCTTGAACTGCAATACCTTATAGCCCGTACCGTATGACGATATACCGAAGAATATATCATTAAAAATCATAGGTGTACTGGACCACGGATGGCAAAAACTGCAATTTTTCTTGTCGTCCGGGTGCCATGCTTCTATACAGGTTGTAGCACCGGTATTGAGCATGGTCTTCCAGGAGTTTTTCTCATCGGAAACTATAAGGTCGAAAATTTTGTCATACTCTTTATGGTTGTATAAAACGGAGAAATAGTAATATGTGAAATATACTCCGCATACTATCCCTCTTCTCTTTATATAATCCAATAAAGGCTTCTTGCCTTTAGGAAGTTCCAAGTCGAAATACAAGGCGAATACCGCATCGTGGAAGTTGTGAATATCGGAGGTTTTTGTAATATTGAATAAGCCCGTTTCATTATCATAAAAAGCGTTAATCACAGCTTTTTCAAGTTGCTTTGCTTTTTTCGACAGTTCCTCTGCTCTTAGCTCATTGCCCGTATAGGAATATACTTTTGCCGATTCTTTTAGTATTCCGATATATGCAAGGTTGCCGAAACAATTGGGGCCTTTTGTTATCTCGTCGCTATATCCGTCTCTGTATACAGCCGGCCAGTCTACCAGCACCGTATATTGTTCTCTGTGTACATGCTTTATATGTCCCAATATTCCTTCAGGTCGGTAAAACTGAGCATAATATGCTATTATGCCTTCCAACACATTGAGAGAATCTTTTAGCGTGGATATATCTTCGGTATATTCAAAATACTTATTCAGCATGACCGGAAAAACAAGAGAATAATCTATTATCTGCGATGCATCGTAAGTAACCGTTGTGCAGAACAGCCCGGGGCATAACCTTGCGGAGTGCATACAGTCATAAAGAAATTTTTTCATTATTCTCGAATCGTTTGTATAGGCAAGATGAGCAAGACCGGTAACCAGCCCGTCTCCCAGAAAGGCTCCTTTTTCTCTTGTGGGGCAGTCTAAATATGATTCCTGCGTACCTTCAATAATACCTTTTTCGCACATCTCCCATATCCTTTGGAATAAAGAGTTATCCGATTGTGTTTTGGAATGATTCTTCGGTATGGGATAATGTCTGTGATGCACATATATGCTTTTTTTAGTAAGTTTACCCGGATAATTGAATACTTCAATATATCGAAATCCCTTAAAGTCAAAGAACTCGGCTTTGTCTTTTTCCTTTCCGCTTAAGGTAATTGTTTCTTCGTAGTCGCAGTTGCATCGCATATTGTATCTTGCGGATTTATTGTCTTCAGTTAATTCTTCCGCATGCCATATGGTAATGACATGCCCTTTTTTACCTTTAGCCGTTATTACGGTATTTCCGCATATCTCCTGACCGAAATCCAGAAGATAATTGCCCTTTTTCTTTTTTATAATCTCCACGGGATAAGAAATACTAAAGGAAACAGTAGGGGTTATCTGCGGTACAAGGGTGTAGGACATGGGGTAAGGTATCGCAGATATGAAAGGAGTAATCCAATCGCAATCTTGATATCCCGTTTGGTTCCATCCGTAAGGGAACAGGTTCAAATCGATGTTTTCGGCAAACTGGGTCTCATAACCGTACACTTTGTCGGAAGAATAAGCCATAAGGGGATAACACTTAAAAGTGTGGTCGGAAGATATTCTTTGAACATTACCGTCTTTATACTCTATCTCCAACATGCATATCATGCCGTTTAAGTTATCCGCAGAGATAAGCGCCATGTTAAGCATACCCTGGTAGAAAACATGGAAAGAAAGAGTATTAAGGCCGGGCTTCAGAAGTTTCTTTATCTCAAAAGCGTTATAGTTATACGCAAATGCCAGCGCCTGAGCGGGACCGTATGCCAAAAACTTACCGTTGATATAGGCTTTGTAACAGTCATCCGCTGTGATATACAGTTTTGCACTTTTTATCGGAATATTCTTTATTTCAAATTCTTTACGAAACAGTGTATGTCTGTTTTGCACTTCCGTTCTTAAGTACTTGGATCTTTTTGCATCGACAGGCTGTATAACAGGCTGCTTTTTGAATATGGGATCATGAAGCCAGAAAGCTTTCCATTCAATATTCTTCTTTACCGATATATCATACATTACAATTCACCTCCGCTATATTGTAACATTTTATTCAGTTTGTCTGTGTATTAATACAGTTAAAGAATAAATAATATATTAATGTTAATACATTATCTTCTGTTAATATCCGCATCGGTAATGCTGTCCAAGCTGTCGGTAAGACCGTTAAGAGCATTGTCCTATACCGATACTCCTCTGTTTTACGATGATATGGGCTGCATGTTATCGGTTTTGCTGTCCGTTTCTTTTACAGTATCTTTTTATGTAAAAACGGATATTATAAGCAAGATACTGATGGTTATATTGCTCTTCTGCTTATGTTGCATAACCTATACCGACTCGCAAGCCGGCTACATCTATGACAGATTTCACATAGTCATATTGCTTATAGGTATAGCACAACTGTTTATAAAAGGGTTTTCAATCACTGATATTCAGGACAGCATATCAGGTTGCATTATAGGGGGAGGCTTTTTACAACTGATGAACTGTCTGTCAATCTTGGTATTTAAAAAAGAAGGAATAGGGGGTGGTGATGTAAAGCTGTGCTTTGCATGCGGATTGATATTAGGACTTAAAGGAATGATATCTGCCTTTATTTTCGCCTTTTTCCCTGCGGCGCTATATGCCTTTATATCAGGCGCAGTACGAGGTAGGGAGGTGGCGTTAGGCCCTTTCTTATGTGTCTCTATAGCTGCCGTATATTGTATTGGTATGCTATAAATGGTACAATCTTAAAGAGGTATTGAATGACGTTAGGGTATGAAAATGTAATAAGCAGCCGACAGGGATATATCAATTCGTGGTATGTGTTTCATGTAAAAAGCGGCGAAGAGATAAAGGCGCGGGATAACCTTATAAGGATATGTGAAAGAAAAGGCATCAAGCTGGATTTCGTTATCCCTACGGCAATTAAGTTCATTAAAAAGAAAAGACAAAGGATAAAATCCTACAAGACGGTATTTCCGGGATATGTATTTGCAAACGGGGTAATCGATGTAGAGATATACAACACGCTGAAGGGTATACCCGGTGTTTACAGGTTATTAAGAGACAGAAGCACTTTTGCGCTGCTGCCGGTACCCGCCGAAGAGATGGAGTTACTTGCGGGTATAATGAATGTACACGGAGTGATAGAGGCTCCGGAAGTGAGTTTTAGAGAGGGACAGAGTGCGGTTATTACAAAGGGGCCGCTGACAAGTTTTAAAGGTAAAATTGTTGCTGTTGACAAGCACAAGAATAAGCTTACCCTGCTGGTTCCTTTCCTGGGAGAGGAGAGAAGGGTGGAAATAGGATTTCTGTTTGCAGAATCGTTAGATAAGGAGAACAGTTAATGAAAAAGGGCAGTTTTTTCGCTTTCATACACAGAATAGGATATATAAACAGATGGGGGCTGATGCGCAATACCAGTTATGAGAACTTAAAAGAACACAGCTATGATGTTGCTGTCATTGCACAGGGACTTGCCCTTATAGGCAATGCCAAGTTCAACAAAAACTATGATGTTAACAGAATTACCGCTGCAGCCATGTTTCATGATGTAAACGAGGCGCTTACCGGCGATCTTCCCACACCCGTAAAGTATGCAAATAAAGAAATGGAGAAGGCCTACAAAAAGATAGAAAGAGATGCGGTGAATAATATTCTTAAAATGCAGGACGACAGCATAAGAGAAAGTTATGAACAGTATTTTAACCCTTCCGAGGAAGACAGGTTGGTTATAAAAGCGGCGGACAAGATATCGGGATTTATAAAATGCAAAGAAGAAAAGGACAGAGGAAACAAGGATTTCGATAAGGCATACGATTCTTTAAAGAAGAGCATAGAAGAGACCGATCTTCCGGAAGTCAAATACTTTATAGAGAATATGCTTCCCCACTATAACCTGGTACTGGATGAATTTCTGGAATGAAGAGCGAGTAAAACGACGATTGCGAGAGTATTTGAGAGCATAAAAAAGATTTCGAGAGATATATAAAAAACATGTTGACAATACCTGATATATGTATTAAAATGACTCGTGCCGTGTAAAGCGGCATTAATTGTGGAGGAGAATAAGTATAATATGAAGACTTATATGGCAAAAGCCGACAGTATAGAGAAGAAATGGTATGTCGTAGATGCCGAAGGCCGGACTCTGGGCAGATTGGCAAGCGAGATAGCCAAGATTCTTATGGGAAAGAACAAGCCGGAATACACACCGTCAGTGGATACGGGAGATTATGTAATCGTCATAAATGCCGATAAGGTAGTTGTAACAGGCAAGAAGGAAACACAGAAGTTGTACAGAAGGCACACCGGTTATGTCGGCGGATTAAGAGAAGTTGTATATAGAGATTTGATGGCTAAGCATCCTGACAGAATTATCACTTATGCCGTTAAAGGAATGCTTCCTAAGAACAAATTGGGAAGACATATGTTAAAAAAGATGAAAGTATATGCGGGAAGCGAACACAATCATCAGGCACAGAACCCGATAGTTCTGGATTTGAATGAGTAGCGGGAGGTTAAGTTATGACACAGTATTACGGAACAGGTAGAAGAAAGAGTTCTGTCGCCAGAGTAAGATTGGTTACCGGAACAGGAAAAATAACGATAAACGATAGAGATATAGATGATTATTTCGGATTGGAAACACTTTCAATCATAGTAAATCAGCCGCTGGAAGCAACAAAGCTCAGAGGCAAATATGATGTTCTCGTTAATGTAAAGGGCGGCGGATTCACAGGCCAGGCGGGAGCTATCAGACAGGGTATTGCAAGAGCATTACTGGAAGCTAATCCCGATTTAAGAGCGGAACTTAAGAAAGCCGGTTATCTTACAAGAGATCCCAGAGAAAAAGAAAGAAAGAAATACGGTCTCAAGAAAGCAAGAAAAGCTTCACAGTTCTCCAAGAGATAATATTTATCGAAACAATATATTACAAACAGCCCGGGACATACTCCGGGTTTTTTGTATACTGTTTTCAGTTTTACTGCATTTTAGCTCGCAAATATATCTGCTTTTGAAAAGAGATTGGTTTTTGGCTATGAAATATAATAAAAGTGTGATAATATACACATAATTCTATATAATAATGTGATTGGAGGGGTAATATGGAACGATTTATATTGAAAAAGCTATTAGACTGGAAGAATTCCCCTTATCGTAAACCCCTTATACTAAAAGGTGTGCGTCAAGTCGGTAAGACATGGGTTTTAAAGGAGTTCGGCAAGCGTTATTATGAGAATACCGCCTACTTTAACTTTGATGAAAACCTGGAATATAAGCAGTTCTTTGAGACTACAAAGGATGTAGACCGTATTTTGCAAAATCTGATGATAGTAAGCGGTCAAACTATTGTACCTGAGAAGACGCTGATTATTTTTGATGAGGTTCAGGACTGTCCGAATGTAATAAACTCCATGAAGTATTTCTGTGAAAATGCTCCGCAGTATCATGTTGCATGTGCCGGTTCTCTATTAGGTATTGCGCTTGCAAAACCGTCTTCTTTTCCTGTCGGCAAGGTCAATTTCATGCAGATTGATCCCATGACATTTGAGGAATTTTTGCTTGCAAACGGCGATGAGAACTTACTTGCTTTTTTGAGAAGTTGTGACTCTATTGAACCGATTCCCGATGCTTTTTTTAATCCTTTGTACGAGAAATTAAAAATGTACTATATTACCGGCGGTATGCCTGAGTCCGTGTTAATGTGGACAGAGGCACGGGATGTTTCCGCTATGCAGGAAGCATTGTCCGATATTATAGGTGCCTATGAGCGTGATTTTGCAAAGCACCCCGACATAAGCGAATTCCCTAAAATCTCCATGGTCTGGAAATCCGTTCCCTCTCAATTAGCTAAAGAGAACAAAAAGTTTATCTACAAGGTTATTAAGGAAGGTGCAAGAGCCCGTGAGTATGAAGATGCTCTGCAGTGGCTGGTAGATGCCCGACTGGTGCATAAGGTATATCGCAGTTCCGCTCCCGGCCTGCCTGTAGCAGCCTATGACGATTTGTCCGCTTTTAAGATTTACCTTGTTGATGTAGGTCTTCTTCGTCGCTTGGCACAATTGGCACCCACTGCATTCGGCGAAGGCAATCGTCTGTTTACTGAGTTTAAAGGTGCACTGACTGAAAACTTTGTACTCCAGACTTTGGTGACGCAGTTTGAAGCTATGCCCCGATATTGGAGCCAAAGTAATCCTCCCTATGAGGTAGATTTTCTTATTCAGAGAGAGAATGATATTTTCCCCATTGAGGTTAAGTCTGAAACCCACACTGCCGGTAAGAGTATTAAGAAATTCAAAGAATTGTTTCCCGATAAAGTCAAACTCCGTATATTTTTCTCTTTGGATAATCTTAAATTGGATGATGATGTGCTGAACATTCCTCTTTTTATGGCTGACAGGACGGATAAATTGATAGGGTTGGCACTGGAACAGCGTAAAGTATAAATATAGATATTATTTCTTTCACAAGCTCTGTATGGATAGGATTTTATTCTGTAACTGAATTTCTTCTTGTTCTGCGTTTACAACACAAAATCGGAAAAAGCGGCAAAAAGCCTTGAAATTTATCGGAAAAAACGGCAAAAACACTTGATATTTATCGGAAAAAGCGGTAGGATAATAATGCAGGAGAGGTGGGGCATGCTAAAACGCAAGATATATAAACAAATTGAGGATTTCTATAAATGCCACAGCAATAAGGCTCTTATGATTACCGGAGCTAGACAGGTCGGAAAGTCATATATCATTGAAAAATATGCTAAAGAGCACTATTCATCATTTATTCGTATTGACTTTATTGAGAATCCCGAATACATAGCGCTTTTCGACAATGTCACTTCCGCTACCGATGTGTTGCTGAAGCTGTCCGCAATTTTTGGCGATAAAATGATTCCTATGAAGACTATCATATTTTTTGATGAGGTTCAGGAATGTAAAGAACTCATTACTCAAATTAAATATTTAGTTTCCGAAGGCTCTTATACATATATCTTAAGCGGTTCATTACTTGGAACCGTTATGAACGATATTCGCTCTATACCTGTAGGATACTTACAAATACTGACTATGTATCCTTTGGATTTTGAGGAATTCGCTATTGCAAACGGTGTCGGAGAGAATATATTTGATATGCTGGAAAGTGCTTTCAACAGTCTTACTCCCATTGACGATTTTATACACAAGAAACTATTATCACTCTTTGAACTCTATCTGATTGTAGGCGGAATGCCTGCAGTTGTTTCAAGTTTTATTTCCACTAAAAATCTAAAGTTTGTTTTGGATACGCAGAAGATGATAATTGAACTTTATAAGCGGGATATTTCAAAATACGATAAAGAGAATAAGCTTTATCTCAATAACATTTTCGATCTGATTCCGAGCGAACTAAATGCAAAGAATAAGAGGTTTATTCTGAAGAAGCTGAACGAGAATGCCAAGCTGTCAATCTACCTGAACAGTTTTCTGTGGCTTAAAAATGCCGGTGTAGCAATAAGTGTTTTTAATGCCAATGAAGCTAAGGTTCCGCTTGTACTCTCAAAGTCCTCGAATCTTTTTAAACTCTTTTTAAATGATGTAGGTCTGCTTGCGGCACTTTACGGTGAAGGAATTCAACTTAAGCTCTTAAGCGGAGAACTGAATATTAACCATGGTGCAATATATGAGAACTTTGCCGCCACGGAGCTTACGGCACACGGTTTTATTCCCTACTATTTCAATAGTAAAAAAATAGGAGAGGTGGACTTTTTAGTGGAATCGGAGGGCAAGGTTGTTCCCATTGAGATAAAGTCGGGCAAAGACTACTACCGCCACAGTGCAATCGATAACATGCTTGAATGCAAGAATTATGATATTGAAAAAGCCTTAATCTTTTGCAACGGCAATATAGAGAAAAAAGACAAAGTAGTGTATTATCCGATATATATGCTTAGCCTTATAAGAAAAAAAGATATAAGCGAAGATATTATTGTTGAAACGGATTTTTCAGCACTGAAAGAATGATATAAGAGGGATATGAAGAACTGTCATAAAACCATGACGATATTTCCCGAGGTGAAACATTATAATTTTGCCGATAACTTGTTTGCACACCTTGAACAAACAAGTTTATGAAATGTGCTAAAAACAACTTTCCTTTGTAGTGCTCTGTGTTTGAGCAGAGATTATAATACCGAAGGAATAAGACAGAAAATATGTAAGACTTTTTTGGCTAAAGTTTAAGCTGTAAGTTATACAGTATAGCGTGCAAGAATTAAACATGCCCCAAGTTAAGGGGGCATAATTTGCAATATATATAAACTATACCCTCTTAACTTGACAAATGAGCTCGTTTTTTTTAGAATATGTGTGAAGTATTTGCTCACAAAGCGGGGTGTTTCTATGAAATTATATAGGCGGGAGAACTATTTAAGTAAAATTCGCGGATTTTATCATGATGTCGGTATGATTAAGGTTATTACCGGTGTAAGGCGCTGTGGCAAGTCCTGTCTGATGCAGACTATTGCTGAAGAATTGCAAGAACAGGGAATTAAACCTTCAAATATCATTTTTATAGATTTAAGAAAACACGCTTACAAGTCGATACAAACTCCGCAAGCCTTGGAAAAAACGATTGATGATAAGTGCAACTCCGATGAGAAAAAATATCTTTTTATTGATGAAATTCAAAATGTTAAAGGCTTTGAGCTCGTTCTTGAGGCATACAGGTCGGAAGGGGAATATTCTATTTTTATAACCGGTTCAAATTCTTATCTTTTAAGTGGCGAACTCATTACTGCTCTCACCGGTCGTTATATTGAATTTGAAATGTTTACACTCACATTTGAGGAATACTTGGATATGAAAGAATTCTATGGCAAGCCTTTAAGTCCGAACTTAGTTCTGGAGTTGGACAATTATATTATGGAGGGCGGATTTCCTAAGGCTTTGGAATATGATAATCTCAAGGATAAGCGGACTTATGTAAACAGTGTAATAAGCGAAATTTTGAAAAAAGATATAAAGCAGCGGGTAAAAATTCGCAATTTCGAGGTTTTTCAAAAAATACAAACTTATATAATCAATAATTTTGGTGCAACTACAAGTATCAGCAACATTTTGAGCGAATTAAAAAAAGATGGGCTCAATATCAAGCGTGAGACTTTGGCAAGATATATTCAGTTACTCATAGACGCAAAAATATTATACGAGTGTAAGCGCTTTGATTTAAAATCCAGACGTTCAATAAGGGGAGAACAGAAGTATTATCTGGCAGACCTCTCTTTTTACTTTGTGACCAATGTTGATAACAGAATAAACTATGGTCCTGTATTGGAGAATATAGTTTACCAGTATGCCGCTTCAAAGGATTATGAGATTAGCGTTGGCAGGATAGGTAGTTTGGAGTGTGATTTTATCGTGAGAGATATTGAAATGAACTATGCCTATATTCAGGTTGCCATGACTATTATGGACAGCAGGGAAGCCGAAGAAAGGGAATATGCCCCACTCGAAATGATACGGGACAACTACCCTAAATACCTTCTTACTCGAAACGATTTACTTCAACGTAGAAATGGAATTAAACACCGCAACATTCCTCAGTTTATAAGGGATAATGACTTGTTTGATTAATCCATATTGTTTATATATCAGTGGGATTATTGCTTCATTTTTGAATAACCCGTTTTAGTCTTGCAGTTGGCGTCGACTAATGTTGTAGTATACTTGCACAACTCCGCATGGGTTATTAAAGTATAGTTGCACAATATACGCAAAATTATTGGGGTATAAATGAATAAGTGTGCAGGGCAATGAAAGGTGGGACGCTCAGACGTTTTGTTATCTTGTCCGGTGCTAGACGTGTCGGTAAGACAACTATTATGTATCAGATGATAGATTGTCTTCTTGGCGAAGGCATAAGTCCGCGAAATATTTTATATGTATCCTTTGATAATCCGATTGTAAAGTTCGTGGATATAGAAACAGTCATTTCCGGTTATGAGTCTCTTTATCCCATAGAAGGTACAAAATATGTTTTCTTTGATGAAATCCGATACGCGTAAAACTGGTAACTTTGGCTTAAAGTTATATACGATAGCCGAAAGGATATTCGCATGACAGCAACAGGTTCTGCAAGTTCTATACCGGAAAAGGCCGTGTCAGACAGCGGTACGGGTAGCAGGAACTGTGCTGAAGATTCCTTCTATGTCTTTCTATGAGTATTGTCGCCTGCTGCAGTTAGAAGAGCCCAAATTGCCGGATGGTTTAATTCTTTCGGAGTTTGTCAAAATGTCAGATGCTGAAAAAGGTTAAGTATCGTAACAAAGCGCATAAATGATTTCGGAATCTCAAAACACGTAACAAAAGTTCCGATATTGCGTATACCCACAATAGTATTTCTGTATTTGACGGGAAGAAAGGTTAATTGACAGGTTGTGCAATATGCAAGAACTTTCTCTTGCTTGTGTATATCCCGACTTCGGTATAAAATAGGCGATGGGAGAGAGTATGGAAAAAACATATGTAATAGCCACATGCAATGAGGAAGATACGATAAGGTTGGGTAAGATACTTGCATCGGTTTTTGAGGACAGGGTTATAGCCGTGTGCGGGGATTTAGGTGCCGGTAAAACTCATTTTGCCAAGGGAATTGCTTTGGGAATGGGAATAGCAAAGCATGTGACCAGTCCTACATTCAGCATATTGAATATTTATAGAAACGGTGACAAGACCTTTTATCATATGGACGCATACAGGCTTACCGACGAGGAAAGTGCATATAATGCGGGAATTGAAGATATACTGCAACCAAAGGGAATTACGCTTATCGAATGGGCGGAGAATGTAACGGATATACTGTCCGACGGGTATGTAAGTGTGAATATAGAAAAGGGTTCGGACGAGAATAAAAGACTGCTGTATGTAACGGCGGACAGACAATCTGTAGACAGGATGGCTTTGCTTATACATGAAGATACTGATAGGTGATACCTGTTTAAAAACAGCTTCGGCGATAATAGTGAACGGAAAAAAGATACTTGCATACATGCAGTCTTTTGGAGAAGAGCCTCATTCGGTTATGTTCCCTAAACTTGTCGATCAGGTCTTAAATATAGCGGAAACGGATTTTAATTCATTGGATGCCGTTGCATGTGTATACGGTCCCGGCTCTTTTACGGGGTTAAGAATAGGGCTGACATATTTGAAAACATTGGCATACACTCTGGATATACCGTTTTATGTTTTAAACACTTTGGATGTGCTGGCCAATATGGAAGAAGGAAAGAGATATGTTGTTTCCATTCCTTTGATTGAAGCTCGGAACAATGAAGTTTTTACCGCCATGTACGAGTCGGAAAAAGGCATATATAAAAGGATTACCCCTTATGCAGCCAAACATATTGATGAGGTAGTTGAAGATGCGGTAAGTTTATGTGCCAAGGATGATAAGGCTTTAATACTGTTAAGCGGAGATGCTCAGAAAAAACATATAGCTGAGTTTCAGGAACATTTGACTGATAAAGTTTTACCGTACAGTGAAGAAAGAGATAATGTGGATTTGAGTAGGGCTCACCTCCTTATATCAGAGCAATGCAGAACCGATCCTTTTACTGCGCAACCGTTTTACTTAAGAGAATCGGGAGCCGTAAGAATGAAGAAGAAAAAACAATGAATATACGGATAAAAAGAGCGGATATTAATGATGTGGACAGAATATTCGCTATAGAAAAAGAAACCTTCAATGACTACTGGTCGTATGAATCGCTGTATGAGGATATATGCAGAACACCCATGTCATTCTATTTAGCGGCAGTCTTTGATGATGAGGTTGTGGGATATATAGGTATGTGGCATGTATTGGACGAGTCTCATATTATGAACATTGCGGTGGATAAAAGGTATCGCAATAAAGGGATAGGAACATTGCTGTTGTCCGCACTTATCGACTACAGCGGGCAAGTGGGCATAAAGCGGATGACATTGGAAGTAAGGGAGCATAATGATGCCGCATTAAGACTGTATGAAAAACACGGTTTTGTAAAAGACGGTATACGGAAAGAGTACTACAGAGATACAAATGAAGATGCCGTAATTATGTGGAAGGAACTGTAAATGACCGTATTGAATGAAAAAATAGCTTATCTGTTATCGACTTGTCCGGAAAAGCCGGGAGTTTATCTTATGAAAGATAATAAAGGTAACACAATATATGTAGGCAAAGCGGTCAATCTGAAAAACAGGGTGAGCTCCTACTTTACCAATATGTCGGCACATTCATATAAAACCAAAAAGATGGTAAGTAATATTGAGACTTTCGAGTACATAGTATTAGATAACGAAAGGCAGGCTTTTTTAACCGAAAGCGATCTTATCAAGTCTTTGCGACCGAAATACAATATCTTAATGAAAGACGACAAATCTTATCCGTATATAAAGATAACTACACAAGAGCAATTTCCCGGAATATATGTGACAAGAAACAGATCGGATAAGAATGCGAAATATTTCGGTCCTTACCCCGGCAGAGTATCCAAGAAAAACACTGTGACGCTGCTGCAAAGCGCATTTATGTTGCGTTCCTGCAAGAAGATGGCTAAGCGGCCGTGCATCAATTACGATATGCACTTATGTCTTGCTCCCTGTTCAGAAGACTGTGATAAGAATAAGTATAGAGAAGCTGTGGATGCAGCATTGCGGTTTTTATCGGGTAACGGTAGAGACCTTATTGATGAATACAAAAGTAAAATGCAGGCAGAAAGCGATAATCTGAATTTTGAAAAAGCCGCATATTACCGTGACAGAATAAATCTGTTGACAACAATATCCGACAACTATATTTTAGATACCGACCGCAATTCCGCGGATATTATTGCATATGCAAGAATGAAAGACTTTGTGTCTTTCTTTATCATGAACATCAGAGACGGCAAAGTGGCGGACAAAAAGACCGTAAATATACATCAGGAGCGTATAGAGGATACCGATATAGGGTATGAGTTTATACGTCAGTATTACGATACCAATATACCCAAAGAGATTGTTGTGTATAACGAAATAATGAACAGGGAAGATACGGAACAATGGCTTTTTAACAACTGCGGAAGAAAAGTAAGTATTACCGTGCCGAAAAAGGGAAAGCTTAAGAAACTTGCCGATGCAGCATATGAAAATGCCGTAGTGACATTGAATCTTTTCATGGGGCAGTATAAAAATTCCGCAGGCACGAGTATGGTCTATTCTCTGGCTTCTTTCTTAGGTCTGGAAACGGTTCCCGATGTTATTGAAGCTTTTGATATATCGCATCTTTCCGGACAGGACGCCGTTGCATCACAAGCGGTATTCAAAGAAGGTGTACCGTATAAAAGCGGGTACAGAAGGTATATCATAAAGGGGGATAACACCCGTTCCGATACCGACTCTTTGCGTGAAGTAATGGAAAGACGGATGAAAAGAGGCGATTATCCCGATTTGTTTTTAATTGACGGAGGATTCAATCAGGTGGCTGCGGTATGTGATATAGTCGGTGACAGAGTACCGGTAGCGGGAATGGTAAAAGACGATAAGCATAAAACCCGGGCATTGATATATGATGCAAAAGAATACGATTTACAGTCGGACAGAAACCTTTTTGTATTCATTTCTTCCATTCAGAATGAAGCTCACAGATTCGCAATAGAGTACAACAGGAAGAAAAGAGCAAAGAAGGTATATGAGTCGGAACTTGACAATATACCGGGAGTGGGTGAGAATATTAAAGCCGCTTTACTGAAGCATTTCGGTTCGGTAAGAGCAATAAAAGCTGCGGGCGAGCAACAGATTGCAAAAGTGCAAGGTGTAGGTGTTAAGAGAGCAAAGGCAATATATGACTACTTTCACAAACCTTATGGAGGGTAAATGGCTGTTTATGCGATAGGTGATCTTCATCTTTCTTTTCAGACCGACAAGCCGATGGATATTTTCGGTCCCGGCTGGATCGGATATGAAGAGACACTGTATGAAAACTGGCAGAATACCGTAAAACCGCAAGACTCGGTCATAATACCGGGTGATTTCAGCTGGGCTATGTATCTTAATGAGGCGGTGGAAGATTTTCGTTATCTTAACGGTCTTAACGGCAGAAAGATTCTCTTAAAAGGCAACCACGATTATTGGTGGGAAACAAAGACCAAGATGAACAGATTTTTAAAGGAGAACGGTTTTAATAATATTGATTTTCTGCATAACAATTCCTTTGAGATAGAAGGTGTCAATTTCTGCGGCACAAAAGGGTACGATTCTAAAGAGGCAGATGAAAAGATTATAAACAGGGAGATAATACGTTTTTCCATATCCTATGAAAGTATCAGGAATAAATCCGCAAGAACAATAGCGGTATTCCATTATCCGCCGGAAAAGGAACTGCTGTATATGATGGCGGAATATAACATAGAGATTTGCGTATTCGGCCATCTTCACGGTTTGGAAAAGAGCAGCTATAACAAGCCCGGATTTACTTTGGTAGCCGCCGATTATGTTGATTTTAAGCCTGTGTTACTTATCTAGTGTTTTTTAACAAGCCTGATAGGTTTTATCAGTTCGTTTATATTGTCATTTCCAATTCGATTGCCAGGCACAGAACAAGAACAATACAAGTCACAGGACAAGTCAGTTGAAACCTTTTCCGATTTTTGATAATTAAACTTAAATATTTTTTGCAACATAAACACACACATACATTACCATTATGCAAAAATTGTTATAATAATCGCATTGTACAGTTAACGCCGTTAATTGTATAATATATTGGTAAAACCCATTAAAATGCGGAGGTGTAATTTGAATATATCACAAGTTAAGAAAGTTGCCGAGGAAATAAGGGAGAATATCGGTAAAGTTATAATCGGTAAGAACGACATAATCGATCTGGTGCTGGTATCGTTACTTAGCAACGGTCATGTTCTTTTGGAGGATGTACCCGGGTTAGGTAAAACAATGCTTGCAAAAAGTCTGGCTAAATCCATTGATGCACATTTTGCACGTGTTCAGTTCACTCCCGACCTGCTGCCTTCCGATCTGACAGGTGTAAGTATATATAACCAGAAGCAAGGCGAATTTATATTCAAGAAAGGACCGCTGTTCACCAATATAGTGCTTGCCGATGAAATAAACAGAGCAACACCCAGAACACAGTCGGCATTGTTAGAGTGTATGGAAGAGCATCAGATAACCGCAGACGGAGTTACCTACAGGTTGGATGAGCCGTTCTTTGTAATAGCTACTCAGAACCCGTTGGAAACTCAAGGGACCTTCCCTCTGCCCGAAGCTCAGATGGACAGATTCTTTATGAGACTTTCCATAGGATATCCTCAGATAGAGGAAGAGATAGCCATACTGACTCGCTTTGAAAGAGATATGCCTCTGGAGGAGTTGAAGAGTGTGGCAACAAAAGATGTCATTCTGAAAGCATCACAAGCCGTTAAAACGGTTGCGGTATCGGATGATATCAAAGACTATATTGTAAGAATAGTAACGGCTACCAGAAATTCCGTAAGGCTTATCCTGGGCTTAAGTCCGAGAGGAAGTCTGGCACTTATGAGAGCTGCAAGAGCGTATGCGGCTATTAAAGGAAGGGATTTTGTAATACCTTCCGACGTTAAAACGGTTGCTCCCCATGTTATGAGTCACAGGGTTATGCTTAAAGGGCACTCGTTGTCTTACGGCATGAAAGGAACCTTGGATGTCATAAACGAAATATTGGATACGGTACCGGTACCCACAGAGGAAGTATAGTAAAGTATGGAACTTATACTGATTGTCACAAGCCTTGTAATATTCTTTGTTGCGGAGATTGTATTCTTCAGATTCTTCGTATTGAGAAAAATTGAATATTCGCTTAGTTTCAGTCAGAGTGAAGCATATGAAGGCGATGATATTTTCATTGATGAAGTTATAAACAACAATAAAAGTGTTGCCGTGCCGTGGCTTAAGGCGGATATACACGCATCGAAATGGCTGCAGTTTGCCAACACCAGTTCCACTATTATTGACGAGGAGCGATGCGTATCTTCCGGCTTCAGTCTGAAAGGGCATCAGAAGGTAACCAGAAGATGGTATACGCGATGTGCAAAAAGAGGAGTATTTACCATAGTCAACACCACTCTTACTGCCGGTGATCTTCTGGGTCTTATGCAACTATCGGATGCATATCCGGCAAATACCAGGCTTATGGTATTTCCGGGAGTGTTGCGTCTGGAGGAAGCCTTTTTCTCCAACAGGGACTTAATAGGCGAAATGATAGTTAAAAGGTTCATAATGGATGATCCTTTCATAGTCAAAGGCACAAGAGAATATGTGCAGGGAGATCCTTTGAACAGGATAAACTGGAAAACCACCGCAAGAATGCAGAAGCTTATGGTGAAGGAAAACGATTTTACAGCAAAAAAAGGTATCACGGTACTTTTCAATATCAAGTCGTATGCAATGGAATTTATTGAGGTTAAGTATAAAGAGGTAATAGAGCTGGGCATTAAAGTGGTCAATACCGTTTTTGAAAAAGGATACGGAATGGGCTTTCCTTTACGCTTAGGTACCAATGCGGGGATACTGTCCAACCCCGATGAGATGATATTTACCGATTCGCTATTCGGCCCCGAGCATATGAGGCATCTTAAAGTTATACTTGCTGAACTGATATTGAAAAATCATCTGGATTTTCCCGATTTCCTCGAAAGACATTATGATGATATATATGATACGCAGGTATATATAGTATCCGCATATCTGAATGATGAGATAGTGGAAAAAGCGGATATATTGAGAAGGAACGGAAATACCGTAAAGTTTCTTATACTTAACTATACATCGGACGCGACATCAAACAGGGGTATGGAAGTGTTCCTGTTGGACAGAAATACGGAGTTTTTGAAGGAAGGGGAATATCATGGCACCTGAAAAACAGATAAGACGTAAGATACTGCCCCTTTTGGGGAATATAGGGTCGGTAGGCGGTCTGACTTTCGCAATATACTATGAAATATTTCCGGAAACCGTTTACCACTGGCTGGGTTTCTGTTTTCTGATGATGGTTATAGGAACAGTAGCGGGAGTAATGATTGTGGATTTTTACGATAATAAGGGAGAGGGAATAGTCGTAGCGGATGTTGACAGAGTGCGACTGTTTCTCCAACCCGCATATATCTATGCGGTAATACCTTTTGTATTACTTTTTGTGTTGGGACTGATTGTCTCCCGCGGGTTTGTTGAAGCTCTTATCGGTTTTGCTCTTATGCCCACCATATACTTCATATTGGGTATAGGAAACGGTTTATTCGACTACACCCAGACCGCCAACAGAAAGATATTGTATACCGCATTAATTCCCTTAATTATTGCTATTTTCAAAGCTTTTGTTTCGAGCCCTTACGGTTTCTATAAAGATCCTGTCTGGATATTCGGGTCGCTGTATATGTTATTTTTCATGCTTACGATAAACAGAATTAAGATAGAGGAATTGTTTGTTCTGTCCAAAAAAGTAAATGTGGAGAATAAGAAAAGTATAAGAAGAAGAAATGATTTTCTCATTATGATATTCTTTGCACTTTACTTGATAATATTCGTTGTACGTAATACATTCACCAGAATATCGGAATGGATATTCAGAAATACCGTAGCCATAATAAGCTTTATAATCAACTTTTTTTATAAAATGCGTAAGGTTATTGAAGTGGAACAGGTTCAGGAGGTAGTCGAGGAAGGTATTCCTGACGAAGTACCTCCGGTGCCTCCGACAATGAATCCGACGGCAAAAACAATCCTTATAGTCATAGCTTCACTGACTATAGCTTTTGTGTTGTACTTCCTGGTCAAGAAGATAATTCAGCTCATAAGGTGGCTCATAGGCAAAGCAAGCGATACATTAACCGGCGGTAAGAGAATAAAAAGAGATACGGAAAATGAAGAGTTTGAAGAGATTGTGGAATTTACCAAAGATAAAGCACGAAGAAAAAGGCAAAAAGTCATTAAGTATAAGTATTCGCTGAGAGAACTTAGGAATCTGGATACATATAAAGAGAAAGTCCGTTATCTGTACGGCTTCGCATTGGAAAGGCTGAAATACAAGAATGTAAAAATATCCAAAGCAGACACACCGGAAGAGATTGTGGATAAGCTGGGCACTTATGAGAACGGAAACAAACTTGTCGATAACGTGTTTAAGGATTTTACCGACGAGTATATCAATGTGCGATACGGCAATAAAGAAACGGGGCAGGATGAGAATTTCATGGAAAAAGCCGATGCCGTGGACAAAGGCATTGAAGGCATAAAAGTCAAGGAAGAAAAGGCAACAGCCTGACTTTAATCTTATTGCATATTTTGCAAAACATATGTATGTTTGATAGAATAGCAGATGCGCAAAATAAGCTGTGAATGTTTTACGGCTTGATGAGGAAGAATGATATGACGGAAAAAAAGAATAATATAGAAGAAATAATTGAAAATGAAGATATAAAGGAAAACCCTATGAAAGTGGAGTTTACCAAGATACCCCTTATACCCCTTAGGGCCGTTGCGGTGATACCCGGTATGGTTACCCATTTCGATGTAGGCAGAGAGAAGTCCATTCTTGCACTGGAAAAGGCCATGGAAGAAAACGGACAGGTTTTTCTTGTAATGCAGAGAGATGCTTCGATAGAGAATCCCAAGCGGGAAAATATGTATGAATACGGAACCATAGCCAATGTCAAACAGGTGTTAAGGCTTCCGGGAAGAACCTGCAGAATACTGGTGGAAGGTATAAAAAGAGCCAAACTGGAAGAAACCGTTACGGTCAAGGGTTACTATACGGCAATAGTCACCATACCCAAAATTACGGAAGCGATCATATCCGCAAACAACATTTTGGAAGCCATGCACAGAAAGCTTACCACCTTATACGAAGAGTATGTTACATTGCTGGGCAGAATATCTCATGAAGGATATTTCAATGCCGTGGCTGCGGATGACATAGGTGTGGTTGCCGACGCAATGGTGGGTTCCATGGCGTTGAAATCGGAAGTAATACAGTCCTTTATCGAAGAGTTGGACGGAATAACTCGTGCGGAGAAACTGCTTCCTCTTCTGGTTAACGAGATTGAGATACTTAAATTGGAAAGAGATCTTGCCACTAAGGTAAAAAGCACCATAGACGAAAAACAGAAGGAATATTATCTTCGCGAGCAACTAAAAGCCATACAGGAAGAACTGGGTGAATACAGCGAAGAAGTGGATGAAGACGAGATGGGCGAATACATCAAGGCGATTGAATCCAAAAGATATCCCGAGGAAGTCAGGGCAAAGCTGAAAAAAGAGATGAGCAGGCTTTCCAAAATGTCTCCCATGTCTCCCGAAGCTTCGGTAATCCGCTCATATATGGAAACGCTCATAGAGCTTCCGTTCGGTATTGAGACCAAGGAAAAGCTGGATATTAAGCATGTCGGAAGAATACTGGAGAGAGACCATTACGGCATGAATAAGGTAAAGGAGAGGATAATAGAATACATTGCGGCAAAGAAATTGAGCAACAGTTTCAATTCTCCCATATTATGCCTTGTGGGACCCCCGGGAACCGGTAAAACTTCCATAGTTAAATCCATAGCCGAAGCCATAAATCGTAAATATGTACGCATGTCCTTAGGCGGCATAAAAGATGAAGCGGAGATAAGAGGACACAGAAGAACATATATAGGGTCCATGCCGGGAAGAGTGGTAAAAGCCATAAAACAGGCCGGTTCCATGAATCCTCTGATACTGTTCGATGAAATAGATAAGTTGGGAAATGATTTCAGAGGAGACCCCGCAAGCGCCATGCTGGAAGTATTGGATGCAGAGCAGAATAACGCTTTTAGGGACCACTATCTGGAGGTATCGCTGGATTTAAGCCATGTGATGTTCATAACCACCGCCAATACTGTGGAAACTATTCCCCGGGCATTACTGGACCGTATGGAGGTAATAGAGGTTACCGGATATACCGAAGAAGAAAAAATGCATATTGCCAATAAGTATTTAATTCCCAAGCAACTTAAAAAGCACGGCATGACCAGGAAGCATCTTAACATTACCGATTCCGTGCTGAAAAAAGTCATTAGCAATTACACAAGAGAATCGGGAGTGAGAAATCTGGAGAGGGAGATAGCTTCTCTGTGCAGAAAAGTTGCAACAAGAATGCAACTGGAGGAAACCGACAGAGTAAAGCTGACGGTGAACAATATTGAGGATTTCTTAGGACCGCAGAAATATCATTATGACACAACATTCGACAAGGACGAGGTGGGAATTGCCAGAGGGCTTGCCTGGACACAGGTGGGAGGAGATACCCTTACTATAGAAGTGAATATAATGAACGGTACCGGACATGTGGAACTGACCGGAAGGTTAGGCGATGTCATGAAAGAATCGGCCAAAGCCGCAATAGGATATATCCGTTCACAGACTGACAGGTTGAACATAAATCCCGATTTCTATAAAGACAAAGATATTCATGTACATGTACCGGAAGGTGCCGTTCCCAAAGACGGACCGTCGGCAGGTATTACCTTGGCTACCGCAATTATTTCCGCTCTGACAAACAGGAAGGTCAGAAGAGATGTCGCCATGACCGGTGAAATAACCTTAAGGGGAAGAGTACTTCCCATAGGCGGTCTCAAAGAAAAACTGTCCGCGGCGCGAAGAGCCAATGTACGGCAGGTCCTTATACCCATGGAAAATATACGGGATTTGGCGGAAGTACCCAAGCAGATAACGGACGAGTTGGAAATAACTCCGGTCAGCAATATGGATGATGTGCTAAAGAATGCTTTGGCAGAATAGTATTAAATAAGTTACTGATGAAAAACGGCGCAGGCTTAGGGTTTTTGAATCTTGAGCCTGTCTTGCTTCCATTTGCCGGAAAAGTAAAAATATCCCCCTATAATCATGGAAAAGCAGGTGGATATGGGAACGGCATATCCTAAGCCGCCCACTCCCGTTTCAAAAACCTTGGCAAAAAGTAAGACCAACGGTATCCTGAACACCAAGGAGCTTACCATGGCGGAAGTCATGGAAATAATTGAGTATCCGGCTCCGTTCAGCAGACCGTTAAAACAGAAGGCGAAAGGCACAATAAGATAGTCCAGACTGAATGCCTTGATGTAGGCAACACCTATACTTACAACATCCGGTTCCGCTTTGAATGCCAGAAGAATGGATTCGGGAAATACTTGTACAAAAGTGAATATGACAATGCTTATGGAAAAAGATATGGCTATAGCGGTCCAAAGAGTCTTGGATGCTCTGTCATACAGCCCCGCCCCTATATTCTGAGCAGCCATAGCGGAAACCGATGCACTCATGGCTGCGGCGGGAAGAATGGCAAAGGAATTGAATTTACCTACTATACCCACTGCAGCGGAGGCTGTCACCCCGCCTATATCATTTATCATGGATGTCAGCACCAAAAAGGAAATACCCACAACGACACTTTGTGCACTGGAAGGAATACCCACTTTCAGCAGCAGTTTCAGTTTATCTTTGTGTATTTTAAAATTTTCACGACGGAACTCAAATATGAATCCGCTTCTTTTAAGATAAATAACAGCCAATATCATGGATATAGCCTGGGATATTATGGTGGCAAGTGCGGCACCGGCAGCTTTCATGCCCAGAGGACCTACAAAGAGGATATCCAGCACAACATTTATTACACATGCTATACCCACAAACATCAAAGGTCGCTTGGAATCTCCCATACCCCTTAATATCGCACTTATTGCGTTATAACCGAAAACAAATATGATGCCCCACATGCATATGAGTACATAATCTTTTGCCATGGAATAAGATTCTTCCGGGGTATTCAACACTTTTAGCATTACATCAACAAAGAAGGTCATGAAGATTGAAAAGAAGATTGCTAAAAGTCCCATTACCGAAAACAGAGTGCCTATGGTTTTATTAACTTCCTCGTGCTTCTTTGCCCCTATATACTGCGCTATAAGCACCGTACCTCCGATTGCCAGACCTATAACAAAGTTGGTTACTATCATGGTGACCTGTGCGCCTATGTTTACTCCCGATATGGTGTATGTACCGCTTAACCATCCCACAATAAACATATCCGCAACGGAATACAAGGCCTGCACAATATTGGAAAGCAGCAACGGAAGACTGAATTTAATCAGCTGTTTTGCCACATTTCCTTCGGTTAATCTGTTTTCAAATCCCATAATGCCTCCGTTTATGCAATGGTGTAATGTTAGCATAATATATTCTTGATAACAAGGTTTTTGTTACCGAGCCTTATGTATTACATTTACAAAAAGTGTGTTTAAATATATAATTACCCTAATCAGCAGGGAAGGAGTATGTGACAAAGAAAAAACATGTCGCATAAAAGGTATTATGAGAACCATTGCCGAGATAAATGAAAAGATTAAAAAAGGCAAGGCCGTTGTTGTAACGGCGGAGGAAGTAATAGACATAGTCCAAGAGAAGAGCTATAAAAAAGCTTATGAAACAATTGATGTGGTGACTACCGGAACATTCGGTCCCATGTGCTCATCGGGGGTGTTCATAAACTTCGGTCATTCCAACCCTCCCATACGAATGCAGAGCATCCTGCTCAATGATGTGTGTGCATACGGCGGTCTTGCGGCTGTGGATACATATATAGGGGCTACCGAAGTGTCGCAGAAAAGAGGCATGGAATACGGCGGAGGGCATGTAATAGAAGATTTGATAGCGGGTAAAGACATTAAACTGCATGCGCTGTCTTCCGGAACCGATTGTTATCCGAGAAAAGAAATACTCACAACCATCAACAAGGATAACATAAATCAGGCGTATATGTTCAATCCCAGAAACGCATACCAGAATTATCCGGCGGCTACCAACTCCACCAATAAGACCATATATACATATATGGGAACGCTTCTTCCCAACTACGGCAACATAACATACAGCACATCGGGTGAATTGAGTCCGCTACTAAATGATCCGTATCTTCGGACCATAGGAGTGGGAACCAGGATATTCTTGGGAGGCGGTGTAGGTTATGTGGCATGGCAGGGTACACAGCACAAGGTTGACGTGGAGCGAAGTGCAAACGGTATTCCTTTAGTACATGCGGCCACTCTTGCGGTGATAGGGGATATAAAGGGAATGAGTACGGAATATGTAAGAGGAGCGGTGTTCGACAAATACGGAGTAACGCTTTTTGTAGGAGTAGGAGTTCCCATTCCCGTACTGGATGAAGAGATGCTTAAATATGTATCGGTTAAAAATTCCGAGATATATACAAAACTTGTAGATAAATCGGGTAATGTCAACATAGATAAGAAATACAATTATGCCGAATTGCGAAGCGGGACTGTAAAGTTCAACGGAAAGGCTGTCCATACGGCACCTTTATCCTCTTTGGATGTGGCACGTAAGATTGCCTGTACATTAAAGGAATGGATAAACAGAGGTACTTTTGAGTTGACGGAAAAAGTAGCGGACCTTCCTTGTGAAAGTGTTGTTCATCCGCTGGAAATAAGGGAGATAAAGTAATGAGCAAACTTAAACTTAAACTTTCATTTGATAAAGACTGCGTTACAAAACCGGTAATATACGAACTGGTCAAGAAATATGATGTAATGACCAATATATTAAGTGCCAATATAGAATACGGTAACAGAGGTAATATGATTCTGGAGATAAAAGGCAAAGAAGAGAATCTGAGCCTTACTTTGGAGTATTTCAAGTCTTTGAATATTAAATATGAGATATATGCCGAAGCAATATTGTGGGATGAATCGAAATGCATAAACTGCGGAAGCTGCACAGCGGTGTGCCCGACACAGGCGCTTACAATGGGTAAAGACGATCTTCTGCATTTTGACAAGGATAAATGTGTAGTCTGCCAGCTTTGCATCAACGCATGTCCCATACGCATAATATCGGTGGAATTGTAGAGGTGTGATGTATCAGCCGAGAGATTACAGAAAGTCCTTTACCGACCGGTTGAAATGGTACAATGTCTGTGTGGAAGAAACAGACCTCATGATAGGTACCGATGAAGACTGTTCGGAACTGGTGCTGAAAACTGTAAGAACTTTGAGAAAAGAAATATATGCCGCTATCCGAGACAACAGTGAGTTTTTAACATCGCTGGTGCCCGTTGAATACAAAGGTGAAGGTGTTGTAGAAGCCATGGTTGAGGCGGCTAAACTTGCTGAAGTGGGACCTTTTGCGGCGGTGGCGGGAGCGATAAACGACATGCTTGCAGAAAAACTTATGGATAAGAGTAAGCAGATAATTATAGAAAACGGCGGAGATATATACATTAAATCCGACCAAGACAGATTGATAGGCATATATGCGGGTAACTCGGTTTTATCCGGTAAGTTTGCAATAGAGATACAAAAAGACCTTTTTCCCGTCGGGGTATGTACCTCTTCCGCAACTGTGGGACATTCCTTCAGTATGGGAAAGGCCGATGCGGCAGTAGTTATAAGTAAAACCTGTGCAGTGGCCGATGCCTTTGCAACGGCATTTTGTAACAGGATAAAAAAGACCGAAGATATTGCTCCGGCATTGGAATGGGTAAACGGTTTTGATGAGGTCATAGGGGCTGTTGCGATAATAAATGATAAAATAGGTGCAATAGGAAATATTAAACTGGTGAAATGGAACTGATATGAGAACAACATTACAACAAGCGGACAAAATAGTAATTAAAGTGGGAACCAATACGCTTACTCACGCCAACGGAAAGATGAATCTGAGGAGTATGGAACTTTTGGTCCGGGAGATTGCCGAGTTGGTCAATGCGGGCAGAAAAGTTATATTAGTCACTTCAGGTGCTGTAGGAGTGGGATTGGGTAAGTTAAACCTTATGAAAAAACCCAGGAATCTTGCTGCCAGGCAGGTTTTAGCTTCTGTCGGTCAGTGTGAGCTTATGCACATATATTCCAAGCTTTTTTCGGAATATTCCATTACTGTAGGACAGATTCTTCTTACCCGTGATGTAACGGAAAATCCCGTGAAGGCGGAAAATGCGTATAATACTTTCAAAGGTCTTATGGATATGGGCATTGTACCTATAGTAAATGAAAACGATGCCATCTCTACCGATCAGCTGGCAATAGTGGATTCCTTCGGCGATAACGACACATTATCGGCAATGGTGGCAAAACTTATTAAAGCCGACCTTCTCATAATACTTTCCAATATTGACGGACTGTATGATAAAGATCCGAACATAAACGAAGATGCAAAGATAGTGGACACGGTTACCGAGATTAACAAAGAAATAGAGTCCTACGCTTCCGATCTCACAAGTTCTTTGGGCAGAGGCGGTATGAAGACAAAACTTACGGCAGCCAAGACCTGTCTGGAGAATGATATAACCATGGCCATTATCAACGGAGATAACATGAAGAATATCTCCGCTTTGCTGGACGGAGATAACATTGGTACACTGTTTACCAACAAACGATAAAGTCGGAGGAAATATGGCATACATTGATGAATTGGGAATAAAAGCATTAAAAGCAAAAGAACAGCTTATACAAATAGATACCGAAAAGAAAAATGCCGCTTTAAGACTGATGGCAAAAAATCTCTTAAAGCACAAAGAAGCTATCAAAAAGGCAAATACTGATGATGTAATCAATGCGAAAGAAAAAGGCACCAAAGAAGCATTGACAGATAGACTTATCCTTAATGATGCCAGAATTGAAAGCATGGCAAAAGGACTTATGGAGATATCACAATTTCCTGAACCGATAGGCAATGTTCTGTATGAAAGAGTATTACCTAAAGGTATGAAACTTAAGAAAGTATCGGTACCTATGGGGGTTATAGGCATAATATATGAATCGCGTCCCAATGTCACGGCGGATGCTGCAGCTCTTTGTTTTAAAGCCGGAAGCGCGGTCATATTGAGAGGCGGCTCAGAGGCAATAAACTCCAATAAGGCTATTGTAGCGGCTTTAAAAGACGCTTTGGAAGAGATCGGGATAAATAAAGACAGTATACAGCTGGTGGAAGATACAGGAAGAGATACCGCTACTCAAATGATGAAAGCCGACAACTATATAGACCTTTTGATACCCAGAGGGGGAGCCGGCCTCATAGCTTCGGTAATACAGAATGCCACCGTACCGGTAATAGAAACGGGTACCGGTAACTGCCACCTCTATATCGACAGCATTTTTAACGAAAAGTTTGCACTGGATATAACGGTGAATGCCAAGTGTTCCCGTCCGGGAGTGTGCAATGCCATTGAAACGTTGTTGGTGCATAAAGATGTGTATAAAGATATACTGCCGAAAATAGAAGAAGAGCTTTCAAAATACAAAGTGCAGTTAAGAGCCTGTGAGCAATCAGTAAAGGTATTAAAGAATGCAATACCTGCAACCGAAGCTGACTGGTCTGAGGAGTTCTTGGACTATATTCTTGCCGTCAAAGTAGTGAATGACATAGAGGAAGCCATAGAGCATATAAATAAATACGGTACAAAGCACTCCGAAGCCATAGTTTCCGATATTGAAGAGAACAGGAACAAGTTTACCAAGAATGTCGATGCCGCTTGCGTATATACAAATACCTCCACCAGATTTACCGACGGAGGCGAGTTCGGATTAGGAGCGGAAATGGGTATAAGTACCCAGAAACTCCACGCAAGAGGACCTATGGGTGCTAACGAAATAACCACATATAAATATATAGTAGAAGGTGACGGTCAGATAAGATAATCAATAGCCGTCTATGGGTAAATAGGGTAACTCGGATAAATAGGGCAATAAATCCTGCTCACAGCTTATGATTTTTCCGTCTATTTCAAACGGTACGTTTATACGAAACATCTGCCCGCTGTTATATAACCTGAAAGATTCTTTGTCTTTGGCAAAAGGAGCGGATACTCCGCATATTTTAGGCCAGCCTTCCTCCTTACATATTGCATAGAGAAAAGGTTTCATCATACATATTTCATCTCCGCCTATATATTCCCTTACTTCCACACCTTGTCCTTTTTTGAAAACACAGTCGGCATAGGATACAACCTTACGGTCTTTTATAAGGAAATATGTATTTATAAGTTCGCTTCGCACCCATTTATCGTAATACTCGTCATTGCGCACATATACGGGACATAATTTGTGAGCATGTTCTTCAAAAAGACTTTTAACTGCGTCTATATCAACAGGTGAGGATTGCACAACGGAATAGTGTTCCGGTAATACCGACTTTCTCAATCTGTATACTTTGTGACAGAAGCGAAGAGAAAACCAGCCTAATTTTTCGTAATGATGAGTGTTACCTGTAGTAAGCCTGGAAATCGGCATGTCCTGCTTCTCCATATAATCTATGGCCATGGTTAAGAGTTTTGTACTTAATCCTTGCCCTCTGCGAGAAGGCTTTGTACAAACCTCTCCTATTCCTCCGACCTTTATTACATTGTCCTTTATCCTTAAGTATCTGGTAAACACCCTTACCGAACTTACTATTCCGGTTGGGTCTTTGGCAATAAAAATCCCGTTTATATCTCTGTAAGGGTCATTCATGAAGTGACGAATAAAATATGCCTCACCGACAGGAAAAATGCAACCGCAGAAAGCAGTCCACTCTTTAAATTCATCTTCTTTTAATGTTCGGAATTCCATTGTTACCTCACTTAACGGTTTTTTGCGCATACCTTTATATACCCGCTAACAGAATCATAGTGGAAAGTTAACGGAAAAACAATAGAAAAACAAACTGCACGGTTTCCCGTGCAGTTTGTCTGTGTAACTTTATATTCTAATCAGTTAACGGTCAGGTTAATAGCCAATGTTTTATCGGCACTTGCGAAATATATCTTAATCTGGCATGTACCTGTAGCTACCGGAGTAACTATTCCGGTTGAGTTTACCACTGCAACTGAAGTCTTAGTACTCATAAATGTTTTACTGCCCGCAATGGCTGCAAAGGCCATGGGTACTCCGTATTGGTCTTTTGCATCTACATATGCGGTAATATTGAAGACTCCGCCCGACAAGGCTTTGGTAACAGTGGGTTCGGTTGCAGCTAAATGTGTAAGTGTGGGAGCGGCACCCGATGCGGTTACATTCAAATTGGCAATTTCCTGTCCGGCTTTCCACAGTTTGATTGTAGTTGTCATGGTCTGAGCTACATTCTGTGCTTTCAGAGTCTTGACACCGGAAACATCTTCGATAACGAAGTTATTGGCTCCGGAATCGTTTGTGCAGGTTATCTGATCTATTCCCGAAGGAAGGGTACCCGTGTATGCAAGATTAACCGATTTCCCGTTGGCCAGCAATCCCGATATTTTAATAGGTTTCCAATGGCCCGTATCGGTAGTTGTATCGGTAGCTCCGCCGTACATGGTGGGTATATCCTCGATTTTGTAACTGACTATTTTGTCATCATCCACTACCAATACCGTCATGTCGTATGTATTAACGGTCGAAGCTCCTTTTTTGAGAGTGAAAGTCAATGTATATGAGCCTGAAGTTGCAGGTGCACTCATTGTGTATCCCGCTCCCGTCATGGTACCTTCGGTGAACTTGGCGCCGGAAATATTCGAAGAAGTAACAATAACCGAATGTGCCGGAGTAAGAGCTATTTCTTTTTCATATTGGTCGGCTATCTTCAGCATATCCGCAGCCATTATGATATTGGAGTTTTTCTGATAATAAATGGGCATGGTTACATCGGTAATATATGTGGGAACCGGAGCTTCCAGTACCTGTACATCCAAAGTGCCCTGAGTAATACCGTCATAGGAAATATGCAGGGTTGCCGAACCTGATGAGTTTCCTTTTATCTCAATCTTCTTGGTTGCACCGTTGAACTGTATGTTGGTATTGGGTACAACCGTCGTATTGGTGGAGAACATCATCAGTTTAGTAGGGTCAAGAGTATCCAATGTTGTAGGATTGCCGTACTGATCTTTTGCGGTAACTACAAGAGGTACCCACTGATTTACAAATACCGTGCCCTCCACTCCTGTTATTGTAAGAGTCTTTACGGCGGCAGGTGTCTTAACGGTAATCTGTATAGAAGAAGATATATTCTGTCCTACAGCCGTTAATGTAACGGTACCTTCCTTGGCGCCTATGGCTCCTATAGGGAAATTCAGTTTTCCGTTTGCGACGGTTATCTTGGAAGCGTCGATTATGGCGGAATCGTTGGATGTCAGTATTACCGGCTTGTTCAGTCCGATATCGGAAGGCACAATGGTGTATGCCTGATTATACTGGTCTTTTGCATCTACCGTAAGGGAATGCCCCGAAGAGTTGACAAGAATAACGGTAGTTCCCGATGCCAGTTGTACCTGTCCGAAAGCAAAGGTAGTTATCTTAGGCGATTCGCTTAATGTTACGGATTTGGTTACCGCAGTTCCGGTAGTATTCTCCGCTATTACAATATTGACCGCATCATTGGCTGCAAGTCCTTGAGCTCCTTTAAGAATGAAGCCGGCAGCTGTTTTGTTTAAATTGAGAGTTACCGAAGGTTTTGCCTGACATACCGCACTTAATGTGAAGTTTGTGTATGCCGTCAGAGGCATTTCCCCTCCGTATTGGTTGGTAAACACAACTTTCAAATCCTGGTTATCCATAGGGAAAACATATTGTGCGGTTATACTGATAGCGGTAAGTTTTTCCGCCTGCACAGTAAATGTTTTACTTGAATCGGATACGGTAACGGTATATTCGCCGGCTGCATATGCGGCAGTCCTTGTTATCCTTACCGAACGTCTGTCTGATGCCCAGTTTAAACTGGTACCGGTAACATTGATTCCTCCGGTTTTCAACACTACCTGAGCACCTGCCTGAGCGGGTGCGCTGAATTCCACGGTTACTTCCTTAGGACCCGATGCATAGGCATTACCTATACCGAACGGAGCCGCAGAGGGTGTCGGAGTAGGAGTTGCCGTAGGCGTAGGTGTAGGTGTCGGTGTAGCCGTAGGAGTAGGAGTAGGCGTAGGAGTCGGAGTAGGTGTAGCCGTAGGAGCAGGCGTTGCCGTAGGAGTAGGAGTCGGTGTAGCCGTAGGTGTAGGCGTTGCAGTAGCCGTAGGAGCAGGTGTGGCCGTAGGCGTAGGTGTAGGTGTAGGTGTCGGTGCCTGTGTCTGCGTTTCTACCGGCGTTGCAGTGGGTTCCTGGCTCTGATCGGGTTTAGGTGTAGCCGTAGGGTCCTGTACCGGACTTGCCGTCTCCGTAATTGTCTGTGACGGTTCGGGTGAAGTCTTTCCCTTTCCGCCCGGGAAAGGAAGCTTCACGCAGGAAGTCATAAGCATAGCGGTTATCAATATTACCGTCATTACCGCAATTATTTTTTTCTTACTTAGTTTTTTCATTTTTTACCCCCGTTATGTTATTTTTCAATATCTGCCGTAGGTCTTGGCAGTTTCTATCATTGCAAACAGGTTTTCATCAGGCGTATCTCTGCCGCACTGATCACCTGTAGATAGTATAAATTTACCACCTTCCGCCGCATCGTCAATAGCTCTTTTGCATGCGTCCGTTACATCCTGAACCGAACCTCTGAGCATTACTTCCGTGGTATGAAGGTTGCCCTTAAGCACTATTTTGTCCCCGTAGAGTTTTTTCAATTCTTTCAGATTACAGTCACCCATGGGCGGTATCTCCAGAGGATCTATTACGGTCAGTTCGGTTTCTTCCGCCAGCATTTTTACCATCTCTTTCTGCGGTCCGCAGGAGTGAACATGCGACGGTATATTGTACTGCTTACACAGTTTTGCCACTCTCTTAACTATGGGCAAAGCCAGTTCCCTAAAAATCTCCGGTGTCTGGAAAATCAACGATCCGGAACCTCCCGTGCCTATAAAATCCGGTTTGTGTTCCAAAGACATTAATTTATGCAGACGCTTCTCATAATATTCTATCAGTTCATCACGCTTTTTGTAATACTTATCGGGATTATCATAAAAATCATACACCATTTCGGAATTTTTTAACACTATGGATGTTCCGCAGGTAACTCCCACAAGTCCGTGATTGCCCATTTCTTCTTTAACCCACTTTAACAGAGCTTCTCCGGTAGGCCATTGCGATACATCCTCTACAGGTTCATACCTGTCGGGAATAAGGGGAAGTTTGACAAGATGAGGATGCACATCCCAGGAAGGCGGGTTGTCTCTGTGGTATACGCTTACCAGAGGTTCCCATACCTTCTCGTTTTTCTCGGTACGGTACTTCTGCGTTATTATCTTCAGTTGATCTTTGTGTACTATGACTTCGGTCCACGGGTTGTAAAATTCGCCCAGTTCCTCAAACTGTATATTGGCAAATCCGTCCATGAGAGAATCAAAACCGAAATATTTGACACTGTCGATATATGCCTTCCATTTGGGGATTCTCTGATATAGGTATATATCCCAGTAAGGAAGACCGGTTCTTCGTATCGGAATCATCTGAGAGATATCCGGAGACACCGGCACATGGTCGGGTATTTCTCCTTTTAATACGGTTATAAGTCGCTCTCTCGAATTCATAGTTGCCTCATACATACGCCGTTATTATATACTAATTTTAACATAAGATAAATAAGATAAATAATTGCAATTATAGGTTGTATTTATCCTATATACAAACTATAATTAAGACAGGAGGGACTCATCATGAATATTAATACCGACACAATTGTTTCTATGACCGAAGCCAATCAGAACTTTTCTAAAGTGGCAAGACTCGTAGATGAAAAAGGCATGGCTGTTATCATGAAGAATAATGCTCCTCGCTATCTGGTTATGGAGTTTAAGCAACTTAAAGAGCAACAGCTTGCTTCGGATGAGGATGCTCTGACTTTATCAAAACGCTTCATCGACAGCAATCGTAAAGCATATACGGAGCTTGCAAAATGATTGGTCTGATATTGTATTGTATATGCTGTTCAAAGTGATTTAATCCATGTAAAATTATGCTATAATACCAAAGAGTGTATTAATATATTACACGAAAGAACATATATAAATTTCGGAGGTGGATATGAAGAAGGAACCGGGTAAAACAGTGAATCTTGCTTTTGTGGGATTGGGTAAAAGGGGATTGTCGTTATTGAACCTTGTTTTGGTTGCAATGGATGATATAAAGGTAACGGCATTATGCGATGTTTATCAGGACAGAACCGACAGAGCAGCCGATTTGGTTGAGGAAAAGACAAAAGAAAGGCCTTTTACGACACTTGATTACAAGGAACTCCTGGACCGCAAAGATATAGATGCGGTAATTGTACCCTCCTCATGGGAAACACATTTTGATATATGCTTGGATTTCATGAAAGCCGGCAAGTATGTCGCTTCGGAAGTGGGAGGAGCCAATTCCGTTGAACAATGCTGGGATCTGGTTAAAACATATGAGAAAACCGGTACACCTGCCATGATATTGGAGAACTGCTGTTACGGGAAAACCGAACTTACGGTATTGAATATGATAAAACAGGGTGTTTTCGGAGAACTTATTCATGCGCAGGGAGGCTATCAGCATGATTTACGAACCGAAGTGGCTACCGGTGTGGAAAAGCGTCATTACAGACTGGATAATTACAAGCACCGTAACGGCGATCTTTATCCCACACATGAGTTGGGACCGATAGCCAAATGGCTTTCGGTAAACAGAGGCAACAGAATGACTTATCTTTGTTCCATGGCTTCAAAAACAGCGGGAATAACTGATTGGATCAGAAAAAACAGAGGGCCGGATTATGACAATGCGAATTTTAAATTTGCCCTCGGCGATGTCGTGACCACCATGATAAAGTGTGCACACGGCGAAACCATTCTGCTTGTGCACGATACTTCTTTACCCAGACCGTATTCCAGGGGCAACAGGCTTCAGGGTACAAACGCCATATGGATGGAAGACAAGTGGGCGTTCTGTATTGACGGAGTCAGTCCAGTTAATAAATGGGGCGAATACCGTTGGGAAAGTTTCGACGACTATTATGAAAAGTATGAGCATCCTCTGTGGACATGGTACAGGCAAAGAGGTCTCATAGGCGGACATGACGGAATGGATTATCTTACTTTGAGAGCTTTTCTGGAAGCCGTTAAGAACGGTACCGACACTCCCATCGATGCATATGATATGGCTACCTGGATGAGTATAACCTGCTTATCGGAGCAATCGGTAGCTATGGGCGGTCATCCGGTACCCATTCCCGATTTCACAAACGGCAGATGGATGCACAGAGAGCCTGCAATACCGGGCAGATATTGTCTGGATGAGATCTGCGGTCCCGAATATTTTGAGATTTAGTTATAACAGTTAATCATTTTTTGTTTTTAACTATATCATTTTCATACCATGCCAGCATTATATCGGTTACGCGTCCGTAACTGTAAATTCCGTCTGACTGACCCTGAGCTTTCAGATAGGTATCGTTAACCTTGTCGGATATTTCCGATGTCTTTCCTTCATATCTGTCCCAGTGCTCGTGATATCTTATATAGTCATGTTTTAATAAATCGCAGTATGTCGATGCAAGCTCCTTATGTGCCGCAGCATCTTTGGAATAAAGAGAATTCATGGTATACATCAATGTCATTGCATAAGCGCTGTAACGAAGATTAATATTGGCGGAATTATGAAGTGAGTAGAATGCGAAGAAATTGGCTTCATCTTCCGATGTGATGCCGTTTCTGTGCGCAAGTTCATGTGCACAGGTAAAGGGCAGTGCAATAGCCAGATTATTTTTATTTATGTTTGCCTCTCCGGTAAGAAAAATGAATATGCCGGTTGTCTGGGTATATGACCATGCATCGGAAGATACCACATACTTAGGAGGAGCCTCTTCTTTACCGGTTATTTTACTTACCTCTTTGGCTGTGAAAGCGGCGGTTCTTTGGAATTCATACCCCGTGTAATATCCCTGTTGGTTTCTGGGCACCTCAGCCGCCAGCCGGTTGGTTTTTTCAATGAGATATTTATTGAGGTTTACAAGTTCCTCTACAGGTCTTTCCTTTATATCTTCACTATTCACCGGTAAGTAGTTGCCGATGCCCTTGGAATAGTACATGCCTCCCCATAAGGCATAAAAGAGAAAAGCCGTTACCGAAAACACCAGCATCCAGGCTGTAATAAACTTGAATATGCGGGTTACTCTGTGTTTTTTCTTTATAAGGTTGACAATCAGTATTACTAAAGAAGACAGAAATATTACAGAGAGGATATATATAAGTACTTCCGCTACGGAAAACTTCACGAAAGAAAAAAAGTTTGCTAAAGTATGCATTGCAAAGACAGACCACTTGGTATAGATACCGTTTGTGAAACCGGGAACTCTCTTTAATATTGTAACCAGAACCGCTGTCAAAAATGCAAAGCACAACGCCGCTACAAGCATTGTGACGGCTTTTATGATGTTGGTGTTTTTAGTTTTACTTCTCTTCTTCTTTTTTCTTTTCATCACTGCATTGTCCGCTGTACGGGCATGCCGAACACTTATTGTGTGAGCCGCCCTTTTTTCTGCTTTTTATAAGGTACAAGACTATTGATAAAACTATTAAAGCAACAATTGCTATTAAAATATAATCTAAAGGTTTCATTTGTCACCCCGCTAACATTGCAATCTGATAAAACACCATAGCTACGATATATGCAAAACCCGTCTGAAAGACTATGGATATAAACATATACTTGGTTCCCAATTCACGTCTGACCGCGGCAACCGCCGCAACACACGGCGTATAAAGAAGAGTAAACAACAGAAAGGAAAATGCGGAGATCGGAGTGAAAAGGGTAGCTAACGGTGCCGACAGTTTTTCTATTCCCGTACTTAATAATACCGCTAATGTGGATACTACCGCTTCTTTTGCCATAAAACCGGTTAAAAGGGCAGTGGAAGCCTTCCAGTTGCCGAATCCCAAAGGAGTGAAAACAGGAGCTATAAGCGAGCCTATTGCGGCAAGCATACTGTCTTTACTGTCGGAAACAACATTGAATCGGATATCGAATTTATTCAAAAACCATATCACTATGGATGCGACAAATATTATGGTAAATGCTCTTGTTATGAAGTCTTTTGTCTTTTCCCATAATAAAAGAAAGGTATTCTTTACCGTGGGCAGTCTGTAGTTGGGAAGCTCCATTACAAAGGGAATGGGATTTCCTTTGAATAGGAACTTTTTGGATATGAGAGCTACTAATATGGCAAGCAATATACCTATTAAATACATTGCGGTCATAACCAAAGCGCGATGTTCGGTGAAAAAAGCCATTGTAAAAACCGCATATATGGGCAACTTTGCCGAACAGCTCATGAAAGGAGTAAGAAAAATCGTCATCTTTTTGTCTCTGTCGGAAGTCAGTGTCCTTGTAGCCATTATGGCAGGTACCGTACAGCCGAAACCTATAAGCATGGGAACTATACTTTTTCCGGATAATCCGATTTTTCGTAGCAGTTTATCCATAATAAATGCAACTCTTGCCATGTATCCCGAATCTTCCAGTAATGATAAAAGAAAAAACAGAACAATGATTGTAGGGATAAAGGAAAGTACGCTTCCAACACCCGCAAAAACCCCGTCAATTACCAGCGATTCCACAACGGGATTTATACCGAAGTCGGTCAGACCTTTTGACACTATAGCTGCCAGAGAATCTATCGCTCCCGATAAAAGGTCGGAAAGGTAACTGCCCACAACTCCGAATGTCAGCCAGAAAATGAGCAGCATTATGCCTAAGAATATGGGAATACCGAATATCTTGTGAGTCAGTACATTGTCAATTTTTATAGTCCTGTCATGGTGTTTATCACACTTGGGGCGGGTGACTGCTTTTTTACATACATCCTCTATGTATTGATATCGCATATCGGCAATTGCCGCCATCCTGTCTAAGGATAGTTCGTTTTCCATTTCGGTTATAGCATGCTCTATCATCTCTATTTCATTTTCCCCTAAAGCGAGGTCTGCCATCATGGGTTCATCGCCTTCAATAATCTTGACGGCCGCAAAACTTGCGGGCACATTTGCTCTTTGAGCATGGTCTTCCAGAATATGTGCCGTTGCATGCAATGTCCTGTGAACCGCACCCGTACAGAAATCCTGTTTGGGAGGGGTGCATCTGTTATCTACCAGATCTTTCAATGCCTGCATAAGATCGGTTATGCCTTCATTTTTATTCGCACATACGGGTATGATAGGAACCTTTAAATATTCACTGAGGATATCGGTCTTTATGACTATTCCGTTTGCATACACTTCGTCCATCATATTTATCGCTATAACCATAGGGATGTTGAGCAGCAATAATTGTAAGGAAAGATAAAGACCTCTCTCCAGTGAGGTGCCGTCAATTATATTTATAATGCCGTCAGGTCGCTGTTTTATGAGATAGTCCCGCGTAAGTATTTCTTCGGGAGAATAGGGAGATAAAGAGTATATGCCCGGAAGGTCAATTATCTTTATACTCTTATCGGCTTTATATATACCTTCTTTTACATCCACTGTGACGCCGGGGAAATTGCCCACACGCTGATTGGAACCTGTCAGCTGATTGAAGAGAGTGGTTTTACCGGAATTCTGATTGCCTGCCAGCGCTATAATCATACGCTTATCTCCTCAATATCAATCATGGACGCATCTTCCAGCCTTAATGTCAGTTCATAACCTCTTAAATATATACATACCGGATCGCCCATAGGGGCTTTCCTTTGCATATGCACGATAACCCTTGGGGTAAGACCCATATCCAGAAGGCGATGGCGTAATCTGCCGTGACCTCTGACCGCAATTATTCTCCCTGATTTACCGACGCCGAGTTTGTCCAATGTCATACAATTTCTCCATATCCGGTATGTTCTGATACATGCCTAAACATGTAAATTTGCATACCAATGATAGAATATCTTAAGATTATCGGCAAGTCAATGAGCAGCCGCTAACTCTTTGAAAAATCCTTTTGTTTCATTGACGATGTTAGTCGGTAAGTGTTGCCTTGATACAACAAAAATGGCATAATGTACACATGGCTGTCAGGCTGTTTCGGGTCTGATTTCCTGCATCACTTACGGTATTGAATAAAGGAGGATTGGAAATGGCATATAAATGGTGCGGACATTTTGACAATGAGGGTAAGAATTATGTAATAACAACACCGGATACACCGAGGCATTGGTATAACTATCTGTATAACGATGAATATATAACTTTCACATCACAGGTAGGATTCGGAGAAGGATTTGCACAGGACAAAATGGGAAGACGTATACCTTTGGTTGTAAACCGTAACTTCTTTCTGTGTGAGGATGATTACTGGTCATTGGCCGGTCTTCCTATCGGATACGGATATACCGATTACTCCTGCACTCATACGGCGGGATGGTCGGTAATAGCTCTTAAATACAAGGATATATCCTCAAAGGTCAGGATATTTGTTCCAAACACCGGTCATATGGAAATATGGAGCATAACCTTGAAGAATCAATCGGACAGGACAAGAAAACTGTCGCTTGTTGCATATGCAAAGACCGATATTGACGCTCCGTATAAACCCCAGGGCTATAACATAGCAAGGGGAAGTGCCTTCAAAGATAAAAACTGTGTGTACGGATTTTTCTATACACAATTCAATACCGAAAGAAACATTCCGATATACGGTTATATGTCTTCTTCAGAGAGCATAAAAGGGTATGATTCGAGAAGGACGGCTTTTATAGGGGCATATAACGATGATCAGAGGCCCAAAGCTTTGGAAGAGACCAAAGGCTGCACAAACAGTGATTGTATGGTGGAGAAGTTATGCCTGGCCTTGGAAAACTCCGTTACACTTAAGCCCGGTGAGGAAAAAACAATTCATTATGTTGTGGGTCTGGCTTTCGGTGAGGAGAAAATAATAACGCCGAAGGATAAATGGGTGCAGCAGCAATTTGCCGCCATGGCTGACAAATATGAGGACCGCTTAAGAAGGATTAAGATAAAAACTCCCTGGGAGAACTTTGATAATTTAATCAACGGCTGGATGGTATATGCCACCGATATGGGAAGCAGATGGGCGCGAGTGCGACATAACGGTTACCGTGATATGTGTCAGGATACCGACGGTCTGTCTGTTCTCAACCCCGAACTGGCATGGGAGAGAATAAAGAGGGTATTGTCCTACCAGTATGAAAACGGATATGCTCCGAGAACCATAATTGACGGGGAACTGAAAGACAGGAAATTTTCCGACAATACCGTATGGCTGACCTACACAGTCTACAGCTGTATAAAGGAGCTTAACAAGCCGGAACTGTTGCATGAGCAGGTTCCGTTCAATAACGGCACATCCGCTTCGGTATATGAGCACATAAAAAGAAGTGTGGAGTTTTTATTCAACTTCACCGGTCTTTACGGGCTTATCAGGATATGGGGCGGAGACTGGAATGACTGCATCAACTTTGCCGGACTGGAAGGTAAAGGCGTATCGGTATGGCTTTCCATCGCATGGTGTGCGGCGGCAAAACAGCTTTGTGAACTGGCAGGCATGCTGGGTTATGAGCAGGATAAAAAAGATTACACGGAAAAGTACCATATAATGCGTGACAGGATTGATGAGCACGGCTGGGATGGAGAATACTACATGTATGCAAGAACCGATGAAGATATTACCATGGGATCACATACTCAGGAAGAGGGTAAGATTTTCTTAAACCCGCAGATTTGGGCGGTTTTTGCGGGATTGGATAAAGATGACAGGCATATAAAGTCCATGGATATGGCGGAAAAACTGTTGCAATCCCCTGAAGGAATACTGTTATCCGCACCCGCTTATACAAGACAGTATCATTACATCGGTTCCATGGCGGAAAAACCCGGCGGAGTACAGGACAACGGAGGCGTATATTTACATCCCGCAGCATGGAAACTTGCGGCCGACTCGTTATTGAAACGCAATGATAAAGTGGAAGAAAACCTTAAAAAGATGCTGCCTTTCGATCAGACCTATTACCCGACAAAAGGTGAGCCTTACTGTATGTTCAACTGCTACTATTTAGATTATCACGGATACAGGGGAGGAACTCCCGGACAGTCGTGGAGAACGGGAACCAACGCATGGCTTTTACAGTCTACGGTCAAGTATATTTTCGGTTTGGTTCCCGAGCCCGAAGGCTTGAAACTCAATCCCTGTCCGCCGCCTTCCTGGAAAGAGTGTTCCATAACCAAACTGTTCAGAGGATGCACTTATAACATAAAGTACATACAAAAAGGTAAAGGGCATAACAACAGGATAACAAGGATATTAATGAACGGTAAGGAAACACGGTTTAAGGATAATACAATACCTCCTGTTGAGGGAGCAACACTGGATATTGTTGTGTATCTGGAAAATTAGCCCTATACAACATAAGTATGCTTATAGTATTCTAAATATACCGATATATTTCCAAAAGCGAATGGATGACAGGTACGGTTATTTCATACTGATTGGATGATTCCAGCCACTCGGCAGTTTCGCTTTGTCTTTCCTTATTTATGTACCATAGGGCATCCATCTGTACGTTTATGGCGCCTAAGATGTCGGTGGTATACAAATCTCCTATGAAAAGACATTGGTTACCGGAAAGATTCAATGTTTCAAGCATATGGTTGTAGAACTGTTTCATGGGTTTTACACAACCCATTTCCTCGGATATGAAAAGATGGGACAAATACTCCTTTACCGGACTCAATCGCGATTGCTGTATTTCTTTTATTCCGTTTGTAGCAGCCGCCACTATATGTGTTTTTGAGCAATGTTTGAGAACATCAATTGCATGATTTTCAAATATATGAGTGTTATTGAATATCTCGTTATACTCATCGGCAATATCTGAAGCATGCTCTTTTCTTAAACTTCCTATATTCAATTTATCCAAAAATACTTCAAAGCGTTTGTAGCCGTATATTTTATATACTTCATGGTATTTTTCCTGCATAACCGGGTCATCTAAAAGATTCATATTATAAGACTTCCACAAATCATAACAGACCGTTCTGAACAACTCTTCAATTTTTGGTGTGTACTCGACATTATGGTTTAAAAGCAAATCTTCCAGTGCCTTAGCCGCCGATGCGTCATATTGTAAAATTGTATTGTCAACGTCAAATATAAGGCATTTATATTTACTCAAAGTGCGCTCCGTTCAATCGTCGGCAGTTGGCGTTAATATAATTATTATTCTTGCCGCGATATTTTTATTTTTGTCTATTCTACCAAATCAATGTTATTTTAACAATAGAAATAAAATGTTGTTTTTGATGTTGACTTTAATTGCCGGGTAACCGATAATAACCGGGTAAGGGGTGGAGGAGGTAAAAATATGACAGAGGACATCACTCATATATTAACCAACAAACCTGTACCGGAAGAGATAGCAGAAAGACTTGAAAAGTCGGCGGATGTGCAGCGCCTGCTTTTTTTTATTGTCGGAGACCTGTCCAAAGACAGCTTATACAGCGAATCTGTTCTTGCGGTTACCGACAAGGGTATGTACTGTTTTGACAGGACCTATGATGACGGATATAAATATGTAACTCATGAAAATATTGAAAAAATAGAAATAAAAAGGCTGTACGGCAATGCCATAATGGAAATATCCGCAGAAAAAGAAGGCACTTTCGACTTTTTCCGTTTTACCTATTCGGTTGCCAATTTATGTGAAGCCGCAGCTGATTTTTCCGAGCAGATAAAAAAAGGTGAGAATATTGACAGATTAATGGAAATGGTTACAGCCGTTTTTGAAAAGCAGCTTTCCAACTGCCCCAGATGCGGAAGGACTCTTGTGCGTCCCGGTGCCGAATGCCTTAACTGTCAGTCCAAAGGTAAAATAGCCAAAAAACTTATGAAGTATGTGCTTCCCCAGAAGAAGTTGCTCATAATCTGCCTCATATTCTCCATAATAACCACAGCCATGTCGTTGGTCCCGCCATATATAACCAAGATGATGGTGGATGACATTATACCCGACAATAACAAAAAGCTGCTTTTAACGGTGGTATTTGTGCTGTTTTGTACTTATGTCATACAGTATTCGGTAGGTGCATTGCGTTCTTATCTGTTAAGGGTAAGCGGAGACAGGATAGTGGCCGGTTTAAGAAGCGATATTTATACAAAAGCTCAGTATCTTCCCATGAAGTTCTATGACAAGACATCTACCGGCTCGGTCATAACCAGAATAAGCAGCGATACCGCCACATTGCAGTCCTTTACCTTAAGGGTAACCCAGGAAGTAATAGTGCAGTTCTTTCTGCTTATAGGGATAATAGTGATTATGTTTGTCATGGACAGAAGGCTTACATTGCTTTCGCTTATTCCCGTTCCTCTGGTTGTAATAGGTTCCAGAATATTCGGAAAGAAGATACTGCCTTATTACAGAAGGATATGGAGAAAATGGTCAAAAGTGTCCTCCATTCTGACCGATACCATACCCGGAGTGAGAGTTATAAAGGCATTTACCAACGAAAAGGGAGCCATTGACAAGTTTGATAAATACAACGAAGAATGGCTGAAGACCGATATAAAAGCCGCAAGAATAACTACTTTGTTTCCGCAGCTGGTAAGCTTTTTCGTAACCTGCGGCTCCTTACTTATCTGGAGTGTGGGAGGCAATCTGGTAATGCATCCCCAAAGCGGGTTGACATTAGGTCTTCTGGTCTCCTTTATTTCCTACACGGCTATGTTCTACGGACCGGTAAACTTTTTTGCAAACTTCAATGACTCTCTGCAGGCTGCCGTAGCCGCCGCGGAGAGGGTTTTTGATATTATCGATGCCGAACCGGAAGCGGATTTCGGGAAGGGAAATCATCCGAAAAAACTGGAAGGGAAAATACAGTTTAAGAATGTTAATTTCTCTTTTGACCGCACAAAGATGACCTTGCAGGATATAAACATAGATATTGAACCGGGAGATATTGTAGGTATTGTGGGTACTACCGGTTCGGGAAAATCCACACTTATCAATCTAATCATGCGTTATTATGATAATTATGACGGTAAGATTCTTATGGACGGACAGGACATAAAAGATATAGACATGGAATTTTACCGGTCTCAGATAGGATATGTTCAGCAGGAACCCATGATGTTCCACGATACGATATACAACAATATCGCTTACGGCAACAGCGATGTTCAGGTAGAGGAAGTTATCCATGCCGCAAAAATAGCCAATGCCCATAACTTCATAGTAAAACTGCCCGACGCATATGATACCGTGCTGGGAGAAAGAGGTACCGGACTGTCCGGCGGTGAGCGACAGCGTGTATCCATTGCCAGAGCGGTCCTCAGGAATCCTTGCATAATGATATTCGATGAAGCTACAGCTGCGGTGGATTCGGAAACCGAACTTCTTATACAGGAAGCCATTGAAAGACTGATAAAGGGAAGAACCACACTTATGATTGCCCACAGGCTGTCGACATTAAGAAAAGCCAACAAGATTCTGGTTGTGGACGAAGGCAGAATAATTGAAAGCGGGACGCCCGAAGAACTGCTGGCAAAGAAGGGTAAATACTACAAACTTATTGAAATACAGACAATGTCGTCCAAACTGCAAAAAGCCAAAGAAGAGGAAAACGTGGAATAGGAGGAAGCATCATGAAAGTACCGTATATACAAGGCGATAATGCCAAAATTGAAAGAGCGGATTTGACACATGTGAATGTAACCATGTATGACGGACGGAAATTTGAGAATGTTCAGCCCAGAAGGCTTTTTCCCATAAGCGGTCTGAGAAAATACATCACTCTTCTGGATTTTGAAGAAAAGGAAGTTGCGATTATAAGAAACCTGGATACATTAATGGAAGATTCCAAAAATGCCGTGGATCAGTGCTTGAACCAGTATTACCTGGTACCTAAGATAATCAGGTTGTATGAGATTAAGGAGATATCTGGTAATATTAACATGCATGTGCTGACAGACAAAGGGGAAAGAAAGTTTGAAAT
>DUPQ01000009.1 GCA_012838235.1 Clostridiaceae bacterium
ACATCCACACTCTTTATTACCCGGGATTCATCAAAATATATCTGATATGTCTGATTGGCGGTTACCGTTCCCTGACCTCTTATTCTGGAAGATATTGTACCGTACATAGGATACTGTACGGCTACTTCCGGTAAGGAATAATTCAGTATGGTGTTGGAGAAAAATGTCAGCACCAGCATTACCGCTAAAAACACAATCGCTATATTCTTTATGATGTTCCTTCTTTTAGTTACATCCGTCTTCATAAAAAACCTCCATTAACCTTTTATAGCACTGGAACTTGCTATACCTTCCAGTATCCTGTCTTCGCTGTACAGGAAAAGCAGCAACGGCAATACCATATATATAGTCGCAACTGCAAAAGCAAGTCCTATTTCCCCGGCATTTATCTTGGAAAGAAATACCGAAAGAGGATGCATATCCTCGTTGTTCTGTAACATTATCAAGGGCTGTTCTACCATATTCCAGTAATCAATGAATAATAGCAATGCTACGGAATATATTGCATTCCTTGACATAGGTACAAATACCTTACTGAATATCTGCCACTCATTGGCGCCGTCTATTTTTGCGGCTTCCACTATCGATGAGGGTATTCTCTGCATTGTTTTGGTCAGTATAAATACCGCAAACGGAGAAAATATTCCCGGAAGTATGATAGACCATCGTGTATTCAATATGTTCATCCAATCGGCAACAAGATAGTTGGGTACCAGTGTAACCTGATACGGCATCAGCATAAGCGCTATATAAACAAAAAATAACGTATTACGGAACGGTCCTCTGTACCTTGCAAAACTGTAGGATGCTCCCAATGAGATTGCTATCTGAAATATGACAATAGGTACGACATATATGACGGAATTCCAGAATTTAAGCAGATACTGAGGGCTTTTTATAAGTACGGTAACATACTGACCGAAACTCACTTTATCCGGTATTATCTTGAGATTGACTTTATCGGCAATATATGAAGATACCGCGGATGTACCGCTGTCGGAAAAGACTTTTCCGTAATTGGCTGTTATTTCGCTTTTTGTCATGAAAGAATTGGAGACGGTAAGTACAACGGGCATTATGAACATAAGAGCCGTATAACCCAATATTATCATTGATATTGCAACGGATATTATGCGCTTTATCTTATCTTTGTTTCTTATACCCGCCTTATTCATCCACACTGCTCCCTAATTTATCATCCATCACAAAAAGTCCGGCAATAATAACCGTCATTATTATGCATATTATAACCGCTGCTGCGGACAGTTTCTGATAATCCAATGTTCTGAAAGTATTGTTTATATAATGCTGCAACATGTAAAGTCCTTCATACGGATAATCACCCGTCAGAAGATATACCTCACGGAAAACTTTAAAGGAATTGATAAGCGATAAGATTGTTACAAAGAAAATACTGGAAGAAAGATAATTCAGTTTTATCCTGAAAAACATTCTTACCGGTCCCACTCCGTCGAGCAATGAAGCTTCTTTTACATCCACAGGGATATTGGCCAAAGCCGCCATAAACAGCACCATGTTGTACCCGGTATTTTTCCATAGGAAAAGAAGAACTACCACCAACCTGGAAAAATCCGATTTAAACCAGTCTACCGCTTCAATACCTATCGATTCCAGAAAAACATTTATCACTCCGTTATAGTGAAAAACTACCTGCCATATAAGTATTACCGATGCCACAGGTACTACCAAGGGACTTATAAGGGCGGTTCTGAATATGCTTTTACCGGGAATATTGTTTTCTAAGAATAAAGCAAGCATCAACGGTATCAGCACTGCAAGCGGCACTGCAATTACGGAAAATATCAATGTATTCTTAAGCGACAACATAAATGCATGATTGTTAAGAAGTGATACATAATTGTCAAAAGCAACAAATTCTTTATTAACGGGATTATCAATAAAGGAATAGTACAGGACTATAAAAAAAGGAATAAGAAAAAACAGTAAAAATCCCGCAATACTGGGGATCATGAACGGTACGGTGGATGTTTTATCTCGCTTTTCGAAACTTACGTGTTTTATTCTTTTCTCTCCGGTCTTATCTCTTCTTTTCACGTTTCTATAAATTTCCTGCATTTCAGTATAACTGAAACAATTACCTTTCCTTAAATAGACGTAAGTATATTATAAAAGTTCCTTTATTATTAATCTATTAATATTTTATTAAAAAAATATTCAGAGTAAAAATGAATGTCGATTATAGGTGTTTGTATAATAAAACCGCCTGCTTTTCATCTGTTATTTTTATAATACCTACAGTAATCTCTTATAACACATCGCTCGCATGCGGGCTTTCTTGCATTACAGACCTCTCTTCCGTGAAAAACCAGTCTGTGACTGAATAAAGCGGATTTTTCAGGAGGAATTATCTTCTTCAAATCCTGTTCAATCTTATCGGGATCGGTATTATTTGTAAGCCCTAATCTGCTTGAAATCCTTTTTGCATGTGTGTCCACAATTATCGCAGGTTTGTTATAAATCTCCGCAAGTACAACATTTGCCGTCTTTCTGCCTACACCCGGTAACGTTGTTAAAAGATTAATATCATCGGGAATTATTCCGTTGAAATCTTCTATAAGTTTTTTACAACATGCCACTATATTCCTTGCTTTATTACGGTAAAAACCGGTCGGGAAAATAATGCTCTCCAGTTCCTTAATATCGGCATTTGCAAAATCTTCAGCCGTTTTGTACTTTGCAAACAATTCGGGAGTGGTTTTGTTTACTCTTTCATCGGTACACTGGGCGGATAGTTGAGTTGCTACAAGAAGATGAACGGGATCGGTATAATCCAGTGTACATCTGACGACGGGATATTCCTTTTCCAAAAGTTCTATTATTTTATCTATATCCGCCATTTATTTCACCGTATCCTGTGTAACGGTAATAATAAGCTTCTTCAAATCACCTGTTTCGTTGCGTCTGTAGACTGTTAACTCCAGGCTTTCTCCCGGTAAATATGTATTCTTCAATTCAATGAAGTTTTCCGCAGAATTTACATATACATCATTAATACTTATAATCATATCTCCTACTCTCAATCCCGAATAAAATGCAGGTGTACCGTATCCGACATATGACACACGGATACCTTTTACATATATTGTTTTCTGATCTTCTTCGGAAGTTATTGAAAAATTCCATGCTTCCGCAGATATACCTATTCCCAGATTGGGTGTAGTTTCCTCATTATACGACTTTACTTCCAGGTTTTCAGAGGCTTCTTTTACCTTGTTAATCGGAATAGCCTTAAAGAAACCGTTTTGTTGTTCATCTTTAATAAAAACCGTTAAAGCAACAACCTGACCTTTTTTATTTACCAATGCGCCGCCGTTATTACTTCCGGTCATTACAGTCGAAGTGTTTATCATGTGCATAAGATCTTTCGGTGTTTCAGCGTCGGATAATATCCTGTCGTTAAATGTGTAAGAAAGGCCGGTCACAATTCCTGCGGAAACCTGTCCCTTGAAAGCATTATTACCGCTTGCAACGGCAACGACGGTCTCACCTAAATACAGTTTGTCGGAATCGCCGTACTCTATAAACTGTAACGGTCTGTCACAATCTATTTTTAAAAGAGCTACGTTATTGGTTTTATCTCTGCCTATCACCTTAGCAAAATAGAGAGTGTTGAAATCAAAATCCACAAATACCGTGATGGAACAGTTTTCCTTAAACTTGTTGCTTTTGTCATAGCACAGAGGTTCTATAACACTGTCAGCGGTTATCATATATCCGTCATTGGAAATAATCAAAGCGGAGGCTTCGTTCATGTGAACACCCTTTTCATCCGCATACATGCATTTGATATAAGCAATTGACGGCATTATCTTCTGTACGGCATCACTTATATTGGAATCAACTTCCAGCGGAGTTACCTCCACTCTGGATATATCCCTGTAAGTGGTTATAACTAAATTCTCTCTTTTTTCACTTTCCGGCTCAATATCCGTATCCGCCTCCTGTGTTTCAGCAGGCACCGGAATGTCGGTATTAACAGGCTCGGGTGGATCTGTCGGATTACTTAAAAACAGCAAGTCGGTATCCGGCTGATTTATCTTTCTTACGTAGAATACTGTTAAAGCGGTTGCGCATACGGACAATGTAATACAGAGTATACATACGAACAAAGGAAGAAGGATTCTGGACACAAAACTTTTCTTCCGGGTTTTTATTGTCTCCATGTAATACCCGTTATTTTTTATATCTTCAAATAACAATTCTTCGTTTTGTTCTTTTTTACCGTTTCTTTCTGTTCTTACCATTTTGTCCTCATAGTGATAGTACCACACTTTAACACTTTATTTGTTAACTTTTTATGAATTATCCGTTTGCTCGGCATTTTCCAATGTAAAGATAAATTCCGTTCCTATTCCTTTTTTGCTCTTTACATCTATCATTTCTTTATGTCTTTTAATAACGCTGAACACAATGGGCAGTCCCAACCCCGTACCTGTTCCGTCTCTGCCTCTCGCTTTATCGCTTTTGTAAAATCTTGTCCAGATATTCTCCAAATCTTCCTGCTCAATACCTATTCCGTTATCTCTTATAGAAATATACACCTTATCTCTCTTCGGTTCTACCGTAATGGTAATATTACCTCCGTCATTGGTAAACTTAACTGCATTGTGTATTAAATTGATAAGCACTCTTTCAATATCATCGGAATTTGCATAGACATAGGTCAATTCGGAATGGAAATTAACATTAATAAATAGTTTTTTAAACGTTATCTCTTCCTCAAAACGCATAATGGACTTTCTTATCATATCATTTATGTCAAACCGATTCTTTACTAAAGATGCCTCATCATCCGCATCCAATTTAGTAAGAACCAGTAAGTCTCTTACCATATTGGTAAGCCGCTTTATTTCATCTGATACTCTTTTAAGATAGGTTTTATGCTTTTCCTGAGGTATCGTTCCGTCTAAAATACCTTCTACAAATCCTCCTATTGAAGTCATCGGGGTTCTCAGTTCATGAGCGACATTACTGGTAAATTCCGCTCTTTGTTGCTCTGTATTCTCCAGTCTCTCCATCATGCTGTTAAAAGTCTTGGATAATTCCCCTAATTCGGTTCTGTCATCGGTATACTTTGCCCGGACTTTAAGATTGCCCTGTGAAACAGAACGTGCAGCATTCAGAAAGTCATTCAACGGTCCGGATACCGATTTGGCGAAAGCCGCTACCAGGAGAACCGATAATGCGGAAATAAGCAGAATCGGAAACACTAAAAGATGAATATTGGATATAAATGCTTCTTTTTCCTGTTGTTTATATGTACTTATGCATATCGCTATACGTGTCATCTGTTCGGGATCGGTCCTCGAAGTACTGTAACTGTCAACAAAAATATATGATCTCCCTATTAAATCCTCTTCTCCAAGCATTCTCTTAAAAATCTTACTGTTTTTGATATATGTGGAATCGGAATCGAATATTTTTCTATAACCCGTATCTTCCGGAAGATAATATGTGTAATTTGCCTGCTTCTTTTCCAATATATTAATTAAAGACTCCAATCTGGGAGCATGAGAAACAATCATGCCTTCTTCATCGATTATCCATATCATTTTGTTGCTCATGACAGCAAGCTTATCAATATAATCAAATAGATATGTCTGAGCATTAAAAGCACTGGATGTAAGATTGGAATAGAGAAGTATCTTTCTTTGTTCCAGTTCGCTTTTAACCAAAGGGTATATATTCTTTGCAGTCAGACTCTGATTATTAAGTATGCCGAACCAGGTCTGATAATAGATTATGATTGAAAAAAGAGATACTATTATAATGATATAAAGCACAAATCTTCTTAATGTCGTGGATAAAACGTTCTGCTTCATAATACTTCAAACTTATATCCTACTCCCCAAACGGTCTTCAACTGCCAGTTGACATCGGGAAGATTTATTTTCTCCCTCAGCCTCTTTATATGCACATCGACGGTTCTGGAATCCCCGAAAAAGTCAAATCCCCATATTTTCTCCAAAAGCATATCTCTTGTAAAAACCGAATTGGGATTGGAAGCCATTAAAAATAACAACTCAAATTCTTTAAGAGGAAGCTCAATCTGTTTATCTTTGAGTAAAACGGTATATGTATTCTTACTTATCACAAGATCGGTAAACTTCAAATCGGAATACCCGCTTTGATTGCCCTTGGTCCTACGTATAATCGCTTTAACTCTTGCAACCAGTTCTTTTGCTTCGAAAGGTTTAACAACATAATCATCGGCACCCAATTCCAAACATAAAACCTTGTCAAAAGTCTCTGCCTTTGCACTCAGCATCAGAATGGGCACATCGTCTTTTCTCTTTATCTGTTTGCATACATCCTTACCGTCCATTCCGGGAAGCATGATATCCAGAATAATCAAATCAGGATTTTCATCTCTGTACACTTCCAGAGCTTCCAATCCGTCATTTGCACAGACAACCGTATAACCCTCTTTTTCCAAATAAAGTGTCAGAAGGTCGCATATGTTTTGATCATCATCAACAACCAGTATCTTATTCATCGGAATTTCCCTTTACCAAATTGAGCAGTTTGAATATTTTGTATAAACAAAACTAATCAATTCTTACTTCCTTTTTCAATTTTGCCGATTCATATATCGCATCGATAATCTTCATTACCATTACACCGTCTTCGGCTGTAGCACGGCATGGCGTTTTATTGATAACACAATCCGTAAAATGTTCTATCTCGCTTTCAAAAAGACCGGTAAAACTCAAAGCGGAATCACCATGCGGTTTGACATCCACAAACCTGCCGTTTATATCTAAATAAAATTCTATACCGGGATCTATTTTCGCACCGCCTTTGGTCCCGAATATCTCTATTACACCGGTATCCTGCTTTATATTCAAATTAAACGAAGCCTCCACAAACATTGTAAGTCCGTTGTCAAATCTTACCAGTCCGGTAGCCATGTCTTCCACACTGAATACATATTTCGAACTATCTTCGACGACATATCCTTTGGGTCCTTCCGCTCTGTTGGGACCGAGATTGTCGTATACCGCTCCGTATGCCGATACCGGCTTGGGAGTATCGGAAAGATAACGAACCAGATCAATTACGTGAACACCCAGGTCTATTAACGGGCCTCCGCCGGCATATCTAATATCCTTGAACCACCCTCCGGGACAACCGCTGCGACGTAAATATGTGGCTTTGGCATAATATATATCTCCCAATGTACCGTTATCAATAAAGGATTTGAGTATCTTTGCATCATTACCGAATCGTCTTACAAAACCTATCATAAGGAGTTTGCCGTTTCTTTTTGCGGCTTTTTGCATTTCCAGAGCCTCGGCTGTATTCATTGCCATAGGCTTTTCGCATAACACATTTGCCTTACTGTTTAATGCGGCAATTGTTGCGTCTTTATGAGCACTGTTCCATGTACATACACTTACGGCATCCAATTTATGTGCCGATAGCATTTTATTGTAATCGGTGTAGTAGTACGGTACGTCGTGTTTCTTTGCAAAAGCCGTAACTTTTTCTTCATCAATATCACATACCGCTACAACCTCGCATCTGTCGGAAAGACGTTTGTAGCCGGCCATATGAAATGTGCTGATATTCCCCGTTCCGATAATACCTACTTTAATCTTTTCTTTCATACTGCACCCCTTGATTCGGATATATCTGAAGTTTAACATAGCAAATATTCAATGTCAAAGCTATTACCGTTAAAGATGCTTTTAAAGCTTTCATATATAAGATATTTTGTTCAATATATGTTCGGTGTGATATAATCAGCCAAGAATAGTACAACGAGGTTTTTATGAAACTTGGAATAGTTGGATTACCCAATGTAGGTAAAAGTACAATATTTAATGTAATGACACACAACAAGGCGCAGACCAATAACTATATGTTCTCCACATTGGAGCCCAATGTCGGCATAGTTAATGTTCCCGATGAGAGAGTGGATTTTCTTGCAAGCATTTACAAGCCCGATAAGACCACCTATGCGACCATTGAATTTGTTGATATTCCCGGTCTGGTGCGCGGTTCCAATAAAGGTGAGGGTGTAGGTAACAAGTTTTTAGCCGCTATACAACAGGTGGACGCTCTTTGTCATGTTGTAAGATGCTTTGATGACGCTGATTTGTTGCATGTCGACGGAAGTGTAAATCCTGTAAGAGATGTGGAAACAATTAATCTGGAACTTATATTTGCGGATATAGATATGATAGAGCGCAGAATAGAAAAAACCGCTAAAACCGCAAAATCCGGTGATAAGGCATATATTCCTATGCTGAAATTCTATGATGATTTAAAAGAACACCTGCTGGAAGGAAAAATGGCAAGATCCTTTAAATTTGAGAATACCGATCAGGAAGCATATATGAGTGATCTTTTCCTGATAACCTTGAAGCCTATCCTCTATGTTGCCAATGTCGATGAACAGGGAATGTCGGAAGACAATGATTACACAAAATTATTAACGGAAATAGCCGCAGCCGAAGGTAATGAAGTTATCAAGGTCTGTGCAAAATTCGAAGAAGAGCTTTCCGCTTTGGATAAAGATGAAAAAACCGCATTCTTGGCGGATTTGGGCATTACCGAAACCGGCCTGGAAAGACTTATTGTCAAAGGCTATAAGCTTTTAGACCTCATGAGTTTTCTTACCGTCGGGAAAAAGGAAGTCCGGGCATGGACAATAAGAAATAATACTACGGCACCCAAAGCTGCCGGTAAGATTCATTCGGATTTTGAAAGAGGGTTTATAAGGGCGGAAGTATTCACTTATGATGATATAAAGCGTTTAGGCTCATATAATGCGGTAAAAGAAAAAGGACTGGTCAGAAGTGAAGGCAAAAATTATGTCTTCAAAGACGGAGATATTGTTCTGTTCAGATTTAATGTATAGTTTTTAAAAAGGACAAAATAGATGAATATCGTCGGCATCATATCGGAATATAATCCTTTCCATAACGGTCATTTACATCAGATAACCGAGATTAAGAAATTATTCAAAAACAATATCAAGGTGATATGTCTCTTAAGTTCCGACTTCGTCCAGAGAGGAGAACCGGCATTATTAGATAAATATGCCCGGGCGCAGATGGCGATATCCAACGGTGCGGACATGGTATTGGAATACCCGACCCTGTTCTGTTGCGCATCTGCTGAATCATATGCCGACAATGCTGTTTATATACTGAATAATATCGGTATAATCGACTATATCAGTTACGGTTTTAAATCATCCGATAACGATAATGTCAAGAAGATATCCTCGCTGTTGGCTTACGAATCAAATGAATACAAAGAGATACTTAAAGCCGAGTTATCAAAAGGTCTGTCTTTTCCCAAAGCCAGACAGCATGCTTTGATAAAATTACTGAATAAATCGGATACAGATATTTATAAGTTGTCCGAAACATTAAAATCCTCCAATGATATTCTGGCAATAGAATATGAAAAAGCATTAATCAGACAGAAATCCGATATTTTAACCGTACCGATAGAAAGAACGGGAAGCGATTATAATGATCCCTATATGAAAGAAAACTTTTCTTCCGCCACAGCCATAAGGAAATATTTACTGTCGGAAAAAGTTATTAACAATAAAGATTTGGCAGACAATCTTCCCCCCTCAACATTAAAAATATTGGAAGATTACTCAGAGGTTAAGCATTTCGGCTCCATGTATCTATTTGAGAACCTCATTTTTTACTCGGTTATATCAAAAAGTAATGATGAACTGAAAAAGTATCCTTTGGTAAACGAAGGTATTGAGAATCTGCTAAAAAACAATGTGTTTTCCTGCAGTTCCGTTAACGATTTTATAAATACCTGTGTTAATAAACGATATCCCGCAACCAGAATACAACGACTGCTTATTCATATACTATTAGGTATGAATAAGGGTATTACGTATAAGTATAAGAGGCCAGGTTATATCAGAGTGCTTGCATGCAGAAACAAATCACTCTTATCCCTGATTTCCTCAAAATCCTCTCTACCTGTAATAACATCTTTAAAAAAGTCATATGATGATTTCGACTCGGACCTGAAAACTCTCATTGAGTTTGAAAACAAGGCTTGTGATATCTATAATATCGTCTGTTTGAAAGATAAGTCACAATATCTTAATGAGTTTTCCGTTAAACCTATGTTTGATTGATTAAATTTATCCTCTGTTAAAGTTGTTAAAGACAAAAAGATAAAATAATAAATTTAAAAGTTGCCACTGCTAAATGTGGCAACTCTCGTTAATGTTAAAAATATAAACTTATGTTAATTCAATACTACCTTGGCAGCTTCTTCCGCAGCACTTGCCGCATCGGGTGTATAGATATCGGCACCTACCGAGATCTTAAACGCTTCATTAACCGGTGCTCCGCCTATCATTATTGTAACTTTATCTCTTATGCCTTTTTCCGTTGCTACTTTTACAACATTGGCCATTTCTCCCATTGTTGTTGTTAAAAGAGCGGAACAGGCGATAATCTCGGCATCGTGCTCAATAGCACTTTGTACAAACTGTTCTGCGGAAACGTTTACGCCCAAATCTATAACCTCAAAGCCTTTACCTTCCATCATCATTTTTACAAGGTTTTTGCCTATATCATGAAGATCGCCCAATACGGTCCCTATCACCACTTTACCTATTGATTCCACTCCCGCTTCAGCCAAAAGGGGCTTAAGTAATGCAGTTCCGGCATTCATTGCTCTGGCAGCTACAAGAACATCGGGAACGTATAATTCGTTGTTCTTGAACTTCTCACCGACAATATCCATTCCTGCAAGAAGTCCTTTGTTAAGTATATCTTTTGGCGGTAATTTGTCATCTATAGCCTGCTGAATCAATGCTTCTACATCTTTCCTTCTACCTTTTTGTAATGCCGCCGAAATATCATCATAAATCATAATTTAAACCCTCCGCTTGTTTAAAAATACTGTATTCTATTAAATCAAATATTAATAAAATTTGCAACATCAATTTAATTATTTAAGTATAAACCTGAAATACTTCTTCTTACCTCTTCTTAAAAGCATTTCACCGTCGGTAAACATGTCGCTGTTTATACATAATTTAAAATCCTCCACAACAATATCATTAACGGATACGCATTTTTCCTGTATCAGACGTCTGCCTTCACTGTTGGACTTTATAAATCCGGCATCTGTCAGAGCATCAAGAATAGTATACCCTTCTTCAAGATTATTCTTTGTCAACTCCTTGGAAGGCATATTGCCTATCTCTCCTACATTGGAGAATAATGCTCGTGAAGCTATCTTAGCATCATCAGCTTTTTTCTCGCCGTGAACTATTTTGGTAACTTCATAAGCCAGAACTTCCTTGGCATGATTAATTTCCGCATCTTTCAGTTTGCTTAATTTTTTAATCTCTTCCATAGGTAAAAAGGTAAGCAATTTGAGACACTTAATAACTTCCGCATCATCTATATTTCTCCAGTACTGATAGAAATCAAACGGAGATGTCTTATTCTCATCCAGCCAGATAGCTCCTTTTTCCGTCTTACCCATTTTCTTTCCTTCGTTTGTGGTAAGAAGATTGAATGTCATTCCGTATGCTTCTCCAAGTTCTTTTCTTCTTATCAGATCCACTCCGGATATGATGTTGCTCCATTGGTCATCTCCGCCCAGTTGCAGGATACATCCGTATTTCCTTCTCAGTAACAGAAAATCGTAACTCTGCATGAGCATATAGTTGAATTCTATAAAGGATAATCCTTTTTCCAACCGGGATTTAAAACACTCCGCCGTAAGCATTCTGTTAACGGAGAAATGCATTCCTATTTCTCTTAAGAACGGTATATACTCCAATTTGGACAGCCATTCGTAGTTATCTACCATAATAGCTCTGTCATCGGTAAAATCCACAAATCTCGACATCTGCTTTTTGAAACAGCTTGCGTTGTAGTCAATTTCTTCTCTTGTCATTATTCTTCTCATATCGGTTTTGCCGGTAGGATCGCCTATCATAGCGGTGCCGCCTCCCAACAGTGCAATGGGCTTATGCCCCGCCTTCTGCAAATGGCTCATGACAATAAGCTGAAGAAAATGACCTATATGCAGACTGTCCGCCGTAGGGTCAAAGCCTATGTAGAAAACAATTTTTTCATTATTAAGAAGATTTTTGATAGCTTCTTCATCTGTCGCCTGGGCTATAAAGCCTCTTTCTTTTAAAATATCATACGCTTTCATTTTTCCACCTATACTTCCATAATAACCGGCAGTACTACCGGATTTCTTTTTGTTTCCTGATAAAGAAATTTTCTCAAACGTTTCTTTACGGAGTTTTGCAATTCATTAATGCTCATTGAAGTTTTCGTATACTTCCCGATATCTTCATCAAGCATTTCTCTTATCTTTCTTATTATATCATCCGATTCACTCTCATATACGAATCCTACAGGGATTATAACAGGTTCAACCGCTGACTTTCTATCCGATTTGTTTAGGACTATGGAAATATTGAGTATTCCCCCGCCGGCAAGAATTTCTCTTTCTTTCAGAACGTCATCACCCAATTCGCCTACCCCGTGTCCGTCAACAAAAGATAACCCTACCTTTATTTTATCTTTATCATCCACTGAAATTCTATTGGGATAGACCTTCATGACATCACCGTTTTCCAGAAGAAATATATTCTTCTCTTTAATTCCCATTTCCATGGCTAATAAGGCATTACTCTCCATATGCATAAATTCACCGTGTACCGGCATATAGTACTTAGGACGTACAAGTGTAAGCAAAAGCCGTAATTCCTGTCTGTAAGCGTGTCCTGAAGCATGTACTTCATTGAGAGCCTGATATATAACATTTGCGCCGCTTTTGAATAATTCATTTATAACACGATATAAATATTTTTCATTTCCCGGTATTACGGAAGCGGAGATGATAACCAGGTCATTTTTCTCCACACTAATCTTCTGATGCTCCTTAAAAGCAATCTTCGATAATGCCGAGTTAGTCTCTCCCTGCGAGCCTGTCACTATAAAGACCATGTCTTTGTGTTTATAGTTCTTTATTTCAAAATCTTCTATGATAATGCCTCTTTTAACCTGTATATATCCCAGCTCTATAGATTTTCTTATATTGTTACGCATGCTGAATCCGAATATACATACTTTCTTTTTGTATTTTTCCGCAAGATTCAGTATCTGCTGTATTCTGTGTATGTTGGAAGCGAAAGACGCAACAATAATACGTGAAGAGGCTTTTCTGAACAGATTATCCAATGAATCGCCTACCGCCCTCTCGCTCATACTGTGTCCTTCTTTTGTGGCATTTGTACTGTCCGCCATCATCAAAAGCACATGCCTGTTTCCCAATTCCGAGAACCTGTTCAGATCGGTCACTTTTTCGTTTACCGGGTTATAGTCAATCTTAAAATCCGAGGTATGAAGAATTATTCCGACCGGAGTGTTTATGACCACTGCATATGTGTCCGGTATACTGTGATTTACGGGAATGAATTCCAGTTTAAAACAACCTATGGATATTATTGAATCTCCGTCAATAATATTGAGCGATGTAGTTGTCAGCAGATTCATCTCATTCAATTTGGATTCCAATAATCCTAACGTGAGTTTTGCACCGTAGACGGGGGTATTGATTTCCTTGAGAAGATAACAGACGGCTCCTATATGGTCCTCATGTGCGTGAGTAATGACAACTCCCTTGATTTTATCCTTATTTTCTACAAGATAAGACATATCCGGTTTGACTATATCCACTCCCGGCATATCTTCCTGCGGAAACTTTATACCGCAATCCAGTATAAGAATATCATTCCTATACTCAAAGACAGTGAGATTTTTCCCTATTTCATTCAGTCCGCCCAGCGGTATTATTTTTAAAGCAGTAATTTTTATCTACCTTTCAGTTACTTTAGTTGTTATCTGTGCATAAACGTCGGGAGATATGTACTCGAACTGTTCAAAATCCGACAGATAAAGATCACCCGTCATTGTATTATAGTCGGTGTTTATCCTGAGCATAACCTTGTTGTCTTTATAGTTCCATACCTCATTAACATTGTTCAGAAACTTGACCGGCTTTTCGCTTTTATACAGGTCATAGTAATAAACGGCACCTAAACCTATCTCGGTTTCTTTATAATAGTACACATACTTTCCGTCTTCCGTAATACCGAATGATGATACTCCGTTTACCTCTATGGTTTTTTTAACATTTTTGTCGGATATAATAATGAGCTTACCGTCCGCATTGTATACAAGATAGTCTCCGTCTTTTGACAGTGCAATAGCGCTTATAACCTGCATTTCCTCACACATGTAGTCACTTATGGATCCGTTGGATTTAATGGTGAATCTGTGAAGCAAGCTGCTTGTCTTACTTACGTATTCCTTAAAAACATATACATCTTTATAGTCGGGTGAAAAGAATACAAGTTTTATATTAAGATCTTCATCCTCCCCTACCGATGCATAATCGTCAATCAGTATTTCCTTTCCGTTTCTTATTGTGTACAGATGAGCGGTATTCATTACAATATCGTATTGTTTAAAATAGAAGTTTGCGTCTATAAAGTCATTGTCCACAAAACCCAATACGTTTCTTTCGACAAATCCGAACACGTTATCCATTACTTTGGTGGATTTTCCTGTCTCCACATCATAGTGATTATATGTTCCGCAAAATCCTATTTCATCATATGCTGCTAAATGTTCGACTACCGCATCGATATAAATCATTTGAGAAAAATCTTCGGAGATTAAAAGCTGTGCACAACTTTTTGCAATCAGTTTGGAAACTCCGTCATGATACAGATACATGTTGAATGTAGGATAGACGACTTTCTTCTCCTCTTCTTCCGTTTGTGTTTCTTCTACATCTTCGGGTTGCTCCTCTTGCTCATCTTCCACCATGTATATGTAATCCACTACAGCATAAACTATTTTATCGCCGTTTTTACTTATGATAGGATAATTTACTTCGGCAGTACCCGTATAAACGGAAGCACCCAAATCATAAACGCTGTCCGCCAACTTTTCGGTCTGCCCGTCTTTGTATACAAACAGTGAATATGTCGGCTCACCGTTCTCAACAAAACTCTCCTGTTTTTCGTCTAAGAATACGCATACTTTGCCGTCATTACTTACCGAATACAGGTCAGTATCGATATCTTCCCTTAAGATAACCGATTGTCCCGTTGCAAGGTCAAACTTATACAGGTTGGAGATAAGTCTTGACTCATCTTCCGCCAGCCGATAGGTCTTGTATAAAACTATATTGAAATCATCGTTAACAACGTAATAGAAGTCCGCATCATCCGCAATTTTTATATTCTTTACACCGTTGTACATCCATAGGGTACCGACCAGTTTAGTCAATGATAAATCCTCATTGCTTAAAAGGTAAAGATCATCCACATACATGATACTATTCCCGTCTTTACTCATTAATATTCCGTTATGAGCTTCCAGTCCCAGTTTCTGATCTTCGTAGTTCCTGAACAGTTGTGATGTAATCTTTACGGGTTCCTGGTTATATCTTATCATGGAAATGGAATTATCTCCCACAATATAGATATTATCATCATACGGTATATCGCCCCTTAATCTTCGGTTACCGTCGAAAATAAGGACGACCGCCAATATGACAATCAGTAATCCCAACCCGTAATAAAATCCGAATTTTTTCAAGTGTTGCGAGAACTTGGACTTCTTTACATTCCTTTTCTCACTGACTTCTTCCGTTATATTATCCTCTTCGGTATTTATATCCTCTTCTGCAATATGTTCAACGGTGTCTGTATCGGAAACCTGTTGGACTTCGTCGGATTTAATAGTTTCTTTATTTTCTGTTTCCTTCATTGTTTCTCCTCAAAACTTTTTGCTCAACGGATTCTGTCTGTGTGCTTCTTCAATAACAGCTATCTGCTTTTTAACCTGCTCGGCTGTTACTGTAAGCTCGCCTCCGTTAACCATATGATTATATAACATATCGTAATATCTTCTGGTAGACGCTCCGAAAGTACCGTATTTCTCGCCTTCACTGGTCCATTGCTCTTCATACCATTTTATATTCTCACTGCAATAAGCCGGTATATCGGTTCCTTCCTTGTCAAAGGACAATAACAGTTTCTGCTCGGGAAGTTCCTCGGTTTTGAAGTATTTCCAGTTTATTTGTGTCATAGTACCCGTAAGCGCTCCTTTAGAGCCCTGAATATTATACACATAAGGTTTATATCCCTGACAGGAGGTTACTTCCACATCTATTAAAGGCTTGTTCTCTCCGTACAGTATGAGTTTCACATAATCTTCCGCATCTCCGAAAGTATTTACTCTTCTCATGAAAGCTTTGACTTCCGGCATACCTTCTCCGTAGAGTTGCAGAGCCTGATCCACGGGATGCGGTCCCGTATTGTATAAATTACCCGCATTATATGACTGCAATGTCTGCCAATCCCATCTTCTTGCATATCCGGAAAAGTCGATACTGATCTGTATTATATCTCCAAGCACTTTAGAATCCAGTATTTCCTTAATTTTCATAAAGTAAGCGGTAAATCTGGAATTCTGGAATACCGCAAGCATACGTTTTTGCTTTTTTGCGGTATCAATCAGATCCTGTACCTCGTCTGCAGTGCGGCAGAAGGGCTTTTCCGTAAGTACGTTAAACCCGTGCATTAAAAGATCCTTTGTGATACTGTAATGCAAATGGCTGTAAGATGAGTTTATAACCAAATCTATATCCATTCCGAACAAATCTTTATAGTTATCCGAAGTTACCACATGGCTCCCGTACCGTTCTTTTGCAAGAAGCCTTCTCTTTTCGATAAAATCGATAACGGCAATCACTTTAAACCTTTCGGTATCATCAATTAAATATGTTCCGTGGATGGAGTATCCGCTTCTTCCCTGTCCTATGATAGCTACTTTCAATTGTTTCATTTTGTCACCTCTCATAATCAAGCAAACTTTATATTACAATAATATACCAATTTATTCAATAACGGTAAGATAAATGAGCATCGGATTTGATTATATGCATCAAACTCTCTTTATCTTAATATCCGCCTGTACTCCGTTTATGTCCCAAGTCGCACAATAGAATGAATCATCGGCTGCTTTGGCAATGCCCGTTGCAAGTACATCCTTCATAATCGAGGGGAAATTTTTCACAACCAGTTTCTCCAGCATGTCACTGCTTTCGATGTATACGGTTATCTTGTCGGTAACATCATAACCTGCATCTTTTCTCATGGTCTGTATTTTACTGACTATTTCCCTTACGTATCCCTCTTCAATCAGTTGCTCGTCCAGATTGATATCCAGAACCACGGTTATTCCGTTATCCGATTGGGATATAAGACCGTCTTTCTCCTTAGTCTCGCTGAGCACATCGTCTTTTTCCAGTACTACTGCATTTCCCTCTACCGTAAACTCATAATTCAACCCTTTTTCAAACAGTCCCATAACATGAGCACCGTCGGCACTTTTAAGATGTTCGGATATCGCAGGCAATAATCTGCCGTATTTCTTCCCCAATGTTCTCAACTGCGGCTTGAGGCTGTAATCTATGAACATGGACGCATCGGTCACATAAGTTATATCCTTGATATTTAACTCATCTTTCAGAAGCTCGATATACTCTTGATTAAGTTTCTTTTCCGATGATATGTAAAGGTTACGAAGAGGCTGTCTGTTCTTTATACCGGAAATATTCCTTAAGCTTCTGGCAACAACAATTACTTTAAGCAACTCTTCCATCTGATTCTCCATTTCCTTATCGATTAATGATTCATCGCATACGGGATAATCGGTCAGATGAACGCTTATAGGAGCGCTTTTATCCAGGTTAACAACAAGGTTTCCGTATATCTGCTCGGTTATAAAGGGTGTAAACGGTGCCGCCAGTTTAGCTAAAGTAACCAAAGCGGTGTACAATGTCAGATAAGCGTTTATCTTGTCTTGAGTCTCCTCGCTTCCCCAATATCTTTCGCGCGATCTTCTGACATACCAGTTACTCAATTGATCGGTAAACTCCTGAATCTCTCTGGAAGCTTCGAATATTCTGTAGTTCACCAGATTTTTATCGGTATTCTTTACTAAAGTGTTAAGTTTGGACAGTATCCATCTGTCCATTAAACAGAGCGTGTCTTTCTTCATCCGATATTTCAGTGGATTAAATTTATCTATTTCGGCATAAAGTACATAGAAAGCATAGGTATTCCACAATGTACCCATGAATTTTCTCTGCCCTTCGGTAACGGCTTTATCGTGGAAACGACTGGGCAGCCACGGAGCGCTTACCGTATAGAAATACCAACGCACCGCATCTGCACCCTGATTCTCCAGCACATCCCAAGGATCCACTACATTACCTTTATGCTTACTCATCTTTTGACCTTCTTTATCCTGAACAAGACCTAAAACTATGCAGTTTTTATATGCCGGGCTGTCAAAAAGCAGACAGGAAATGGCATGTAATGTATAAAACCAACCTCTGGTCTGATCCAATGCTTCGGATATGAAATCTGCCGGAAAGCCCTGCTCAAATACTTGCTTATTCTCAAACGGATAGTGATGCTGAGCAAAAGGCATGGAACCGCTGTCAAACCAGCAGTCTATTACTTCCGCAACTCTCTTCATCATCGCGGAACATTTCGGACATTTAAGATGCACATTGTCGATATAGGGTTTATGCAGTTCGATATCTTTTGGGCAATCGACTGCTTTTTCCTTCAACTCCGCAATACTTCCTATAGCCTCTCTGTGACCGCATTCGCATTCCCAAATGGGCAAAGGAGTTCCCCAGTAACGTTCCCTGGATATTCCCCAATCCACTACCGCACGTAAGAAATTCCCGAAACGTCCGTCTTTTATTGTGGCGGGCATCCAGTTTATTTTGTCATTATTCTTAAGAAGACTGTCCCGTATTGCCGTCATTTTTATAAACCAGGTGGAACGGGCATAATAAATTAAAGGGGTGTCGCATCTCCAGCAGAAAGGATAGGAGTGTACGATTTCCGAGGACTTGAACAGAAGACCGCGCTTATCTAAATCCCCGATTATAATTTTATCGGCATCTTTAACAAACAAACCTTTTATAAATCCCGTCTGCTCTACCATGTGTCCGGCTTCGTCCACCATCTGCAAAAACGGAAGGTTATATTTCTTCCCTATTATCGAGTCATCCTCACCGAATGCGGGAGCGGTATGTACAATACCGGTACCGTCTGTCAATGTGACGAAATCGCCTAAACATACATAAAAGCCTTCTTTCTTTGCATCTTCATCGACAAAATCGAATAAGGGCTCATACTTCATGTATTCCAGCTCTTTTCCCTTTACCGTCGACACTATTTCGTAATCCGATCCTTCAAATACCGAAGGGACCAGTTGCTTGGCAACGATTATATACTCATTGTTATACTTCACCTTTGCATAATCAAACTTTGCACCTACCGTAAGTGCCACGTTTGACGGTAATGTCCACGGAGTGGTTGTCCAGGCCATAAAATATGTATCGGCAGTATCCTTAACCTTAAACTTGACATATATGGTCTTGTCGGTTATGTCTTTGTATCCCTGAGCCACTTCATGTGAAGAAAGGCTGGTTCCGCATCTGGGACAATAAGGAACTACCTTATGTCCTTTGTACAGCAGACCCATATCCCATATTTTCTTCAAAGCCCACCATTCCGATTCTATATAGTTGTTGTCATAGGTAATATATGGGTTTTCCATATCCGCCCAGAAACCCACACGATCACTCATCTTTTCCCATTCGCCTTTATATTTCCAGACGCTTTCTTTGCACTTTTTAATAAAAGGTTCAATTCCGTAACGCTCTATATCGTCTTTTCCGTCCAGGCCTAACATTTTCTCCACTTCCAGCTCCACAGGAAGCCCGTGAGTATCCCATCCGGCTTTTCTTAACACTTTATATCCCTTCATGGTCTTATATCTGGGAATAATGTCTTTTATGACTCTGGTAAGTATATGACCTATATGCGGCTTGCCGTTAGCAGTCGGCGGACCGTCATAGAATGTGAAATGCTCACATCCCTCTCTGTTCTCTATACTTTTTTCGAAGACTCTGTTTTGCTTCCAGAACTCCAAAGTCTCCAATTCCCGCTTTACGAAATTCAAATCAGTTGATACTTTTTTATACATAACTTCCTCTTTCCGGCTTAATGCCTATAAAAAAACTCTCTCATCTCAAGGGACGAAAGAGTATTCGCGGTACCACCCAAGTTGCTTATAAAAGCCGCTTAATTACGATAACGGTCTGTTCCGGGTTACCTTACTGCTTGTATTCGGGTAACCGGCTCCCCGATGATTTTCAACATGCCTGCCTGTATGTTTGCACCGACCACATACTCTCTTGAAGGATAAGCATATTTACTCTTCGGATCCTTGCTTTTCAGTATATTATAAGCATATGTCATATTAATTGTCAAACAATGCTTCTATAAAACTTTTTCCGTCAAACGGTCGCAAATCGTCCGCTTTTTCACCTATACCGATATACTTCACCGGAATATCCAGTTCATTGCAGATGGATATTACCATTCCGCCCTTTGCCGTACCGTCCAGTTTTGTCAGTATTATTCCGTCTATCTTTACGTATTCGTTGAATACCCTTGCCTGTACCAATGAATTTTGCCCTGCCGATGCATCAATTACCAATAGTGTTTCCACTATCGCATCGGGAGCCTCTTTGCCTATTACCCTGCTTATCTTTTTAAGTTCTTCCATCAGATTGCTCTTGGTGTGCAATCTTCCCGCAGTATCGCAGATTAAGACATCCGCTCCCCTTTTTACCGATGCATGAATTGCATCATATACAACGGCACCTGGGTCAGCACCGCTTTTATGTGCCACTATGTCCACACCGGTTCTTTTTGCCCACTCGATTAACTGTTCAGACGCCGCCGCCCGGAAAGTATCGGCCGCTGCAAGCAGAACTTTTTTGTTGTGCCCGGTCAACATTCCCGCAAGTTTGCCTATGGAAGTAGTTTTACCCGTTCCGTTTACTCCCACTACAAGAATGATGTTCAATTTGTCTTTATAATCATCCTTCAATGCATTGAGAGTCGTATTGCTGTTTTTTGTTATCATATCCATAAGTTTCTTTTTCAACAAATCCCTAATCTGTTTAGGATCGCTGATATTGTTAATCTTAACTTCCTGTTTCAGCTGCTCGGTAATCTGCATTACGGTATCTATTGCAATATCACTCTCAATCAACACTTCTTCCAGTTGTTCGAATAACTCTTCATCAATTTTGCGAAAGGATGCCAGAAGTTTATCAATCTGTTTAGTGAGTTTTTCTTTTGTTGCGGAAAGACCTTCTTTTAATCGTCGAAAAAAACTCATATTATTCGGTAATCTTCATGGATACTACTTTGGTTATACCGTGTTCCTGCATAGTGACACCGTATATCGTATCGGCATTCTCCATGGTCCCCTTTCTGTGTGTTATAAGAACAAATTGTGTATTACTCTTATGCTCGTTGAGATATTTGCAGTACTTGAGTACGTTATTGTCGTCCAATGATGTATCTATTTCGTCGAATACACAGAACGGAGAGGGATTGAGCTTCAGCATGGCAAATACCAAAGCTATTGCGGTGAAAGCCTTTTCTCCTCCCGACAGCAGCATCATGTTCTGCAACTTCTTTCCGGGCGGTTGTGCGATTATATCTATACCGCATTCCAGAATGTCCGATTGGTCGGTAAGCTCCAGTTTTGCCTGACCTCCCTCAAACAGTCTGGCAAAAATCTCGTTGAAATTATCATTGATTATTTCAAATTTCTCTTTGAAGATTTTCCTCATTACCGTATTCATTTCATTAACCGTTTTATACAGGTCTTCTTTGGACTTCTCTATATCCTCTTTTTGTGTTGTAAAGAATCTGTATCGTTCATTGGTTTTGGCATAATCTTCAATGGAATGAATATTTACCGGACCCAACTGCTTTATAATGTTCCTTGCCTCGGCTATTTCTTTTCTGGCCTCGGTTATGTTTTCTATCTCGCCGTGTCTTTGTAATGCCTCGTTGTGAGTTAAATTGTATTCGTCCCACATACGTTCTTTCATTGCCGTCATCTCGGCATCGGTTTTCGCCTTATTCACTTCAATGGAAGAAATCTTATTGGACAGCAGCATTATATCCCTGTTGACATCGGTAATATTCTGAATGTATTTCTCGTTCTCTTGGGATAACTTCTTTCTCTTGTTCTGCAATTCCTGTATAGCCTTATTCTTTTCTTTCTCAACTTTCTCGGGATTACTTATGTTTTTGGACTTTGTCTGTATCTTATCCTGAAGGTCGGCTTTTATTTCTTTAAGTTGCTCGTTTCTCTTTATCAGTTCATTACGCTTAACGGTAAGAGCCTGTTTTTCAAAACCTATCCTTATTAGCGATTCATCGTTGTTCTTGAGGCTTTCTTCTATGGAATTAACCGAAACCTTCATATCGGATATATCCAGATAAATATTATCTCTCTTTGCCGACTGTTCTTTATGTCCTTCTTCATACTCGTTAATCTTAAGTTTATCCTTTTCAATCTGCTCACTTAACGCATCTATCTGATTATTGAGTATCGCTATCTTATCGTCATACCCGTGATATTTATCCGTTAACTCTTTCTTTCTGTTCTTTGTGGCATTCAGTGCATCCGTATTACTTTTATATGCTTCATCAAGTGCGGATATTGCCGATTCCAGCTTGGCTGTAAGCATATTGCCTTCAATAATACATTGCTCCGTCTTGTCTATATCCGAAGCCAATTCCGATGCCTGTTTAGACATGGAACGACTCTGTGTAACCGACTGTTCCAGTTTTTCTTTGTGTGCAGCTATTTCACTCTCCAGACGATCCAGTTGCTTGTGTCTTCCCAGCAGCCCCACCTTACCTACATTCTGAGTACCGCCGGTTATGGAGCCGCCGGTATTGAAAAACTCTCCGGTAAGCGTTACAAGTTTATACCTGCTCTGTGTTTTTCTTGCTATAAGTACGGCATTGTCGTAAGTGTCTACAACTAATATTCTGCCTAAAAGATTCTTTGCTATATTTTCATACTTCGAATCATATTCTAATAATTTATATGCAACATCAATAACACCTTTATATGACAGTATTTCTCTTTCTTCATCTTTGTTAAACTGATTGGGGCGCACCGAACTTACCGGCAGGAATGTCACTCGTCCCAGCTTGTTTTCTTTTAAGAAAGCAATAGCCGCCTTTGCCGCCTCTTCATCCTCCACTACGACATTCTGAATATTTCCGCCTAACGCCGCTTCAATGGCCGTGTTATATATCTCTTCGGTACCCATAAGTTTGGCAACCACATCCACTATTCCGTTAAGAGATTTATTTTCCAGCACCGCTTTTACATCCTGCTTATAACCGTGCATCTGCTTTTCCATGTCGTATATAAGTTTGTAGTTGCTTTGCAGTATCTCTATATTGGTTTTAAGATTACGCTCTGCCGATTCCGCCTGCTCCATACGTTTTTGCAGTAATGCGTACTCGGTCTTGCTTTTATCTCTTCTTGAGGCCAGCTGCTCTTGCTGCTTCTTGGCGGCAATGTTTTTGCTCTGATTGTCCTGCTTTGCTAATAGTATTGAATCATTCTCCAACACCTTTTTGTTTATATCGTTATCCATCATGTCCAGCTGAGTCTTCAGAGCATTCTTTTCATTGATGACATTATTTAATACGAGTTTACTGTCGGAAGTCTCTTCTATATGTCTCATTAAAGATGCTTTCACACCTTCCAGTATTTTCTCGCTTCCGCTCAGCGATGCCGTAATGCTTTCCGCCTGTGCGGTCAATAAATCCAATTTCTCTTTATAGCTTGTGTATTGATTTTCCAGATACTTCCTTCTGTCTTCTTTTGTAAGGTAATCTTTGGACAGTTCATTCTCTCTTAATTGATATTCTTCTATTTCTTTGCCGTTTTTTATAAGTTCACTGTCGGCATTGGACAATCGCTCGTTGCATAATATTATTTCATGTCTTTGTGACTCCAAGTCTCTTAAAAAGGTGTTCAATTCATCTTTGAGGTTTTGTTCCTGTTCCTCATACCGGTTGATGATATTAATACTGTCCCTGTTTTCCTGCTTTATATTCTCCAATTCCGACTCTCTGGTCAAAATGTCTTCCGACAAAACCTGTATATCCTGTTCGTATTTCTGAATGCGTTTCTGATACATCTGCAGATTATTCAGATACAGTCCCACTTCATTAACTTTCAGTATCTCGTATACTCTTAAGTATTCCTTTGCTTTCTCGGCCTGTAATCTTAACGGCTCCAACTGGTTTTCTATTTCACTTATGATATCGGTTATTCTTACAAGGTTTTCTTCGGTGTTTGAAAGCTTACGTAATGCTTCCAGTTTCTTCTGTTTGTATTTCATAATACCGGCAGCTTCCTCAAAGATACCTCTTCTTTCCAGGCTGTTGCTGTCAACGATATCTTTTATTTCATTCTGCCCTATGATAGAGTATCCTTCTTTACCTACCCCGGTATCGAAGAACATCATCTGAATATCTTTCAGACGACAGCTCTTATCGTTAACGGAATAATCCGATTCACCGGAACGGTACAGTCTTCTGGTAATCTTGACATCCTCGAAATCCACCGCCAGATGCTTGTCACTGTTATCAAAGTATAGAGAAACTTCGGCAAAACCGACCGGTCTTCTGTATTGAGTACCTGAGAATATCATGTCACTCATATTACCGCCTCTTAACTGCTTGGAACTTTGCGAACCTAAAACCCACCTTATCGCATCGGCAATATTACTCTTTCCGCTCCCGTTGGGACCTACTATTGCGGTTATACCTTTGTTAAATTCCAACACTGTTCTTGTTGCAAAGGATTTGAATCCCTGCAATTCCACTTTTTTAAGAATCATAATTATCTAAACCTTTTTTCTCAATATTCTCCAAAGCATCTTTTGCAGCAGCCTGCTGTGCTTCCTTTTTTGTTTTTCCTATACCTTTTCCGTACGGTTTCCCTGTAATTATAACTTCAACAAGGAATGTTTTGTCATGAGGCGGTCCTTTTTCTCCTTTAACCAGATATTTGGGCTCTTCCTGATATCTGGACTGTACAAAATGCTGTAATTTCGTTTTGTGATCATTATTATCACCCGACCTGATATATTCTACAATAAACTCGTTCAAATTGGAAATAATAAAAGGTCGGACATATTTAAATCCCGAATCCAAATACATTGCACCTATCAGCGACTCGAATGCATCGGCTATAACCGACTTGTTTGTATTGACGGACGAACTTACGGCTGACGAACCGATAAGTATATATTTGTCTATTCCCAATCGTTTGCTTACTTTGGATAATGATTCCTCACACACCGCATAAGCTCTTGTTACCGTCATCTCACCTTCCTGCAAATAGTTGTGAGTTCTGAAAAGAAAATCCGATATAACCAGAGAAAGAACCGAATCACCCAAAAACTCCAGTTTTTCGTAATTTTCCGTTTTGTCGTATGAGCTGTGTTTTAAGGCGGTAGACAGCAATGATTTATCCTTAAAAGAATAACCTATAGCTTTCTCTACCGATGCTATTGATTTATCTATCACTTTTTCCATTTTACCTGTATCCGATATGCATACCTCTTGTAATTGGAGAATATCCGGTTGCAAAACTGCCTCATTTTCTTCAGATTTTTAAATCTTAAGAAAATAAGGCTATTGAAATAGCCTTGATTCTCCTACCTGTTGCTTTCTATGTACTTTACGGCACTACCTACTGTGGTAATGTTCTCCGCTTCGGTATCGGGTATGGTAATCTTAAACTGATCTTCCATTGACATGATAAGTTCCACAATGTCCAATGAATCGGCTCCCAGATCTTCCACAAATGAAGATTCCATTGTCACGTCGTCTGCCTCCACACCCAATTGTTCTACGATAATCGCTTTTACCTTCTCAAAAATCATTTTATCCTCCCGTCTCACGATGGACGTGTTTTTAATATTCATAATATTATTCCATCGTTAATATTAACCTTTTTTATATTAAAACGCAAATAGCGTTTAACATACAGCTCTCCTTATATTCCCCACTATATCATTTTTTGCCAGCTTCACCGCTTTAAGCACCACATGCATTATTGTTTTGGCATTGGAACTTCCGTGTGATTTCAGTATTAAACCGTTTACTCCTAATATCGGTGCTCCGCCCATTATGTCGGGATTCAAATTATCTTTAAATTTCTTCATGTCAGGTCTTATCACTGATGCGGCAAGTTTGTGGAAAACATCCATACTGAATACAGACTTCATTTTACTGAAAATATACGATGCGGTACCCTCCAGAACTTTAAGAGATACATTTCCCGTAAAACCGTCGGTTACAACAACATCCACAACACCTTCTACGATACTGTTCCCTTCTATACTGCCGTAATAGTTCAATCCCGACTGCTTTAAGAGTAGGTTGGCCTCTTTTACTTCCGCGCTTCCTTTTGTGTCTTCCGTTCCTATATTCAACAGCCCTATTAAAGGATTATCGCATTTTGTAACTATCTTCATGTATTCGGAACCGAATTTTGCGAACTGCACATAACTTTCAGGACGCAAATTGGAGTTCAGTCCGGCATCTATCAATAGAGCAAACTTTTCCCCGGAAGGAATCAATGCTCCCAAAGCCGGGCGTATTACTTTTTGCATCCTGCCTGTTATCAGAAGAGAGCCTGTAAGCAGTGCACCGGTATTACCGGCGGATATTACCGCATCTCCGTTCCCTTCCCTCATCGCAGTAAGTGCTCTGACCAAGGAAGAGTCCTTTTTGTTCTTAACCGCAACTGTGGGTGTATCTTTAAAAAGTATTACTTCCGAACAATGCTCTACTTTTATTCTCGATTTATCATAGTTATAGTTGCAAAGTATATCGGCAATAATTTTGCTGTCACCGAATAAGGTTATATCAAAACCTTCTTCCGTCTTTATTGCATTTAAACATCCTATAACTATTGCTTCCGGCGCATTGTCACCGCCCATAGCATCTACAAGTATATTCATAAATCCTCACATCATACCGAAACCAAAATAAATTTGCTTCGGAAAATCTCTACATCCTCTCTGTAAACGAAAACCCATACAAAATAGTTATTCAGCCTTATTTGTGTTACTTTGGCCTGTGCGGTAAGTTTTTCATTGGCATATACCGGTTCCTTGTATTTAATATTTGCTACCCCTACCAGAGAAGCTTCTGCATCTATAACGGAAATAGCTACCGATTCCGCAAAGGAATACAGGTACTGACCTCTGACTATATTGGTTTTCTTGAAAACCATATCCGCCGTTGTAACAAATTCCGCAGAAGCTCCTTCATTAAGTTTCAGATTTGTTATAGTTCCCACTATGTCCTCAGGTGCAAGCGATCTTACCGTGTCTTTTATTCTTTCACGAACCTGCTTTATTCCCAGTTCATTTCTGTAATTCCTTATACACGGTACCGATACTCCCAAAGCTTCGGCAAGCTGCTTATCGTTCATATACGGACTTTCCGAAAGCAATATCTGCAAATCTTCAAGTTTCTTCAGTTTTTTCAGTGTCGCCTTTGTCATCCTTTTCCCTTCAAAACATTTTATTACCTGATAACAAATTTACATCAGTATATTCTATCCCACATACTTTGTAAAGAGATATACATTATTTTTCCTTAACTTTTCTCCGAAAATAAATGAAAAATCAATCTTTAATGAACTTAATTGACTCCTTAACATATATAACTCCCGAATATACGGTAGCTATCAAAGCCAATGCGTAAACAATCTTAGGTATATACCAAAGATTGATATAAAAAGCGAGAAGATACAAGCATACACTGATTATCTGAAGATTGGTTTTAATCTTGCCGAATACATTAGCGGCAATCACTTCACCCTTTTCACTTACCACCAGTCTCAATCCGTCTACAATCAAGTCTCTGGCAATAATTATTACAACGGTATATGCCGCTATCTGTCCTCTTTCCACCAGTACAACCAATGCACTTGTGATAAGTATCTTATCGGCAATGGGATCTAAAAATTTACCCATATTTGTTATCAGTTTGTATTTCCTCGCCAGATATCCGTCAAAAAGGTCGGTTAAGGAAGCAATTACAAAAATTACCAACGCAATTAATGTACCGTACTGCTGATGAAAAGAAAAAACCGGTTCACTCAACCATTCCGGTGTGGGAACGGCAAATATGATGAAAAAAGGTATCAATATTATTCTTATCAGAGTAAGTTTATTCGCTATATTCATTGCACAACCTCCGCAATCAGTGAATCTTCATGTTTGGCAACAATCACGGCATCTGTTATATCTCCGACAGTTAACTCTTCTTTGGCTGCAACATATATGACGGGATCTATTTCATATGCCTCTGCATAAGATCTGCCCACATAGAACAATCCGTCATCGGAAATGCCTTGTATAATTATACTATATGTTTTGCCTATCCTTTCATCATTTTTGCTGATTAATATATCCTGTTGAATTTGTTCCGCCTGTTTGCGCCTTTGAATCTTTACCTTCTTTGGTATCTGACCTTTCAGTCTGTATGCCGGTGTGCCTTCTTCCCTGCAATACTCAAAGAAACCCGCTCTGTCAAAACGGGATGCCTTTATAAACTCGCACAGGTTCTCGAAATCTTCTTCCGTCTCCTGCGGAAACCCCACTATAAAAGTGGTCCTTAACACTATATCGGGTATATGAAATCGAAGTTTATCTATTAATTCCGTATACATGGCACATGTTCCCTTACGTCCCATCAGTTTTAATATTCTGTCGGAAGAATGCTGCAAGGGTATATCCAGATAGTGCAATATCTTTTTGCTGTTCTTAACGGAATTAATAAGGTCGTCAGTGATAAGTTCGGGATAGCAGTAAAGCAGTCTTATCCACTGTAAAGATTTGACTGTTTCCAACTTTTTAAGCAACAAATCCAAAGACGGTTTCCCGTAAATATCCGTACCGTATGCGGTAGTATCCTGAGCCACCAGTGTAATTTCTTTTATACCGTGCAGAGAGCACAACTTCTCCGCTTCAGCATATATATCCTCGATACTTCTGCTTCTGTATCTTCCCCGGATGGACGGAATGGTGCAGTAAGTACATCTGTTATCACAACCTTCGGCAATTTTCACATATGTCGATGCGGTATTTTCCGACAGCATTCGTTCTTTATTCATAAAGGTTACATCGGTTTTATTTCCGCAAATCAAAACTTCATCCGTATTATTAACAACAGATGCTATGTCCTTATAGCCGTCTATTCCCACACATACATCCACTTCGGGTATTGAAGTTATTATCTCCTCCTTATATCTTTCCACCAGACAACCTGTGACTATAAGTTTTTCCAGAATCCCCCGTTTTTTGTATTCCGCGGCTTCCAATATTACGCTGATTGCTTCTTCCACGGCGGGTTGAATAAAAGAGCATGTATTGATTATTGCAATGTTCGCATCTTCGATATTGTCGGTAAGAACAAAACCTTTATCTTTCAGTGACTTTGCCATTATCTCGCTGTCCACCAGATTTTTGGGACATCCCAGTGAATTAATAAGTATCTTCTTCATATCCTACCGCTTTATCCACCTCTTGTACTGCCAGTTGCTCATCTATTCCGTGGTATATCAGTTTTGCTATAAGTTTTTCTCTCTTTGTGTCCTTCTTCAGATTGGCTTTTATGAACTTGTCCATAAAAGCAACATCATCTATCTTTCCTTCCTCAATCAGACGGTGAATACAACTGTCTACCGCTTTAGGCCCGAATCCTTTGTTCTCAAGGTATAACCTCATACGATTTTCCGTTTTTTTTCCGTTTAAAAGATAAGCAACCGCCTTTTTATAGCATTGCATCGCTTCGGTTTTATCTTTAATATCCTCAATAAAAGCATTTGATAATGTTTCTTTGTCGTAGATACAATATTTGAAATATGTTTCTTCATCAATAAAAAGTTGTGTATTATCGGATAAAGTAAGGATATAGTCTTTTTTTAATACTTCTCTTTTTACGATGCTCAATTCATCATTCATCTGCAGCTTCTGTCGGTTGTTCGGGCGTTTTATGCGCTTCAAATGCTGCCCTTATCAGCTTCTCAATCTCTTCGGCTATCTTGGGGTTCTGCACAAGGTAGTCTTTGGCATTCTCCCGTCCCTGACCTATCCGCTGATCTTTATATGAATACCATGATCCGGCTTTATCCACTACTCCGCAGTCCACTCCGACATCAATTAAGCATCCTTCTTTGGATATTCCGTGTCCGTAAATAATATCAAACTCCGCTGTCTTGAAAGGAGGAGCAATTTTGTTTTTAGCAATTTTGGCCCTTGTTTTACTTCCGATGATGTTATCACCCAATTTTATGTTGTCAGCTTTTCTGACCTCTATTCTGACGCTGGAATAAAACTTCAATGCTCTTCCGCCCGGAGTAACTTCGGGATTACCGAACATTATGCCTACTTTTTCTCGCAATTGGTTGATAAATATGGTTGTGGTTTTGGATTTTGCAACGACAGCTGTGAGTTTTCTTAACGCCTGACTCATCAATCTGGCCTGCAGTCCTACATGAGCGTCTCCCATTTCGCCGTCTATCTCGGCTTTAGGAACCAGAGCAGCTACCGAGTCTATTACAATTACATCCAATGCTCCGCTTCTTACCAGAGCTTCACATATCTCCAAAGCCTGCTCGCCTGTATCCGGTTGGCTGACTATAAGTTCGTCTATGTTAACTCCCAGTTTTTTTGCATATATGGGATCCAAAGCATGTTCCGCATCAATAAATGCAGCTTCGCCGCCTCCCTTTTGTGCCTCTGCAATAATATGCAGAGCAACGGTGGTTTTACCGGAAGATTCCGGTCCGTATATTTCAATTATTCTGCCTCTTGGCACACCGCCGATACCCAATGCTATATCCAAGGATATTGCACCTGTCGGTATAGATTCCACTGTCATCGCCGTATTTTGACCCAGTCTCATAACAGCTCCCTTACCGTATGCTTTTTCAATCCCGGCCAGTGACGCTTCCAATGCTTTCTTTTTATCCATAATATGCTCCTTTTTCAATCTTTTTTGAATATACCAATATTATATATCATCTTAAAAATACATACAAGGAATATTTTTTCGTAATTGCTAATTATTACCAATTATGCTCTTAAATTTTGCTCTTACCATATCTATCAGTTCGCGTGCCTGATCGGCTTTCATCAGATATGTAAGGAGCATATATATTCCGGCACCTATACCAATCTCAATAAGTATCCATAGAAATTGCTTTATCTTACCCAATTGAATAATTGCCGTTCCGAATATTGCCGGCATAAGAGATATATCCAATAAATATATTGCTGCGCCCATCATTACCGCACTCATTAATGACTTTAAAATAGTGGGTATATTATCGCGAAAAGTGTATCCTTTAATCCTTGTTTTGAAAAGTAGTCCCAGAAATACAAGATTGAGTACGGAGGATAGAGAATATGCTACGGGCACACTGAAAATTCCGGCATCGGTCAGTTTCAACAGTAAATAAGCAATGAGGTAATTGAACACAACACCGATTAAACTTCCCCAGAAAGGAATAATGGAATTTTTGGTGGAAAAATATACTCTGTTAACTATTGTTATAATACACTGCATAACCAATGCCAGAGAGTAGCCTATCAATAAATTGGCTGCTAATGTAATACCTTCCTGTTCTATCGTTCCGTAATTGAAAAGTACCTGTATTAACGGTTTACTGAGCACCGACAATCCTACCGCTGAAGGTATGGCCAGGAATATAACCAACCTTAAGGAGGTATTAATCTTATAGACCACCTCACTTTTCTTATCGGCATCGTAAACCGCAGCTAATGAAGGCAGCATGGCAATACCTATCGCCTGCGCAATAATACCCAGCGGCATCTGCCATGTCTTGTTGACCAATTCCAGAGCGGTAACCGAGCCTACATCAAAGAATGCGGTAAAATATCTGGATATTATGAGACTTATCTGCCCCAGCATGGATGTCAGCAATGAAGGTATCGCAAGCGCTATCAACAGTTTGAAATCCGGCTCTTTATATGCGATTACGGTTGTGTAATTATTCTTGAAATGCTTGAAGGTAAATGCGAACTGGAAAAGAAAATAGAGCCCGGCACATATTACAATACCCAGTACTACTTTTTTTACTCCGTAATTATCCGCAACATTATCATTGCTGAATAATGCTATGCTTATAATGCAGGCTAAATTATATAGGCAAGGTCCGAATGCCGGTATTATAAACTCATTGTATGAGTTCATTATTCCGTTACAAAGCCCGGCAAGCATCATAAAAAAGGCTATAGGCATCAGAATCTTGGTCAACTGTACCGTTAATTCCAGTGTTTCCGCATCATATCCGGGAACCAGCATGTTTACCAGCGGTTTTGCGAATATAACACATAATATTACTACGACAAACATTATAATGGAGACCAGATTCATGAAAGAACTTACGGATCTCCAGCCTTTCTTTTCTTCTCCTTTTGCCACATAACCTGCCAGAACGGGAATAAGAGAGGAAGCTATGGCTCCGCCTATCAACATGGAATACATCAAATCGGGAACCTGAAAAGCCGCGTTGTATGCATCGGTAACTCTGGAAAGCCCTCCCATTTTCACGGGAATAAGGGCTGTTCTCACAAATCCCATTATTCTGCTCAACAGGACCGAAGCCATTATAAGGAAAACAGTACTTTTAAATCTTATCTCTTTCAAATCTCATCCTTTCGAAAGTGCATACAAGCGCAATATATTAAGTGCATTAAGGCAGGAAAAATATCTTACCTTATCTCTGTCTCCGCTGAAAGTGTATTCATAAGACAATGTTTCCTGCTCGGTACTTATCCCGATATACACACGGCCTACCGGTTTATCCGCAACGGCTCCGGAAGGTCCCGCAATGCCGGTTATGGAAATACCGACTTCTGTATTATACAGCAGCCGTACACCTTGTGCCATCTCTTTAGCTGTTTGCTCGCTGACCGCTCCGTATTTTTTCAATGTATTACCGCTGACTTTTAACACGGATTGTTTAATCTCGTTTGAATAGGCCACAACCGAACCTAAAAACACCTTTGATATTCCGGGAACATCGGTCAATAATTCGGATAACATCCCTCCCGTACATGATTCGGCAAAAGATACGGTAATATTCTTACTCATAAGCAAGTTTGCAGTAACGACCTTGAGTTCAACATCTTTATCGGAATAAATATACTCCCCTAACCTTTCGTGCAATATATCCAGTATCGGTTTAAGAATTAAATCGGGATCCTGCTTGCCCTTCTCATACCGCGCGGTAACTCTCAGCATTACCTCTCCTTTTTTCGCATAAGGGGCGATGGTCGGATTGGTCTGAGTTGATACAATATCGGAAATAACCGATTCCATAGCCGATTCCCCTATGCCGAACATACGAAGATATACCGATTTCAAACCTTCCTGTATCTTACTCTTAAAATAATCAACGACATAATTATCAAACATGGGTTGCAGTTCCCAAGGAGGACCGGGAAGCAATATTATTGTTTTATCCGCTCCCTCAACAAAATGAGAAATAATGCATCCCGGAGCCGTTCCGTTATTATTGGGCAATATTAAACAACCCTCGGGATAGTATGCCAGTTTCTCATTGCTTGCCGCCATTATATTTATTTTCCTGTTATGCCTTATTGTATTGAAGTATTCTTTTACATTCTCCAGAATTTCCGGATGAAAAACCAATTTCAGTCCCAGAACCTCAGCCACAGTCTCTTTTGTTATATCGTCCTGAGTAGGTCCCAAACCGCCCGTAAGCACTACAACATCCGCTCTTTTCAGCGCAATGTTAATACATTCAGCCAATCTCCCCCGATTGTCACCTACAACGGTATGATAATATACATACACGCCGCATTCGGGAAATCTCTTTGACATGTAACTTGCATCGGTATTATCAATCTGCCCCATCAGCAGCTCCGTGCCTACCGCAATTATCTCCGCTTTCATAATTTTGCCGTATTCCTGAATCCGTTCTTTGTTAGTATCCTGACTGCCGTCTCAATATCATTAACTTTAAATATGACATGTGCGGTATCATCTTCTTTAGCCAAAAAAGCATAAATGTACTCCACCGATATTCCGTTCTTATGAAGCATTATCAGCGGACGTGCTATGCCTCCCGGCACATTATCGATATCTATCGCCAAAACATCGGTCACACTTACGGAAAAACCGTACTCCCTCAGTAATTTTTCCGTTTTCTCCGCATCATCGACAATAATTCTTAATATGCCGAAATCCGCTGTATCCGCAATGGTAAGTGCGTTGATATTAATATTTGCTCGGGCCAATATCGAAGTCACTTCGGCAAGTCTGCCTTCTTTGTTTTCCAGAAATATCGATATCTGTTTTACTAACATTTCACACCCCTTAAATCTTTCTTCTGTCAATTATCCGTACAGCTTTTCCTTCACTTCTTTCAATTGATTTGGGTTCCGCTAATTTTACTTTGGCACTGATACCCAATACACTCTCAATTGCTCCGGTTATATTCCTTTCCAACATTTCAATTTTTCTTACTTCATCCGAGAAAAGATTTTCATTCATCTCCACCCGCACTTCCAGTGTATCCATCATGTTGATTCTGTCCACTACAATCTGATAATTGGGAGTAACACTGCTAAACTCCAATAATACACTCTCAATCTGCGAAGGAAATACATTTACTCCCCTTATTATGAGCATATCGTCGGTTCTGCCCATTACACGTTCCATTTTAACCAATGTTCTTTTGCATCGGCAATCATCACGGAATAATTTAGTTATATCTTTTGTTCTGTACCTTATTAAAGGCATACCCTTTTTCTTTATGGTTGTAAAAACAATCTCGCCCTGCATACCTAATCCTAAAGGTTGCTGTGTTTCGGTATCCACTATTTCCGGAAGATAACAGTCTTCATTTATGTGTAAACCGTTCTGCGCACAACATTCCGATGCAACACCGGGACCGGTTATCTCGCTTAAGCCGTATATATCGTAAGCTTTTATGTTAAAAAGGCGTTCTATTTCCTTTCTCATATTCTCGCTCCACGGTTCCGCTCCGAAAAGTCCCGCCTTTAAAGAAATGTCATCAACGGTAACACCCGCTTCGGTCATAACTTCGTATAAATGGAGCATATATGAAGGGGTGCAAGCTATAACCGTGGGTTTTAAATCAATGAGAAATTCCACCTGCCTTCTGCTGTTCCCGCCTGAAATAGGTATAACTGTGGCACCCAGTCTCTCCGCACCGTAATGTGTTCCCAGTCCCCCGGTAAACAAACCGTATCCGTAAGCCACTTGAACAACATCATTTACATCAGTGCCTATTCTTGCAAAACACCTGGCCATCACATCCGCCCATGTATCGATATCTTCTTTTGTATAAGCAACAACTATTCTTTTTCCCGTTGTTCCCGAAGATGCATGAACCCTGACTATCTTATCCATGTCCACGGCTACCATACCGTAAGGATATGTTTCTATCAGATCGGCCTTTGTGGTAAAGGGAAGTTTATGTAAATCTTCATACCCTCTTATATCCCCGGGCAGCAGCCCTATAGATTCCATTTTTCTTCTGTAATATGCAACATTATCGTAAACATGTTTTACGGTTTCTACCAATCTTTTACCCTGTATTGTACGCATCTCATCAAGTGAAATACTCTCAACCCTGTCGCGGATCATAAAATGACGTCCTCCGTTTTATAGTATTTTACTCTTATACAGATTAAAAATCAATGAATAACTCCGTATTGCATTCAAGGGCTGCTCATACCTCATGAATAGAACTCTTGGTAATTTTAAACATCTGTGATAATATAGTTGAGGGAGATTACAAAAATGAACAAAGACTATTTTTCTATTATAGGTAAGAGCGGCGCCTTTTTTGTGTTTAAGCCGCATATAACGGATAATCCCGATTTTATACTGGTCGTAGCACCGGGATTGGCGGAGCATGCCGCAAGGTATGCAAGATTATCGGAGTTTATGAAGAATCATAATGTACAGTTGTATTGTATAGACCATATCGGTCACGGTGTATATACCGAAAGTCTCGGCATTTGGCCTGTTGACGGATTTTTCGAGTGTGTAAGCAATATGAACTCATTGGTGGAATATGTCCGCAAGCAACATCCCGATAAGAAAGTTATTCTTTTCGGACACAGCATGGGTTCTTTTATGACTCTGGCATATGCCGAGCGATATGCCTCCAACATTGACGGATGTATATTATCGGGAACCAATGACCAACAACCTTCTCTTGTACTGGGTGCCGGAAGGTTTATTGCCGCACTTCAGGAGTTGTTTATAGGGAGGAATAAACCGTCCGGGATTCTTAATGCATTGTCTTTCGGAGCATACAATTCACAGTTTAAACCCAATCGTACGGAATTCGACTGGCTTTCAAGAAATGAATCGGAAGTGGACAAATATGTTGAGGATCCGTTATGCGGATATGTTCCGTCGGTCGGAATGTTTAAAGAACTGTTTAAGGGTTTGTCCGTTATTTACAAAAAAGAAAGCATAGCAGAAATCCCGAAAGAACTTCCGATACATTCATTCTGCGGCTCCGATGACCCCGTAGGAGGTAATTCCAAAGGACCGCTTGCTCTTGTTGCAAGGTTGCAGAATGCAGGCATTAAAAATGTAACATCACGTATATTTGAAGATATGCGTCATGAATGCCTTAACGAGCTTGGAAATGATGCCGTTATGAAGCATGTTTATGAAGTGTGTAAGGATATGATTTAAGTTAGTTTATTACGGTGAGTTCGTGAAGAGCTCTTGTACAGCAGGTATAGAAGAGGTGTAATTCCTCTTCTTTTTTAAACCTGTCATTTTGTGTATCCAGTACGATTACGGCATCAAACTCCAGCCCTTTTGTAAGATAAGACGGTATAAGCACCGCACCGTATGTATAGGTTGTACTCTTTTCGGTAACTCTGTTGATTTTCGCATCCTTGAGATAGGGTTGAAGTTTCTTGGCAAATGCCTCAGTTCTGGTTATAACGGCGAGGGAACGATGACCTGATGCTCTGTACTTCGATACTTTATTAATTACCGTATTTGCTATTACATCCAAGTCGGCAGTATTTAAGTTTAAAATCTCCGGTTGTTTCCCCTGCCTGTTAAAATATTTAATATCAAGATTGTCTTTCAGCATATCGTTACAGAATTTCGCAATCTGATATGTGGAACGATAACTCTTATCCAGTTTTACCGATCTGGCACCTTTGAAAATATCCTTATCGTTGACTTTTTCCTGGTAGTGATTGATTTTCTGATTGATATCACCCAGTAAGGTCATATGACATTTTCCGAACAGTAATGATATGACAAGCTTTTCGATATAGGAATAATCCTGAAATTCATCGATTATTACATGCCTTATATCACTGAAATTGTATTTATTACCCAATAGCAGTCGCAAATAGATTAACGGTGCAGTGTCCTCGGCATATATGTAACCGTCACGAAGTCTTTTCAAAAAATCCGAACTTATCTTTGCCGAATAGCTGTGCGCCAGGAATTGAGCATAAATCATTTCAAAATCCGCCGATACCGACATATCGACAGCCTGATAAATCCTTTTGCAACTATCTCTTAACTCTTTGAATCCTTTTGACATATCCAATTCATCGGCTTTAACTTTACGCACATATTCCAATCTTAAGTTTCGGATAACCGGGAATATCCGTTCATTAAGCACTATCCTTATCTTAGCCAGTCTGGTCATTACATCGTTAAAAGAATATTCGTTATAGAACAGGTCTTCAAACTCCCGTTTTGTAAAAATCGTAATTCCGTCAACAATAAGGTCTTTAAAAGGAAAGTCACCTTCGGAGATAAGTTCCGTGTAACTCTTAAGTTTGTTTGCAAAATCTACTGAATACTTAAGTCTTAAAACATCAATATCAATATATTCGTTATCCAACAGCACATCTTCCAATTCCACATATTTGGATATAAGCACTCTTCTGTCGGATAAGATATGATATGCCAGATTTCTGAATGTAGACATCCTTATATTCTCTTCACCCAACTCCGGCAATACTTCCGATATATAGTCGTTAAATGTTTCATTGGGCGAGAATATGATTATCTGGTTATTCTGCAATTCATTCTTATATTTATACATAAGCCAGGCGGCTCTGTGCATTGCTATGGAAGTCTTACCGCAACCTGCCGGTCCGTCCACTATGATTGTACTGTAAGTGCTCCTTATGGCTTTATTCTGTTCTTTCTGTATGGTTTCCACAATATTACTCATCTTCGAGTCTTTGGACTTACTTAAGATATCTTTTAAGATATCATCGTCAATCATTAACGAAGAATCGAACATAGCATGTATATTGTTATATAAAATGTCAAATTGTCGCTTTTTAGACATCTCACCGTAAATTCTACCGTCGGGAGCGTCATAATACACATTTCCCAATTCGTTTTCATAGAACAGGCTGCATATATTTGCTCTCCAGTCAAAAACCAGATACTGCCCTTCATCATCGGTCAGACTGAACTTTCCGATGTATATGTTCTCTACATCCTCTTCATTTTGTTCCTGAAAATCTATTCTGCCGAAATACATGCTTCTTTGAAGCAGATACATCCTTCTTACTTCTTTTTTAATTGTTTCGGTTTTGAAAAAGTCGTATTTGATGCTTTCCAGGTAAGGCATATTTTCTATGGCATCATGAAAATCCGCGGGATTTCGCTTTCCGCTTTCCCACATCATCTGATTACTTTTTCTTAAAGAATCAATACTTTGTTTTAAAGATACCTCAAGGTCCTCAATCCTTTTTGACAGCTTGGCATAGACCTCATTCAATCTATCCTGTTCGAATATCTTGTCCTTTTCAGTGATGCTCATAAACGCCCCTTGCTAAAGATACAATATGCATTAACCATAATTATACCTTAGTTTTGCTCATATAGCAAACGGGAAGTTTAACGGACAGAGTCAAACTGTGTAGTTGTATCCGGCTTCAAATGCCTTTATATTCATATCGATAAAAGCGGGTTTTGCAATCTTTTTCAAAGCTTCCAGCCATATTTCTTTTTCTATGTCGGAATCTCTTGCCATGCGACCTATCAGAACCGAGTTTACCGTTCTTATAGAACCCGATTGTTCAGCCAATACCGAAGCATCCATGAAGATACAGTTATCTACCCTTCCGGTAAGCTCAGAAATAATATCATCAGGGTATTGCATGGAAGATGTAATTACAGGCATAGGATCTATCTTTTGTGTATTACTTATGAGAATACCGCCTTTTTTAAGATAATGAGCCCACCTCAGAGCTTCCAGCTGTTCAAAAGCGATAAGTACATCGGCCTCTCCAACAGGTATTATGGGAGATATTACTTCTTCGCCGTAACGCACATATGTTATAACCGAACCGCCTCTTTGCGCCATACCGTGTACCTCGGAAACTTTTACATCAAAACCTTTCAGCGTGGCTGCTTCTCCTATTATTGTAGAAGCAAATAGTGTACCCTGTCCGCCCACCCCTGCTATTACAATTGACTTAACCATTACTTCTCCTCCTTTTTCAAGGCACCGAATCTGCATACATTGACGCATAAACCGCACCCGTTACATAAGGATGTATCTATTTCTATCTTATTGTTTTTAAAAGATATTGCGGGACATCCCAGACTCATACACATTTTGCATTTAGTACACTTGTCTCTGTCTACGGTAACGCATCCTTTATATTTAACCGTTTTAAGCAATGCACACGGTCTTTGTGAGATTATCAGAGAAGGTTCCATTGCATTGACCTCCTCTTTTATAACCCTCATCGCTTCTTCCACGTCAAAAGGATCGATTATTCTTACCCTCTCGATTCCGATACTCTTTGCCAACATAACCAGATCAATCTGTTTGGCGGGATTATTGTGAATATCCAATCCGTTCAGAGGATTATTCTGATGTCCCGTCATACCGGTTATGGAATTATCCAATACTATAACGGTGCCTACCCCTTTGTTGTAGACTATGTCTATAAGGCCGGTAATACCCGAATGCACGAATGTGGAATCCCCTATCACACCCACGCACTTCTTCATATATTCATCCCCTCTTGCTTTATTGAAGCCGTGAAGTGATGTAATACCGCTTCCCATACATAAAGAAGTATCCATAGCGACAAGCGGCTGCAAAGTTGCCAAAGTATAACACCCTATATCTCCCGTTACCGTCAGTTTAAGTCTCTTTAAAATATGAAATATTCCTCTGTGAGGACATCCGGGGCACATTACGGGAGGTCTGCCGGGCACTTTGCTCATATCATAGCCTTCCATGCAGTTATACGGCTTTTGACCGAATAACCTGTTTCTCAAAAGTTCCACCGAATATTCTCCGGTTACAGGCAGCAGTTGCTTCCCCGTCACCTCTATACCGCATGCCTTACATGCCGTTTCAATTATCGGTTCCAACTCTTCTATAACATAAATCTTTTTAACCGATGAAGCAAATTTCTTTAATAACTCTTCAGATATGGGATAAGTAATACCTAATTTCAGATAAGATGCATCGGGCAGGGCTTCACGGGCATATTGGAAAGCTATTCCCGAAGATATGAAGCCTATATCCTTATTCTTTATACAAATCTTATTCAATTCCGACAGAAAAGCGTATTCTTTTTGCTTAATGACCCTTTCTTCCACTATCTCATGCCGTACTTTAGCCATTGCTGGCATCATGACATTCTTCTTCGGATTCTTTACATAATCTTTCAGCGGCACATCCACTCTATCCTCAAGAGTTGTCAGACTCCGGGAATGACTTACCCGCGTGGAAAGCCTCAGTAAAATCGGTGTATCAAAGCGTTCCGATAATTCAAATGCCTTCTTGGTAAAATCCTTGGCTTCCTGCGAGTCGGACGGCTCCAACATCATAACCTTGGCTGCTTTGGCATAATGTCTTGAATCCTGTTCATTTTGTGATGAATGCATTCCCGGATCATCGGCTACCGCAATTACAAATCCGGCATTGACTCCTATATAGGATGTTGTAAACAGCGGGTCGGATGCGACATTCAGTCCCACATGTTTCATAGCGCAAAAGGATCTTGCACCGGCTATTGCCGAAGATGCGGCTACTTCCAAAGCCACTTTTTCGTTAGGAGCCCATTCGGTATATATTTCATCATATTTTGATGTCGCTTCGGTTATCTCGGTACTGGGAGTACCGGGATATGCCGATACCACTTTTACTCCGGCTTCATATAATCCTCTTGCTACCGCTTCATTCGCCAGTAACAACTTTTTCATTTAAAATCTCCTCAACTGTAATGTTTTTCTTCCACGACAACCTTGAAACTATGAATGAAACGGCTACGGATGTTGCCATAGCTATACATCCTGCTACCGTGGAATATGTCATCCCTTTTATAATAACAAGTGTCATCATTACTGTAAAGCCGGAAAGCATACCGGCAAAAGCGGAAACTTTATCCGCTCTCCTGCTGTATATCCCTACAACATAAGGACCTAAGAAGCATCCTGCCAGCGTTCCCCATGAGAGATTCATCAATGTTACTATTGCGTTATTATTCATAAGAGCCATTATTACCGATATCACTACAAAAACACCGCAAAGTATTCGAAAAAGAGTAAGCTGACTCTTTTCACTCATATCCTTCTTTATGTATCCTTTGACCAGATCCACCGATATTGATGATGCGGATACCAGCACCAGTGATGACAAAGTTGACATAGACGCAGCCAGTATAAGTACCATGAATATACCTAAAAAAGCATCGGGCAGTATCTTAACCAACATATTGGGTACAATGGTATCTACAGAACCGTTCGGTATCTCGGAAAAGAAAAGTCGTCCGAACGAGCCGGTCAGGTATGCTCCTATACCTATAACCGCAGCAAAAACCGTAGCGATTATTGTTCCTTTCTTTATAGAAGATTCATCTTTTATTGCATAAAATTTATGCACCATCTGAGGCAGTCCCCAGACTCCGAAACTTGTTATCAACACCAATGAAAGAAGTTTCCAGGGATCGGGACCTGTTATCGTGCCTAAACCTTCTTTAATATTGTTTAAAGAAGCCAATCCGTTGGCAAATCCGTTTACCTCGGGTGATTTTACAACATATACAACAATGATAACCGTACCTATAATCATTATTGTGCCCTGAATAAGGTTATTAAGTGCCGTTGCGATATATCCTCCGAGAACAAGATATATCAAAGTAAAAGCGGCCATTATAATAACGGTAATTGTAAATGCCTGCGAAACCGATACCGATGCGGGAAAGAGCTTGGAAAACAGGTATCCCAGCCCTTTATAGACCGAAGCTGTATACGGAACCAGAAATATAAATGTCAGTACTGAAGTAAAAATCTTGAGAGCTTCCGAGTCATATCTTTTCTGAAAGAACTCCGGCATGGTCTTTGCGTCCAATTCTCTCGTTATGGATCGTGTTCTTTTTGCAAGCACTCTCCATGCCAGATAGCTGCCCGCAACCGCATTACCTATACCAATCCAGACGGCGGAAGTACCCATTTCCCATCCTATACCACCGGCATAACCTATAAAGATAACCGCACTGAAATAGGAAGTTCCGTAAGCCAAAGCCGAGAGCCAAGCTCCCATTTTTCTTCCGCCCAACAAAAAATCGTCAATGTTCTTAATCTTTCTGACGCTGTAGATTCCCACAGCCACCTGTATAGCGATAAATATAGCAATAATAATGATCTTAATCATACTACCGTCCTCCCGTCCTACTTAAAGCAGATTATACGAATATTTTCTTCACTGTCAACCTTTTTCTTTGATTATAGCAACAAAATTCGGTAAATTTAACGATACATGGCCAATTCAATGCTGTCCATATACTGTCCCAACGACATGTTGAATTTCTGATAATCCGTATTTCTGAATTCCTCATTTTGCGCCGGCAGCGCAACATTAACCGTCTGAAGTTGGTTATAGAAAGTTATCATGAGCGGAACTTTAATTATTGTGGATAACCCGCGGATTGTCATACTTCCGGCTTCTTCCAGTTTCATGATATCTTCTCCTGAAGTAACACTCACCGGTTTATCATCAACCAGAATCTCCGTTTTCTTAAAAAACCGGTAAGCCGTACCGACACCTTTTTGAATTTGTTCCCATCCTACCCTGTATGTCAGATTAAACGTTGCAGCCAACCATCCTTTATCTTCCGTTACACCTAATAGCAGCATAAGTTTTCTCCTTATAAACTAATTAATAAAAGTTTTATTCTCTGTTAAGCATCCTATACTTTATATCCCACAACTTCTGCGATAAATCCACGTAGTAGTTATGAGGATTTTCAAAACGTTTAACTTCATCCCACTGTTCGTCAATCTGTTTTGCACAATATGCTCTTATCTCTTCAATGGAAGGACGGTCATATACACATTCACCGTTTTTAAATACCGGTACCAATAATTCTTTTATAGTAAAATCTTCAAATGTCTTTCTCTTCCATGTGTAGTCGGGATCAAATATGGTTAAAGGTTTGCTTGTATCGATAACTTCATCGTAAACGCATATTAAATCCGCTTCCGCCTTTAACATGTCTTTGCAATATATTCTGTATACCTTTTTAAAATGCGGTGTGGTAATCTTTGTGGGATTTTCACTAATCTTTATCTTGGGAATAACATTTCCCTTATCATCTTCCACTGCCACAAGTTTGTATACCCCGCCGAATACCGGATCGCTTTCCGAAGTTATAAGGCGCTCACCTACTCCGAAGGAATCCAATGTTGCTCCCTGATGAATAACATCCCTGATAATATACTCATCCAGAGAATTGGATGCCGTTATCTTACATTCGGTCATTCCGGCTTCATCCAGCATCGCTCTGGCTTTCTTGGAAAGATATGTGATGTCTCCCGAGTCCAGTCTTATTGCACATTTCTTAATACCCAACTCTTTAAACACTTTAATGGCATTGGGTACACCGCTTTTAAGCACATTATATGTGTCTACCAGTAAAACACAGTTATCGGGATAGGTTTTGGCATATATATAAAATGCTTCATATTCGGTATCAAACATCTGAACCCATGAATGAGCCATGGTTCCGCCTGCGGGTACGCCGTACATTTTGTCAGCCAATGTACAGGATGTACCGGCACATCCGCCTATATATGCCGCTCTTGCTCCCAGCACCGATGCAGCCGTTCCCTGAGCTCTTCTTGCTCCGAATTCCATTATAGGACGCCCTTTTGCCGAACGGACTATACGGTTGGATTTGGTTGCTATCAACGATTGATGATTGACAGTAAGAAGTATAAAGGTCTCTAAAATCTGTGCCTCAATTGTTTTTGCTCTTACCGTTATCAGCGGTTCGTTGGGGAAAACCACCGTGCCTTCGGGAACGGCATAGATATCACCGGTAAATTTAAAACCCTTAAGATATTTCAAAAAACCTTCATCAAAACATTTCTTGGAACGTAAAAAAGCTATATCTTCATCTGTAAACTCAAGATTCTGTATATACTCTATAACCTGGTCCAATCCGCATGCAATGGCAAAACCGCCGTTATCGGGATTGTTTCTGTAAAACATATCAAAATAGCAATACTTATCCTTATACCCCGCTATATAATATCCGTTAGCCATTGTAAGCTCGTAATAATCGCAAAGCAATGTGTAGTTATTTACTATATCTTTATTCATTTCTTACCTCTTTTCCGCCGAAATACCAACGACTTAATGATATTATAACATTTATAACAAACCTGTTGCGTAAATATTGCCTAATATGTTAATATTACAAAAGTATCAGCCGGCGTGGTGGAATGGCAGACGCACCGGACTCAAAATCCGGTATAGGAGACTATGTGTGGGTTCAAGTCCCACCGCCGGTACCAGGCAAGAGGGTCTTTAAGTATATTTAGACCCTCATTTTTTTAAATTTCAAACTTTTCAAAATATGTTTTTTACAATTAAGTTAATTTTATGTTCCCATCATCAACATTTTTGGTTGATAAAAATGTGTTATACATAACATTTTTCTAACTTATGGCCTAAAAGTATTGATTTTTCTGTATATTCAGGAGTATAATGATTATCGAGGTTGAATACTATGAAAAGAATGATAGAAGATAAATTAAACAAATGGAAAGTTTCCGGTTCAAGAAAGCCTTTGTTACTTATGGGTGCAAGACAGGTAGGAAAAACTTATTCATGTTTAGAGTTCGGAAAAAATAATTATCAAAATGTCGTATACCTGAATTTTGAAGGTGATATGAGACTGCTTCATGATATTTTCAGAGAAGACCTGGAACCTGCACGAATTGTGCAAGAACTTAGTTATTATTCCAAACAAGCTATAATACCTGAGAAAACCCTGATAATTTTTGACGAAATACAAGCATGTGAAATGGCACTCAATTCTTTAAAATATTTTTGTGAAAATGCTCCACAGTACAATATTATTGCTGCCGCCAGTCTGCTTGGTATTGCGATAAATCGTGGCAAATATTCATTTCCGGTAGGAAAAGTTGATATGGTTACTATGTATCCGATGTCATTTGATGAGTTTTTATATGCATGCGGGAAAGATCTTTTGCTGGAAAAAATAAAGGAATCATTTTCGTCATTTAAACCGCTTTCGGCAGTATATCATGAGGAAGCATTAAGCCTTTATCACAGCTATCTCGTGATTGGCGGTTATCCGGCAGTAGTTAAAACATATCTTGAGAAAAATGATTTTAATGTAGTTAAAGCTCAACAAGCCAATATTGCCAACGCATATATTGCAGACATGGCAAAATACTCAACCCCGAATATTACTATAAAAAGTACGGATATTTTCAATACCTTACCTGCACAACTTGCAAAGGAAAACACAAAATTCCGGTACAATATTATTAAAAGTTCTGCCAGGGCTAAAGACTATGAGCTTAGCTTACAATGGTTAAAAGCTGCAAATGTGGTGCTGGAAAGTATTAAAGCTACGGAAGCAAAACATCCTTTATCCGTTTATCAGGAAATTGATTCGTTTAAAATATATTACTCCGATGTAGGACTGCTCTCCTATAAAGCGGGAATTCAACCTCAAGATGTGATATCAAATATATCTTCGCATAGAGCACGCGGTATGCTCGCCGAAAATTATGTTGCTCAACAATTGGTTGCTGCCGGATATCCGCTGAATTATTGGCAGTCAAGCGGAACAGCGGAAATAGATTTCATAATTCGTATAGATGATTCAATTATTCCGATAGAGGTAAAATCAGCAGATAATGTAAGGTCCAGAAGTTTGTCTGTTTTTGCAGATAAGTACAATCCGGATTATGCTATCAGGTTTTCGACAAAAAACTTCGGATATGAGAACAGTATTAAATCTATCCCGTTATATGCAGTTTTTTGTCTATAAAGCAGACCTTATAAATTTATATTTCTGATTGCTGGCAAAATATCTCATATGCAGAAAGCAGCTATATCTTTTGACTGCTCCGTTATTCTTTGCCTATTTGATTTAATGTATAATAATTATTCCACAAACTGAATATGATATAATATAGCGGTACAGAGTTAGGAGAATTGATATGTGTGATACTATGTGGAAGTCCTTTGAAAAAGGCGGAATTTTTGCAAAAAACAGCGACAGATCTTGTAACGAGATTAATCTGGTACAGTTTATTCCCGGCGGGAAAACGGGTGGTCAACCCGTCAAGTGTACATATATAACAGTCCCGCAGGAAGAAAAGAAATATTCTGTCCTTCTGGTTCGCCCTCATTGGATGTGGGGAGCCGAAATGGGCATTAACGAGTGCGGTGTTGCTATCGGAAACGAAGCGCTTTTTACCAAATCAAAAGGTAAAAGGACAGAGCGATTACTGGGAATGGATATTCTAAGGATTGCATTGGAAAGAGCAAAAAATGCAAAAGAAGGTATAGAGGAAATAAAAAAAGCATTAACTGCGTTCGGTCAGGGAGGTAACTGTACCTTTGATAAGACGTTTTATTACGACAACAGTTTTCTGGTTGCGGATAAAAAAGAGGCATACATTTTAGAGTCTTCGGGACTTGAGTACAAGACAAAGAAGCTGGAAGGTTACGGTAATATTTCCAACCGTATCACTATTGAAGAGGATGATTTTGCAAAAAAACATACTAACAATCTCATTACTCATTTTGCCGGTTCAATGAAGAGACAGAACTGTGCCTGCAATGCCATAAAAGATGCAAAGGGTATAAGGGATGTATTTGGCGCATTAAGAGCACATGATACAGATGACAGGCACAAACTATACACAAAAGGAAGTGTTTCCTCTGTTTGTATGCACCAGAGTTTTCTCGGAGATCATACAACCGGAAGTATGGTAGTAGATTTCAGAGAAGATATCCCGGTCATCTGGGTAACAGGCTCCTCTACCCCCTGCTTATCGGTATTCAAACCTGTCTTCTTCGGGCATATTAATCCCCCGGTTTTCTTAGATGAAAAAGATAGCCTGAATTATTGGTTAAAAAGAGAGTACTTAAACAGAGCAATATTCGCAGGCTTAACGAATGCCGATTCCCATATCAAGCAGGTAAAAGAGATAGAAGAAGATTTTATATCAGGCTATGAGTCCTTGCTGAAGAAAGGGGCAACAGTAGAACAATTTGCCGATTTTTCAAAGAAGTGCTCGGAGAAAGAAGAGACTTTCATAAACAGCTACTCAAAAATCATAGAGACCGTGAAAAACCGTACCGTGCAACTTCCCGGAATGTGGGGAAAAAAGACAAAAAGACTTATTGAGCAAAATCATATGAAATATTAATAAAGCCACTTTCCGAATCGGTCAGTTTGGCTCTATAAAAACAGCGTAATCTTTATGACCACGCCGCTTCTTTTTGCTTATTCTTTATTCAGTTATTTTTACTCGGTACTTAGTTTTTCTACATCCTTGACTTTTTCATTGATCTTTTTAATCTTACTCTTCCAAATAAAATACTGTATCAGCCAGGTAACGATAAAAATTCCTAAAAATATCGCAATGTAAGATATAACTCCTCCTACGGTGTTGGGCATCCATTTTGCAACATAAGAAATAGGAAACATAACTAAGCATATAACGGCAAAATAGATACCTGTCTGCTTTGCAAGACTCCAGGTTTCTATTTCCCATATGACGGAAGACATTGCAAATCCTGCTCCCAGTATTCCCGACAAAACTGTCTGTAATATAACGGCATTGAGTTCACTGCCCACTTTTTCCACCAATTCCGGTTTTGCAAAATGGAACATTCCGTCTCCTGCATATAGCGAAACAAGTATGGAAACTATATAGCCTATTGCAATACCCAGAGGAAAACCGAGCAAACCGCGATTAATAATCTTCTTTTTCATTTTATCACCTCATATTCCTAATAATTGTTTTATTCTGGCGACAAATCGCCTTGATACATATGTAACCGTTCCGTTGGAAAGTATTACACAAATTGTTCCTGCCAGACTTAAGTCAAAACCTTTTACTTTTTTCAGATTGATAATATCCGAGTTGGATATTCGCACAAAGTTATTATTGTCCAGCCTCTCTTCTATTTCATAAAGTCTGAGACGGAGCGTATACTCCCCGTGAGTTGTTTCGGCAAATACCTTACCGCCTGAAGCATATATACGGTAAATATCGGAAAGCTCCAACACCTTAACAATCTCCTCTTTGAATCCGGCAATTATCTGCGGTTGCTGTTCCGAAAGTTTTTTAATGACTTCATTAATCTCTTCTGTCATCTTATCCGTTACAACGATAATCTTCGGTTCTTTACAGTCTTCGTCTATCTTTATTTCTATCTGCATTAATCACCCCTCCCTTCTCCGCAGTTACAATATACTAAAGCAAAAAAACGATTTCCACCGATTCCTGACAGGTGGTCGTTTTACGACCATAAGTGGTATTTAGTATAAGGAAAATGCTAATATTTAACTATTGAATGACCGAAAACATCGGCACTTATCTTAAGGAATTCCTGACACATGACATCAATTGCTTCTCTTCTGTGTCCTGCTCCTACCGGGTCGGAATACCATTTGGCCATAAATCCGCCCTTTTTACTTCCCAGTGCATGAAACATGGTATGGCAATATCTTCTTATCTCATCCAAAGAACCTTTAACAAATATATTCTGTATATCCACCGGGCAGAAAAAAGTAATCCTGTCTTTGTATTTCCCCAGATATTCCAGTCCCATATTCTGCTGCTGATCCATCTGAATGCAATCCAGACCGGCATCTATCAAATCGTCAAGAATACTCCTTATATCCCCGCAACTGTGAAGAATTGTATACATATTATTATCATGAGCCGCTTTATATATCCTCTTGTATCTCGGCTTCCATATCTCTCTCCATTTGTCGGGAGAAATCATTAAAGAGTTCTGTAATCCCCAATCATCGGCGAATATGAGCGAATCGACGCCGTAACTGGCAAACCGTTCCACAATATGCACATTCATATCGGTTAAGATATCAATAAGCTGACACAAATAATCGGTATTCTCATATATATCAATCCAGGTATTTTCCAATCCTCTCAGAAAGTGAACTCGTTCGTAAATGGAAATTCCCACACCCATGGTGAATTTATCTTTGTGGTTTTCAATATTCTCCTTTACGCCTTCCCATCTTCTATCCTCCGTTACATCGGGTATATGCATGCTTTCAAAGTCATCCCAGCTTTTAAGAGGAAATTCCTTAACTTCTCCCAGTTTGGATATACCGATATTATCCCATACGGCATTCCATTCATCTTTGCCTTTTGAGGGTCTGTAATCGGGATTTGCCCTCATATTGATAAACTTGAAATCCGTTCCGTATTCCGGCGGAAAATCCACTGCCAGCCTGTCCGGATATTTAAACTGTAAAGTCGCTTTAACTACCTCTTTTGAATTCATCATTTCCATCACCCTCATTAAAATTATATTCATTTTCATTACGAACCACAATATCCGCTATATATTCTGCCTGATTCAGGTATAATGTATCTGTAATATCAAATCAGCGAGGACACACATGATTCCCGTACTGGAAAACAGATGGATTTTAAAAGATAATATATTAAAATACTACGGCTTACGTAAAAAGCCGTATACATTTAAAAATACGGTAAACATATCGGCTTCCACTGCGAAAATAATACAGTCTTTTGACGGAATAAGACATTTGTCGGAGTGTAAGATAAATAGTCAGATAAAGCAATTGATTAAGAAAAAGATAATTGTCGATGTACATTCCAAAAGAACCGTCCCCGATACTATAGATAATGCATTTTTCTGCAAAAACTGCTGTTCAAACGATTATGTGATACCCGGTATAGAGTTTGATGACAACGGATTATGCCCCGTTTGTACCAATATGCCTTCGTTTAAGAATATAAAAGATGTCTTACCCGTAGTTAACACCATAGAACACAATGAAAAGGCAAAATATGATGTCGCTCTTTTCTATACCGGAGGTAAAGACTCCACTTTTCTTTTATACTATTTTGCAGATGTGTTAAAACTGAAGGTGCTTGCTCTTACATGGGATATTCCTTTCATGTCGGATAATGCAATTAAAAGTATGAATAATGCAAAAGAAATATTCACAGATACCGACTTTATTTCCAAAGCATTGAATGATGAAGAACAAGCGGCCATATACAAGAAATCCTATGAACTTATGAAAAATGTATGTATATGTCCCTTTGCAGCCTATCCCCTGTTTTTGAAAGAATTGAGAGATTCGGGTGTAAAGTATGTGGTTTCGGGAAACGAACCGGCTCAACCCATAAATCTCATATTCAACAACTTATCACCAAAAACTTTCTATAACCCGTTATTTCAGATGCTATTTCGGGTTATATATAACATGGTGAGAATTTTTAAAGGATTGAAGCCGCTAAAAAAAGGTCGGATGGAAATGCTTCTGCTTTTGGAAACATTGGCCTTCGGGCAACCTCGGTTTATATCCGCTAAAACAGTAAGAAATCCTATGATAAGAAACATACATCAAGCATTGAAAGAGGCGGATGTTCTGATTACTTCATTTCGGAAAGAGGTTGAACAAGCCTCACTTGACGGCAACATACCTGCCCTTATTCATATCGATTTTAACGATGTAATTAAAGGTTGTATGAATAATATTTTATCCGACGGATATGTATGGAAGGATATAAAGGCATTACTCAAAGATAAAGCCGGATGGATTGATTCGGAAAATACAGATTCAGGACTTCATACCAGCTGTAAAATAGAGCGGTGTAAGGATTTTTCACAGTATCAGTCTTTCAAAGCCATGGAAAGCGATATCATACCTTTCTCCGCACTGGAATTATCCGTTGCCGTTAATTTAGGTTCTTTGACACGAGAAGATGCAATAAAGGAAATCAGGCACAATTCCGGATTTACCGATGTTGCACCTTGTGAAACCGGGATAATGACTAAATCGTTTATGTAATATCTATAAGTTTTCCTAAGTTTTTTACTCCCTTGGATACAATGGATTTTGCTATGGGATTATTGAAAGTGCAGAGTCTTGCACCAAATTCACATACCTTGACACAAGCTGCACATCTTATGCATTGTTTAACCGAAATACTTAAGTCTTTATCAATTGCATCGGTCGGACATGCCGTTATGCATTTATTGCACCGTACACACTTATTCTTATCTACGCGAGGTATCTTTATTGAAACTTTTCCTAAAAACTTCTGACCGAAAAGTTCCGCTACCGCAAACTGCCCCTTTATATCAACATGCTTTTTATTCTTCACATTGTAAATAACTTTTTTTAAGAAATTCTCCAATTCAACGGAATAATCGTAGTATATACCGTAATCTTTAAAGGCACTTGAATAGGAATGTTCGGCAGGTATAGCAGCAGCTCCGTATATCGATATACCTTTTTCCTTTAAAATATGGTTTGCCTGAGATAAAGCGTTACCTATAGTAACGGAACCGTATGTAGCTACGATAGCACCATTTTCCGCATTGATTTTAAGATGTTTAAGATATTCCGCATACGCATCGGGAATGGACTGATTATATACCGGAAAAGCTATGACAAACAAATCATATGCGATATCCACCGCCTGTCTTCTCTCTCTTATTGCACGTCTTGTAACATCAAATATATCTACCGCATATCCGTTGTTTCTCAGTGTTTTAGCCATATCTTCACACAAGTTATATGTGTTCCTTGTCGGTGAAAAACAGTTAATCAGGCATCTCATATAGTATCTCCTTCAAAATCCGTTACTGAAAACATTGTCTTCAAACGATTATACTCCTCTTTTGCATTTTCATCCGGTTTACCGGTATATATTGCTCTGATAAGAACATTCTTCATTGTATGTTCAACAGGTGCAAACTCCACCATATCCGTACTGTAACCTTTGGATTTCAAAGCCAGAACTCTTAATGTATTTGTCAGCATTTCGGTAAACCTGTCTTTCTGTAAACCGTTATGAAAGCATAGGTTTAAGTTGTTCATTATCTATCTGCTTAAATAACTGATGCTGACAGCACGGAACCGATATGATGAGTTTTGCCTTGTTCCTTACAGCACTGCTCAAAAAGATATCAGTTGCTATATCACATGCATGAAGTCCTACCGCTATATCCAAGTAATCGTCATATGCCTTAATATCGCCGGATATGAAAGTTAAATCTGTCATACCGTATTTTTCAGCAATATCATTAAGATTACTATAACATCACTCTTTAAATCTATACCTGTTATATTGGTATTCATATGTTTAATATTATGCAAATAAAAGTGTAATGCAAAAGTCAGATAACCTTTACCGCAACAAAAATCCACAACCTTAAGTTGCTTATTATCAAATGACAGTTTTTCAAATGCGTGGTCGAATATCTGCAAAAAACTGTTAATCTGCACAAATTTTCTGCGCCCTTTGTCGGTAACAACACCGTTTATATCAGATATCCCCAGATAATAAAGAAACGGTGCATCGGTTCCGTCTTTTATGATATGGTTCTTCTGTTTATCATGACTTGTATTTACAACTGACTTTGTAGGCTTATGATTTTTTATGATAAGTTCGTTTTTCCTGTTTCTGAATACAACTATGTCGTTCTGTTTGGTAAAGATAGTACATTCTTTGAAATTAGTCGTAATAAGCTTATATATATGCTCAAATAGATTACTTCCATCAAAATTGATATGAAAAGCTTTATTATCGGAAAAATACTCCAGTTGAAAGCCGTCATTCACTCTTCTTATTCCGGCTTTACTCATATCCGCAGTTGCTTTTCCGAATGAGACCTGTAGAATATCCTTATGTTTTATATCAGACAAAATATCCATATACGAATTATACCATCTTTTAACTTATGATTATATGATAAAATAGGGGTACTGAATTATATAGATTATTTAAAGGCGGTATGTTATGACAAAGAAGATTATAAAAGTAGAAGGATGCCCTCAGGCAATTGGGCCCTATTCTCAGGCGGTAAGAGCGGATAATTTGCTTTTTGTATCAGGCAATCTCCCTGTTGATCCTGCCACGGGAAAGATTCCGGAAGGAGTGGAAAAGCAGACCCATACGGTGCTTGGAAACATAGCAACCTTATTAAAAGGTGCAGGTCTGGATATGAGCGATATTATTAAGACAACATTGTTTATTAAAGATATGAATGATTTTTCCGTCATAAATGCAATATATGCCGAATATTTCACATCCGACTACCCTGCCCGTTCCACTGTGGAAGTGGCAAGGCTTCCCAAGGATGCTTTGATAGAAATAGAGTGTATAGCTAAATATTGATTAATGGAAGCAGGAGCCCCCTATAAACTCCCTTAATATGGAACTGGGAGGTACCGCTGCGGAATCAATCTTTTCAAATGCCGACAGTATATCCAACAGTCTTTTCGCCTCATCATATGCCGGGTCATCTTTCTTGACTTTCTTCAATATAGGTTCCGCGAATACTCTTAACAATCCGTGTTCGTACATCAATGCACTGTTGAATATCACATCGGCCTGTTCCTGGAACGGGAAAATATACTTATCCTCACCCGATCTGACCGATTCCCACATATTCAATGTACGGGATGCCGAGGAATTCCTGTATTCGTAATCCCTGGTTAATCTGCGTATGAGTCTTGTATCAGTAGTGGCAAATCTGTTGTGACTGTCTATATTAATAGTAGTTAATGCGCTGATATATATTTTGTAAATATATTTCTCCTCGATTCCTTTTGTCATGACCGGATTAAGTCCGTGTATACCTTCTATGATAAGAACCTCCGAATCGCTCAATGAAAGCGGTATAAGTTCCTCTTTCCTGGACGCCGTATTAAAATCAAAAACAGGTATCATTGTGTGTCCTTTTTTTGAAAGTTCTTTCATATTATCCTGAAACATGCATATGTCCAGAGCATCTACCGATTCAAGATCCACTTTGCCCGTTTCATCGGGCACCATATCCGCTCTGTTAATATAGTAATTATCCAGTGATATTATCTTTGCTTTAACTCCGTGAACAATCAGATGAATCTTAAGCCTGTTGGCAAAGGTGGTCTTTCCGCTGCTGGAAGGACCGGCTATCATGACGAATTTTTTATGCTTTTCGCTTATCTCACGGGAAATCTGTCCTAATTTGATATCCTGAAGAGCTTCCGTAGCAAGTATTATATCGTTAACCGAACCGCTTCTTACTACCCTGTTTAAGCTGGTTACATCGGGAATGCCCAGTACATCTCCCCACCTGTTAAACTCACCGAATACCGCTGCCAGTTTATTCTGTTCCGTATACTGCGGTAACTCATACGGTTTATGACGTGTCGGATAGAAATAGATAAAACCCGGTTCATATGCCCTTATATCAAACAAATCCACATATGATGTTCTTTCGGCCACTTTGGAATAGAAGATGGATATAAAGCCGTCCAGATTGTATATGAGTACTTTGGGGTTATTGACATATTCCAATGACTCGGCAATGTCATATATCTTACGTTCCCTAAAAATCTCAATGGCTTTTTGTCTTGTGCAGTGTAATTCCTTAATCGGTACATCCTTATCGATATATTCCCGAACACCTTTTTTAATGGCTTCCACATGCTCATTATTTATCTTTATATCCTCAACCGTACAGAAACTTCCTTTATTTATCGAATACTCAATCTTTACTTTTCTGTGAGGAAAAATATCATTAAGAACTTTCAGAAGAATAAGTTGAAGAGTATTACGGTATGTACGTATACCCGGAATTGTGGTTATATCAATTTTACGGTCAAACTTCCTGTCCACTCTTTATCACCTTCCTCATCAGTTTTACTCCACCAATGGTAGCAAACATTCCTAAAAATAGCAAACCGAAACAGAGACTGACATAATAGGATATTGACACAAAGAAGTCCAAAGACATTATATTTACCAACAAATCGGTATAGGGATCCAACAGATACAAATCATTTGTAAAGAGAATCTCATGGAACAACATCCAGAAACTGTGGAAATCCACTATCATATAGAAGATAAGCATTATAAACAGCAGTACGGTTATTACCATGGTTATCATTACGGTTTTTAAGAAAATCGATCTCATTGTATCCATATCCATGAGAAATCCCGCAATAACTATGATTGCAAGTAAACATATCATTATCACTAAAACCCACTCGGAAACAGTAAAAAGGTTAAGAACATCCACCATATGTGTTTTTTCCCGTTCATTGAATATCTCTCTTTTAACTCCTTCCTGTATGTCATATATAACGAGGTCTTTTCTGTCCCCTTTCATGTATTTTATAATCTCATGGGTAATATCATCCAACTCCTCCTGAGTCATAAGAACAAACGGGGCTATTTCATGTTTAATCTGTAATTTCCTGTAAAGCTTCTCATTAAAAGCCACATACCGTATCGAACTTAACAGGAACACAAAACACAATATTATTGCAAAAACTACAGCCATTATCCTTATAGCAATTCTCATAACAATCCCCTCACCACATCATAAAGTATCTTATCCGAAACCGGATTAACTCCTACTCTGCCTTTTAAATTCAAAGTTGTAAATATTCCGTCCTCATTATGCATAAGTACCGGTCTTTTTTCTTTACGACCTTCAGCCGATTCACCGAAGGCGGGTTTTTTATAGTTAAAGACATACATCTTCTCTACCTTATCACACTGTATGAAATATTCCGCAACAAAATTAATCTTATCGGTATCGGAGTCATACAGGAAAGATAAATCATCCCATCTATAACCCGGTAAAAGGCTTTGATTGATCGGACAATATGTGGCTTTCCACATCCTTCTGTCGCTCATCTCATAAGTGTGTCGGTTAAACTTAAAATTCTCCAGACAGGAATTCAGAATAAATAAGATTGGTTTATTTATGCTTTTTTTGATCGCTTCCGCTTCCTTTAAATGTTTTTTATCGGAAATAATTATAATATCTGCCGTTTCTTTATCTGCCTGCTTAAAAGCGGGGCTTGTATTTACAACCTGTTTCGCAAGCATTCCTAAAGGATAGGCATTGATACTTTCATAATTATTTTCGAAGATATCAAAATTATACACATCGGTATCAATTACCTTGCCCTGATGCTCCATAAATACCGCTAAAGAAAATGCTTCTCTTTCCTTTACGGCAATATCCGATGTGTCAATGCGTATTTTTCCGACGGGAACTGATTTACAACCTTTTGCGGAAGTATTCAATTTGTAAGTTTTCAAGGGGTTTTTGTGTCGGTCATATAACACAGCTGTTATTGTCATATCGCTGTAATCAACGGCGGTATCGTTTAAAATCCAGCATTCCGCATTCAATACATCGTTTGTATAACATGTTCTTCTGTCACATCGCAAATTGACTTTAAGAGGGATCAGGGCCTCTTTAAAAGCGAAATATGCAGGTTTCGGCACTCTGTCCACACCCACAACGGTCTTCATCCACCCCGAAGGATAAGCGTCAATCAGAAGGTGCAATGCGGTCTGAACCACATAATCGCTTCTTCTCCTTAATGCCAGAGTCATAATACTTGCAGCTTTTGCCTGATGGAGTTGACTGAAATATATCCAGTCTTTTATATTATCCTGCTCATAGAACCAGTCACCATGCATGGAATTGGTCTGTGCTCTTACTATCCTGTCCGGTATCCAGCAGTCTTCTTCATTCTTCGGAAGCCATTCTTTCGGGTATCTTTCTTTCATAAGGTCAAGATTATCCAAACCCTCGGATCCGTACTCTCCGCATGCCGTTTTCCAATCTTTTCTTATAGCGGGCAGATAACCTCTGTATAAATCTCCTATCGGTAGAGCATGATTTGTATACCACATGTTATAGCAGTGGAAATCGGATAAGCCTTCAAAGGTAGGAGGATCGTAATCCCCTTCCACCCTTTTAATTACTCTGTAAGGATTTTCCTGCTTTATTACTCTGTCACATATCTCAAACCAATTCTCCAGTTCCGCTCTGTTAAGATTTATTTGCTGATTGTCCGATTTGAACTGATCGGTAGGCTCATTTATGTAGGAAACCATTATTACGCTCGGATGTCTCCTAACATGCCTTTCCATCTCGCCTACCTGTCTTACCGCTTCATAAAACTGGCTTCTTGCAAGCTGACCGAATAACGGAAAATCCGCCTGTACCATCATTCCCAGCATATCACAGTATTCATATATTTCCGATTGCACCGGTCGCTGCGTAATCCTGTAATAATTCATATTGCAGTATTTGGCTATAAGGATGTCCTCTATGAGCTGCTCATAATCATCATTCATTACGCATAACTGCAAATGGCCCATCTCATTTGCACCTCTTAACAGAATCTCGGCATTGTTAAGATAAAGCGTTCCGTACGGTTTATTCACGGTATCCATATGGAATTTACGCATTCCGAAATTCTGCTCATATTGATCGGAATTGTCCGATTCTATTATCACGGTATATAGATACGGAGTAAAACTGTGCCATAATCTGGGGTTTTCTATTTTGATGTCAAAATGGTAGTGGTTTTCCCCTTCATGTATTTTTCTTTGAAACTCACCTTTATATCTGAAGCAATCGTCAAAATTAAACGGTTCAACAGAAATATTTATCTTAACATCTTTCTTATACCTATCAACATTTTTAACTACCACTTTTATCTTTGCCGTTTGATTGTCTATATCCGGATAAACACAGGCATCAAAAATAAATGTACTTTCTCTTTTTTCAATATATACCTTATCAAAAATACCGCCTCCGGGGGGACAATGATGCCATCCGTCCTTCGGGTCATCCCAACCGATACCGGTTGCGGCATATATCTTTTTACCCAATCTGCCGTTTTCCCCTAACATGGTGATATCGTTTTCCACTCTTACTACAAGAACATTTCCCTTCTCTTTAAGATATTCCGTAATGTCTTCTTCAAACGCATAGAAGAAACCTTCATGCGACAGTACATGTCGGCTGTTGACATATACCCCGGTAATATAGTCGGAACCTTTGAATACGATATAGTCTCTTAAGTTGTCTTTTTTGTAATCAAATTCCGTCCGGTAATATGTTACCCATTTACCCGTAGGACCGTGGTAATGAGGTATTGTTATGCTTTCCCATATACCCCTTCCTTCCAAAACGGCTGAGAAATCGTCAATATCCTCCCGTGTCTCAAAACGGAAATCGAAATTCTTAAACTCCAGTCTCGCTCTTTTTATTGCATGTTTACTTCTTCTTTTCAAAAAAGGTGCGTATTGCGCTTTTAATTGCTCAAGACCTTCATAGTAATTCTTTAATTGCTGCTCGTACGATTGCTCCTCGGGAAAAGAATATTTATCTTTTATTTTATCAATCACTTTGCCTTCATTGTTATCTTTACAAATATCATTGTCTTTAACAATATTGACACACTCAAACAAAACATCCGGTACCGGTACCGGTTGCTTTGCTTCCATATATTCTTTTCTTTGTTCTATCTTTGTATCGGCGATTGCCGCAAACAAATCAATACTGTTCAAAGCATACCTCTGCTATCTTCCTAATTTCTTTCGGACAGCGGCAAGTCCGTCTTTTGCATAAATTGCAAGATTGGAAGCGGGATATTCGTCTATTACCTTCTTAAAAAGTTCTTCGGCTTTTACATAGTCTTCTATTCCCGCATATGCCTTTGCACTGTGATATATCAAACCTTCTCTGTTTGCCTTGGCAAATTCCGAAAGGCTGTCCTCAACAAATGTATATCCTTTTATAGCAATGTTATATTCACCTATCTCGAAGGCGCATTTGGACATTTTATAAACGGCATCGTAGACCATATTGGAATAGAGATTGTCCTTCTCCCATACTTTAACCGAGTCATAGTCGGGATAACTCTGCCATATATCATAAAAATTACTGTATGCTTCCTTGTATTTCAAATCCTGATACAGTTTGTTGCCGGAATTATATAGAGAAATTGCTATATTAGCTTTACATTGGGCAACGGTTTCATTGTACATAGCATAGTCCGCATCGGAGAACTCCGCTTTTGCCGTATCAATCTCATTAAGAACGACTAAGGCTTCATCATATTTTTGTGAAACCGAAAGATATTTCCCCTGATACAATCTTTTCTGTTGCAGAAGAATTTCCGATTGATGTTTGTATTTATTGGTATCGGAATCGGAATTGTTCAGAGTATCTTCCAGTCTTTTTATCCTGTCTTCATATTGCAGAACGGTTGCCTGATACAATGCCGACTGTTCATGCTTTTCCTGTGTGAGCTGGGTTATTTTACTGCCGAGATCCGGTTGCGCCGCAATATAATCATCGTGTTTCTTCTTCATGATAAGAATTGCCGCTACCAGTATTAAAATAACTACAATAAGTCCTATGATAATGTACATCTGCATTTTAATGAACTTAAGAGGAGTCATTTTACCTTTACTTTTTGCTGCATATGCGGATTTCTTTTTAACTGAAGGTCTTCTTGTGAACAGCGATTGAAAGAAAGTTTTTATTGATACTTTACCGCCGCTTTTTTCTTTGGTTGCTTTTTTACCTTTGGACTTATCTTTATCCTCTGTTTTATCCAAGGCTTCCTTCATTTTGTCGCCTAAGGATTTGTCGCTTCCTAAGGAATTTATCTTATCCAGAAGAATCTTTGCTTTCTCAAATGTCGGGTCCAGTTTAACCACTCTGGAAAGCTTTATCCTGGCCACATCTATGTTGTACTGACTTATATTATCAATAGCACTGTTATATAACTCACCCACATAAGCATCATCCTCGCTTAACTTCACATTGTCTTTACTCAATGCGTTGAAATCAATCTTTTCCAGATACTTTTGCAGTTCATTAATATCCATCTACAGCCCCGTTCTCCTGACGTAATTCTTTACATCCGCTATATAATACAAAGATCCGAATGTGCAAATAACGGTATTATTGTCGGCATTGGCTACCGCATAATCCAGTCCGTCTTCTATCTTATCAAAAGAATAAGTATTTTTACAGTATTTTTGCATGGTTTGTTGCAATATATCCAATTCTAAAGCCCTGTTACATTGCGTTCTTATAGCAATGCCCATATCCGCCAAGGGAAATATATCTTCAATCATTTTTTCATATTCTTTGTTCTTCATCACGCCCATTATCAATATCTTTTTCTTATCGGGAAAGTATTTGATAAGAGTATTTTTCAAACTCCTTACGGCTTCGGGATTATGTGAACCGTCACAGATAATCAAGGGGTTTTTCGATAATACTTCCAGTCTACCGGGCCATTTTGCATTAAAAAGTCCTTTTCTTATTGCCTCCTCCGAGACCTTCAACTTCGAAGCCTCAACGGCTTTAATAGCGGTGCAGGCATTTTTCACCTGGTAATCACCGAACATATTTATTCGCAAATCGGTATAACCCTCAAAATCGAATGTATAGCCGAAATCGGAATATCTGATATTTGATATATTTTCAAAATTCACAACAAAATAAGGTGCTCCCTTTCTTTCCGCCTGTGCCTCTATCACATCATATGTGCACGGCTCATTGTCTCCGTATACCACAACCGGGGATGCGGGTTTGATTATGCCTGCTTTTTCAAATGCTATTTTCTGCAATGTATCGCCCAACACACCCATATGGTCTTTCTCAATGGTGCATATGACGGTAACTAACGGTGATTTGATGACATTGGTGGCATCCAGCCGACCTCCCAACCCTACTTCCAAAACTACCGTATTACAGCGTTTCTGTTTAAAATAAAGCATTGCAACCGCGGTATTTATCTCAAACTCAGTAGGATGATTGTACCCCTGCTCCAGCATCATATCAATACAGTCCTTAACCTTCTGTACATGAGCTACCAGGCTTCTGTTATCGATATTTTTAAAATCCACCTGCATTCTTTCGCCGAACTTCTCGATATACGGGGAGATGAACAAACCTGTTCTGTATCCGGCCGCATGTAACATATGAGCAATATAGTTGCATGTGGAGCCTTTTCCGTTGGTTCCGCCCACATGAATGAATTTCAAATCATTTTGAGGGTTGTCCAGTAAATCCAGCAGTTTTGTTATATTGATAAGCCCCAGTTTGGAACCGAATTTGCCTACCGAGTGTATGTATTTTATTGCTTCCTCATAGTTCATATATTACGCTCCGCAACACTTCTTATATTTCTTTCCGCTTCCGCAGGGACAGGGGTCGTTACGACCGACTTTTGTATTGGAGGAAACGGCAGGTTTCCGTACATCATCCGGAGCCGTCTGCGCATTTATTCTTATCTTGCTCTCTTCATTCTTTACTTCGGTCTGTTTATGAACGGAAAATATTTTTTTCAGTGCTTCCTCCTGTATGCTGTTGGTCATTTCCTCGAACATCATATATCCTTCAAACTTATACTCCATAACCGGGTCTTTCTGCCCGAAAGCTCTCAATCCTATCCCCGAACGCAACTGATCCATTGCGTCGATATGATCCATCCAGTGTATATCCACCGTCCGAAGCAGTATAATTCTTTCCAGCTCCCTCATAAGGGAGGGACTCAGTTCCGCCTCTTTGTCGTCATAATCCTTACTGTATGAGTCTATAAGCATCTGACGGAAGGATTTTTCATTGTAGTCGGCATCGGCGGTATTGCCTTTCAACAACGGGTTATATTGTTTGGGCAGCATTTCGTTTAATCTGTCGGAAATTGCCTGCATATTCCAATCGTTTGACCTGTTGCTCTGACAGTAATCATCTGTCAGTCTGGTAAGTACCGACTCTAACATCTTCAGATAACTGCCTTTCATATCGGTACCGTCAAGTACCTGCCTTCTCTGACTGTAAATAAGGTTCCTCTGAGTATTCATTACGTCGTCATACTGAATAACCGTCTTACGTCTCTGGAAGTTGACACCTTCTATTCTCTTCTGTGCCGTTTCAATGGTATTGGTTATTATCTTGGCTTCAATGGGTATGTCATCGGGAACATTCAGTACATTCATCATATTGGCCAATCTGTCCTGTGCAAAAAGACGCATCAGATCATCTTCCAGCGACAGATAGAATCTGCTCATACCGGGATCGCCCTGACGCCCCGCTCTACCTCTTAACTGGTTGTCAATTCTTCTGGATTCATGCCGCTCGGTAGCAAGTATATACAGGCCGCCTTTTTCCAGCACTCTCTTTCTGTCTTCTTCAATAAGTTTCTTGAAGTCGGCCTCATACTGACGGTAAAGGTTCCTTGCCTCTATAACCGCCTCATCGTCGGTCTCATTAAAACTGTCTGCTTGCAGTAAAATATTTTCATCAAATATCTCTTTTTTAAGTTTCTGCATAGCCATATATCCCGCATTACCTCCGAGAACAATGTCCGTTCCTCTGCCCGCCATGTTGGTAGCTATGGTTACCGCTCCGGGTTTTCCGGCTTGAGCCACAATTTCCGCTTCTCTTTCATGATGCTTGGCATTGAGTACTTCATGCTTTATTCCCCTTCTTCTCAGCATAAGACTGAGTTCTTCCGACTTTTCAATGGATATGGTTCCTATCAAAACCGGCTGCTGTCTTTGAGAACACTCTATTATATCGGCCACAATGGCATCTAATTTGGCTTTTCTGGTGGTATAGACCACATCGGGATAATCTTCCCTTATTACCGGTTTATTGGTCGGAATAGCGATTACATCAAGTTTGTATATCTCCCGGAATTCCTCCTCTTCGGTCAATGCCGTTCCGGTCATACCGGAAAGCTTACCGTACATACGGAAAAAGTTCTGGAAGGTTATTGTGGCAAGAGTCTTGTTTTCCCTTTCCACCTTGACATTTTCCTTTGCTTCTATTGCCTGATGAAGTCCCTCGGAATATCTTCTTCCGAACATCATTCTGCCGGTAAACTCGTCTATTATTATAATCTGGTTATCCTTTACCACATAATCCACATCGCGGGTCATTATGCTCTGTGCTTTTATTGCATTATTTATATGATGCAAAAGACCGGTATTCTCATACGATGTCAGATTTTCCACATTGAAATATCGTTCGGCTTTCTCCACTCCCTTGGGTGTAAGCGATGCCGTCCGGTTTTTTTCATCCACAATATAGTCGGGTTTGTCGGGAGCATACTCATCCTCTTCTTCCTGACCGGTCAACTCCATTATTCTTTGCAGTTTGCCGCCGCTGTCTTCTTCAATAACCACTTTCTTTTTAAGTGTCTTGGCAAAATTATCCGCACGTTTGTACAAATTGGAAGACTGTTCTCCCGCTCCGGATATGATAAGAGGTGTTCTTGCTTCGTCAATTAAAATACTGTCCACTTCGTCGACAATGGCAAAGTGAAGATCCCTTTGCACCAGCTCTTCTTTTCTTGTGACCATGTTGTCTCTTAAGTAGTCGAATCCCAACTCGTTGTTCGTGCAGTATGTTATATCGGAATTATATGCGTTTTCTCTTTGTTCCTTGGTAAGGCCGTAGACAATCAAGCCGACTGACAGTCCCAAGAAGTTATACAGTTTTCCCATCCATTCGCTGTCTCTTTTAGCCAGGTAGTCGTTCACCGTAACTACATGAACACCTTTGCCCGAAAGAGCATTCAGATAAACCGGCAGCGTAGCGACAAGTGTCTTTCCTTCTCCGGTTTTCATTTCCGCAATTCTGCCCTGATGCAGTACTATTCCTCCTATCAACTGTACTTTATACGGGGTCATATGCAGTACTCTGGTCGAAGCTTCTCTGCATACCGCAAATGCTTCCACAAGAATATCGTCCAATGTCTCTCCGTCTTCCAGACGTTGCTTAAAAAGATTAGTATATGCCCGAAGTTGTGCATCGGTCTTACCCTTCATTTCATCGGCCAGAGCCTCTATATCTTCCACAAGCGGCAGTATTTTCTTAATCTCTCTGTCGCTGTATGTACCGAAAATCTTATCCAGTATTCTACCCATTAATTTCTCCTAATCTTTTCAAAACGGTTGTATACCCTTCCGCTCCGTAGTTCAAGCATTTGGCAACTCTGCTTATTGTAGCAGCCGAGGCCCCGGTCTTTACTGAAATATCGGCATATGTATGCTTGTTATCCAACATCTTTGCAACACAAAGCCGCTGAGCCATTGCTTTAATCTCCGCAACGGTGCATAAATCCTCGAAAAAGATGTAGCATTCGTCTTTGTTTTTCAAAGAAAGTATTGCATCAAATAAATAGTCGGTCTCTTTTGATTTAAGTTTCTTATTCATTTTTAGTTTTCACCTCATTTTCTTTCGAAACTCCCAAGCCGTGGCTATAATATCCTCTATGTCCGTAAACTCGGGTACCCATCCCAATTCCTTCTTTATCTTTTCGCTGGACGCAATAAGTACAGCAGGGTCTCCTTGTCGTCTTTTTGTTATTTCCGTCTTTATATCCGCACCGGTAACATGCTTTACCGCATCAATTATCTGATTTACCGAAAAACCCTTTTCGCTTCCCAGGTTATATATCATGCTAATACCGGAATTCTCGCTCTTCCTTTCCAAGTTAATAGAATCATTTATCATCTTTTCTAATGCCAGAAGATGTGCCGTCGCCAGATCGCTGACATGGATATAGTCTCTTATGCAGGTTCCGTCAAAGGTATCGTAATCATCTCCGAATACCAGAAGTTTATCTATTTTTCCCAACGCTACATCTAAAGCAATGGGTATAAGGTGTGTTTCCACAGCCCTTTTCTCCCCTATCCTGCCGCTTACGTGGCTTCCCGCTGCATTAAAGTATCTCAATGCCGCATAATTTATACCGTAAGCCTTTGAAGCCCATTTGAGCATTCTTTCCACCGCCAGTTTGGTTTCACCGTATGCGTTTGTGGGAAAGGTGTCGGCAGTTTCTTTTATGGGAGAAGGGCTTTCCCCGTATACCGCGGCACTGGAGGAAAACACTATATTATTTATACCGTACATATCCATATACTTTAGTATCTGCAATGTCCCGGCCACATTGTTCTCATAATATTTCAGAGGATGTGCCATGCTTTCGCCTACCAGTGAATATGCTGCAAAATGTATTATTCCTTCTATCTCATTCTCTTTAAACAGCTTTGCCATGGCTTTTTCGTCTTTAATATCCGTCTGATAAAACTTATTTGCAAGCACCGCTTCTTTATTACCGGTAGATAAATCATCAACAACTACCACCTCATAGCCTTTTTCCAACAAATGCAGTACCATATGCGAGCCTATATAACCTGCTCCTCCGGTTACTAAAATACTCATCTATATCTCCTTAACCCCGTCGGAAATTTCGCAGATATAGAAAGATGCGTTGTATCCGATAACTTCCTGATAAACTCTGCCTATATCTTCAATAAAATCCTTTACCGATTGCTTCTTCACAATGGAAACCGTACAGCCGCCGAAACCCGCTCCCGTCATTCTGGAACCTAATACATCTTTCTGCATCCATGCACTTTCCACAAGCACATCCAGTTCCTTACACGATACCTCATAAAGATCACGTAAAGAAATATGTGACAGATTGAGGTATTTACAGAAAGAATATATGTCGCCTTTCTTTAATGCTTTGACACTGTCCAAAACCCGTAAATTTTCACATACCGCATGCTCCGCTCTCTTTCTGCAATCGGCATCGGTAATATCGTCTGCACAGGATAAAAACTCCTTATAGGTAAAATCACATAAATTCAACTTGTCGGGAAACTTCTTCTGCATATCGGCCAACGCCTGTTCACACTCCGCTCTTCTTTTGTTGTACATTGACGAACCCAACGACCGCTTTTTATTGGTGTTGGATATAACTATCGAATAGTCGTCAAGTTTTATAGGTATATACTCATATTCCAATGAATTACAATCCAGCAGCATGGCATGGTCTTTTAACCCCATTGCCGAAGCAAACTGGTCCATTATACCGCATTTCACGCCGACATACTCATGTTCCGCCTTCTGACACAACAGGGCTATGTCCATCTTGTCCGTTTTATGGCCGTAAAGTTGCAACATTGCATATGCAGTCACAACCTCAATCGCGGCAGATGAGGATAAACCGCTTCCTAAAGGCACCTTGTCGTCAAATATGAACTCCGCACCTTTTACTTTAATGCCTTTCTTTAAAATCTGATCAATGACTCCGAGCTGATAATTGCCCCATTTCAAGTCTTTATACTGTTCAAGACTATTCATGTCCGCTTCCACTACATAACCCAAATCGGTAGCATACAGTTTTATTATGTCATCTTTCCTTTTTCTTACAGCAACAGTGGATACTTTATCTATTGCCGCGGGAAAAACATATCCTCCGTTGTAATCGATATGTTCCCCTATTAAATTGACTCTTCCGGGCGCCTGAAAGTATCTGATACTCTCCTCGGAACTGCCGTATACATTATTCAAAATATTTGCCAACTCTTCTTTTATCATAAACTATTCACCTTTTGTATTTCCTTTTCCCGTTACAAATCTTCTATATGCCGCTCTCAACTCTTCCGCTTTCTCCTCCACAGAAGTGGGATTGCAGTGTGCCCATGCTCCGGTCTCGCTGGATGCATTGTACTTTATTTTATCTCTCGCTCTCATCGGAGGGAAAAACTCCACATGAAAATGATAATAGTCATAGTGCTCACCCGTATTTACCGGTGCCTGATGCATACACATCATATACGGGAATGTAAATCCGAAAAGACTGTCCAACGTACCTGCAGCAATCTTTAAAGTCTTAGCAAAGTCCGATGATTCCTTTTCGGTAAATTGAGTAATATATTGTATATGTCTTTTGGAAGAAATATATATACCGTACGGATATTCGGTAAAAAACGGAAGATAAACTATGAAACTGTCGTTCTGGAATATAACCCGTTGAGCAAAACTTATTTCTTCTCCGTTCATGTCGCATATGAGACATCTGCCGGTATTATCGGCATGTTCTTTGCAAGATTGCAATTCCAGCTCCAACTTCTTGGGTATAAAAGGATAACCGTAAATCTGCCCGTGAGGATGCGGCATGGTAACTCCTACAGCCTCTCCCCTGTTTTCGAATATGAAAACATACTTTATCAACTTATCGGAAGATATCTCGATAAACCGCTGCTTCCAAAGTTTTACCAGTTCATTCAGATGCAAATCGTCCAATTCGGGTAATGTCGCATGGTGATCGGAAGAATACAGTATAACTTCACATTTACCGTACAACGGTGCGGTTTTATACAAATCCGTTGCCACATTATCGGGAATCGGAGGATTTTGAGACAGTGCGGGAAAATCATTGTCATATTTCATGACAATATAGTCTTTCGGTACCTTTTCACTGCCTTTACAGAAAGGACACCAGTTTTTGGGCATCTGCGGTCTGTTTTGTCTGTGCGATGCCACCATTACCCAGTCTTTTATCAAAGGATGCCATCTTAATTCAGCCATAATCTATTTGTCACTCCCTAAGTTATAGTAAATTTTGGAATACGGCGGAACCGACTCCATAAGCCATACCGACGCACCAATTACCGAATCATGCCCTATTACCGTATCCCCGCCCAATATTGTTGCATGTGAGTATATAACCACATTGTCTTCTATTTTAGGGTGTCGCTTTATACCTTTAACGGGATTGCCGTTTGCGTCCAACTTAAAGCTTTTTGCACCTAAAGTAACACCCTGATATATCTTTACATTATCCCCTATTTCCGTAGTCTCTCCTATTACTATACCGGTACCGTGGTCCATGAAGAAATGCTCTCCTATACTGGCTCCCGGGTGAATATCTATGCCGGTAACTCTGTGACCGTACTCGTTCATCATTCTGGGAATTAAAGGCACTTTGAGTTTATATAACTCGTGAGCTATTCTGTGAATGCTCATCATCTCCAGTGACGGATAGCTTAATAATATCTCCTCAAAACTCTGAGCTGCGGGGTCACCCACATATGCGGCATGAATATCGGTCTGTAACTTTCTTCGTATTTTTGGCATTTTATCCAGGAAGGTAATAATAATTTCATCAAGATTAATCGGGCAATTGTCGCAGTCCTTGTCACACTTGTAACTGAATACACTCTCTAAAATCTCTCTTAACTCAATTGCGGCTTCCCTTAAGTTGTTGCCTATAAGCATATCCACATTGGCTTTGCTTATGGAGCATTTTTCATACACCCCGGGAAACAGAGCCGAGCGTAAAAGAAACAGTATATTCTTTACCCGCTCTTTCCCCGCCAGAGATATTGTGTTTTCACGTAAATAATAGTCGTCATTGAGTGCTTCCAGTTGTGATGCTATTTCCGGAAGCTCATTATTAATCCATTCACCAAGTTTGTTGCCTTTTTTGTCCATTTCTCCTCCGCTAATCAGCAACATACATTATACAACAATTAGAAGATAAATAATTAACAAAAGAAGAAATAATGCACCGATTCATCACTTCAGTTGACTGAATTAACTCAAGGCACTTTAAAAAAGGCTTAATATAGGGTATAATAGTAAATGAATTTACTAATCCGTTCGGATAGTACGAAAGTTATCAAATACGGGAGAAACTGTTATGAACAAAAAACTATACTTAGCGGTAGCTGTTTTGCTGATACTGTCCTTTATATTATGCTCCTGCCGTAAAGAAGCCCAAATAGTTCCGGCACCGACGGAAACCGAAGATACCGGCTTGGTTATACTGCAACCGGACTTGTCTCTTCCGGATGAGTATTACACATCCATGAATCAGGGAGCTAAAATATGGCATTGCTATCTCAATACTCCCTACGGCAAATATCATAATGTAGAAGGTTTCATTCACTATTCCCAATACGGAAATACGAAATTTATGACATTATGTCAAAAAGAAAATTGTCCGCATAAGTACGATGATTGTGATGCATATGTCGGAAAAAACACTCAGATAGGTTATTATCATGGAAATATATATTTTGTGCAAAGAGCGGGCAATATGTTAATGACACTTTACAAAATGAATATGGACGGAACCGAACGTCAGACCGTAAAAGCAATTATTACCGATATACAACTTTCCATCAAGGAAATGCACGGTTTCTTTCACTCGGGTTATTACTATTTTGTATTGACCGACGATCAATACATGGGGTCCCGGTTCAACACCGATAAAAACCTCTATCGCATCAGATTGGACGACGATTCTCCGTATGAATCGGTTTTCTGCCATGATATAATTCCGATGGCTTACCGATTTACTTTAGTCGACAATAATGTATTCTTCTATGTCCGGACGGGAACCTACACTGAAGGTACCAAAAACCCGGAAAACTTTGCTGTAGATTTTGAACTGTATAAGCTATCTCTTACAGACAATGAATTATGTTTATTGACGGACAACTGGTCGGATTTTACCAACTGCTATTTCGATTCGGAGAACGGATACTGCTATAAACATAATGACGGTTTCTATGTATTGAACCTTGCCACAAAGGAGAAGACCAAAGTTGCCGATTCCGCAATTAAAGGCGGTTGGGGAACGGTTGCTCACTTCTATCCCGACAACATTTATGTTATTGCTTTTAAAAAGACCAAGAATAACAGAGGTCATGACAGATATTATGACGACCAGACTTTGTATATACTTGATTGGGAGTATAACATTGTGAATATTTACAATAATCCGACTTCAAGTACGGAAGCGGGATTCTTAATTGATGATACCGGTAACTGTATTGTACTGTCTACCGATTCACATAAACCGCCCGATTATTTCATATATAAATCGGATTTCGGAATGAAAAGTCTTAAATTGTATGAGATTACACATTGATTGCTGATTATATGCCTTCCTTTATATCGAAATATGAACTTTTAATGAACTTTTACCCAAAGCACTTCAAACGAGCTTTATAATAAGTATAATAATAAGTGAATTGGTTAATCCGCTCGGATTGTACATATTTCAATACAAGGAGATTTTATCATGAATAAAAAACTATACTTAACGGTAGCTGTTTTGCTGATATTATGTTTTGTGCTGTCATCCTGCCGAAACGAAACACAAATCAGTTTTACACCGACAAATACAGTTGAATCGGATTTAGTTATACTGCAACCGGATTTATCCTTACCGGATGAGTATTATACATCCATGAACCAGGGAGCACGGGTATGGCATTCCTATCTGAATACCCCCTACGGTAAATATCATTATGTTGACGGTTTTATTCTCTATTCGCAATACGGAAATTCAAAGTTTGTTAAATTATGTACAAAAGCCGAATGTACCCATACGGATGATGATTGTGATGCATACCTCGGGAAAATTGATCAAATAGTTCCCACAAACGAAAAAACTATTCAGTTAGGTTATTATGAAAATAACATATATTATGTTGAGAGATCAAAAAAGAACGGTTTAGATTGGAATCTTATCAAAATGAATATGGACGGTACGGAACGTCAACTTGTAAAAACTTTTGCGACCGTGTCGCTGACACAAGGAAAAAGATGCTTAGGGTTTTTTCATTCCGGTTATTACTATTTTGTAATGATTAACGCAGGACAGGAAATGGGCTCGAAGTACAACACCGACAACAATTTCTATCGTGTTAAATTGGATGATTATTCGGAATATGAGTCGGTTATCAGTCATGATGTAATACCCGAAGCTTGCATGTTTACGCTTGTCGGTGACAATGTATTCTTTTATGTCAGAACAGGTCCCTACAATGAAAACTATAAACTGTACGATGAGAACCCCGCCGAGTATGAACTGTATATGCTCTCTCTTACGGATAAGAATATGCGTTTATTGACGGATAAGTGGGCGGACTACAGAAACTCTCATTTCGATTGGGAAAACGCATACTGCTACAAACATAATGACGGTTTCTATGAATTGAATCTTACGTCTGAACAGATGAACAAAGTTGCCGATTTTAAGATTGAAGATGCTTGGGGTTCTCTTGCATATTTCTATCCCGACTATAATTACATCATTGCTTTTGCAAAGACCTCTGACAGCAGAGGCTATCCCAGATACTTTGACAGTCAGACTTTGTATATACTTGACAAGCAATATCACATATTGAACTCTTGCATTATTGATGCTTTGAAACTGGATACAGGATGCTTTATTGATGATACCGGAATCTCCGTTTTACTGGCATCCTCCGCTCACAAGCCCATAGATTTCTTTATATACAAGTCGGATATCGGGACGGACAATGTTAAATTGAATGAAATAACGGATTGATTGTTCGGAAAGATAAATTAAACTTTATACCGTCAGTTCAGCGGTAATATTATCAGTCCTCACCCAGTTTAAGTGCCTGATCCGCTTTAAGTTTGGATGTAAATCTCAAAATTACCGATAAACCGATTGTCAGTGCCGCACCTGTGATAATGTAAACCCTGTTATAATCCACAACCTCCCGGTAGGCATAAAAAGGAAGAAAATTACTGCTGAAAGTGGACATTCTTTCAAACAAGGGAACAAATAACTTACTTGCTATGCCGCCTATTAATATGCCCGCTAAAACCGATACAAAGGAAATCATGAGCTGCTCGTAGAATATCATCCTGTACAGTTCATGTTTCTTCATACCCATTGCACGGAGAATACCGAACTGTAATACCCTCTGTCGCACCGATATAATCCAGAATATAATAAAACCTATACAGCATATAAGCATGGATATAAGAAAATCCAATGTAAGTATTCCGTTTATTCCGTTCAGAACCGATCCTCTCTTTGCCTGTGTTGCTTCATAATCGGTAAAAGAATTTGTGCCTATTGATTCGTCAAAGGACATCCTTGTTTTCATATCTTCCAGAACCTCATTATCGCTGACGCCTTCTTTTTTATCCACCAGCACCTTCCCGTTCTGCCTAAAATGCCTCATCGAAGAGTATTTGTTCTGCGTCATAATAATAAAATTATCTACCGTCATTGTAGGCCAATAATCCACAACCGCAACAACAAGCACGTCTTTCACGGGAATCTCCTGCACTTCCCGAAACGCTCTGTTTGTGTAGGTAAAATCGAAATATTGTCCTGCTTTAACGTTATAAAGCTGTGAAATACTACGCGATATGATTATCCCCTTAGGATATGTTGACAAAATATTCAATATGTGATTTAAGGGTACGCCTTCATTCAAATCTTTTCTTATCTTTACAACCCTGCCGAAATCACCCGGTTCAATACCCATAAAAGTTACCGATTGATTCGAAGGTCTTAAAGTGGTATTGTGATAGTAATAGACGGTATAGTTCTCAATCAAATCGGAATTACAGTATTTATGGGCCTGTTTACTTAGACCCGGTCCTCTGTTGTCCGCAAAATAATACCCGTTCAAAATGAAATCATATTCAAGAACCGAGGGCACGAAAGATATATCGGCACCTATGGAATGCTTCAGATTGTCTTTAAGATTCTCATTAAGCGTTCTTCCCGCATTTGCATTGAATATACCGATACCTATTGCCAGTATGAGGAAAATCATAATAAACTGCTTGTAATTCCCTCCCCTTGCCACATGAGTAAATGCGGCATAGGAAGCGGGTTTCCATCGCTCCTTTCCTATCCTGAAAATCAATTCCACCAAATACGGAAACAGCCTTATAAACAACAAACCCGTACCCAGCACAAAAAATGTCACCGCTACGAATAAAGTAAAATCCACCGAGGTAATCTGTGCAAACTGTATATACTCCTTCACCGATTCATAATCGAAAAGGAAATATATGGCGATACCGATAAGAATGACATCTAAAAATATAATCTGCCAGAAGGACTTTTTTGATTGTTCGGCAATATTCTGCTTATGTTGCACAATGGTGAATTTTGACGCTCTGTATGCCGGTACCAGTATCAGTATAAGATATGTTGTAGCACATATTGCGGCATACAATAACGCGGCAGAAGTTAAGGTAGCATCAATTGCCGTCCTGTTTACAAATTCCATAAATCCGTTTGCCGCCCCCAACAGACGACATAAAAATCGCGCAATTAAAATTCCCAGAACATATGAAATAACGGAGATGACTATACCTTGTGCCAAGTATATCAAGAAAATCTGACTTCTGCTTGCACCTCTGCTGGCTAAAACGGAAATTTCCGCCTTCTCCCTTTCCATCATTAACCTGGATATCATCACAACATATATACCGACCATCAATATTACAGGCAACAGCAGTAAGATGTACAGTCTTTGCATTGCTTTAACATCTTCACTGTATTTTTCCAAAAGCGTCATATAACTGTTTGAAGAGGACAGCATAACCTTTGAGTCGGCATCATATGAATCCAGAACCTTGGTAGCGGCTATTATCCTGTCACTGTGCCGAAGTTTAACGGTTGTATAATCAAATGCGCAAAACCAATTGGCCGATTGCAAGGTTATCTCCTCATTACCTATCATTTCCAGCATCTTATCGTAATCTATCAGGAATGTTTTGTCGGACAATGTGTAAAATGCAGCCGATTCATCGGTATTTTCCACTACTCCGACAATTACTATTTTTACAAGCAAATCAATGTCCGTCATTTTATTGTAGACATATAGAGTATCACCTACCGAAATGCGATTCATTATAGTGGAGTTTTTTGTAATAACCGCCTCCACTACTCCTTCTTCCGTATCCGTACTGTACATGCGCCCTCCGACAAGTTTAATCATATCCGGTACTTTTGCAAAAGAAGTTATTGTAAAACTCGATTTTATTGTAAGATTCCTTGTATAAAGTTTTTCTCCTCTGGCAATCATATCCTGTTTGATTTCATAATTTCGTTTATCAAAAACGGGATAGGAAACCGTGGATATACTTTTATAATCGAATATATTTTTTGCAGGTATGTTTGCAACATATCGGTCATAAAATTTGCTGTCAAGATCGTTAAATGTTTTTATCGAATCACTTTTTTTCATACCCAGAAAACTTGCATTTAAATATGCCTTAAACGGAAAAGAATCAAACTCTTCCTGCAGTTTTTTAAATTCCTCGGACAACTGCAAATTATATAAACCGGTAGTATACATGGGAATTGCGGCAACGACCGCAACAGCGAATGCACAGCCTATTATGAGGCAGATGACCAACCATTTATTATTCCATATTTTTCTGAATATAAGTCTCAGCATTTATTTCTACCCGATATAATTATTTACTGTAATCTATTGAGTATAATAATATGTAAAAACTTCCAAAATCACTCAAATGACGAACCGGTTATTATAAGATCGTCTTCATACAATCCGTCCAATACAAGGTATGCGGTGCCGTTTAATACTTTATTGCCGACTATAAGAGTGCGGGGTACCTTTCTGCCGTTTTCCAGAACATAGGTAAAGTCTTTACCCTCGGATGTCTTCCTGACATATGATACCGGTACTACAATGACATCATCATATTTCGCCAGTGTCATATCATAGAACAGAGCATATTTTATCAGTTCGCCGTAATCAACACCTTCTTCTTTTATAAACTCAAGGTATACAAAAGCAGTTTTTATTTTTGAACCGGCAAGTTCGGTTGTTCTGGTGAATATTGATTTAATTATCATATTATGGATTTTCCCGTCTTTATCATATATCTGAAGAGTATCACCTGATTTATATCCGAGTTCTTCAAAATAAGGATATCCGGCAGCTGTTATCTGTAAACTGACACTGTAATTATCGGGAGTAATATAATATGTTACCGAATACACCTTGTATTGATTATTGAATTCATCTTTCTCATTTTTGTATGTCGTTACAACTTTGTTAACCGTTCCGCTGTAAGGTGCCTTAAACTGAAGCGTCTCCAGTTTTTCCAATGCTTTGTCATAATTAAACTGTGCAAGCTCCATATCCGATAAAGCCAACTGCATATCATAGTATCCCTCACCGGTATTGAGATACTTTCTGTAAAGTTCTTCATATAACAATTGTTTCAGTTCCAAATCTTCCAGTTTAAGACGCAAATCATACTCTAAAGTTTTATCGCTTTTGACAGCAAGAACATCCCCTTCTTTCACAACAGTATTCTGTTCGGATACCAGAAGTGTTGCCGACTCGAAATCGGAATAGGAAAATACTATGCCTCTGCTTCCTCCTAAACTCTGAGCATCCAAATTGATTCTTTCGTAATCATGTATATCCTGTTTTTCCACCTTTAAAGTGGTAAATACCTCTTTCGGTATATCAAAAACAGGTATTTCATAAGTAACCGCTTGGGTAGCACACGATGTAAGAATAGCTGTGAAAACTATTATTATAATAATTGAAATTAAAAGGTTTGTTCTCTTTTCTATCATCTTAATACTACCTTATCCCCTTCTTCCAACCCTTCTAATACTTCGTAATAAGCATCAAAAATATCGCCGATCTTAATTCGGACACGCTCTATAGTCTCATCCGGTAATATCTTATAGACCTGATATACAAACGGTTCCTCCGGGTCGTCCGTTTTTTCCATATCTACTGCACTTCTGGAAACAATCAATACATCGTACGCTTCTCTTCTTATCAATTTACCGGTAAACTCCTGATAGAACACCACATCTTCGGGAAGTTTGTTATCGTTAAGCTCCAATGCCAGATATAAGTAGGCTCCGCCGCTGAAATAACTCAAATCATTTACATACTCTTTTTTAAACGTCATATTGCTCATGCTGACACGGCCGGAATATGTCCTATCCGATTGCTCGTCATATAATTCCATTCCGGTGCCTTCGAAACACAGCGTAAAGGGGTATGCGGCATATTCATTCTGTTCTCGTGCATATGTCAACAGGATACCGTCTTCAATTTTGCATATATGAAAAACCAGTGTCTGCACTTCATCCGTGGAAACCGTATCTCCCTCTATTTTGGCTATGTAACCGTCAACCGGTGCTCTCAATGTATATTTGTCCGGTATGGCATTAAAGGAGTCCAGAGCGTTTTTTGCAACCGCATAGGCTTTTTGAAGGTTTTGCAGAGTCTGCTCGTTAATCTTTCCCTGCTGATACTGGATATATGCATTCTCATATCGTATTTCCGCTCTTCTTTTATTCCAATTGACTTGAAACTCCGCATCTTTGTTTACTTCATATACATACTCTACTAAAATATCGCCTTCCATGACATAGTCGTTGGGTTCAACATACAGCTTTTGTATCTTAGCCCGGGCTATTTCGCTTTGCACTATTGTAGTTTTTTTCGGATTGTTCACATATACTAATCGTCTTCCGAATTCTTCACCTAAGTCAAATCCCTCAAATACATCGGTTTTTCTTACTTCAAAACTATCCAATTCCACCTTTTTTTGCTCAATCAGCTCCGGCTGTACGGCATGATATCTGCCTTCCAACGGATAGAAATATGTGCAACCTGTAAGAAATGAAAGCATTACGGCGGCAATAATAAACAGGATAATAAATGATTTATTCTTCATCTTTCTCCTCCGTATATATAACAATCTTTTCTTCTTCCATCTTAATTCGCACTTTACTGTTGTTGGGAATCTTGGCAAGTTCAAGATATTCTTCGGGTATTTTTAAGCGTCCCTGCCTGTCTACTACAATCATTTCCTCATGAGTTTCCGACTCTTCCACTCCGGTCATTCTGTCTAATTCCATTATCTGTTCTTTATAGGATTTTTTCTTGATATACTCGCTTCCCGTTCTTCCGTCTTCAATTGTAACTACCCTGTCCACATTCTTTGATATTGCTCTGTCATGTGTGACTATAATGATGGTAACTCCGTATTCCGTATTCAGTTTTCGGAAAATATTGTATATCAATGCCGCAGTAGCGGTATCCACCGCTCCGGTAGGTTCATCAGCAAGTAATATTTTAGGGTCGTTTGCCATTGCTATGGCTATGGCTACTCTTTGCTGTTCTCCTCCGGAAAGCTGTGACAAACGGTTTTTCATTCTGTCTTTAAGTCCCATTAAATCTAAAAGTTCAGCGGCACGCTTTTTGGCATCCTTCCTGCCTGCAAGTATCATGGGTATCTCCACATTATGAATGGCCGGCAAATAAGGTATAAGGTTTCTTGCGTTGTTCTGCCACACGAAACCTACCTTCTCCTTCTTATATCTCAGCAGTTCCGACTTTTTCATTCTTAACAGATTTTCACCGTCCACTATCAGCGTTCCCGCGGAAGGCACGTCCAGACCTCCTATTAAGTTCATCAGAGTGGATTTACCGCTTCCGCTGTTACCTATTATTGCCATCATCTCGCCTTTTTTTATCTCCAGTTCCAGCCCCTGCAGAGCAACCACTTCGGTATCCTTGGATTTATAAATCTTTACCAACCCGTCGCAAAAAATGATATGATCGGGTGTGTAACCCGGTATTTCCGACTCATCCTGACCGTAGAAATTCTTGGTCTCCATCTCGTCAGAATCGGTTTTGTGTTTTTTAAAGACGGTATTAAAGAATGATTTTATCTTTTTAATCATTTCACTACCCTCCCGTCTTCCAGCCTTATAACATTATCGGCAAGCTCAATCATACTCGGATCATGCGTTGTCATTATTATTGTCAGTTTTTCTTCATCCACAAGATGCCGAAACAGTCGAACTATTCTCAAACCTGTCTTTGTATCCAACTCCGCGGTCGGTTCATCGGCAAATATTAATTCCGGCCTTGCAACTATTGAGCGTGCAATGGCAACTCTTTGCTGCTCTCCTCCCGAAAGCTGGTGCGGTTTATGTTTCATTCTTCTTTCCAGACCGACAAATGTCAATGCTTCCTTAACCAGCCTGTCCCGTTTCTTGGGATGCACCCCCGCCATACGAAGACCGAACTCGACATTCTCATATGCATTGAGTACGGATATTAAAGCTACCGACTGGAAAACGAATCCCATGCTCTTTCTTCTTATTTCATCCCGCTTATTCTCGCTTAAATCGGAAATCTCCCTGTCATGAAAGAATATCTGTCCCGAAGTAGGCCTGTCCAATGCACCGGCTATATTCATAAGCGTTGTTTTACCCGACCCCGACCTGCCTGCAAGCATTGTAAGCGTACCGGGTTGTATGGATACATTTACATCCACAAGAGCATGTACTGTCTGGCTTCCCTGCTTAAAATCTCTGCATATATCCACGGTTCTCAATAATACAGCCATCAGTCTTCTCCTAACTTCAGTGCCTGATCTATCTTTAATTTGGATATGAACCTTATAAGCACCGATAATCCGATAATTAACGATACACCCGTTATAACATAAATCCTTATGTAATCAATTCCGTCTCTGTAAGTGGCAAAAGGAAGGTATTGATTGCTTAATGTCGACATTCTCTCAAATAAAGGAACAAACAGCTGACTGGCAACACCGCCTATCACAATACCCGCAATAACCGATACGAAAGAAATCATCAGCTGTTCATAGAATATCATTCTGTATAATTCCCCTTTGTTCATTCCCATTGCACGGAAAATACCGAATTGCAATACTCTCTGTCTGACCGATATAATCCAGAAAATTATAAAACCGATACAGCACACTATCATGGATATTAAGAAATCCAGTGTCAATATTCCGTTCATTCCGTTCAGAATGGAATTCTTCTTAGCCAACGTTACATTATAGTCGGTGAAATTTATACTGTCTATGGTTTCTTCCGGTCCCATTTTTCCTTTTATATCCGCCAGAACCTGACTGTCCAAAACACCGTCTTTTTTATCTATCAATATCCTGCCTCTTGTATCAAAATCCTTCATTACGAAATAGTTGTCACGTGTCATGACAATAAAGCGTTCGTCTGTCATTGCCGGCCAGTAATCCACTACCGCCACCACAAGGGCATTCTCTACTAAATTTTCGACAGTCACACCTTCTATAACAGACGTATACACATAATTCATAAACTGTCCCTCTTTCACCCCGTATTCGTTTGCGAGCGATCTGGATATTATCATGCCCTGAGGGTAAGAGGACAGAGTATTCAATATGTGATTAATGGGAATACCTTCATTCAAATCTTTCCGTAATTTTACAACATTGCCGAATTCGTACGGCTCAATCCCCATAAATACTATAGGTTCTCTTGAAGGCCTGGTTTCGGTCTTGTAATAATAATATGTAGTGTAATTTTCAACGAAATCGGAATTACAGTATAACCGCGCAAAAGACATAAGAGCTGCACCTTTAATGGGTTTGTAATCGAAAGTTCCCTTATCATTGAGTACAATCAGGGTAGGTACAAAAGATGCGTCCGCACCTATTTCATAACGGATATTATCTTCCAGATTCTCATTAAGAGTCCTACCGGAATTGGCATTGAAAATACCCACGCCTATCGTAAGAATGAGGAAAATCATTATAAAATGCTTGTAGTTACCGCCGCGGGAAACATGCATTAATGCATTGTATGATGCCGGTTTCCAATGCCTCTTTCCTATGATAAACACAAGTTCCGTCAGATAAGGGAACAACCTGATAAACAATAACCCCAATCCCAATATAAACATGGTTACCGCCAGGAACAATGTAAAATCCACCTGTGCCGATTGCACATCCTGGATATATTTGCTCATTTGTTCATAATCATAAAGGAAATATAGCGAGACACCAATCAGAATGACATCCAAGAACATAATCTGCCAGAAAGATCTCCTGGATTGGTCTGCTATGCTCTGCTTGAGCTGAACAATTGTATACTTTGATGCTTTGTATGCAGGTACCAGAATCATTATGAGATATATCAGAGCACATACTACGGCATACAACAGAGAAGTGCTTTCAAACCTGACTTCAATTGCCGTTCTGTTGACAAATTCCATGAATCCGTTTGCCGCTCCGAGAAGATGACACAGCAATCGCGCAAGCAATATACCTAAAACAAAGGAAACTACCGCTATGACAATACCCTGTCCCAGATAGATAAGAAAAATCTGATTTCTGCTTGCACCTCTGCTCGCCAAAGTGGCTATTTCCGATTTTTCCCTGTCCATCATCAACCGAGAAATCATGACAACATACATCCCTATCATCAAAATGACCGGTATTATCAGAAGCAGAAACATCTTCTGCATAGTCTGCATGTCACGATTATAGTTGCTTATAATGGAAATATAGTTGTTCGATGTATTTATAATTACGCCCGTAACACTGCTGGATGTGGATAAAGCCTGCGTAGCCTGTGAGATATCATTGGCATATCTTAAGCGGACGGTGGTATAGTCAAAAGCTGCAAACCAGTTTGCCTGATTTAAAGTAATCCGTGATTCTTTTAACATTTCCTGCATAATGTCAAAATCTATAATAAAAGCTCTTTCCGCAACAGAGAAAAAGGAAGCCGAAGATTCATTTACCTTTACTATGCCTACAATTTTAATTTTTGCTATAAAATCATCATCGTCGGGCTTGTTGTAGACAAAATAGTAATCGCCTACCGACATCCGATATAAAGCGGCGGCATATTCGGATATTACCGCCTCAATCACTCCTTCTTCGGTACCCGTCTGCATAATGCGTCCGCCCACAACATCAAAAACAGTCTCTGCATCTACAACGGAAGTAAGACAAAAATCCGTCTTTATCGTAAAGTTTCTATATGACGGCTTTTCTTCCTTCAAAAGATTATCCTGTTTTATCCTGTAATTGTTCTGATCCAGGACGGAATAAGTTTTGGTGGCAACACTGTTGCAGTCCTTCATAACTTCAACCGGCATATTAGCCATGTATTTGTTATAGAAAGTGTTATCAAGATTTTCGTATACTCGCTTGGAGGTATCGCTTCCCAGTCCGAAAAATGTCACATTGTATGATGCTTTAAACGGAAAAGTATCAAATTGCACCTGCTCTTTTTTAAATTCGTTTACCAACATTGTGTTGTACATACCCGAAGCATACATGGGAATTGCCGCAGCTACCCCGATGGCAAATGCACACCCTATGATAAGACAGATAACCATCCATTTATTATTCAAAATTTTTCTGAATATGAGTCTCAGCATATTAATTGGTCCCCGTTATAATCATAGTATCCTCATCAATACCTTGCCCGGGAAGTATTTCCACTTCCGAAGATGAAGCCAATCCTATGTTTATTTCCATATTCGTGGGGGTATTATCTTTTAATACCCTTACCGCAGCTGTTTTCTGATCTCTAATAGTAACAGCATATTTCGGGAGTTTGAGTACATCATAAACTTCATCAATTATTACTTTGATTTGCACTACTTCTCCCGCAGTTACCGCATCCATATCATCCAATCCGAACGAAAGATTTGTTCCCTCGGATGTTAACACATATCCGTCATATTCAATTTCTTTACTGACAATTATCACACTCGCTCCGGGCTTCAATTTAGAGGCATTGGCAGCGGATGCGGTACCGCTGATGCTCTTATATTGTCCCGTTGCAATAGAACAGAATCTTATAGTCTTACCGATAGGAGTACCTTTTGCAATATCATTGGTAAAGGAACGAATATTTACTATAAAGCCCGATTGTGATGCCCGAAGCTCCTTATTGGTCATGTAAGTATAAAGGTCGTCATACTTCTCTTTTGCATGATTATAAGCAATTTCCGCCCTTCTGAACTGATACTCGGTGGCGGCATTCTTCACATACAGGTCCTGTACCCTTATAAACTCGTTCAAGGCATTTAAATAAGTGTTCTCCACCTGCTCTCTGTCTTCGCGGTCGGACAGTACGGCTATCAACTGTCCTTTCTCTACATACTGTTCGTTTTCCACAAACAATTCTTCCAGATATCCGTCTACCGAAAAAAACTGATCCTGCAGGTTCTCATACCTGTTAGCAACATTACAAAGAATGGTTATGGAGTTTACAATATCTCCTTTTGTGGGATTTATAGTCTTATACTCCACGGGAGCCGTTGAGGGAACAGGCAATAACAGCATCTCATCTTCCTTGGGGAAGATTGACATACAACCTGTCAAACAAATCAATAATATTATCAGTAGTATGGAAATATATGCTTTTTTAATCATTTGAAATCCTTATGTAGGCATTATAGCCCATTAACATATCAATTAAAAGCATTTTACTGCAAAACATTATGAACTTTTCATGAACTTTTTATAAATCTTTTCAAAAACCGCAGGAAATATCACAATAATCTGTTAATATTCCTGAAGTATTTCAGCCGTCACTGTATTTGCAAAATAAGTTGAAGCCTCCATGAGATATTGTCTCAAATCCGAATATGGCGGGAAGTGTGTCAGTATAAGCCTTTTTACATTCAGTTCGGCTGCCAGCATGCCGCATTCTTTTGCACAAAGATGAGCGGCATTTGTTTTGCTCTTCTGCTTTGCAAGCAAAGCCGAATCAATCAGTAAAGTATCGACACCGCAAGCAAAATCCTTTAAATCTTCCGGTTGCGCCAAATCGGATGAATAAACAAAATGATTATTAATCTTTACGGCATATGTTTCCACGGGATGTGTGGTTTGCTTAAAGTTTAGGATAAAAGAGTCTCTCTCTATTACCGATGATTCGTCGATATATATAAGGTTAAACTCATCACATTTCAATATAGATGCTACATTTTCCGGCTCTTTCGGCAAATATATATCCATTTTTCTCCCTTTCACCTGAAGAGCATATCTCAAGACCAACAAATCCGACATATGATCAAAATGAAGATGGGTTATTACAACAAAAGATATATCTTCAATGTCGAATTTCTTTTGGAAATTTGCAAGACAACCGCTTCCCAAATCCAAAATTACAAGACCTTTACTGTCTAAAGTCTTATTTCCGCTTCTGCAATCTTTATTATTCTCTACTACATATCCCGAACAGGCTCCGTCTTTTGCAGGGAAAGGTCCGTTATTTCCCAGAACGGTTAATTTCATTTACAACCTCCGAAAACTCTTCATAAACTCTCTGATTGGCATCACGTATACCCAGCGAATAGGCGTTTTCCGACAGGGCGATAAGTTTCTCTTTATCACCTAAAAGATTCATAATCTTATCGTAAAGAACCTTGGAATTAAATTCACTGTTATCGTATATAATCTCACAGGCATTCGCTTCATATATCTGCTCGGCATTTTTCTCCTGTGCGTTATCCGGCACAAAAGGAGAAGGTATTATTATCGAAGGCATACCCATGGCAAGCACTTCGCTTATTGTGGTCGCACCTCCTCTGGTTACCATAAGGTCGGCGGAAGCGTATACGGTATTGCGGTCGTATATATAATCGTGAACGGTTACATTCTTAAGTGTTTTGGTTATCTTTCCCGTAACCTCTTCATAGTGCCTTTTACCGGGAGCGAAAATCAACTTAAAATCCGTCTCCTTCATATATTCATTAATCATACCTGTAACGGCATTGTTAATGGTCATGGCTCCCTGGCTGCCTCCTATTATCACAACGGTTTTCATACCATCGGCAGGCTGATACTTGTCAAAGTCGGAAAATGATTCATCTATCAGATTGCCGGTAAGTACGGTCTTTTTTGCTTTACTTAAGGATTTAAGTGCCGACTCGAAACTAACCATGGCAACATCCGCACGTCTTGCCAGCATCCTGTTTGTAATACCGGGATATGCATTCTGTTCATGAATAAGTATCTTGGCTTTGTATAAGGAAGAAATGTATATTGCGGGACCGGACACAAATCCTCCGGTACCTATAGCAATATCCGGCTTAAATCTTTTTATTATCTTACCGGCCTGGAATAATCCTTTAATTAGAACAAAGAGTGTTTTTATTGACCTTAATCCGAAAGGACGTTTGAAACCCTCTATTTCTATGAACTCTATATCAAATCCCTCTCTGGGTACCAGATCTTTTTCCAACCCTTTTTCCGATCCGATAAACAGTATCTTATACCCGGGATGATTATTTTTTATCTTCTTTGCTATGGACAGTGCGGGATTTATGTGTCCTGCCGATCCGCCGCCGGCTATCAGTATATTCATGCCGTAAGTCGCTCCTTTTTTATGGGTTGTCTGGAGATATTAATTAAAATTCCTATCTCTATCAAAAACGTTACCAGACTGGTACCGCCTGCGCTGAAAAACGGTAACGGTATTCCCGTATTGGGTACCAGACCGGTCACAACGGCTATATTCAAAGCCGCCTGTACAAATATCAATGCGGTAATTCCGGTGGCAAGCAGTGTTCCGAATAAATCTTCGCAAAAGATTGCAATTCTGATACCTCTCCAGAGCAGCATACAGAATAAGGCTATTACGAGAAAAACACCTGCATATCCCAATTCTTCCGCCAGAATGGAAAAAATGAAGTCATTCTGCGGTTCCGGAATATAAAGGAATTTCTGTGTACTCTTTCCCAGCCCCACTCCGAACAGACCGCCCGATGCAATGGCATACAGTGACTGGATAACCTGATAACCGCTGTCGGTAGGATATGCGAAAGGATCCAGCCAGGTCATTATTCTGTCTTTCATATAGTTGACGGTAAAGGCACCGATAATTGCAAGAGCAACAACCGGAGCAACAGTCAGTATCAGATATTTGAGCTTTGTTCCTCCGGCATAAATCATAATGAAACCTATTAAAATGACGATAATAGCGGCACTTAAGTGCGGTTGCAGGAAAATAATGACGGCGGATGCCAAAGTTATTGCCAGTGTTGTAAAATATCCGGCTAAAGGTTTCTCTTTTTCCTTAAAGTCCACAATAATTTTTGACAGGAATATTATAAAAGCCAGTTTATACAGTTCCGAAGGTTGGAATTCAAACCCCGCAATGCTTATCCACCTTCTTGCATCGTTGTGTTCCACGCCTATTCCCGGTACAAAAGTCAGCAGCAAAAGCACCAATCCGCCCGCGATAATAACCCAGGAGAATTTCTTATACAATTTGTAGTTTATAAAAGAAACACCCATCATTGCCACTATACCTATCAATGCGGCAATCATCTGGTCTTTAATGAAAAAGTATATGTCACCGAATTGACTCTTTGCATACGGTGCGGAAGCGCTGAAAATCATAAGAAGGCCCAGAGCCGTCAGTGCCAGAGGAAATAGCAATATCAGAAAGTCCGCTTTTTTCTTTTCACCGTTTTTCAAATTACCGCTCCTATATTGCCAAAAATGCAATTATACCGCCTGCAAGTGTTACCGCACTGAACACTATTACTATTTTATTCTCACTCCAATGCTTCAACTCGAAATGGTGATGAATGGGAGCCATAAGAAATATTCTTTTTTTTGTCCGTTTATAATGCATCACCTGAATAACCGAAGATAAAATTTCTATTACGTATATGCAACCTATAAACAATACTATCCACGGTATTCTCAGATTTACGGAAATTGCCGTTACCGCTGCCCCCAAAGCCAGAGAGCCGGTATCTCCCATCAACAGTTTCGCAGGATAAATATTGAATATAAGGTAACCGACCATAGCCCCTACTATAATCAGCGACATGTATGTCATATCGGTATCGTCAAACACAATTTTTGACGCAATCGCAAAGAAAACGAATACAACTGCGGTAACCGATCCGCAAAGTCCGTCCACCCCGTCGGTAAAATTAACCGCATTTATGACTGCATTGTAGAAAAGTACTATAAAAATCACATAAATCCATCCCGGTAGAACAAAAGTCTTCCCGGCATTTGTAAAGGGAATGATTATCTCCGAACCTATCTTGGAAAAATATACTATATATATGCCGTAAGCTGCGGATATCAGTATAAAGAGCAGTGTTTTGTATAAAGGTTTCAGACCGTCTTTATTTTTTCTCTTTATCTTCAGAAAATCATCCAGAAAACCCACCAGAGCGGACAGTAATATCAGACCGCATGTGACTAATACAACCGGATTGTTCCATCCGAGAAACAACATACACCCTATTATGGGAAATATAAATATTATTCCGCCCATAGTAGGCGTGCCGGCTTTTTTAAGGTGATCTTTAGGTCCGTCATCTCTGACTACCTGCCCTATTTTAAGCCGCTTTAAAACAGGTAGCAGCACTATTCCCAATATAACCGTTAATATGAAAGATGCGCTTATTGCAATTATCATACAAAATCTCCTTCAAAAACTTCCAATATCTTCTCCATCGACGATCCTCTCGAACCTTTAACCAAAATAGTATCGCCCTTACATATTATATCCATAATGTGCTTTTTTGCCTGCGGAATATCGGGAAATACATGAATACTCTTTTCTTCCATTCCGAAATCCGTTGCACCTTTTTTGTAGCAGTCCGCATTTTTACCTACCGCAATCAGTACATCTATTTTGTTGTACGCAAGATATTCTCCTGTTCTTTCATGCATCATTTCTTCAAAATCACCCAGTTCCAGCATATCTCCCAGCACGGCAACCTTTCTGCCTCTATAGTTCTTCAGTATGTCTATTGCCATCCTCATGGAGTCATAATTGGCATTATACGCATCATTGATAACAGTGTATCCGTCAATCTCGCTTATCTGTGTCCGCATTACCTGATTAGTACATGCTCCTATGGCTTGTGCCGCCTTTTTTCTGTCAGCCTTCAGAATATCCGCCACCGCAAAAGCCAATAATGCGTTAACGATATTGTGAATACCCGGTATGGATAATTTAATTTTTGTATCCGTTACCGAAAATGTATATGTATTATCTGCGTTCTTGACAATATTCCTCGCCCTGTAATCCAGGTCGTCGGCAAGTATTCCCACCCGTATCACCTTATACTTATGATTGTTTTTAACCCTCCGCAGCATATCATCATCCGCATTTACTATAAGGTAACCGTTATCCATATACTCCAGTACTTCGGTTTTGGCCTTAAAGATATTCTCCCTGCTTCCCAGATTACCTATATGGCTGGTACCTATATTGGTTATTACCGCTATATCCGGCAATACTACGGAGGACAGTTGCCTTATCTCACCCGCATTATTCATTCCCATCTCGATAACGGCAGCCTTTGAATCTTCCCCTACGGAAAATACCGTTAACGGAACACCGGTCTGATTGTTAAGATTGCCCTTTGTATAATCGGTTTTGAAAGAGGCGGCCAAAGCCGCTCCGGTATAATCCTTGGTTGTGGTTTTACCGTTACTGCCCGTAACTGCGATAAAGGGTATATCCAAAGACCGCCTGTAGAATCTTGCCAGATCCTGTAATGCCGTAACCGTATCTTCAACATAGATTATGTTATCTCCGGCATATTTATCTTTCCTTGAACAGACGGCTGCAGCCGCTTTTTTTTCCAAAGCTTTATTGACAAAATTATGACCGTCAAAATTCTCGCCCTTTATGGCGAAGAATATTTCTCCGGGCTGTATGGTTCTCGAGTCTATGGAAACACCGGTAACAACGGTCTTTTTGTCGGTTTTCAACCCGGTTGCAAACAAATCATATATTCTTCCTAACTCTATTCTCATATATCCCCTTTCAGTACCTTTTGTATTATTTCTCTTTCGTCATAATGTGTTTTTTTACCCATAATATCCATATAAGTCTCATGCCCTTTACCGGCAAGTATTATGAGGTCGTCCTTTTTTGCGTTACGAAGCGCATAAGAAATAGCCTCCGTCCTGTCGGTTATACATATATATTCGCCGTCGGTCTCTTTAATACCTTCTTCAATCATGGATATTATATCATCCGGCTTCTCGGTTCTGGAATTATCCGATGTTATTATGGAAAAGTCGGCATTTTTCCCCGCTATCTTTCCCATCATGGGTCTCATGGACTTATCTCTGTCACCGCCGCAACCGAACAGACATATTATCCGTCCCGATGTCCTGGTTTCCCGCACCGCAATGAGCAGTTTCTCCAGACTGTCCGGAGTGTGAGCATAATCTATCATTACGGTAAAATCTTTACCTGTATCGACTTTTTCGCATCGTCCTTTTACTACAACATCGGAGAGCCCTTGTTTTATATATTTTACATCAATATCGTTGAGAAGACATGCGGTAACGGCAAACAGGCTGTTATATATATTAAATCTTCCCGGCATATCCAAGCCTATTTCCAACTCCATACCTAAACCTCGGTAAATAAAACTGCTGCCGTCATTCCGGTACAGTATATTATCCGCAGTTATATCCGCAGTTTCCTCGATGCCTATAGTATATATCCTCTGCCTATCCTTGTTATAACCTTCACTGCTTTTGTACTCTTCGGTAGCCTTTCTGACATGCAAATCGTCGTAATTTACAATCATTACGTCACTTGCCGAAAATATCCGTTTCTTGGAGTTATAGTAGTCGGAAAAATCCGGATGTTCCCTGTCGGTAATATGTGCCTGAGTAAGATTGGTATACATGCCTATCTTATACCGTAATCCGTATACCCTGTTTTGTTTCAACGCTATGGAGGAAACTTCCATTACACAATTGTTAACACTTTCTTCATTTAACTTACTGAAAATATCATTTAATTCATATGCCGAAGGCGTTGTCTGCGATATGGCTGTTTCCTTGTCTTTATAGACCGCTCCCACGGTCCCTATAACCGCACATGCCATCCTTGCTTTGTCAAATATGTTCTTAATCATATAGGAAATGGTGGATTTGCCTTTGGTTCCGGTTATTCCGATAAGATTGAGAGCATTTGCGGGATAATTGAAGTAATATGCAGAAGCTTTTGCTAAAAATATTCTGGCATCATCAGTCGCAATAACCGATACATCGGGATACTTATCCGCATAATATTCAAAATCTTTGGTTACAACTATGGCAACCGCACCGTTCGAAACGGCATTACCTATATATTTATGCCCGTCATCGTCTACACCGTCTATGGCTATAAACAGATGACCTGGCTTTGTTTTTCTGGAATCAAAGGATATGTCGGTAATATCCGTATTTTTTGAGCCTGAAATCCTTATACAACCCGTTACTTTCAATAAATCTTTCAGCAGCATTGTTACCTCAATCATCCTTTCTTAATCCGGGTAATCGGTAAACCGGAAAGTTATATTCACAATAGTGCCCTTTTCCACATATGTTCCGGCAGGATACTGAACGCTTATACACTCTCCGTCTCCGTCGGAATTGATGTTCAATCCCAAATCCTTCAATGCTTTAACAACATACGATTTATCCTTACCTACCAGATACGGCATCTTGACCGTCATCTTGTTATCGGGAACGTAGGTATATAATATTATAACCCCGTCTTTGGCTATAACGGTACCGCTTTCGGGAAATTGATACATAATAGTGACATCTTCACCTGCCGTACTGCCTTCAATCTCATAATTCAAGCCGTAACTCTTTATTTTCTTAGCGGCTTTTTCCACATTATACCCGTTTAAATTGGGAACGTATACCGGAGTTTTCTCCTTACCCGCCGTTCCTTGCTTTTCTACGGACAATTCTTCCAATGCCTGCTCGAAGATAAGTTTTGCATAGGGAGCGGCAACCTGACTGCCGTAGTAGGAATCACCCTGTGGGTTGAATACAATAAGCAGCACCGTTATAACGGGATTATCCGCAGGAGCAAATCCGATAAAAGAAGACACATATACGCCCTCTACCGTCGTCTCACTGGTTCCCGTCTTACCGGCTATCCTGTAACCGTCAACATAAGCATTCTTTCCTCCGCCCTCCGATACCACTCCTTGCAGAATCTTTCTCATTTCATCGGATGTTTCTTCGGATATGACCTGTCGCACTACCTGTGGCTCAAAGTCGTAAATTATATTCCCCTGCTTGTCCGCTATAGCATCGGTAAGACCGGGTTTAATAAGATAACCGCCGTTTGCAATCGCGTTATATGCCGCTACCATCTGTATGGGTGTTATCTGAAATCGCTGACCGAAGGAAGCAACCGACATATCCAGTTTTGTGGGCTCGCTGTGAAATATGCTCTGCCCTTCTCCCATAAGCTCTATTCCCGAAGGATCTCTGAATCCGAATGATTCTATATACTCATAAAACCTCTTTATACCTATAAGGTGAGATACTTTTACAAAAACCGGATTGCAGGAATTGTATACGGCTTGTAAGAATGTTTCTTTGCCGTGAGGATATTGCTTTGCCCAACAGTGAATTGTGGCTCCGTAAACCGTAACGGGAAAATCATCCACCATCGTATCCTGTTGAACTATATCCTCTTCCAGTGCCATTGCAGTAGTTACGGACTTGAATGTGGAACCGGGCTCATATGTGTCCATGATAGCCTTATTGCGCCATACGGTGCTGTACAACAGGTCTACATCACTTTTCCTCAAACCGGTCCATCCGTCTATCGTGTAGCCTTCGGGCAGTGCTCTGGGGTTATTCAGATCCATTCCCGGTTCGGAGACCATAGCCAATATTTCCGATGTTTTACAGTCGGAAACTATACATACCGCACCGCCTTCGGCTTTATTGTCTTCTATAGCCTGTTTAACCACATTCTCGGCAATTTTCTGAATATCGGTATTTATGGTGGTTATTACATCATAACCGTCTACCGCTTCTATTCTGGATTCAAATGCAAAAGGAAGCTCGGTTCCGGCAACATCCAGTTCGGTAAGTATTTTACCGTCGGTTCCTCTAAGATAGTTGTCCAAAGATAACTCCAGACCGTATAATCCCTGATTGTCATCACCGGTAAACCCGATGACATGAGCGGCAAGAGAACCGAACGGATAATATCTTTTACTGTCCTGATGTATGTATATTCCCGAAACCTTATGCTCTTTTATAAAGGCTTTTAACAAATCGGACGTGCTACGCTCCACCTTGGACGCTATAAGCTGATAATGGTTGTCCATATTCAACTTATTCAGCACATTCTCATAATCCAGTTCCAGAACCGAACTGAGTTGCTGTGCAACTTCCTCCACCGTTATATTCTTATTCTTACGTACTTCAATAGGGCTTACGGAAATTGTATCTACGCTTACGGATATTGCCAGCACATTACCCGAACTGTCATAAATAGTGCCTCTTTCGGCTTTTATGGTTCTGTCCCGGTTTTGCTGCTCGTATGCCTTGACCCGCAACTCATTGGCCCACACGAATTGTATATATCCCGTATAGCCCGCGATAATCATTGCTATTAAAATAAAGACCGCCATAAGTATCAACAGCCTTTTTCTTGTCAATGTATTGTTTGATGTATTTTCGATATTCTCAGGTTTCTTTTCTTTTTCTTTTTTTTTATCCATTCATTTACCGATTCAATCCTTCTTCGAACCTATGAAAATATCCGATATGTTTTCTGCAGTATGTTTTATCTTTTCCCAAACCGCACGTCCATAGGAATAGAAGTCTTCCTTTTCCGAAGACTGATATCGGTCCGACATATCGGGATGAATAAGTATCCGCTGATCGGCTCTCGGCTTATTCATGTCCAGTTTGGTTTCCGCAATATTCTTTATATCATCTATATTGTATTGTCTGTCGAGATCCGCATAGATAGCGGAATTGACTGCAGTCTTTTCACGTAATTGATTGTTTAATGACGTAATATCATAGTTCAGATTAATCATTTCGCCGTATCGGTAAATGATTATAAACAGAGCAATAAATACCAGTACAAGCAGTACTACCGAATTAAATCTGTTAAATATTCTCTTTTCATCATTTCTCTCAATTTCCATGTTCATCCAATAATTTCTCGGGTTAAAACCCGCCGGTTGCAAAAGGGGGAATTTTTACAACCGGCTTCCGTCTTTAGTGTTTTTAAATTTCTTGAGTGCTTTTACGCTTCTTTAGCGTTTTATCTTTAGTGTGTATCTTTAAGTTCTCTCTAAGACTCTTAGCTTGGAACTTCTGGATCTGTAGTTGCTTTCCGTCTCTTCCGTTTTCGGAACCATCGGTTTCTTTAATACCAGCTTATGTTGTGCTTTCTTATTGCAGACACATACCGGAAAGGACTTGGGGCATGTGCAGGGGTTAACCAATTCATTGAAAGTATCTTTTACTATCCTGTCTTCCAACGAATGAAATGTGATAACCGCAAGCCTGCCGTTTTTCTTCAGTGCAAATGCAGCTTTGGGAAGCACTTCCTTCAGAACATTCAGTTCATCGTTAACTTCAATTCTGATGGCCTGAAATGTTTTTCTTGCAGGATGCTTACCGGCGAATCGCTCTTTCGGCGGATATGCTTGTTTAATGATATCCGTCAGCATTCCGGTAGTGGTTATCCTGTTTTCTTTTCTTTTGTGTACTATAGCTTCCGCTATTCTTCTTGAGTGCTTTTCTTCTCCGTATTCATAAAAAATACGGACAAGTTCATCTTTAGTGTAATCATTAACCACATACTCTGCGGTTTTTTCTTTTGTCTGATCCATTCTCATATCCAACGGTCCGTCATTATGATAAGAGAATCCTCTTTCCCGGTTGTCCAGTTGATACGATGAAACTCCCAAATCAATCAGTATTCCATCGGCTCCTTCAGGACAATATTGCTCTATTACTTTGTCAATGTTCACGAAATTCTCCTGCAGTACTATGAATTTCGTTTTTCTTTTGTACTTTGCTAATTTATCTTTTGTAACCTTACAGGCTTCGATGTCCTGATCACAAGCTATCAGTAATCCTTCATCGCCTAATCTTTCGTATATCCTTACCGAATGACCGCCACCTCCGGCCGTGCAATCAATGTAAGTTCCTCTTTTGTCAATATTCATATATTCAATACATTCATCGGCCATTACCGACTCATGTGAATATTCTTTCATTACGCTAACGGTATTTCTTCCAGGATAGCCGCAACATTATCGGCATTCTCCAGAGCAACTTGTTCGGATATCTCCGAATCATCGGGATGTGCGGCATGGTAGGATTCCTTATTCCATATCTCCACCCTGTTGTTATACCCCAACAATACCGCCTCTTTACCTAAATTGGCATAATTTCTAAGCTCAATGGGAATCAACACTCTGTTCTGGCTGTCCAGTTCAGTATCCTTACCGCTTGCCGACAATAAACGGACATAAACGGCTTTGTGCCTGTCCCTGGCAGCAATCTTTGCTGCAGCCTCGATAATATTTTCCCAGTCTTTTCTCGTGTATAAATATAGGATTTTCAATGTGCTGTCTACGCTTTTTGCAATAACGAACTTATCTCCGAGAACCTCACGCATGGAAACAGGAAGAATAACCCTCCCCTTATCATCCACTCTATGCGTAAATTCTCCATACATTGCCATAGTTTTTCAACACTTTCCGCCATTTCGGCACCACTTCCACACCACTTGCCCCCATTATATACATCAAAAACAGATGTGTCAACACCTTTTTTAAACATTTTGTAAAAAAAAAGAAAAACCTTGAGTGCAAAGTTAAATTCCAGTATAAAGGAGCGGCACTGGATTTTAATCTTACGGGAAGATTTATGGACTTTTCTGTTATACAATTATCAAACCGGCAGTCACAAGAGAGGAGGTCAAACATG
>DUPQ01000010.1 GCA_012838235.1 Clostridiaceae bacterium
AAAGATAAGGACATAAAAGATTCAAGGTTCAACCCATACGCTCCTTTCCTTGAATTAAAACAAACAATAAGTGAGCGAAATATACAAGAAGGAGGAGTATGAACAGTCACTGACTGTATCATACAAGTAATCGGTATGAAAGAAATGACATCGAAAGAACGATTCGGAAGAATGTTTCAGCATCGGGAAGCCGACAGAATCCCTATAATAGACTCTCCGTGGGAAGGTACCATAAGAAGATGGCAAACAGAAGGAATGCCTAAAGATACCGACTGGAGAGATTATTTCGGTGTAGACAAAGTCTCGACAATCAATGTAGATATATCCCCGCAATATGAAGTCAGGGTACTGGAAGAAAACGAAAAGCAGATTACCTATACCACCAATTACGGCGTTACTTTAAGGAAATTCAAAGAAGCCGACTCCACTCCGGAATTTCTGGATTATAAAGTGGATAATTCAAAAATCTGGTTTGAAGAAACAAAAAAACGAATGGAAGAAGGCACAGACAGAATAAATTGGGAGCGCTACGGGAGAGTATACCCCGAATGGGTCGCAGACGGTCATTGGATACAGGCGGGATTCTGGTTCGGATTTGATGTTACCCATTCCTGGATGTGCGGTACAGAAACAATACTGATAGCAATGCTCGAGCAACCCGAGTGGGTTACGGACATGTTTGATACTTACTTAAATTCCTGCATTAAACATTTTGATATACTGTGGGATAAGGGATACAGGTTCGATTCCATATTCTGGTATGACGATATGGGATATAAAAACAAGACATTTTTCTCTTTGGACACCTACAGAGAATTAGTAAAGCCTTTTCATAAAAAAGCTGTGGATTGGGCTCACAACAAAGGAATATATGCACATTTACATTCCTGCGGTTGTGTAATGAACTTCGTGGAAGATCTGGTGGAGATAGGAGTGGATGCTCTTAATCCCCTGGAAATAAAAGCCGGAATGGATCCCATCTTATTAAAAAAGAAATACGGAGACAAATTGGTACTCCACGGCGGGATAAATGCAGTACTCTGGGATAAGGTTGATGAAGTGACCGAGGCAATTATACAAAATGTTCCCGTTTTAAAGGAAAACGGCGGCTACATATTTTCATCGGACCATTCCATACCCAACACGGTCAGTCTGGAAAACTTTACGAACATAATAAAAACCGTTAAAGAGGCGGGAAAATATTAAGGATATACTCCTTTGTAGCATAAGTAAAATAATTGATTAAACTGGAAAAAAAGACAGCAACGGCTGTCCTTTTTGTTGTTTCAATATTATACTCGGAAATTAACGGTTAATAATTAACAACCTTAATCTCAAAGTAATCTCTCGGATGATCGCATACCGGACACATCTGAGGTGCTTTTTTCCCGATAACAACATGCCCGCAGTTGGTGCATTCCCAGATTGTTTCGGAATCTCTTGAGAAAACAATACCGTCATTGATATTGGCAAGCAGTTTTCTGTATCTCTCTTCATGATCTTTTTCTATCTTTGCTACCTGCTCAAAAAGAACTGCAATCTCCTTGAATCCTTCGGCTTTTGCATCTTTTGCAAATCT
>DUPQ01000082.1 GCA_012838235.1 Clostridiaceae bacterium
ATACAAAGAGTTCGGAGTGGATATACCGGTTATAAAATCCAAAGATGCTTCGGGCAGAGAGATAGGTTTTGAATATATACACCCGATAACCGATCTGGAGCGGGATTTTCCCATACTCAAACCTTTTGCTTTTTCGGTAGACAGAGAAAATTCCTTAAGAAGACTGCAAGCAGCCGAGGATATATTGGGAGATATACTCAAGGTAGAACTGGAAAATACTTTTCACCAATGGACCAATATGATTACCATGAAGGTAATAAAGCTGATGGGGATGGAAAACTGGATGATAGCCATGTTCGAAACACCGGATACGGTACATAAGCTTATGGATTATATAACTTCCAATCTGCTTGCATACCAACAATGGATGGAGAGCGAAGGATTGCTTACCATGAATAACGGTAATCACTATACCGGAGCGGGAAGCAGGGGATTTACCCATGAGTTAAAGAAACCCGCTGACGGTCGTGTACGATTAAAAGACTTATGGGTAAATGTCAATTCACAGGAATCTTCCGGAATATCCCCCGATATGTACAAAGAGTTTGTATATCCGTATATAGACAGAATAGCAAGAGAATACGGAATGGTATATTACGGATGCTGCGAGGCTGTACATTCTCTTTGGGATGTTTGTCTGAAGGATTTATCCAATTTACGCAAAGTGTCCATCTCTCCTTGGTGTGATGAAGAGTTTATGGGTGAAAGATTAAGAGGGACAAATATCATTTACTCCAGAAAACCTTCACCTCATTTTCTCGGAGTGGGATATGATTTTGATGACGATGAGTATAAAAAGTATATGCAAAATACCTTAAAGGCGGCAAAAGGATGTAATTTAGAGATAATATTCAGGGATGTATATACTTTAGGCGGTAACCCTTCCAAAGCCAAAAGAGCCGTAAGAATCTTACGGGAATTGATAGAAGAATACTGGGAATAACACTATCCTTTTTTAATTGTTATAGTCTTTCTGAAAGGGGCTTCCGCTGTCAAAAAAACGGTGAAAGAGTTTTTGTCGGTCGGCAGAACCTTATTTGTGCATATTTTTGAATATTCATCACCGGTAAAATCGCTTTCCACCGTAAGAGAATTGGGAATATATCTGACCGAAGGCAAATAAGTGAATTTGCCGTTCTTTACATGAAGATTCTTTCCCTTTCTTGCCCGGAGTGAATATCCGTCACCCTGTAAAAATCCTTCTTTGTCAAACATAAGAACCGCCGCACAGGGATACGGTTGATCGGCTTTTGCCTCTACGGATATTGTTGCTTTGTCGGGTTGGAATACGCAGTCCAATATAACTTCGGTTCTGTCATCGTTTCCGTACAGTCTGTATCCTGCGTGCGTCTTTTCAATTCTGTCAAATTCCATATACTTATCCGACAAAAACATCATATATATACCTAAGAATCTGTACATATATTTTACGGGTATAGCTTTCTTTGCAAGAACCGTCATGGAGGTGTCGCCGTCTCTTATGCGGGCTATGTCGGAATAGGGAAAGAAGGCGTCATAATGAGTATAATCAAAGGGCTCGATGGCAACCTCTCCGTCAAAGAGTACCGCATATTCCATATTCCGTATGATATGTGCCGTGAAGCAATAATAACCCAGCTCGCCTGTGTCAATAGGATTGTTGCTGCACATATCAAATATTACTTTGGCCATATATGCAAATTGAGGATTTCTGTCTATGTGGGCCATTACCATATAGCCTTCAAAAAGAGTGAAAGGATAGATTCTGGTTCCGACATCCTGTCTGGAAGAGTTTAAGGTATACAAGGTGCCGTCCGGCTCGATGTATTTCATGGACATATACAGATTACGTCTTACATGCTCCAAAAATTCCGGCCTGTTCAACTCACGGGCCAATATGATAAACGACTCGTTATTGGTCAGATTATATATCGATATGGACCGCTCGGCATATTCGCCGTATTCATCACAGTCAATTCCTTCATCGAGATACTTGTTTATTTCACTCATCAGCTCCGGCATATCCAATATATTCATTACCATTGCAAGACCGCTGGCAACAACCCATCTGTGATTGGGAGTATGGAATCCGTTTCCTACCATTCCGTCGGAGGCTTTAGTCAGGAAATTTATGATAGCATTGTAGACTTTCACTTCCAGAGCGGAAAGTGACGATTTTTCTTGCATGTAGTTTTTAAGCATACGAAAAGCAGGTACGATTGTCCTTACGGAAAATGCAACGGATGTAGGGTCATGCGGATTGGTGGCTGTAAGATCCATGGTGTTATCCCAATGCATATGTTTCAGCCCGTGCTTCAGACCTATTAAAGCACGCTGCAAAAGCAGTTGGTTTTCATAGAATCGGGATAGCGGATGGCAGTATCTGGTAATATAGGTTGCGGCTACCAATATGGAACGTGTAGGCTCGTTGTATCCTGCAGTACGATCCGGTACATTTCCGTAATATACGGAATCGGGGTCGGTACATTGTGCATTCAGCTGGTTTTCTATAATATCATCGGAACGTCTTATTCTTTCTTTGATAAGTTCTTTCATGTTCTGTCACCTCTTATCCTGACGGTATGTACCATCGGCGTCATACCCGTAAAGTAAACGGTAAAGGAGTTTTCTATCGGCGGATTGCTGCCTCTCAGACCTTCACTTCCGATGGATAATTCATTAAATGCCGGACCTGCCGTTATACGGTCGCTTCCTGCTGTATAAGTAAAACTGCCTTGCTGAAGCTGAATAAAATCATTGCCTGCAGCCTGTGTGGAAGCATACTCGCAATCAAACAAGCCGTGTTTTTCGAATATAAGGTCCAGCTTGGTTGCTAAACCGTCCGTTCCCTTAATTGATATGGTTATATCCGCTCCGTTATCTATAAACTTTATATCGGCCTGCATATCTATATGTTGAAGATTGGTCATTGTTCTGTCGACTTTATTGACATCCTGACCTATAATCGCAGGAACCGATCGGTCTTCCAGCGGCAGCCAATACCCCCAATCCCTTATATACCTCAACCTCAATCCGGTATCGGTTTTTTCCAGCACATCGCTTCTGAAGCGTCCTCTCGGCCCGAAGTATGTGGCATTGAACCGAAGGCGTACCTTTAAATCTCCGCACTGCATGGTGTAGAAAGTATCCTGCTCTTTGGATACTGTCTGAGATATATACGTACCGGTTCCGTAACGATAAACATTATCGCCGACAAACCCGTTAAATGAGGATAAAGCCTTGTTTTTTGTTGTTTCAGGTAAAATGAAGCTGAAAAGCTTTTTGTTTAACAAAGTAAAAACAGGCAGTAAAAGCACATTGTCACTGCTTTTCGGACAACCGTTTTCATCAATTAAATTAAATACATAGGAAAGAACATTGCAGAGACTCTCATTGTTGTCTGCAAGAGACAGATACATCAAAGAATCGATATAGTCCCAAAGATAAACAGTTGAACCTCTTTTGTCGAGATTATTTTTTTCTTCTTTCAAGTCTATTACGGTATTGTCCGGCTCCGTAAGTTTAAGCACCGATGTCATAACATTCAATGCCTTTTTTAAGTATTGTTTGTCTTTGGTTTCGTTGTGTATGTCGCAAAGTGCCTGTAAATATTGAACGGAAAAATATTCTTCATCCCGCACCCTTTCTTTCATTTCTTTGACGCATTGCTTCAGGTTGTTATCTTCCATATCTCTTGCGCAGTGAATCAGTGCCGCATATTTGAAAACGGTATCTTCTTTCAAACTTTGTATCAGCGGTTTAGCACCCTCTATATAATCTAAAGCTGCTCTCTGTAAGTCTTTGCCTATATGTGTATCGTGGGTAAACAATGCTTTCGTATGTTTCTTTGCCAATCTGTATACATACGATGCATGTATGACTGACATACAAAAAGATACAGGTTCGTACATGCCTTTATTAACAAGTGAAATTGCATTGTTAAGATATTCCGAAGCTGTTTTTAACAGTGATGCCGACCGGTAATTTCTTGAAAAAGGATTAAAACAAACACTTGTTATAATCAATGTTTTTCTGATGGATATTGCCGAAGGAGCAATGTATTCTTTATTGTAAGAATCGGATTTTTCCGTTGTAAAAACAGTTATTGACGAGACATATCTGTTGGTAAGATCGGTTATTTTATCGATATATTCATCCATAGGTTACTCACTTTCAAGGTGATTATAGCACAAGCGATTTATTCGTCAACATCAAAGGGATGTGCCAACTCTAAAGGAAAATTTTGCATATATTTCGGCATGTCCGCATCTTAATAACTTGTAATAGTAAAAGAGCATATAACTTTATCAAAAATTCATTTGTATGATTATAGTTGTTAATATATAATAAAAACAAACGGAGGTAATAATAATGGGATGGATGATATTCGGCTATGTAATATTAGGAGTTATACTGCTGGTAGCAGTGTATTTTATCGCTACGTATAACGCATTTATACGCTTAAGGAACAAATATGAGGAAGCATTTGCCGCAATCGATGTATTCTGTAAAAAGCGATATGATTTGATACCCAATCTTATTGAGACGATAAAAGGATATGCAAAACATGAGGAGCAAACTTTTGTCAAAGTAGTGGAAGCCAGAGCAAAAGCAATGCAGAGTAAAACCATTGCCGAATCTCAGGCAAATGAAACGGCACTGGAAGGTGCTCTTAAGAGTCTTTTCGCACTGGCGGAGAACTATCCGGATTTAAAAGCCAATCAGGGATTTTTGGATTTGCAGGCACAGTTAACCACTATTGAGGGAGAGCTTGCAGGTTCCAGAAGGTACTACAATGCAATTGTACAGTCTTTCAATACCAAGACACAGACAATCCCCAGTTCCTTTGTGGCATCTATTTGCAAATTTGAAAAACAGCCTTACTATGAAGTTGCAGAGGAAGCACGCGAAAACGTAAAAGTGAGCTTTTAAGAGGCATGAATAAAACAGGTTTTTATAGGAGTATAGTATCAATAGCGCTGTCAGTTTTACTGATATGCGCTTTTTTACAGGTTTTTGCGTATGATGTGAACGGATACCATATTTCCGATTATGACATTGCAATAGATGTAGGTGAAGACAATGTAATGTACATAACGGAAAATATTACGGCTGATTTTACCGACAGCGGCAAACACGGTATTATACGTACAATTCCCACCGTTTTCGGGAATCAGAGAGTTTTCATCGACGACATATATGTTGATAAAACCTATGTAGTGAGTACTGAAGCGGATTATGTTTCCATACGTATAGGTGATGCCGACAAAACCGTTAAAGGTGAGGTTAAATACAAAATAACTTATCGTTACGATTACGGTGATGACCAACAAGATGCTTACGATAAGATATACCATAACATATTGGGAACCGACTGGGACTGTGATATTTATAAAGTCACATTTACTGTAAATATGCCCAAATCGTTTGATAAAGAAAAAATAAGCATTACATACGGTGACAGGTACAGTGATAATAAATATACGGGATATACCGTTTCGGGAAACAGCATAAAAGGACAACTGACCGACCTGTCCGCTTACCAGGGAATTACTCTGGCTTTGGAGCTTCCCGAAGGATATTTTGTAAACGAACGTCCCGTAACGGTGTATGACAGGCACGGATATCATATTTCGCATTATGAAACCGTTATAGATGTAGGTGAAAACAATGTCATGCATATAACGGAGAATATTACGGCTGATTTTACCGCCTACGGCAAGCACGGTATAATACGTACTCTTCCCACCGTTTTTGAAGGCAAGAGGGTTTATGTAGACAACATATATGTGGACAAGACATATGTAGTGGAGCATGCAAGAGAATATGTTTCCATTCGCATAGGCGATGCCGATAAAGTTGTCGAGGGCGAGGTTAAATACAAAATAACCTATGATTACGACTACGGCGACGACTTGGAAGATGCATACGATAAGATTTACCATAATATACTGGGAAGAGACTGGGACTGCGATGTTTATCTGGTTACTTTCACGGTTAATATGCCTAAACCGTTCGACAAAGAGAAAATAAGTATTACATACGGGGATTGGTATAGTGACACAAGGTATACCGGATATACCGTAACGGGTAATACTATAAAAGGACAACTGTCCGGTCTGTCTTCCTATCAATCGGTTACACTTGCGCTGGAACTTTCTGAAGGATATTTTGTAAACGAACGTCCCGCAGCGGGTGTAAGGATTCCGGTCATAGCGATAATTGCTCCGGTAGCAGTACTGATTCTGGTGCTCATTATAACGGGCTGGAATAAAAAAGGAAGGGACGAACAACTTGTTCCCGTACCGCAGTTTTATCCCATCGAAGGACAGTCTCCTGCGGAAGTGGGCTATATAATCGACGGAGTTATCAATAACAAAGATATTACTTCTTTACTGTTCTACTGGGCGGACAAGGGGTATCTGGAGATAACGGAAAAACGTTGGAGCTATGAGTTTACCAGGCTGACGGTACCGGTATTTGAAAATGACTATGAGCGGTATATGTTCAACAAACTGTTTGAATACGGAGACGGTGATACGGTTACCACTGACGATTTGAAGGATAATTTCTATTCCGCCGTTCCCAATATAAAGAGCAAATTGAAACATGTTTTCAAAGGAAGGAAAGAACTGGTTTCCAAAGACTCATTAAAAGCCCGCATGGAATATTTTATGCTGGCTTTGGTGCCTTTTGCGGTATTTCTGATAGTTCTGTTTCTGGAGTTCTTTGATATGGGGCTTTTAGTAGCATTTATATTAATTTACGGCGGTTTTTATGCAACCCTCGGTTTCTTATACGTTTACGCGGAAAACAAATGGAATATAATCGGCAAATTCAAAAAATTCCTGTATGCGGTAGCGGTGGTAATCATGTTGGTTTTAACAACCGTAATCGGTCATGCGATAATTACCGACGGGTACTACTACTTTAACATCAGGACCTACTCAATAGCATATTTCATAGTCGCTTTTGTAACTGCCGTATCGCTGGCATATTGTGCTGCAATGAAGAAGCGTTCGGAGTACGGACAGCACGTTCTGGAGTATTATCTGGGATTCAAGGATTTTATAGCCAATGCCGAAATGGACAAGTTAAAAACACTTATTGACGAAGATCCGAAATATTTTTACAACATACTGCCTTATGCAATTGTGTTGGGTCTGGAAAGAAAATGGGGTAAAAAGTTTGAAAGCATAGTTACACAACCGCCCGATTGGTATCACGGATACAGTTTTAGAACATTCTCCACGATGCATATGCTGTCAGGGTTGAACAGCTGTCTCGCCCGGACGTCATCATCCATGGTTCAGGCGCCCAGCACCAGCAGCGGCGGCGGCTTCTCTTCGGGAGGATTCTCCGGCGGCGGCGGCGGTGGCGGCGGCGGTTCCAGCTGGTAATAAATAATTGATGAATATATATGGAAGGAGTAAAGGAAATGACAAAGAAAGACAACATTGAGAGATTGAAAGGTACTCTGCCAAAAGTCGGTATAAGACCTATTATTGACGGAAGAAGAAGAGGCGTCAGAGAGGAACTGGAGCCTGTTGTAATGGGAATGGCCTATTCGGCAGCGGAATTCATTTCACAGAGTTTAAAATATCCCAACGGACTGCCTGTCGAATGTGTTGTAGCAGATACCTGCATAGGAAATGTGGCGGAAGCTGCGGCTTGTGCGGAGAAATTCGCAAGAGAAGGAGTAGGACTTACACTTTCGGTTACGCGTTGCTGGTGTTACGGAAGCGAGACAATGGATATGGATCCCCATATGCCCAAAGCTGTCTGGGGATTTAACGGTACCGAAAGACCGGGAGCCGTATACCTTGCAGCGGTTTTAGCAGCACACAGTCAGAAAGGATTGCCCGCATTCGGAATATACGGAAAAGACGTACAGGATGCCAATGATACCGAGATACCGGAAGATGTAAAGGAAAAATTGCTTAATTTCGTAAGAGCGGGACTTGCCGTAGCCTATATGAGAGGTAAATCCTATGTCAGCATGGGCAATGTTGCAATGGGTATAGCCGGCTCTATTGCCAATCCCGAGTTCTATCAGAAATATTTAGGTATAAGAAACGAGTACGTGGATATGTCGGAGTTTATCCGCAGAATGAACGAAGGGATATACAACAAGAAAGAATTTAAGACCGCTTTAGAGTGGACAAGAAAGAACTGTAAGGAAGGCAAAGACTACAACAAGGTACCCAATTCCCGTCAGAAGAAAGACAAAGAGTGGGAGACCTGCGTAAAAATGGCCATGATTGCAAAAGACATTATGACCGGAAGCGACTATCTCACAAAGAAGGGATTTGAAGAAGAAGGTTGCGGAAGGAATGCAATTTTAGCGGGATTCCAGGGACAGAGGCAATGGACCGACTTTATGCCCAACGGAGACTTTATGGAGGCCATACTGAACTCCTCATTTGACTGGACCGGAATACGTCAGCCCTATTTGATTGCAACCGAGAATGACGGACTTAACGGAACTGCAATGCTTTTCGGACATCTCCTGACAGCAGGTACCGCACAGATATTTGCCGATGTCAGAACCTACTGGAGCCCCGATGCTATGAAGAGGGTTACCGGTTATACATTTAAAGGACATGCCAAGAACGGTATTATCCACCTCATAAACTCCGGAGCGGCAGCTTTGGACGGCACCGGCAGATGCGAAAAGAACGGCGAGCCCGCCATGAAACCTTTCTATGAAATAACCGAAGAAGAAGCACAAGCATGCCTGGATTATACCACATGGGGACCGGCAAGCTTAGGATATTTCAGAGGAGGCGGTTTCTCTTCCACATTCTTAACAAGAGGCGGAATGCCCGTTACCATGACAAGAATGAATCTGGTAGACGGTCTCGGACCGGTATTCCAGATTGCGGAAGGCTGGACGGTGGATATCGATCCCAAAGCACATAACATTATTAACTTAAGAACAGACCCGACATGGCCTACAACATATTTTGCACCGCGCCTCACGGGCGAAGGAGCTTTCACCAGTGTATACGATGTAATGGCTAAATGGGGAGCAAACCACGGAGTGCTGACATACGGACATGTGGGAGACCGTTTTATCACATTGTGTTCCATGTTAAGAATACCGGTGAATATGCATAATGTTGAAGAGTATAGAATATACAGGCCCAGTGCATGGTCATCCTTCGGAACAACAGATTTAGAAGGTGCCGACTACAGAGCATGTAAGAACTTCGGACCTCTGTATAAGTAATATATTTTCAATATCCGAGTTAACAGGCAATTTTTACATATACTTTAATAAATATTAAGGTATAATTTAGTATGCATATATGGAGGGAGAGTGCTATGGCTTTGACTGAAAAAGAAATATCCGTTTTGCAGGAAACGGCAAAGAAATACATGGAATATGCAAATCTTCCGGTCCAAAAAGAAAAGATAGAACTTTGGAAGGCATTGAACAGAGGGAAAATGCAACGACCCATGGTTGTAATGGACCAATTTCCCTGGAATGAGCTTAACAATGAAGGCGAACTGGATTTGTTTGTGGAGGATCCCGTTTTCCGAAGAGTAGAGCGCTATTTGAAAAGGGAGATATATAAGTATAAGCACTTTCCCGTGGATATGGTTTTAGACCCGTTTATACGGGTTCCCAAAGCCATAGACAATACCGGTTTCGGTATAAAAGTGGAAGAAGAAACGCTGTATGCATCGGGCAATGTCAGTTCCCATGTTTTTAAAAACCAACTGGAAACAAAGGAAGATGCTGAAAAGATTAAAGACATGATAATAACCCATGACGAGAAAGAGACCGAAAGAAGATTTGAAACGGCTTCAGAAATATTCAAAGGTATTGCTCCGGTAATGATGGAAGGCAGAACCTGTCATCTGGGTGTATGGGATAATCTCACGCAGTTCATGGGAGTGGAGAATATATATTTCGATTTAGTAGACGAGCCGGATAAGCTTCATCTGTTTATGGAGAGAATGACCACTTCGGTTATAAAGGGAATTGAGCAGACAAACAGGCTTAAGATATATGATACAAACGCAAATACCTGCCATTGCTCCTATGTGTATACGGATGAATTGCTGCCTGACAGCGGAATGGGTAAAGAAAGCATTACGCAAAACGGTTGGGCATTCGGCCTTGCACAGCTGTTCTCCTCGGTATCACCGGCAGTGACCGAAGAGTTCGAGATTCCCTATGTAACAAGGATGGCAAAATACTTCGGTATGATATACTACGGATGCTGTGACCGATTGGACGACAGACTGGAGATGGTACTGACTATACCCAACTTAATGAAAGTATCCTGCAGTCCCTGGTCGGACAGAGATGCATTTGCAGAAAAGATAGGCAAAAAAGTGGTAATGAGCAACAAGCCCACTCCTGCATTTGTCGCCACAACCACGATGGATGAAGAGGAGATAAGGAAGGATCTTCAGTGGACGGTAGATGCGGCAAGAAAGAACAATGTAAATCTGGAAATGATACTGAAGGATATATCCACGGTGAAATGTCAACCGGAAAGACTGACAAGGTGGGCTGACATAGCAATGGATGTGGTAAATAACTACTAAAGATTGTCCCGGTAGTATAATGGATAAAACGGGGGATTCCGGTTCCTCAGATGCGGGTTCGATTCCTGTTCGGGACGCCATAAAAGAAACGTCTATTGCCTAAAAGACGTTTCTTCTCGTGTATGACGGGCATGTTGTCAGTCTGTGGTGAAAGTCCACAAGGGGCGTAGTTGCCGACGAACCCCAGAGCGACTCTCAAGGTTTGTATCGTGAGGTATAGGCAAGAAGAAGAGATAGCGAAAT
>DUPQ01000011.1 GCA_012838235.1 Clostridiaceae bacterium
CATGTTTGACCTCCTCTCTTGTGACTGCCGGTTTGATAATTGTATAACAGAAAAGTCCATAAATCTTCCCGTAAGATTAAAATCCAGTGCCGCTCCTTTATACTGGAATTTAACTTTGCACTCAAGGGTTATTCATCCTTAATATGCCATATTAACTAAAAAGAAGAAATTTTATTACAAAACATGTATAATATTCTTTGATGATGCCGGAGGCGGTTATGGTTATTAAATTAAGCAAAGACGATTATACGATTGACAAAGAAGATATCATAAAAAGATTAAGAATATCGGAAGATGATATTGATGAATTCAATGAAGTATATGATAAGTGCATAAGCATCGCATGTCCCAAATATCTTTTTACCAAAAAGGAAATAACCGGAATAGACGATGATTGGGTACGCATTGAGGATGTTATCATTAACAGCAGAATAGCCGCAAAGAACTTAAGACATACCGGATATGTATACCCCTATGTCGCCACCTGCGGTCACGAAGTACATGAGTATTCCAAAAGCATTTCCGATCCTTTTGTAGGCTATTGGATAGATTATATAATGGAGAAGCTCTTACATACGGCAATCAGATGTCTGAATCGTGATATGAAGAATACATATGACCTTAAAAAAACCGCAAGTGTCAATCCCGGTTCCACAGTGGACTGGCCTATATCCGGTCAGGCACAGCTTTTTGAGATAATGAAAGAAGAAATAAAAGACACAGGTGTTACCTTAACCCCCTCTTTTCTCATGCTTCCCCACAAATCGGTATCCGGACTGACGTTTATTACAGACAAGGATTATGTAAACTGCCAGTACTGCCAAAGAAAAAACTGTCCCAACAGACGAAAAGAGTATACTCCGGAATAACAAGACAAAAGCCATTTTATGCTTGACATTGCATATAGATGTATTATAAAATACGCATTGCTGTTTTTTGTGGCCCTTTAGTCAAGCGGTTAAGACATCGCCCTTTCACGGCGGTAACAGGGGTTCGAGTCCCCTAAGGGTCACCATTGGCCCGGTAGTTCAGTTGGTTAGAATGCCAGCCTGTCACGCTGGAGGTCGTGGGTTCGAGCCCCATCCGGGTCGCCAATATAAAACAGTGTACGGAGAGGTTCCCGAGTGGCCAAAGGGGGCAGACTGTAAATCTGTTATCTATGATTTCGATGGTTCAAATCCATCTCTCTCCACCAAAAAGAACACCGTGAGGTGTTCTTTTTTTTACTCTCCCTATATATATCCCTACACTTGGTTTCTATCTTTTTTATCTCTACCCTTTATACTTCTCAACACATCGGAAAAAAGCCGACAAATCCGGTTGCCCGTGCAGCTTTGTGTATTGAGGTCCGAGATAGCAGGCAAAGCTTGAAATATATTCAAATCCCAATGAATGATATTTCTCTATATCTTCTTTTATCATTTTATTGTCAGGAACAAACTTCTTCTCCGGCTTGGTCCAGTTGGAAAACATGGAGTTATCCAGCCAATATTCCAACACTTTGGAGTTGCTCTTTGAGAAAACGGAAAACAGATTGTTGATATCGCTTTCTTCATTTATTTTAGAGTTTTCCTGTGTTTGCGTTTCGGACACATATTTCCCCATAGGAGCATATTCCGCAAAAACTCCTTTAACAGGTTTTATCTTTTGCGGAGGTGTTATACAGTCAAAATATGCAAGATATGCCATCTTGGCTTTCCGATTACTTTTTTGAATTTCTTTTAATGCAGCATTAATGAATATCATTTGTTGGTCGGACATGGAAAGATTGCGGCATTTCTCACACATACACTTCTTATTCTTAACATCATCCAACCAGAAATAGTATCTGTCCGAACTTTTGTAAAGTCCGGATGCCAGGATTGCTGCCGCATTACTCACATATTGCAACGCTTCTTGGTTTGAAACACAAAAGTTTGCATCGTTGTTTCTGTGACCTGTTTCATCTACTCGGAAATACTCGGGGTGAGTGGAAAAAAGCTCTCTTGGCATAAGGTAGGAAGCCGCATGCATTTCGTACTCTATTTTTATACCGTTGTCCGATGCATAATCTATAAGGTCGGTAAAATCATTGTCTTTAAATCTTTCCACCAAATCTGCAAGACTCTCCCGAGCCCTGTATCCTCCCACGGGGTGAATACCTATCGCATCTATATCGTTTGCTATAGCCCTGTCAATCCACTCATATGATAATTCGTCGGGATGTATTAAAACCTGAAATTCCATGTGTATTTTATGATATAGTTCTTTGCTAATCACTCTCCTTATCTATATTATACACTTTTACCGTTTACCGGCTGATAAACATAGACTTTCAAGGTAACAAATTCGACTTGGTCCTCATTGACACATAATCAGTTATTAATTAGAATTGATTATGGTCAAAATTAAGAAACTTGAGGAAAATAAATGGAAATGCAGATGCCTTCAAAACAATTGATACGGGAAAAGAAAGAGTCGGTTCTGGACAGAATCTATAACTACCATCTTAAAAAAATGGCGGGTTCAAAAGGCAATGTCTTTCTCATATCCGACACATACCCCGGTGTATGGTTGGAACATGTCTATGATGCGGTATCCTGGGTAAACTATGACAAAACCGATCCGACCGTATCGGTGCATCAGATAAGGCTGTTTCTGGACAGGCAAAAACCCGACGGACAGTTCCCCTGCTATGTAATAGATCCCGAGAAAGGTAACAAATTCAAGAACAAGATAGGATACAGCCAGATTCAGGAATGTCTGTCCTTTGCCAGACTGTGCTTGGAGACATGCATACAGAATAATAATATGGAACTTCTGGCGGAGTGTTATGACAGATGCAAAAAGTGGGATAACTGGCTTACCCAAAACAGAATGACCATGAAAACCGGTCTGATTGAAATGTTCTGCGGATTTGACACGGGACATGATAACAGCGGAAGGTTTGCAAATATTAAGTATAAAGGCAACATCTCCGAAGATGCAAAGGATTACCCGCATGACGACCACTCGCTTCCTCACATAACACCCGACATGAATGCGGTTTTTTACGGCTCTAAGACGGCACTTGCGGTAATGGCCGGAAAACTGGGACTTGAGCAGGAAGCTCATGATTGGAAACAAGCCGCACGTGAGGTCAAGAAAAAAATACTGGAGATATGTTATGACGAGCAGGATGACTTTTTTTATGATGTCGACAGGCACGGGAATAAAATAAAGTGTAAATCAATTTCAATAACCAATCTGTTCTGTGAAAATGTATTGGATGTAGATATGGCTAAAAGTATTTTCAGCAAATACCTTGACAATACTGAAGAATTCAAAACTCCTTACCCCTACCCCGCGGTTTCCATATCCGACCCGTTATGGATACAGAACAGACAAGGTAATTCATGGGGCTTTTATTCACAGGGACTGGTAGCTCTTCGGTCATTGAGATGGATGGATAAATACGGTTTCTCCGAGCAACTGGAAGACAACATGAAAAAATGGATAACGGCATGGTGCCTGACCGATAAACTGAATTTCGGGCAGGAACTTCACCCCATTACGGGAGAGCCTTCATCTTGCGGTAACTGGTATTCCTCCACAATGCTGTATTTTATACATTCATTGCGAAGATTGGGACTATAACGGAAAATTGTGTAAAAACATTGACACAAGTTTTTAATAAACGTATACTTTTAGTATAAACAGGTGGTTATATAAAATAACAAAAGGGGTATATGTAATGCAAGTAACACCACTACAAACAAATAGAAGTTTAGGAAGATTTATTCTCCTCAGTATCGTCACACTCGGAATATACGGTATTGTATATTTTTACAAGGTAGGCAGGGATCTGAACACTACCTGTTCTCCGTATGACGGTAAGAAAACAATGCACTTTGTTCTTTTGGCACTGTTGATAGCTCCTCTTACAGCAGGAATAGGCGGTATAGTCTGGATACATAAAATGAGTAATCGTGTCGGTTGGGCTCTTGCTCACAGGAACATAGCTTACACATTCAATGCCAATACATATTGGCTTTGGGGTGTATTAGGATCACTTATTATAGTGGGACCTTTCATTTATTTGCATAGACTTTCCATTGCAATGAACTATATCTGTCAGGACTTTAACGCAAGAGGACAATAATCCGATTTGTTGTAAAAACCTAAGGCCGTAACTTCACAGGAGTTACGGTCTTTTTCTGTTTTCAAAAATTTTTTAAAGAAAAATCCTCTGTACAACCGCAAATTTCATTGAGTACAGCAAAAATCAATATGTATCGTTTTTGACTATGTCATATAACTACATATTGTGGAATTTTAAAAAAATGAATTGTTTTTTACGTCTTTTATATTGACAATTTATCACCATATAATATACTTGCAGTATATTAAATTCAAAAGGGGGATTTAAAAAATGTTCAAGCTCAAAGAAAATGGCACAAAAGTGTCAACAGAGATTTTGGCGGGTCTGACAACATTCGTTACAATGGCATATATTATCGCTGTTAACCCGGCAATGTTATCGCTGGCAGGAATGGAATGGGGAGCTGTTTTCCTTGCAACCATTATTGCGTCGATAATCGGTACACTGATAATGGGTCTTGTTGCCAATGTTCCGTATGCACAGGCTCCCGGAATGGGGTTAAACGCTCTTTTCGTATTTACCGTATGTTTTACTTACGGTTTTTCATGGCAACATGCATTGTCCATGGTTTTCATCTGCGGAGTAATAAACATACTTATCACGGTAACTAAAATTCGTAAGCATATTATAAAAGCCATACCGAAGAGCCTTCAGAATGCTATCGGCGGCGGTATCGGAATATTCATCGCTTACATCGGATTATTGAATGTAGGTGCCATTAATTTCGGTGCCGGAGTACCGTCCATGTCGGTAATTAATACGGGCGCTATATATGTATTTATTATAGGTCTTGTTCTTACGATAGTACTTCTTCTGCTCAAGGTAAAGGGTGCAATACTTATCGGAATAGTAGCCGCAACACTTATCGGTATTCCGTTAGGAGTAACAACATCTGCGGACAAAGTAAGTTTCATTGATGCCGTTAATGTGTTACCTACAACACTCGGCGTTATATTCACAAAAGAGGGACTGGGTTCACTGTTCTCCGATGTTTCAAAATTGCCCATTGTTCTTATTACAATTTTCGCAATGAGCTTGTCCGATACTTTCGACACGATAGGAACATTTATCGGAACGGGACGTCAGACGGGAATATTCAGTGAAGAAGACGAAAAAGCAATGGAATCCAGCTCGGGATTCAAATCCAAAATGGACAAAGCCTTATTTGCAGACGCAACCGCAACATCCATCGGAGCTATATTCGGCACATCCAACACCACCACTTATGTGGAGAGTGCGGCAGGTATAGCAGTCGGCGGACGTACCGGTCTTACGAGTGTTGTAGTTGCAATATGTTTTGCATTAAGCGCATTCTTTGCTTCCTTTATCAGTTCCATTCCCGGAGCGGCAACTGCTCCCGCACTTGTGGTAGTAGGTATAATGATGCTTTCCTCATTCAAGGAAATTCAATGGTCGGAACTGGAAGAAGCAATACCGGCTTTCTTTGCAGGTATATTCATGGCACTTGCCTACTCCATCACAACGGGTATTGCAATGGGCTTCATTTTCTACCTGATAGTCAAAGTTTGCAAGAGACAGTTTAAAGACATATCACCGGTATTATGGGTTGCTTCGGCCTTGTTCATACTCAACTTTGTATTACAGGCCATAATCTGATTGACAAGAGATAATACACGAAAGAACCGTTCAGCAGAGCGGTTCTTTTTTAATAACACATTTTCACATTGTTAAAACAGACAATAAGCAGTCATTATAACAGTGGCTTTTTGTTGACAATTTGACAGCAATTGTATACACTCAAAATGATAAATAAAGGAGTTTCCTATGCCGTTAGTAGCCGCAAAATGCACCCAATGCGGGGCAAATCTGCAAATTGACAGTACCAAGGATGCAGCAATATGCCCCAACTGCAATACCGCTTTTGTAACCGAGAAAGCCATTATCAATTACAAAACATACTATGAATATAAAATAGAAAAAGCCGATGTACATATTCATGACGAGAAATCTATAGAAATACGTCTTAAAAATGCGGAAATATTTTTCAAGAAACACAATAAAGTTGACAAAGCACATGAGCTGTTCCACAGTGTTGCCAACGATGCTCCCGGTGATTACAGGGGCTGGTGGGGATTAGTTCGTGTAAAAACAGATGATTTCGGTACCCTGGAAATAAGCAGAACGGATGTAGAGGATATAAAGCATTTTGTCAATTGTACATTTAATGTTGCTCCTGCCGACATTTTAGATAAGTTGGAGCAGACATGGAGAACATATAATCAGGGTGTTTATAAGTTTCACAGCCAACTGTCTTTGGATAAAGAGCAGTGGGCACATCAGTTAAAGATAACGGAAGCGGAAACATTTAACCTGCAAAACACAATCAGTATGTTAGCAGTCAAAATCAAACAATCGGATTTAAGGTATAACAATCATGCCAGAAAATGCGGAAGTACTACGCTTCCTTTTATAATCACACTCACTGCTGTTTCCGTATTATTGTTAATGGCCGGTATATTAGGTAAAGTCGGAGTCTTAACCGGAATTTCCATAGCCGGATTTGTCATTTCGGCAATTTCCTTTGTTTCATATTTCATACATAAGCATCTGATGAAGAAAGAGGCAAGGATCAAGCAGGAAATGGAGCAGCAAAGAAAGAAGACTATCAACACTGTTACGGAACTCTTTGAAAAAAAGGATAAACTGAAAAGACAAATATGTTATGCCGAAGAAATGCTGAGTTAAACTATATACAACGAACATTTTGAAAGGCAAAGCGTGCCTATCGGACTTTTCGTAATGCTCATGGATATTGAATTCAAGTTGAAATCTGTTAAAATAATTGTATTAAGAATGTTTTGATTACAAGGGGGAGCTTATGAATTGTTCTAAATGCGGTACATTATTGAAAGAAAATGCAAAGTTTTGTTCGGGTTGCGGTGCGCAGGTTCCAAAAGTGCAGAGTGCTTCCGTTTCCTGTGCATACTGCGGTGCGGCACTTGTACCGGGAGCGAAATTCTGTGCCGGATGCGGAAAACCCGCTACCCCTAAGCAGTCCAATACCTGTCCCAGATGTAATAATCCGCTGGTTGCGGGAGCAAAATTCTGTGCTTACTGCGGTGCTTCAACAGCAGCGGCGTCCAATGTTTGTCCCAGATGCAATACCCCGTTCAAACCCGGAGCCAAATTCTGCGGAGTATGCGGAGCACCTGCAACATCTGCAACCTTACCGCCGTTAAACGTATGCAAAAACTGCGGTACACCCTTTAAACCGGGCACCAGATTCTGCGGAAAATGCGGTAGTGCTATTTTATAATCTTATTCGTTCATCGAAAGCTTATACTCTATAGAGTCCACCAAGGCTATAAGGCTTGCTTCAATTATGTCGTTGGATACTCCTATTGTCGACCAACTCTTCTTGCCGTCGGATGTTTCGATAAGTACCCTTACTTTAGCCGCTGTAGTACTGTTTTCTTCCAGTACGCGCACCTTATAGTCCATGAGCTGTATTTCTTTAATGGCAGGGAAAAATACGGTTAACGACTTTCTCAATGCCAGATCCAATGCGTTTACCGGACCGTTTCCCATTACCGCCGTTATCTCTTCTTTGCCGTCAACTTCCACTTTTATGGTTGCCGAAGCGGGCATTCCTCCCGTAGGTACGGGAAATTCACTCATTGTTTTGTACAGAACAAGATGGAAATGCGGCTTATACAATCCCACGGTTCGCTTGACAAGTAACTCAAAAGATGCATCCGCAGCTTCAAACTGATACCCGTAGTGCTCCATTTCCTTGAGTTTTTCCAATATCTTTGATACTTCCTTCGAATCTTTGGTAAGATTGGGCACTATTGCGGAAGCTTTCGTAATAAGCGTACTTCTGCCCGCAACTTCACTCATTAAGAACTTTCTTTTGTTACCTACCGATTCGGGATCCACATGCTCAAAACTGCTGTGCACTTTCAGTACTCCGTCGGCATGCATACCGCCTTTATGTGCAAATGCGGATTTTCCGACATACGGTCTGTTATTATCGATCTGTGTATTGGATATATAGGCAATTCTTCTGGCTACCGAATAAAGTTGTGAAATATCTCCGTTACATTCATAACCCATCTTAAGTTTCAGATTGGGCAATATTATAGAAAGGTCGGCATTTCCGCACCGCTCTCCTATTCCCGTAAAAGTACCGTGAATCATACCGGCACCGGCATTGACGGCA
>DUPQ01000083.1 GCA_012838235.1 Clostridiaceae bacterium
TCATATGTGCCGGATATGGTTTGGTCGGTCTTGAAACTGCTGAAATCAAGATTTACATTGTCCTCTTTTGCTTCCTGATATATTTTCCCCACAATATTATCATACATACCGTATCCTATAGCTCCGCTAACAATACCGGATATGAGAATGATGCACATAAACATTGTAAACATATGCATAAATATCTGATTTCTCTTCATTCCCAAAGACATCATTATTCCTGCAGTCTTTCCGGCTCTGGAAGTCATTATGATAAAGAATGCCGACATTACCACTATCCATACAGCAACGGATATATACATAAGAAGTGCTGTGCTTTCCTTAAGAGAGTTAAGAACCGATGCTATCGCTGAAAACCCCTGGTCATAGTAGTAGAACATTCCTCCGTATCCCAACGATTCCATCTCTTTTTCAAAAGCCTCAATATGACCGGGCTTAATGACAAACGAGCGGGTATTGGGAAGGCTTTGATAGGTACCGCGTGCGGAAATAAGAGGTCTGCCCACTTTCTCATCAAAACTATAAGCTACATATTTGGGAAGGTTATACTCAATTTGTCCCTTTATTGACCCTTTAGGTGCAAAAGCGTTATTGGGGGTTAAAAAGAACTCGTTTGTACTCCATACATTCTCGGCCTTGTATATGCCTATGACTTCAAAAGATCCTTCATCAATGAAGTCACATCCGTCAACGAAGGAATTATGTACCCATATAGGTTGAGCGTAATCCTTAGTAATATTACAGCCGTTTGACCAGAATTTGAAATCTATTTTATCTCCCACTTTTATACCGCTGTGCTTTGCGGTCTCTGCACTTATGATGCATACCTTTGCTCCCTCCGAGTATTCTTCTTTTGTAAAGGTCCTACCCTCGGTGATGTATGCAAGATTCTGGTTGAAAAGCAGTACACTGTTAAGATTCCCTGTAAAATTCATCTTGAGTGAAGTTACTGTTGTTTTACATTCCTCTATATGCTTCTTCCATTTTTGCCCTTTATCGGAAGACAAAAACTGTTCGAGTGTACCGTCAAGCCTTGCATATGTCATGTATGCGTCATCTTTGTATGTGCGAAAATAGCAGTCCTCTATTTTCATTCTGATACTTTGTCCTTTAGAATCACGTGTGTGTATGGTAGTGCTGCTGTCGGTTCCTAATAATTTATGCATGTAGGGCTCAAACTTAACATATTCATATTTATCCGCAACACGATTATACCTGCTGTCACGCAACAGGTTTTCAGGATAAATGCCTACAGGGCTATCCCTATACATTTCGTTTCTGGGGTGCTGTGTGTAGCCTTTTGAGCCGTAGACAATGTATCTATCGCCGACCTTGAATCCGTCACTGAGATCGTTGTCAAAGACATATGCAAAAACTTTCATATATCTGCTGAATGTAAAGTCCTCGCTGAGTACGAAAGATTGGTCACGGTCCAGCTCCAATGTTACCATACACATAATTACAGTACCGTCTAAAACATCATCGGAAACGGTTGCCGTACCGGATTTGCTATACTCTACATTTACACATGTGCCTACTATAACGGAAAGATCATAGGGGTAATCTACAGCGCCTATGGGAGTATATTCGTCTACCATTCCCGACGATATCGTTTTTATAGCATTACTATGCGCCATGCATCTATCGCGAATATCGACATATTTTACATGCTCGGATTTCTCCGCAGTTTCATATATACCTGCAAGTGAACTGTAATCATATATCGCACTTTTGAAAGGACTTATTCCTTTTACAAATTCGTTTTCCGCAGCTACGGCAATAGTCGTGTATGCATTTTCCGCTTCGGATATGCTTCTTTTTGCCGTTATCCATGTGCTTACACTTAAGAACATAAATATGCCGGAGAGTGTTACAAGCACTGTCATAAGAAGTACCATTACAGTGGACCTTGCGGACTGTGCAATACTGTACCACAGTACGGCAGGCATACCGCCTTTTATTCCATCACCTTTTTTTAATCTGTACGGTATTCTTTTCTTCTTTTGTTCACCTTTTACAACAAAGCATAATGCTGACGATATGCAAAGAACAAGAAGAAGTATTCCCGTCTGAACGGCAAATGCCATAAGTAAAGGAGTAGGAGCGGTGTCAATTATCGATTGTTCCGTTTTTATGTCGGAAGTAGGCAGTGTAGGTTCGGTCTTTAAGATTTGTTCGGTAACTGTTTCCGATGAAATATATTTATTCGCAGCATTAATCACAATACCGTAAAAAGAAAGAGATATAACCGCACTTACTGCAATAGAAATAACAGAGATTATGATAACCGTAAGAACCGTACGCAGTCGTTTTTTCTTATCGGTTTTTTCTATGTTTTTAACAGCGGCATATATGGCTATAATCAAAATTGAAAATGTAAAAGCAGATGTGGAAATATATGTTACTGTTCGGAATGTATCCGACAGGGAATTGAGATAAGGTAAGGAAGGAGCGCTGTTTTCACAGTAATAGAACATTCCTCCGTATCCGGCTTTTTCCATCTCAGCCTCAAAATCGGATGCCTTACCTGTTTTGAGAATATATGTCCTTGAATCGGGCATGCCGGTATATCTGTCACTGCCCAAATCGGTCAGTGAAGAATATGTCTTTACAGAATCACCAATACAAGAATCCGGTACAAATACGGTATTGGGGGTAAAGGCGCAGCATTGTGTATTCCATGCGTCATCATCGGTATAGATGCCCGTAACCGTATAACCCTCTTTTTCCGATAATGCATGTTTGTTGCTATACGGTTTGGTTGACCACGATGCTCCTAAAGGACCTGTCTGAAGGTCATATCCGGCATTCCATAATGTCATATCCAAAACATCCCCGACTTTGATATTATTACTCTTTGCAAGCTGTTCGCTTATGAGACAAACCTTGTTACCGGAAGAATAGTCTTTGTCGGTAAAAGAGTTTCCCTGTGTAATATATGCTCTGCCGCTTCTGAAAAGAGGAACACTTTCAATGTTATTTACTGTGACTAATTTTACCGATTCCTTTGCCGTCTTCTTACTTGTATTGATATTATTCCATCTGCTGTTTTCATCGGAAGAAAGGAACTCTTCCAAAGAATTTTCTATTTTTGCATAAGAAAGAAATGAAGAATCGGTATATGCGGAAAGATAGCATGATGTAAGGTCATAATAGGAGCGTCTGTAAGATATCTTTGTTCCCTTAGGTACACCTATCTTTTCATACATATGTTCTTCAAACTTGATGTCGGTTGTAGGTAACAGTATATCCGAACTTGCCATATTAAAAAGAGGAGCCTGATCTTCTTCAAAAGGCGTGTTGAGATAGGATACCGTTCCTATGACTATATACTTAGAGCCGACAATAAAGAAATCGCTGAAATCCTCCATAACCTGAGAAGATGTTATCCTCATGTATGAATAAGGGTAGTCGGAATCAAGAACAGGAGATAAGTTTTTATCTATCTTAAGTGTAATAACATAACCGAAATACGGTACCGACACGCCGTCACTGTCGGTTACTTTTGATGTGCTTTTGAATTCTATAGCTTCGCAAGTTCCCACAATTACGGCATCCTTGTACGGCTTGTCTACAGATGCAAGAACGGAAACACCGTACTCATCGGATACCACGGTATTCACTCCGGCATGAGCCATGCATTGAAACCTGATATCGACCGAATCTACATTCAATGAACTGTCGGCAGCAGTATATGCTTCCTGCAGCATGCTGTACGGATAAGCTTGGGTAGCCGATTTACTGTTAGGCAGGAACTCGCTTTCTTTCAGCCAGGCTAAAGATATTTTTCCGTCCATAGCTTTGTTTATGCAGGTTTTCGCTGAGCTCCATATCCCGTAAGAAAGAGCGGAACATAAGCTTAACAAAAAAACAAGCAACATAACGGATGTCCTTAATAGCCATTTGCTTTTCTTTTTTTCTTTCACTTAATGCCTCCCGATGATTTGTTTTTTAGTTGGCTTTACACTATATATAACGAAAAAAAAGGACCGGGGGTGGACAAAAATCAGAAACTTTTTGAGAAAGTTATAATTTCAGTTGTTTTTAGTGAATATATTTTGTGTGAAAGTATTTGAGTTCTCTACTCATTTACCTTTTCTTTTATCTTTTATTATTGTATCTTGACTTAATCTGTAAGGTGTCTTACTCTCTTCATCCTTTTTTCACTTATGGCACATAATGCAGATGATATGCCGAGAATGAGCAGAAGTATTCCGACCTGGATGGCGTATATTACAAGAAGTGAGACAGGAGCAACATTAAGTTTTACCTGCATAGTCGCAGCTGACGGAACCGAAAGAAAAGGATCGGCCTTCAATAATTGTTCGTTTACTGTTTCTAATGTTATATATTCATTTGTGGCGATGATAACACTGCCGTAGAAAGAAATGCATATAACTGCACTTATAAGGATGGAAGCGGCTACTATTATGATGACAGTAAGAATTGCACGCATATGCGGCTTTTTATCGGTACTTAGGATGTTTCTTATGAAAGCATATATAGCCATGACAATGACAACTACCGCAAAAGCAACGGTAAAGGTATAGGAGAAGCTTTGGGATTTGTCTGATAAAGAATATAGATAAGGAAGAAAAGAAACATCCTTTTCGTAATAGTAGAACCTTCCTCCATATCCCAACGCTTCCATCTCGGCCTCAAAGGCTGATGCTTTCCCGTTTTTAAGAATATATGTCCTTGAATCAGGTATACCGGTATATTTATCGTTATCGAAAACGGTCAGTGAAGGTTGTGCCTTTACTAAATCGTTTACTGATAGTTCAGGTACAAAAACGACATTAGGGGTATAGTCGTAGCATTGCGTGTCCCATCCGTTATTATCTGTATAGATGCCCGTAACGGTATAATTTTCACTGTCCGACAAGGCACTCTTACATCCTTCAGTTTTCGGGGACCAGGATGCTCCCGAGGGAGGTGTCTGAAGTTCATATCCTATATTCCAGAATCTCAGTTCCAAGACGTCCCCTATCTTAATATCGTTGCTCTTTGCAAGTTGTTCACTAATAAGGCAAATCTTTTTACCGGACATATAATCTTCTTCGGTAAAAGGGACTCCTTGTGTAATATATGCTCTGCCGCTTTGAAAATGAGGAATGTTTCTAATATTGTTGGCGGTTACTATCTTTACGGATTCCTTTGCCGTTTTTTTGTCTGCTATTATTGTGTTCCATGTGCTATTCTCATCGGAAGAAAGGAACTCTTCCAAAGAATTATCTATTTTTGCATAAGAAAGATATGACAAATCAGTATATGCGGCTAAATAACAATATGTAAGATCACGAGGTCTGCCATGCAATGTGATTATCTTCGTTCCTTTCGGCACGCCAATCTTTTCATACATATATTCCTCAAACTTTATTTCGGTCACCGGAGGTAAAAAATCCGTTTCCGCCATGGTAAAGTACGGAGCCTGATCTTCCTTGAAAGGGGTATGGAGATAGGAAACAGCCCCGTTAATTATGTATTTAGACCCGACAACAAAGAAGTGGCTGAAGTCCGCCATTATCTGCGAAGACATTACCCTTACATACGAGTAAGGATAGTCGGGATCAAGTACAGGAGATAAGTTTTTATCTATTTTAATGGTAGCGATATATCCGAAATGCGATATATTGCCGGAGCTTTTTTCTGTCTGCGATATACTCTTGAATTCTATCGCTTCACATGTTCCTACTATTACAGAGTCCTTGTATGGTTTATCAACAGAGGAATGAACGGAAACGCCGCATTCATCGGACACTACGGTATTCAGTCCTGCATGAGCCATGCATTGAAACCGAATATCAACTGAATCTGCATATGAGGATGAGTCAGCGAGAGTATGTACTTTTTGTAGCAGGCAGTACGGGTAGAGTTGGGTGTAATATTTACTGTTAGGAAGAAATTCGCTTTCCTTTAACCAAGCTAACGATTTATATTCCTCCAGAGTCTCGGTTATACAATTTTTTGCAGAACACCATATTCCGCAGGAAAGAGCCGAACATAAGCTTAGTAAAAGAACAAGCAGCATGGCAGGTATTGTTAATAACCACTTGCTTTTCTTTCTTTCTTTCATTTATTACCTCCGTTACCTTGTTGTCTGCAGTTTTGCCCTACATTATATATAGTAAAAAGAAGAGGAAGGACAAGTACGGATTTTGCAAACATTTTTAAAAGAGTTATCATTTTTCAGCTACACTTTCTGCAATATGTATTAAGTCTTTATATGGAATAGAAGTTGTGCACTTTATAGTGAAAAGGTATTTACCGTTATCCCATATAACAGTCTGCATATTTCTCTTTGTTGAGTAAAAAGCTGTATGCGTCCCAATCTTTATATATTTATATGGAGAGTCTCCGGTCATCAAAGTTAAACTGACTTTTTGCAGAATATATTGGCTGAAGAGTATGCTTTCGCCTTTTTCGTTTGTCCAAATCAATTGGTGCAGAACTTCCATTTCATTTGTAGAAGAAAGCATATATTCTTCCGGTACGGCAGTTATCGTATACTTTTCTTCAATTGTTTTCGGAATATCAGGTTCCTTTTCTTCAACATCAAAGAAAAAATTTGTATAATTCTCATATACCGTAACAACAAACCGGACTAAAGATTGTTTTGCCGCTGCCGTGTTTAATGAGAAACCTAATAACAGTATTATCATCGCAACAATAGCGACAGCTTTTTTGAACGAGTTGCTGAGCAAAAACAAAGAATCATTATTGCTGTATTTTATAATTCTTTTTATCCTTTTTTTAAACCTCGAAGACGGAACCCAATTTATGTCCGAATCTTCGGGTATTTCGGATAATCGAATTCTTTCCGCTTCTATAAAGGCATTGCGTAATGTATATTTTGTCTTGTTCATTCCATGATACCTTCTTCCTGTAAATGCTTCACGAGCAGTTTCTTACCTCTTGTAATCTGTTTTTTTATTGTTGACGCCTTTCTCGACAACAATGATGCTGTTTCCTTGACGGTAAAGTTGTTTATATAATGCAAATTAAGTACATCTTTGTATTTGTCAGGCAGTTTTTGTATTGCAGCGACAACATTGTTGAATTCTTCTTCAGATACAATTATATCGGAGATATCAATGTCGCGTTCATGTGAAAAAAAGTCATCATCAATATAAATTATAGCATCTCTCTTCCTTAGCAGGTCAATAGCCGCATTTCTTGCAACAGTCAAAACAAAAGAAAGTGTACTTTTAGAACTAATATCATCAACCTTATCTATGTTGGCGGCTAAGGATATAAAGGCATTCTGGAGAGCATCTTCCGCTTCATGCACATCATGTAGGATGTTCTTAGCAACATAAAACATTCTTTTATAATATAGGCTATACAGAATTTCGAATTTTCTTTTGTCCTGCTCATTGTCTATCAGGCTTAGAAATATAAACATTACTTCTCCGTGTTCCAAGACTCTTGTTTCGTGAAAAGTTATCTCCATTATCGCTTAAAAGTACACATGCATATTAACATATATCCGTTTTAGTGACAATATTGGCAAAATAAGGCATGTGTTATCTGAATGCCGTAAGCATTGCATCTATATTCTCTACAGGCACATCCGGTTGTACGTTATGAGAGGAAGCCAAAATATAGCCTCCGTTTTCACTTAGTATATCCGATACTCTCCGCACTTCTTTTTTAACCTCTTCAACGGTGGCTTTGGATAAAAGATTCTGCTCATCAATGCCTCCCCAGAAAACCAGTTTATCACCGAATTCGCCTTTTAACTTTTCCGGTTCCATATCTGCAGTTCCCGGTTGAATGGGATTCAGTATATCCACTCCCATGTCTATTATTGCGGGTAACAGCCTGTATACCGAGCCGCAGGAGTGATGGAAGAAGAGGGCATTGCTCA
>DUPQ01000084.1 GCA_012838235.1 Clostridiaceae bacterium
TGGATATTATAACTTTACTTATTTCATTTCTATATAATCCTTCGTCTTTTATGATTCTATCCGCATATTCATTGGACATTTTCAGAGGACTGCTTCCGTCTATTCTTTTTATGACTATACGGTTATTGCCTTGCTCATCTATATTCTCTGCAACAATAGGGTTGTTGTTTTCTTGATTGTTTCTCGGTTTATCACAAGATACAAGTAACAATATAACTGTTATACATAACAGAAAAATCAATATCTTCTTATTCATTCGCGGCACTCCTTCTACAACCACACTAATCTTCAATATTATACTTAATTCAACTCACATCTTTCAGGATCGGGAAGAAAGTCTTCGAATATAACTATATCGAAACTCTTAACCTTCTCGAATTCCTCCTCATTGCGAATGGTCCATGTTGCCATAACCGGTCGGAATATGAACCTGACAACATTTACACCCCATATACTCAATGCTCTATGGTCACAGGCAATAAACTGCGGACGGGCAATGAAATTGAAAAGCATCTCCTGAAGAAGAAAACCCAATACCTTGTTAACTCCTCCGAATTTAATATAATTGGTCATTAACAGGCCCCTTAAGACAGTGGGATCCAGCTTAGAGTATTTACGGACAATCATGGGATTAAAGGACTCTACACAATAATCGCCCTTGTAGCTTTTCAATATTTTATATGTCTCTTCGGTAAGCTCTTTATACTTCCTGCAGGTCTTTAATTCCACCACCAGCGGAGTTCTGCCGTCAACAAGCTTCAAGACTTCGGTAAAAAGAGGAATTCTTTCCTGTGTACCTTTAAGCGATAACTGCGAAAGCTCCTCGTAAGTCAGTTCATTGACCTTCTTATCCACTCCGCACATTCTTTTTAAATCGTCATCATGGAATACCACAATCTGCATGTCTTTGGAAAACTGTATATCCAGTTCCATTCCGTAACCGGCAACACAAGCCGCATCAAATGCGGCTAAGGAATTTTCCGGTATACCTTTTTCGTCGTTATGCAGACCTCTGTGAGCATAGAGGTATTTTCCAAGCTTATTTTTTTCCTCTTTGATATAGTCGGAAGGCCATATCATAAGCATCCAGATGATAATGAGCATTACCGCCGCGATTAACCATTCCATTGTTAATCCTCCACATCAAACTGTTCCAATTTATTTTTCTTAACCTGGGGCTTACTGTCTCCGTGCTTAACGAAAAGCATGGTTATGAAGGAAAGAATAAGGAACAGTGTGGCATACGGGAACAGAATCTGATAACCGATAAGATAGAACAGTCTTCCCATTAATACAGGAGTAAGTATCTGTGCACTCATGGTACATGTGTAATAATAGCCTGTATATCTTCCTATTGTGGAACCTTTACTCATTTCCAGAACCATAGGCAGTGTATTAACGGTAATGGAGCCTGCCACAACACCTACACCTGCAAAAAGGAAATTGGCAAAGAAGGTAAATTCCTTAATAAAAAACGATATGGTAAACAGAATTATTCCTAAAGCCAAAGCGCCCAATATGGTCTTTCTTCGTCCTATTCTTGCCGTCAGATAAGAAACCGGTAGAAAGGTAAGAAATCCGGTTACCGTTGCCACCATAAGGAAACCTGCGGCAAGACTTTCCGGTAAATTAAAGAAGTTAACTACGTACTGCGAGAAAGCCGTTGTGACGGCATTGTAACCGAATACCCAAAGGAAGATAGATGCAAGAAGCAGTATCATGCTTTTCCTGACATCCTTGGGAAGTTTGTCCGGTTTTTCTTCAGTTACTTCAGGGCCGGGCTCTTCTATTATGGGATCACCGTAGTTTATGTCTTCCATTTCTTTTCTGTACTTATTCTCGTTTACGGTAACAAAAAGAATCATTACACTTATAACCATCATGGAAGCTACCACTATGAAGAAAGTGGAATAATCCCATCCTTCACCCGGCTTGATAATCATCTTCAGTGCCAAAACTATAGTACCGCCCAATGTACCCATAAGATTTATGACGGCATTTCCCTGCGATCGTACGGGCTTTGCGGTAACATCCGGCATAAGAGCTACCGCCGGTGATCTGTATGTTGCCATAGCTATCAGCACCAAACACAGAGCAATCATGAAAAGCACAAGATTATTGGAGTTTGCCGCTATAGGCAGCACAACGGTAAATATTGCCGCTACTGCGGTACCGACCAGAATAAACGGCATTCTTCTGCCTATTTTTGTATTGACCTTGTCACTTAAAACCCCGAAAAGCGGAAGCATGAATAATCCCAAAACGTTATCCAAAGCCATTATGGCGTTTGCTAAATCCACCCTCATTTGAAATTTATTGGTTAGAATAAGCGGTATGACAAAATCATACATCTGCCAGAACATGCATATCGACATGAAAGCAAGTCCCACAAGAAACGTCCTTTTGTAATTCAGTTTGAGTTTCATTTATTTTTCCCCCGATGTAATAATAATGATATTATAGCATAAGATAACTGTGGAAAAAATCAATTAA
>DUPQ01000085.1 GCA_012838235.1 Clostridiaceae bacterium
CAGCCACATTATCACCTCCATATGTAAACTCTAAGCGTAATGTTATAAGCATTTAGTTAATTGCTTATAGTTTATATATTACCATTAAAACTGCTACAAATCAACAATAATATCATCTATCCTATTTCCTCAACCCCCTGTAAAGAAGGCGGTTATCTAATCTGGTAACTCAACTCTATATTTTCATGGCAGTTGATATGTTCCCGCAAACAATAAAAATAAGGGTTTCCTTACATTGACACTTCAGGCTAAACAGCCAAAAGAAAAGTTCAATGTCTGGAAACCCTTTTATTTGCAGGTACTTTCAGCCCTCTATTTATCCACCGTTGACATCAATACTACCGTCTCAACATGACTTGTATGGCTGAACATATCCACAGCTTCTATTTCGGACAGGGAGTAGAGGTCGCTTAATTGACCTATATCTCTTGCAAGTGTAGAGCTGTTACAGGATATGTATATTATGTTTTCCGGTTTCTTTTGTCTGATAGCCTGTATAACCGAATCATCCAATCCTTTTCTCGGAGGATCCGCGATAAGTATGTCATATTCAATCTGCAAGATTGCATCATTTACATCGGCGTGAATAAATTGACAGTTTTCTATCGCATTAAGTTTTGCATTGCTTTTAGCGTTATCTATCGCTTCTTTCACTATTTCCACACCTATCACATACTTTACGCTGTCTGCAATAAAAAGACTTATTGTACCTATACCGCAGTACAGGTCTAAAACTGTTTTATCTTTTAAGTTATTATTTTTATCTGCTGCTTTCAGATAGTGCTTGGCTATGTTATACAGTCTTTCTGTCTGCATTTTGTTTACCTGATAGAAACTGTCCGGTGATATTTGAAATTTCAGACCGCATAAGCTGTCGGTTATGTATTGTTTTCCGTAGATTTGTATATTTAGGTTTTGTTTCCTTTGATATACCGATATGACTTTATTGTTTTCTTTCAGAGTATTAATCAGTTTGTCGGGTAGAGTTTTATCGCTTTCCGCTATAACCATATACCCGTCATCAGCCTCTTTTATTGTTAACGCAGTCATGTCTTTTGTAATATGTTTCTCTATGCTTTTCTTTATATTGTTAATCTCTTCTTTAAGAAGCAGGCACTCCTCATGCGTAACGATATTATGGCTTTTATCCTCATAAAATCCTATCTTTCCGTTCTTAATCTTATATTCCGCCTTATTGCGATAATAATCTGTTTTAGGGTTTTGGTGTATTGTTATGTCTGCTATGTTGATGTGTGCTATTCTTTTCAAGTTGGCTATTACTGTATCTTTCTTAAGTTTAAGCTGTCTTTCATAAGACATATGCCTTAAGCTGCAACCTCCGCACTTATTGTATACAGCACATTTCGGTTCGGTTCTGTATTTTGACGGTTTGAGTATTTGTATTGTTTTTGCTTTTACATATTTAGGTTTTGTTTCATACGCTTCTGCTGTTACCGTTTCTCCGTCAATAGCATTATCTGTAAAATAGACAAGGTTATCTTTCCTTGCTATTCCTTTTCCTTCGTATGATATATCAATTATATTCAGCTCTACTTGCTTCAATTATTCGCCCTTCATGTCGACAACTTGGGTATTGCTGTCCAATATGTCTAAGCATAACCGTACCGATTCGCCTATAGCCTTGTTTATATCATCCGGTCGAGCCCTTAATATGGTTTTTGCATTGAAATCGCTCATGTAAGCTTCATATGTCATTACTTTTACGAATTTAACCATATCCAATCCGCCCTCATGTCCTGCAGCCTTTTGTTTTTTTGCAAGTTTCTTTACACTTGCTTTGAAAAAGCAGGTGGGTACGGTTACTATCTTTCTGTTGGGCATTCCCATATGCTCATGGAACATTGCAAGCATTTCCTTCCATGTCATGTTATATGTACAGACAGGGAAGAGCTGACCGCCTTTTCCTATTTCCAGAGCGGAAGCTATGCATTGACCTACCTGTCTTGCGGTAATCATAGCGGTACCGCCTTTGGGGTACATGGTCACTACCGGCATTTTTCTTATCATTTCCACTAAGAATGTCCAGACCGGTTTTCTGCCTTTCTGGGCACCGAATATATAGGGCAGTTCTAAAATGGATACGGCAAAGTTCTCATCGGCATAATCCAGAGCTATTTTTGCCTGATCCGCTCTGCTCCTTATATACGGATGGTGCTTGTACAGTTCCCATTCGGGGAATGTGCGGTCGAAATATGTGAAGTAGGAACCGCATATTACGGTCTGCTTTATTCCGCACTCTTTGGCAAGAGGCAGAAGTTTCTGTAACGGCACTATATTGTATCTGTAGAACATATCATATATAGGAGGGGGACCTTCCACTCTTTCATCCACGCCTGCGGCAAATACCAGTCCGTTACACTGTTTCATAATTGAGGCCAGTTCGTCAATATTAAGAGACATGCAATCTTTAAGTATCAGTTGCATCTGATCAGGTATATCCGCTCCTTGGGGTACGGGCGGCAAAGCCATACCTGTTACGCTGTGTCCTCTTTTTATCAGTTCCCTGGCGGCTTCACTTCCCAATAAGCCGGTTGCTCCTATGATAAGCACTTTCATTTTATTCTCTCCTGAAGGTTTGATAAAAAAGTTTATGCTGCTTTTCCAGTCTAATTATATCATATCGATTTAATGTATTTGTTTTCCGGTTATGCCGTTACTATGCCGTTTGCTTTCTGGAGTTTGAGTTTTTCTATGGCATTTTCCCTCATCTTATACTTCAGTATCTTGCCGGCGGCATTCATGGGAAATTCCTCTACAAATTCCACATACCTGGGAGTTTTGTGTTTAGCCATATGGGTGCGGACATAATCTTTTAAGTCTTTTTCGGTCATGGTTTCATTGTCTTTTAATATTACAACTGCCATTATTTCTTCACCGTAGCCTTCGTCGGGAACCCCAATAACCTGTACGTCCTTTACTTTGGGATGGGTATATATGAAATCTTCTATTTCCTTGGGATATATGTTTTCTCCGCCCCTTATTATCATATCCTTCAATCTGCCGGTTATTTTATAGTAGCCGTTGTTTCTTCTTGCCAGATCTCCGGTATGCAGCCATCCGTCTTTATCTATTGCTGCAGCGGTTGCATTGGGCATTTTATAGTAGCCCTTCATTATATTATATCCTCTTACTACAAACTCTCCGTCGGTACCGTCGGGCAGGTCTTCATATGTTTCGGGATCTACAATCTTACATTCCATTCCGGGAAGCGCTTTACCTACGGTATTTACCCTTAACTCAATGGAATCGTCGGTGGAACTCTGGGTGCAGCCTGGAGAAGCCTCGGTCTGACCGTAGACTATGGTAATTTCGGTCATATTCATCTTGTTTTGCACATCTTCCATTACCTTGATAGGACAGGGGCTTCCCGCCATTATGCCGGTACGCATGTGTGAAAAGTCGGTTTTCTTGAAGTCCTCATGCTCCAGCATGGCTATGAACATTGTGGGAACTCCATGGAAACAGGTTATCTTTTCCAGATTGATACAATTGAGTGCCGGCCGGGGTGAGAAGTAGGGAAGAGGCGACATTGTACTTCCGTGAGTAACGCAGGCTGTCATTGCCAAGACCATTCCGAAACAGTGGAACATGGGAACCTGTATCATCATTCTGTCGGCTGTGGATAAATCCATACGGTCTCCTATACTTTTACCGTTGTTTACTATGTTGTAGTGTGTCAGCATTACGCCTTTGGGGAATCCCGTGGTACCCGACGTGTACTGCATATTGCAGACATCGTGTTTACCTACGGAATTGGCTCTTCTGTATACTTCCTCTACGGGGGTTTTTACATGCATATCCATAGCATCTTCCCATGTTATGCATCCTTGCATGGAAAAGTCCACCGTTATTATATTCCTCAGAAAGGGAAGTCTCTTTATACGTAAAGGTTGTCCGGGAAGGGAAGTTTCCAGTTCGGGACAGAGTTCTTTTACTATCTTTGCGTAATGCGAATCCTTATGTCCTTCTATCATTACTATTGTATGCGTATCCGATTGCCGGAACAGATATTCCGCTTCATGTATCTTGTATGCAGTATTTACCGTAACCAGCACCGCCCCTATTTTGGTGGTTGCCCAGAAAGTTATGTACCATTGGGGTATGTTGGTTGCCCACACGGCTACATGATCGCCTTTTTTAACACCTAATGCTATGAGCGAACGGGCGAATGTGTCCACATCATCCCGAAATTGCGAATAGGTTCTGGTATAGTTCAGAGTGGTATATCGGAAAGCATACTGGTCGGGAAATTCTTCCACCATCCTGTCTAAAAGTTGCGGGAATGTGCAGTCTATGAGCTGTTCTTTTTTCCACACGAAACGGCCGGTTTTCGCTTTGTTATAGTAGAGTTTATTTGCTTTTGTATTTTCCTCAAATTTGGATGTTATATAGTTCATGAAGTGGGGGAATACTATATCCGCTTCGTCCAGATCGGAATCCTGATCGGTTATCCATTCATAGGCTATATATCCGTCATAATTAACCGATTTCAGTGCCCGGATTATTTCATCCACGGGTAAATCGCCTTCACCCATAAGTGTGAATTTCACTGCACCGTCATTCATCAACGAGTCTTTCATGTGGACATACTTTATGTATGCACCCAAGTTCTGAACGGTTTTCTCCGCCGATTCGTTGTGAAATCTGTAAGGATGATGGACATTCCATAATGCGGCAAGGTTGTCCGATGCAAAATGTTCCAGTACTTTTCTTAATCTGTCGGTATCGCAGTATATGCCTATTGTATCGATAAGCAGAATGACATGTTTTTTTTCGGCATAAGGCAATATTGCCGATATTGCCGAGATAACCGCTTGGTCGGTAGCTCTGTCGTTGGGCATTATATCATCATCAGGCAGCAGTCGTACAAATGAAGCACCCATCCTGGCTGCAATATCTATGAGCTCTCTCAGTTGCTGTATGTTTTCTTTTCTTTTTTCCCTATCGTTAAGACTGCAAGAAGAGGAAAAGCAGGATATTTCCAGATTAAGATTCGCCAGCTGTTCGGCGGTTCTTAAAATATACTGTGAAGTAAAAGGCTGCGCATCAAGCAAACCGGCCCCTATTTCTATACCGGAGAATCCTAAGTCTTTTGCCGTGGTAATTGCTTCTTTCCATGTTAAATTATTCCGGTTCGCCGTGTAAAACGCATACTTCATTGTATACCTTCCTCAAAAAGCATCTTATTGACCGCATTTATATATGCCAATATGGAGGATTCTATCACGTCGGTCGATAAACCTCTTCCGACATGTATCTTTCCGTTATAGCGTATCTTTACGGTAGCGGCACCCAAGGCATCTTTTCCTTCGGTTACCGATTTTAAATTGAAATCGAACAGTTCGATATTCATGCCCATTATCTGCTCTATAACATGAAATGCCGCATCTATTGGGCCGTCTCCCATACCCACTCCTTCAAGGGGTTTTTCGTAATACATCAGTCGTATAAAAGCGGTGGAAGTAATGTTGTTTCCGCTGTTTATTACAAACCTGTCCAGACGATAAATTCTGGGTACCTGAACGGCTTCTCTTCCTATGATAGCCTCTATATCCATCGTATAGACCTGTTGCTTCTTGGCACAGAGTTCTTTGAACATATCATATATTCTTTCAATGTCTTTTTCGGTCAGAGTATATCCCAGCCTTTCCACAAATGTTCTGAAACTGTAGAAGTCCATTTCCTTATCCAGAAGATCCGATTCGGATATATGCAGACCGGTGCCTGCGGTGCCTCTTATCTTGCCGTTTTTAATATCGGTTATTCCCGAGAGCAGTACCGAAGCTCTGTTAAGCTGATCTATCAGCATATTGCATTGTACATTCATTGCATCCTGCCGGGTGTGTATCGCCGAAACCGTCTCTTCCAGACTGGCATCGTTTGCCGTACCGTTTATGGCACAGGTTATCTGGTGCACTCCCGCCTTTATCGCCGATAAGGTGTTTGCAACCGCCATTCCCAGCTCATTTTTTGCTCTGAAAGAAAAGGCTATGTTATCTCTGCCTATTGATTTTATGAGATCGGTTAAAAAGGAATGCATTTCGTCAGGCAGCATGTGTCCCACCGAATCTTCCACCCCTACGGTAGTGGCACCGGCATCCATAGCAGTATTGATTATTTCAATGAGAAAATCTCTATCGCTTCTGGTAGCATCCAGTGCCGTAAACTCCACATCGCTGAAAAGGGTTTTTGCATAGGATATCGATTGCCTGACCGTCTCCACAACCTGGTTTTTCTTCATATGCAACTGATATTCCATATTTACCGAGGATACCGGAAGCGAAATGTGTATGCGCGGTCTGACCGCTCCTTTTATTGCCTCGTATGTCTTATCTATACTTGCCTTGAATGCCTGAGAGGGACAGCATAGTATACTCTTTTTCAGATTGGATGCGATGGTTTTTACCGCAATAAAAGCTCCCTGGGACGTGTCCGCAAAACCTGTCTCGATTATATCGGTATTAATGTTTTCCAATTGTCTGGCAATTTCCAGTTTTTCCTTGAAGCTTATATTCAAAGCTTTATCGGTCTCACAGTTTTTCAGTGTGCAGTCCTTAATCAATATCGCGTTTCTCATGTCGACACCTCCCCGTTCAGAATATTATTAATATCGGATTATATCATCGGAGCAGAAAAAAGTCTATTTTTTCATATAATTTCCCTTCATAGAAATTTCGTTTATCCGGATTTTGATGACAATATGCTCACATTTGTGATATATATATTTAACATGGTGAGATAGGAGGAGTGTGAACAGCAGTAAACTGTATCATGCGAAGCGATATGAAAAGATATGTAAAAGCGGTAATGTTTGTACTTGTGCTGGTTCTCGTGGCGACATTTTCCGTTTCCTGTGCGGACACCAAGGAGAATCTATTTTCTATAAATATAATTAACGGGGAAGAGATTCACATTACCAAGTACCACGGCAAGAGCAACAGAATATCGGTACCCGCGGAAATAAAAGGGCTTCCCGTTACCGGAGTAACTTCCAATGCTTTTTGGGGAAATACCGAAGCGGTTTCCATCGTGCTGCCCGATAGCGTGGAGGTGATAGGAAATAATGCTTTCTTCAGCTGTAAGTCCATAACCTCTTTCAACATTCCCAAAAGTCTGAAAGAGTTGGGAGACAATGCCTTTACAGGGTGTGATAATCTGAAAAGTATAACTGTTACCGTCGGAAATGAATATTTTATTTCTAAAGACGGAGTGTTATTCGATAAGGATATGACAAAGCTCATCATATACCCGGCACGGAAGACAGGTAAACAGTACACGGTTCCCGCCGGCATTACACATCTGGGCAGGAATGCTTTTTGTAATAATACTTATCTGACCGAGATTATTCTTCCGGAAGGATTGGTGGAAATAGGGCCTACGGCATTTAAGAACTGCTCCGGTATCACGAAGATGGAAATTCCCGAAGGAACCGAGAGCATAAGAGCTTCGGCATTCTGGGATTGTGTAAATCTGGAATCGGTCAATTTCCCCGCAAGTGTCAACAATATCGGGGAGCAGGTTTTTTACGGCTGTTCAAAACTTACCGTAATTTACGTGAAAGAAGGTTCCTTTGCACATCAGTGGTGCGAGGATAATTCCAGAACCGCGGGGATGGAATTTTACTGATGCAGGGACACATAACTGTTGAAAAAAGTTCCTGCTTGTGTTAGTATCAATTTGAGAACGGGGAGGCAGATGAGAAAAGGAAGGACAAAGCTTGAAGGCGAAGGAACGCTGGTGTATATTCCGAACGGCGGAAAATCTTCCAGAGTCTTAAAAGTAACATCACCTATATTGAAGTTGTCATTGATATTCTATTTCATGATAGCAGTCATTGTTTGCCTCAGTCTTTCTTTGGTCTATTTTATAAACGAGAACAAACGGATGAATGCCGAGATAGACAGTATTATGGCCGGTTACAACAGTGAGATGATAGCACTGAGTACCTATGTCGGAAAACAGGCCATGGTTCTGGATAACAAATTGAACGAGATAGCCACATTGGAGACCGCTCAGCAGGATCTTAATATACAGATAAAAGAATTATCCTCACAGTTAAAATTGATTGCGGAAAAATATACCGACAGTATTACTCTTGCCAGCGCTTCGGTTACTGCTAATAATGTGGCCAAATTTGCAGAAGATACAGCTTCCGTTGCGGCCGCATTGGAAATATTGCTTGCGACAAATGAGAGTACCAGAACGGAACTTGTGGATTTTTCCGAAGCGGCCAATGTTTTGTGCAATTATCTGGATTCCATTCCCACACTGTGGCCTACCAAATCCAAACATATCAGTTCACAATTCGGCATGAGGAATCATCCTATCTTAAATCAATACAAGATGCATACCGGTGTTGACATAGGAGGAGCGGTGGGCGATGAGATATATGCTTCCGCTACGGGTACGGTAGTAGCTGTCCACTACGAGAAATCGGGATACGGTTATTGGCTGAGAATAAAACACAGTGAAAGTATTTCCACTCTGTACGCTCACTGTTCCAAGATTCTCGTCAAAGCGGGCGATACGGTGGAAAAAGGACAGCTTATCGCATATGTCGGCAAGACCGGGTTGGCTACGGGACCGCATCTGCACTTTGAAATAAGGGTAAATGAAGTCCCGATAAATCCGACGCTGTTTATTTCAGCTGAATGACAGAGGTGTAAAGAATGATCAGACAGAAAAAACTTGATGTACTTATAGGTGCCATGTGCACGATAAAAGGAGATATAAACACAAAAGGTTCGGTAACCGTCGAAGGGGTTATTGAAGGTGATATAATCGCCGACGGTGATATTGTTTTTGCCAAATCGGCCAAAGCAAAAGGACAGTTTACGGGAGCCAATATAATATTGAGCGGCGAAGCCGAGGGAATATTGAAAGCAAAGAAATACATTAAAATGACCTCCACCGCCAATTTCATCGGAGACACATATGCTTTAAGCCTCATAAGCGATGAGGGCGCCAAATTTACCGGCAAGTGTTATGTTGTTGAAAGCGATAAGGAAGACAAGACAAGAAAAGAATGATGCGGGCAGATTTGCAGTCTGCCGGTTTTTTGGCATAAGTGCGCTTATGTCGATGAGGTAATGTAATGAATGAAGATGAACTGTTAGATTCATATGAGGAAGAGCAGGAGGAATCTGCCGATCTTGAGTATGTGGAGTATACTCCTTCTTTTTTCAGTACATTATTAAGCACTTTCTGGGCTGCATTAAAGATAATTATTGCGGTTGTCATGATAGCGGCTTTCCTTATAGGGGGCCTGGGACTGGGAATCATCACTGCATGGATTTCCACTTCCAAAGTTCTGACCGAAGAGGATCTTGCCATCACCACCGGGCTTACAACTTTTATATATGATATTGACGGAAATGTCATTGAGACGCTGACGGGAAGCGATAATATCAACAGAGAAATTATAACTTCCAAACAGCTTCCGGTTGTACTGGAGCATGCGATTATTGCTATTGAAGATGAGCGATTTCCCACGCATTCGGGTTTTGACTTTATCCGAATAGGCAGTTCGGTGCTGAAACTCATAGAAAACAGAGGCGACATAGCTCAGGGCGGAAGTACCATAACCCAGCAGGTGTACAAGAATGTTACGGGACGTTTTGAGCAGACATTCGAGCGGAAGATACAGGAGATATACAATGCCATACTGCTGGAAATGAAGTATGACAAGAAGCAGATTTTAACAATGTACGCAAACCTTGTTAATATGGGTAACGGCTGTTACGGTTATCAGTCGGCATCCAAGATGTATTTCAACAAGACGCTGGACAAGATTAACCTTGCGGAAGCGGCCGTACTTGCGGCAATACCCAACTCTCCCTACACATACAACCCGTACGGTACCGAAGAGAATATACGAAAACTGATGTACCGTCGCGAGGACGTGTTGGATAAGATGCTGGAAATAGGGTATATAGACCAAAAAGAGTATGACGATGCAATGGCATACGAGATTGTATTTGCGGAGAAAGTGGATTACGTTTCGTCATCCATCACATCATATTTTGTGGACTATGTAATAACCGAGGCCATAGACCTTCTTGCCGAGAAAAACTCCATATCCAAGGTACAGGCCGAAAGAATAATATACAATAACGGACTGCATATATATACCACTTTACAGCCTAAGGTCCAGGATGCATTAGACAGTGTATTTACCGATAATTCCTATTTCGCCGAATACAAAGAAGACGGAACAATCATAAACATCAATGCCGTAAGATACGGTGAAAAGCCCCAGGGAGCCATGGTCATAATAGACCAGTATACCGGAGGAATTGCCGGTCTTTACGGAGGAAACGGGGAGAAAACCGGAAGCAGGACATACAACAGGGCGACCGGTATGAACAGACAGCCGGGCTCCACTTTCAAACCGATTGCGGTATACGGTCCCGCCTTGGACCTTAAACTCATAACCGCGGCAACCGTTATAGACGATGCTCCCTGTTACCTTGATGTCAAGAATCCCGACCTCATATATCCGACCAACTACGATTCCGGTGATTATCAGGGTTTGACAACCATAAGAAATGCCATTAAGGCATCGGTTAACGTTGTAGCCGCCAAAGTGTGGGCATATTATCTGGGAAGAGACAATTCCGTAGAGTACCTTGAGAGGGTAGGTATCGACAGAAGCGAATATATATATGACGACTCGACAGTTTCAGCTGCCATAGGCGGGTTGGCGGTAGGTGTCAGCCCTCTGGAGATGGCAAGTGCATTCAGTACATTTGCCAACAAAGGCATACATATGAATGCTCACAGCATAACCAGGATAGCCAATAACTCCGGTGAAACCGTTCTGCGTTGGGCAAATACCTATACGGTAGCTTACTCGGAACAGACGGCGGCTATTATGACCGATATGCTGGAAGAGGTGGTAAAGGGGGTTTCCACAACATACTGGATTAACGGAACTGCATACGGTTCGGTGTATATAAACGACGGTCAGATATCCGTTGCGGGAAAAACCGGAACCACTTCCGACTATCTGGATAAATGGTTTTGCGGATATACTCCGTACTACTCGGCTGCGGTCTGGTACGGTTACGATAACAGAGTGTCTCCCGTTTCTTTGGTAAAAGAGGAATACGGAAGGGCACTGAAGATATGGAACACCGTAATGAATCTTGTACATAAAGATTTGCCTGCCAAGCAGTTTACAATGCCTTCCGCAGGAATTGTGGAAAGAGAGATATGCATATATTCCGGTAAACTGGTGGGGAATTTCTGTACATCCGATCCGCGCGGCAGAAAAACCGTCATTACCGAATATTTCATTGAAGGTACCGAACCCAAAGAGACATGCGATGTGCATCAGGAGGTTGTTGTATGTGCATATCCCGACAACAAAGACGAATACGGGCGGTTTTATGTTGCCAGCGATGACTGTCCCGCCAGCTTTGTATGGGCAATGACGCGTCTGGTGCGACCGGGCGGAGCATTCAAAAAGGTTCATGAGGAAACATTCTCCGTTACCGTTGACGGTAAGGTAATATGGCAGATAGAAAGGGTACCGTATGATGTGGTATATGAAGTGGACATGACGGCCGTATGTCCTTTGCATCATAAACATCCTGAAGAAGGTGAAGAGAATACCGAAACCGAAGAACCCGAGGTCGTCGAGCCTGTAGGTGAGCAACCGGAAGGTACCGAATCTCCGACGCCGCCCGTTAATTAGAGCAGTATACAACATATTTCACATACCGACTCCGGTCGGTTTTTTATATTTCCTTATATATTCCTTGCCTTTTAATGATTTATACATCAATTTATGCAATGAAAATGAATAATATTCATTGGTTTTTTAGATTTTTTATTAAAAACGGAAAAATATAGTGAAATTTCAACTTTACTATTGACTAATTATGCATATAAGTGTATATTTATGAAAACATGAAATTACTTACGGAGGTAATATATATTATGAAAAAGATTATAGCAACTGTTTTAACAACAATACTGGCACTGTCTGTCCTGACGGGCTGCACACAGGTAGCACCCAATACGGTGTTTTCCGCAGACGATCTGCCCGGCAAAGTTATAGGGGTTCAGTTGGGAACCACAGGAGACATATATGCTTCCGACTATGAAGCGGAAGGTTCCGTTATTGAGAGATACAATAAAGGTGCCGATGCCGTTCAGGCTTTGAAACAAGGTAAAGTGGACTGTGTCATTATCGACAACGAACCGGCAAAAGCATTTACGGCAAAGAATAAAGACCTTATGATATTGCCCGATCCGTTTGAGCTGGAAAATTATGCTATGTGTATAGCAAAATCCAATTCGGAACTTAAGGATAAGATAAATGCGGCAATAGCTCAACTGAAGTCGGACGGAACACTGGCTGCCATTATCTCCAACTATATAGGAGATGATACAAAAGGCAAGAGTCCCTATGTTTCCTATAACACCGATTACAGTAACGGTAAGCTTACAATGGCTACAAATGCGGAGTTTGAACCGTATGAATTTATGGAAGGCAATACCATAGTGGGAATTGATGTGGATCTTACGCAAGCGGTAGCCGATATACTCAAAATGGAGCTGGTTATTGAGAATATGGATTTTGACGCAATTATTGCCGCCGTTCAGTCGGGAAAAGCCGACATAGGAGTGGCCGGAATGACCGTTACCGAAGATCGCCTTATAAGTGTGGATTTCACCGATTCATACACTACGGCTACACAGGTAATAATAGTAAGGAAGAAGTAGTTTTAAATACAGGCGTCAGAGTCGGATATCTTCCGACTCCGATGTTTGTCGGAAAGGTAATGATGAAAGAGAATTTCAGCGAGTTTATAGAGCAGTTTAAAATAAGCTTTGTAAATAACTTCATAACCGACAACAGATGGCAGTACCTTACCAAAGGATTACTGGTAACTTTGGAGATAACTTTCTTCGCCGTTATGATAGGTATTATACTGGGATTTTTAATGGCGGTCGTACGCACAACTCATGACAAGACAAAAAAGTTTAAAGTTCTCAATGCAATCTGTAAAGGATATATAACGGTAATAAGGGGAACACCGGTGGTATTGCAACTGCTGATAATCTATTATGTTGTTTTTGCTACCGTTGCAGTGGATAAGGTATTGGCTGCGATTGTGGCTTTCGGACTGAATTCCGCCGCATATGTTGCGGAAATAGTGCGTTCGGGAATAATGAGTGTAGATCCCGGACAGATGGAAGCCGGAAGATCCTTGGGCTTTACGCACGGTCAGACCATGTGGTACATAGTATTGCCGCAGGCATTTAAGAACATTCTTCCCGCATTGGGTAACGAGTTTATAGTGTTACTCAAGGAGACTTCGGTTTCCGGCTATATCGCATTGGCCGATCTGACAAAAGGCGGAGAGATTATCCGCAGCAGGACATATGACGCATTTATGCCCCTTATAGCAGTGGCATTGATATATCTGGGTATAGTCATGCTGCTCACTTATCTGGTAAATAAGCTGGAAAGGAGGCTCGCTAAAAGTGATAGAGGTTAAACGGTTACATAAAAGCTTCGGACCTAAAGGGTCGTTGGAAGTGTTAAAAGGAATAGATCAGACTATACAAAAAGGTGAAAAAGTAGTCATTATCGGGCCTTCGGGCAGCGGTAAAAGCACATTCTTACGCTGTCTTAATATGTTGGAGACTCCCACTTCGGGGGAAATATACTACAATAAACAACTTATAACCGACAGATTGTATGATATAAACAAGTTGCGTATGAATATAGGTATGGTATTTCAGCACTTCAATCTTTTCCCGCACCTTAGCATATTGAAAAATATTACTTTGGGACCTGTAAAGCTTAAAGGTAAAACCGAAAATCAGGCAAAAGAACAGGCAATGGAGCTGTTGCAGAGAATAGGTCTTTGCGATAAAGCCGACGCATATCCTTCACAGCTTTCCGGAGGACAGAAACAGCGTGTGGCTATCATACGTGCGTTAGCCATGGAACCGCAGGTCATGCTTTTTGACGAGCCCACTTCATCGTTGGACCCGGAGATGGTAGGGGAAGTGTTGGATTTGATGAAGAAGTTGGCCGATGCAGGTATGACCATGATTGTGGTTACCCATGAGATGGGTTTTGCAAAAGAGGTGGGCACCAGAATTCTGTTTATGGATGACGGATTGATTGTGGAAGAAAATACGCCTGAAAAACTGTTTACCCATCCTCAAAATCAAAGAACCAAAGACTTTCTGTCCAAGGTACTGTAATAAACCTTATTTATATCAATAACGACCTGACCTGTCCGGCTGCTTATGCTTTCAAGGTGAGTTTAGGTTGACTTGCCTTTGCGATAATTGTAAAATCTCTCTATAGGCGGTGGCGTATGGATAACACAACAAGAGCTATGAATATTCTCAATTACAGGGATGCGGACAGAATGCCCGCAGTTCACTTCGGTTACTGGAAGGAACTGCTGCAGGAATGGGTGGAACTGGGACATCTGAAACCCGAGGAAATTGTAGGTGTAGGTGACGGCAACGATGCCGATTACCGGCTCAATGCCAAGCTCGGTTGGGATTTTAACTGGCGTACCACAAGAAGAGGATCGGCAAGTTTACGACCTTCTTTTAAAAGTGAAGTTCTTGAAGAACTTCCCGACGGTTCCAGGAAAGTGCTTACAAGTTGGGGTGTTATAGAGATAGTGAAACCCGGTATTGTGTCAATATCCGGAGAATGCGATTATTTATTAAAAGACAGGAAGGCTTATGAAGAACTGTTCAAGCCTAAATTACAGTATACGGAAGACCGTGTTGACCCCGATTATTTCAACAACAATAACTGGGACGAGATAGATGCTCCCATAGGGCTGGAATTGGGCAGTGTAGCGGGAGATATACGTAACATGCTCACATTAATGGGCATGAGTTACATGATATATGATGACTATGAGCTGCTGGATGAAATAGTGTCCGATTATGCGGAGCTGCAATACAAGGTGGCTGAAAGAACACTGCAGATAACCGATTTCAAATTTGATTTCGCTCACTACTGGGAAGATATATGTTACAGAAACGGTCCTCTTTTCGCCCCCGACATTCTGGACAATCTGTGTGCCAAGCATTACAAAAAGCGAAATGACCTTGCCAATAAATACGGAATGAAAATAATATCTTTGGACTGTGACGGCTGTATCGATCAGCTGATACCTATGTGGCTGGAAAACGGAGTTAATACCATGTTTCCCATAGAGGTGGGTGTCTGGAATGCCAGCATTGCTCCCTGGAGAGAGCAATACGGTAAAGAATTAAGAGGAGTGGGCGGAATGAACAAGAACGTCCTGTCATATGATAAAAAGGCTGTGGATGACGAGATTGAGAGGTTGAAGCCCCTGATAGCCCTGGGCGGGTACATCCCCTGTCCCGATCACAGGTTGCCGCCGCACACCAAATATGAGCTGGTGCAGTATTACGCGGAGAAGATTAAAACCGTAAAGATATAATGGAAAGAATTATTAAAAAACAGTACAAACTTTATCCCGAGTCGGAAATGGCCGACTGGTTCAAATTATTCTGTCAGAGCGAGTTCGGTAATGCTCATATACCCGAAGACAAAAATAGCAATTTTATTGCTCTTAAAGACGAAATAGAGGACAAAAAAAGCAATAAAACCGATATTGAAGATATCGGAAACGGCAATGTGAGGGTACACTTGGGCTACCTTAAAAAGATCGGTCTTTCACAGGAATTATTTACGGAAATAATGATGCAGAGCAGGCTTTTATCAAAGGGTACTCGGGAGGGGTTTTCCGATAAAGTCAAAGCTTTGGAGAAAGCGGTAAAGGAGTCATCCCTTCCCATAACTGAAGAAGAGTTTTATACATTTAAGGAAAGTTATTATGCGGCGGGATGCCGTTTAATAAGTCACAGTGAGAGGTATAAAGCGTTATACAATCCTTCTTACAGGGTAATACGTGCGGAATATGCAAATAAGATGAAATTATGGGCAAAAGTCGAGAAACTGCAAAACAAAGCAAGAATAAGCGGAACAACGGTGAATATCGCCATTGACGGTAAGAGTACCGCAGGCAAGAGTTATCTTGGTGATATGTTTTCCAAAATATTTGACTGTAACGTTATTCACATGGACCATTTCTTTTTGCAAAGTCACCAAAGAACGATGGAAAGACTGCTGCAGCCGGGCGGCAATATAGATTATGAGCGATTTCAAAAAGAAGTGATTCCCAATCTGAAATCACCTACAGACTTTACCCATCATGCTTACAACTGCCATACAAACGAAATGAGTGAGATAAAGATATGTGCAAAGACACTGAATATAATTGAGGGCGCTTACAGTATGCACCCGTATTTCGGCGATATATATGATTTACGTATATTCATGGATATAGACAAGGAGACGCAGTTTAAAAGAATATTAAAAAGAAGCGGGGAGCTGTACAAAAGTTTTACCAACAGGTGGATTCCTTCGGAGAATGAATATATTGAAAGCTTTAAGATTAAAGATCAATGCGACTTTATCTTCAAAGCGTAGTCTTTAAATAAACGGTATACGGTTTAATACTCATCTGCAATAAAACAGTTTTGTTCGGGAAGCATGTCGGATATTTCATCACATGCAACTTTATCATATATAACGGCGACACCCTCCGACACCAGCTCTTCCAATGACTTATGCCCCGTAAGTAACTGCATAAGATGTCCCGAAGACAACTCCAGATGGTATTTATCATTAACTTTCTTACCGTTTAAAAGATAAATACCGTTGTTGGGGTTATAGAAACTGTCAAAAACCTTTACACCGTAATCGCCGTTACCGCAGATGCTTTCCAGCAGTTTACCGATATTTATTATGCCCATGGAGTTTTGTTCGGTAACTTTCATATTCTTAACCCCCACCCGATCCGCAACTTTCTTTGAAGTCTTTACCGTTATACTCTTCCCCTGTTCTTTAAGTGCCTTAAACATGGCGCATGCGCTGTATAAATCGTCGGTTATATATTCTTCCGCATATAAATCTTTTTCATCAAAGTAAATGCAGTATCCCGTTATTTTCCCGTCTTTAAACACTGCAATTGCTTTGGCATTATCGCTTAAGTAATCATTCATTTTTAACTTAAACGCTGCCTTATCTCTTATTGCAATACCGCTGTACCCCTTTGTAAATCCCGTGTAACAGGCATGTAAACCGTCAAACTCATTGTATATATCTATTTGCCTGCATGAAACCTCGCTGTTTGCTTTTCTTTCAATATAGGGCATTAAACAGGCATATTTATCTTTCTTACCCGAACGGATATATGCACTTAAAGTACAACCGTAGTAGTGCATCGAATAATATGTTGAAAGATTTACCGCTTTCAATGTGGCTGCATAAATGCCTTTTGCATTTAACTCGTTTATTAAATATAGCAAAGTCTTATGCATGAGGCCTTGTTTTCTGTATGCTTCAACGGTGGCTATTCCGGATATCATGGCGCAGGGTATTTCTTTACCTCTGATTAAAACAGGCATGGGAAGCGAATGAGCGCACGATACCAATAACTCATCATCATAAGTACATACACTGTCCGAAGGAGAAAATCTGTTATCGAAGAACCAGTCGGTGAAGCTTTTGCTGTCACCGAAAAGCTCCGTCCAGAGCTTCTTCATGGCCGCTTTATCTTTATATGTGCACATCCTTGTTGAAATCATTGCTGCCTCTTCTAAATTATATATCAAAAAAGATGATTACCCAATGCTTAATGAAGGTTTCGGTTTTCATAATATGCTTGACATTAATATTTCCTTGTAATAGAATCAAATTCACCGAGAAATCGGCATATATGCTAGGGGAGCCATGTGGCTGAGAGATATTATTGACCCTCATTACTTGATCCGGGTAATACCGGCGTAAGGAAGCAATCAACAGTACTGTTTCACCTCCTGCATGTATAAACAAGGGAGGTATTTTTATGGATTTGTTTTTGACTCAATCGGACGGCAATTATCTGCTGACAACATACGGATATATCGCAATAGCGTTGTTGGCTGTCTTGGTATTTTGTGCAATTTACTTTTTCCGACCCAAGAAGGAAAAATCCGAACTATCGGTAAATCCTACAAAGAAACTGGCCTTTTGTTCCATGGCGGTTGCCGCAGGCTTTGTGGCATCGTACATAAGGTTGTTCAGTATGCCTCTGGGCGGTTCGGTAACGCTGTTATCCATGTTTTTCATATGCCTTGCAGGTTACTGGTACGGAACCGGTACCGGTCTTATTGCCGCTTTCACATACGGTCTTCTGCAGTTAGTGCAGGAACCGTATATCATAAACTTCTGGCAGGTGTGTTTTGATTACCTGTTTGCTTTTACCGCACTGGGACTGTCGGGACTTTTCAAAGATAAAAAGAACGGTCTTTTAACAGGTTATATCGTAGCCGTACTTGCACGGGGATTTTTTCACACGGTGGGAGGATACCTGTTCTTTATGGACTGGATACCGGAAAAATTCCCCGAAAAACTCATTCCGCTTTATCCCGTCATATACAACTATTCATATATACTTGCCGAAGGAGCCATAACCGTTGCCCTCATATCGGTACTTCCGGTTAAGAAGGCATTGGAAAGAGTAAAGGCTATGGCGGTTAAATAGCAAAGGATTGTAAATATATGATTTAAGAATATTCCGGGTTTTTCCCGGATATTTTAAATTTAACCGTTGACAGTAATACATAAGCATAAGAAGGGAAAAGCAACTTGCTTTTCTGTTAATTAAATCTGTCTTTGTTTTGATATTTCCTTTAAGATTGGCAGGCTGCTTTTATAAAGTATGCTCATTTTTGTCTTAAAATCACTCCGGCTCGGATTGTGTTGCTTATCCTTGCTGATGGAATAATATAAGAACCTGTATAATTTACGCAAGTCCTCCGCTTTTTTCGGATATATCTCTGAAAGAAGATAAATAAGTTCATATGTGAAGATAATTGAGCAGTTTGGAAGCTTATTCCTCACTATTATTACACAGTCATTATCGTTTGACACTAAATACTTATACTCCTTTACCGCCATAAAAGATAAGGTTTTTATTTCTCCCCGGTCTTGCTTTTCATTGTACAAAGCTGAATAAGAAATACAGTTTCCTATTTCACTCTCAATTGTATTTCTTAATATCTGCTCGTTATACGACAAACTCTCATCATTGAAGACTTTCAACTTGCAAGGATTACTCGATATTTGTGTATTAAGAAAATCAATAATTCCACTATTTAAAACTTCAAGCTGTACAGCTTCATGAATTGCTAAACCTGAAAAGTAGTGAATAACGGTTCAAGGAAAAACGATATATATTTGTCCTTATTAAAGATATTATTGAATCTGCCGGGCGGGATTAAGATGTTTGCATCCAGAAAAATAATCTGATTTGGATTTCTTATTATGCTGTTAATTGCGGAATTGTGTCGTGTAGCATCTACTCTCATGAATCTACCTCTTCCAGTACTTCCTCTAATTCATTGTAGTCATCGTCGCATATTTCGAAGTCGTAACCGAAAGAGGCAGGGTCTATATTGAACATGTTTAATACTTTTATGAATGTGTTATCATCAATTAAATCATTCTCATAGTTTTTTATAATAATCTCAATATTTTTCGGGGAAATTCCTATCTTGTTTGTCGGAGTATTAAGTTTCAGAAATGTATCTGAGTCTAAAGCATGGCAAATTCTTTCAAAATACTTGTAATAATCATTATTGTCCGGAAATAAAAGAGCATCAGATTGTTTTTGTGATATTGCCTGTGTCTCAAATAGTCGTCTGACTATAGCTACATACGGAAGCCACCAGTTACAGTGTATTCTTGCAATTAGTCTTATTAAAACAAAGATATCAATATCATGTAAAGAAGTTTTGTTAAACTCATCAAGCAAGATTCTCTTTAAAGCGGTTTCAGGTAGAAGGAACTCAGCCGCAAATCTGTTGGCCTTTGCTTCATCCCTCTTGTTTTCTTGTTCTGAACAGGATTTTATGCCATTGTCAGTAAAGAAATGATATAACTCATGAGCAATATCAAAACACTGCTCCGTTAATGAATTTGCAGAGTTGATACCCATGAAGGTATATTTCCTGCCATTAATACGGTTGCAAAGAATTACAGCCGAGAATGCATTACATCCGTTTAAAGATTTGATCGGATATTCAAGTAAGTGAATGTTTAATTTGTCAAGAATCATCGGTAAACCGTTTGCAACAGGTACATTATTTGAATAAAATAAAGATGTCCTTTTTTCAGAAGCAAGCATCTGTAATTCTGCAATTTCATCTTCGGTTAAGATGGTATTGATATCGTTCATTTCTCAATACCTTCCGATAAGACTATCTGTTTTTGAAGTATAAAAATTAAGGCATAAAGCTTCTTAAGTTCATTATCTTCCTCTGCTGATAACTCCTTGCTTCTTAAAGCCGTAAATGTGTGGTTTTCAGTATCATCATAAAACAGGGTTTCAATGTCGAACTGAAGAGCCTTTGCAAGGTTTTCAAGCTGTATTATAGAAGGTATGAAATTATTCTTTTCCATCCTGCTTATAATTGACCTGTTTATTTTTGTCTTTTTACTCAAATCTTCCTGTGTCAAATTCAACTTTTTTCTTCTTGTCTTCATTATTTCAGCTAATTTGGCGGTAGAAAGTTTTTTCATAACACTTATCCTCCTATTCATGCCACAAAAAACTATCAGATTATATTAATATGATAATATAAATATCATATACGTGTCAATTATAATCTGTAAATACAAAATAAAGCATATTTTGTTATATATAATAACATTCAGCATTTTTAAATACTATATTTTAAGGTGATAGTCTTCTGCTATAATTTTCAGACTGCTTTTTTCCCCGGATATTTTAATTTAACAGTTGACAGTGTACAATACCGGTGGTAATATGTAGACACTTTATCAATTCATTACTTTAGCGTAGTGAAGTAAGGAGAAAAGCAAATGGCTTATCACAATCCCGAAGGCATGAGCGACTTAACAGACAGCAAATGCTTTACCAAGAAGAATAAAGAGCAGGCGGTGAGACAACTTTTCCGTAACTACGGCTTTACGGAAATAGAGACACCTTGCTTAGAATATTTTGACATGTATTACGGAGAGAACGAATATGTGTCTCAAAAAGACATATTCAAGCTTATAGACAAAACGGGAAACCTTCTGGTCTTACGGCCGGATATGACGGTACCGGCATGCAGGGTAGCGGCAACAAAGATTCGCTATGAAGCTTTACCGTATAAGCTCTCGTACATAGCCAAATGCTTCCGGGCCGATGAATTCGGAGGCGGAAAGCAGAGAGAGTTTACCCAGTGCGGCGCAGAGATAATAGGCAGCGATAATCCCTATTACGATGCGTTGGTTATAAAGCTGGCTGTTAGTACGGCAAAGAGAGTAGGAATTAATGACATATCTATTCAGATAGGGCAGGTGGAGTTTTTTAACGGTCTGGCCAAAGAAGCTTCTCTTACACAGAAAGAAAGTGAAATAATATCCAAAATGATAGACAGCAAGGACAGTTTCGGTATCTCTGAATTCTTGGAAGGAAGAAAAATAGATAAGGATATATACAACCACTTAACCGCTATAACGGGATACTTCGGGGATAAATCACTGATTGACAGATTACTTGAAACAAAACTTAACTTAAGATCAAAACAGGCTTTGAACAATCTTAAGCAGATTCTGGACATACTGGATAAGATGGGTTTAAGCGGATATGTTACCGTGGATTTATCCATGGTTAAAAAGCTGGGTTATTACACCGGAATGATTTTCAACGGTAACACATATCAGATGGGCTTTCCCATACTTGCGGGCGGAAGATATGACAATCTGGCGGAAAAAATGGGAAAGAAGCTGGAAGCTACCGGCTTTTCCTTGAGTCTGGAAATGGCCATCAAGGCTTTGGAAAGACAGGGACAGGTTGAAGAGCTGCCGGTTATGCCTGCAATAGTGTCTTTTTCGGAAAGTATGAGAGATTATGTTTTATCCGTAACAAAAGACATTGAGGAAGATAAAAACATACAGGTGTTGCCGGACAGTGACGACCTTGAAAGATATATGAAGGAGCGGAATATTTCAAGGATGGCACGCTGTATAGCGCCCAACCATGTTATAATCCGCAGTAACGGCAAAACGGAGATAACCGATTTTGCAAAGTGGAGGGCATTATGGAATATTTAAAAATTGCGCTGCCCAAAGGGCGACTGGCGGTACAGACCGTGGAACTTTTCAAAAAAGCAGGGATACCCTGTACGGATATAGATGACGATTCCAGAAAGCTCATACATACCGATCAATCAAACAAGATTAAGATATTTCTGGTAAAGGCGGCCGATGTGCCGGTTTATGTGGAATACGGTGCCGCCGATATGGGAGTTGCGGGAAAAGACACTCTGATGGAAGAATCAAAAAATGTTTATGATGTTCTTAACTTAGGTTTCGGTGCCTGCAGGATGTGTGTGGCGGGAGAGGGTAAGTATCTTAACAGAACCGATAAGATAATGAACAAGAGGGTTGCCACCAAATATCCCAAGATTGCAAGCGAATATTACAGAAATGTCAAAAATGAGAATGTGGAGATAATCAAGTTGAACGGATCGGTGGAACTGGCTCCGTTATGTAATCTTTCGGAACTTATTGTGGATATAGTGGAAAGCGGAAAGACACTGCAGGCCAACGGTCTTGTGGTGTTAGAGAAGATTTGCGACATTTCCGCTCACCTCATAGTAAATAAAGTAAGTATGAACATGAAAACCGATAAGATATCCTATATAATCTCAGCATTGAAAAAGGAGTTAAGCAATGATTCCGATATTTGATAAGGATAAAGCGGGTTTTATAGCAAAGGTGCGAAAAGACGGATTTCTGGATAATAAAGAAGTTTACGATATAGTATACAAAATTATGCAGGATATAAGAAAAGATAAAGATAAAGCATTGATGCAATATACAAAGAAGTTCGACAAAACCGATATTGCGCCTGAGGATATGCTTGTTACAAAAGAAGAGATAAAAAAAGCCTACAAAGAGATAGACAAGGATCTTTTAAAGGTAATACAGCAGGCGGTACTGAATGTGGCGACATATTCCATAAAACAGAAAGAGAAAAGTTTTTTATGGAATAAAGAAGAGGGCGTAAAAATAGGGCAGAAAGTCACACCGTTAAGAAGTGTGGGCATATACATACCGGGAGGCACCGCACCTCTCATATCTTCAGTCATTATGAATGCAGTCCCCGCATATGTTGCAGGCGTAAAAGAAATAGTCATGTGTAGCCCTCCTCCGTTGGATGCAGCACGCATTGTTGCCGCTAATGAATCGCATGTAACAAAGATATACAGAGCGGGAGGAGCTCAGGCAATATTTGCAATGGCATTCGGCACTGAAACAATTCCGAAGGTGGATAAGATAACCGGGCCGGGTAACATATATGTTGCCTATGCCAAGAAGATGGCATACGGATACTGCGGTATAGATATGGTGGCCGGGCCTTCGGAAATAATGATAATTGCCGATGAAACGGCAAATCCGAGATTTGTTGCCGCAGATATGCTGAGCCAGGCCGAGCATGACAAACTCTCAATATCTTCATTACTTACCACATCCAAGAAACTGGCGAAGGAAGTAATAAAAGAGATAACCGTACAGGCAAAAGAGTTGGAAAGAAGCGATATCATTAATGAAAGTATTAAGAATAACGCTGCCATATATATCGGACAGGATATTACGGAATGTATTGATGTGCTTAACGAATGTGCGCCCGAGCATGCGGAAATTATTACCGAAAATGCCGAGGTCTATTCCGACTATATTACCCAAGCCGGTGCGGTATTTGTGGGACCTTATTCACCCGAACCGTTAGGTGATTACCTTGCGGGTCCCAATCACACACTGCCCACAGCGGGAACCGCCCGATTCTTTTCGCCGTTGGGAGTTTACGACTTTATGAAAAAAAGCAGTGTCATACAGTATGATAAAGAAGCGTTGGAGAGAGCATATAAAGGGATATCGCTGTTTGCACAATGTGAAGGGTTGGATGCTCATGCCAATGCGGTGAATATACGTTTTAAGGAGAAAAAAGATGAATAACCTGTTTTCCGATAGATTAAAAAAACTGACTCCTTATACCCCCGGAGAGCAGCTTAACGATAAAAGATATATCAAACTCAATACCAATGAGAATCCCTATCCGCCCTCGGATAAAGTACTGGAAGCCATAAAAGATAAAGCGGGCGAAACATTAAGACTTTATCCCGACCCGGAAAGTAAAGAGCTTCTGTCGGTTATAGCAAAGAAATATTCAATAGACAACGATATGGTCTTTGTATCCAACGGTTCCGATGAGACTCTTGCATTTGCTTTCAATGCTTTCTTTTCCGGAAAGAAAGTGGCATTCCCCAGGATTACATACAGTTTCTATCCGGTATATTGCAAATTGTATGATGCAAAAGAAGAAACACCGGAAATGAACTATGACTATACTATAAATAAAGAAGCCGTGAGTAAGTGTAAATATCCGTTGATAATAGCCAATCCCAATGCTCCGACAGGTGAGCTGCTTAGCAATGAATATATATGTTCTTTATTGGAGAAAGACAAAGAAAGACTGATACTGGTAGACGAAGCATATATCGATTTTGCAAATCAGCCGTCCATGGCGGAATATGTGAAGAAATACAAGAATCTGTTAGTGGTCAGGACCTTTTCCAAATCCTACTCTTTAGCAGGCATGAGAATAGGTTATGCGATAGGAGATAAAGCACTTATTGCTGCACTCAATACCGTAAAGAACTGTTTCAATTCCTATCCTTTAGACAGACTGGCTCAGATAAGCGCGGTAACCGCTCTAAATAATCAGGAGTATTATGACATGATAAACAACAAAGTTAAGGCGACAAGGGACCGAGTTGCAAAGCAACTGGATAAACTGGGGTGTACCGTGTTACCTTCACAGAGCAACTTTCTGTTTGTTAAATTCGGAGGTTATGATTCGAGCACGATATATACAAAGTTCAAAGATGAGGGTATACTTATCAGACAGTGGAACTATATACCCGACTATGTCAGAATATCTATAGGAACCGATTCCGATATGGATTCCCTCATAAATACCGCAAAGGAGATTATGAAATAATGAGAAAAGCGACATTCAAAAGAAAGACCAAAGAGACCGATGTGTCGGTAAAACTGAATATCGACGGAACGGGCAAATATACCGTCGAGACCGGGATAGGTTTTTTTAATCATATGCTGGAGTTGTTTTCCAAGCATTCTTTGATGGATTTAACAGTAAAGACAACAGGCGATATAGAGGTGGACGAGCACCACACCGTGGAAGATACCGCCATAGCATTGGCTACGGCTATGAAAGAGGCGTTGGGTAATAAGGAGAAGATTAGCAGATACGGATTTGCATCCGTTCCCATGGACGAAGCGCTTACAAATGTAACGGTGGATTTGGGCGGAAGACCGTATACGGTATTTATCTGCCCCGTAAGCGGCGGCAGAACGGGGGAGATGGATTTTGAGACGGTGGAGGAATTCGTAACCGCATTTGCAAGTAACTTAGGTGCCAATATCCATGTAAATGTACAGTACGGTCACAACAGACATCACATTGCGGAAAGCATATTCAAAGCACTTGCCAGAGCCTTAAGACAGGCAGTAAGCATTGACAACAGAGAAACCGGCATACCGTCGACAAAAGGAGCGATTTAACAGCCTTGATTATATATCCCGCAATAGACATACTTAACGGCCACTGCGTGCGCCTGTATAAAGGAGATTACGGTCAGGTTACGAAATATTCCGATGACCCCGTAAAGACCGCTTTAACTTTTAAAGAAGCCGGTGCCTCCCACATACATATTGTGGACTTGGACGGAGCAAAAACCGGCAAGTCGGAGAACATTGAAGTTATTAAAAGAATATGTAAAGAAACAGGTCTTTCAGTACAGACCGGAGGCGGTGTGCGCACAATAAAAAGGATAAGGGAACTGGCAGCGGCAAATGCCGACAGGATAATACTGGGAACGGCGGCAATTAAGAATCCCTCCCTGGTGGAAGAAGCGGTAAAAGAGTTCGGAAAAAAGATAGTGGTAGGAATCGATGCCCGTAACGGATTTGTCTCTACCGACGGCTGGACCGATGACAGCGGGAAAGATGCCATAGAAACCGCACTGTTTATGCAGTCTTTAGGAGTACAATCGGTTGTATATACCGATATATCCAAGGACGGAACATTGAAAGGACCTAATCTTGATGCACTTAAAGAAATGATTGAAAAGACAGATATGTATGTTGTAGCATCGGGCGGGATAAAGGATATGGAAGATATACGAGAAGTTAAAGAAACAGGAGCTTACGGAGTTATAACCGGAAAAGCGATATATGAAGGAAAGATACATTTGAAAGAATTATTTACATATTCTTAAGTAAAGAAAAGAGTAAAGCGGATGAGTGTAAACAAGAAGGGAAGAATAAAGAGAATAATACCCTGTTTGGATATAGATAAAGGAAGGGTGGTAAAAGGCATAAACTTTATCAACCTTACCGATGCCGGAGATCCTGTGGAAACCGCAAAGGCATACTGTGAAAAAGGTGCAGACGAACTGGTTTTCTTAGATATAACGGCTTCAAGTGAAAAGCGGGGTAATACGCTTACAATGCTGAAAAAGGTTGCAGAAGAAACAGATATACCTTTTACGGTAGGCGGGGGCATAAGGAGTATTGCGGATTTTGAATCCGTACTGAAAGCCGGTGCAACCAAGGTATCGGTCAATACCGCAGCGGTATTAAATCCCGATCTGCTTTCAAAAGCAAGCACAATGTTCGGCAGAGAACATATTGTAGCCGCCATAGATGCCAAGAAGCAAGAGGACGGAAGGTATGCGGTATATATAAACGGGGGAAGGAAAAAGACCAACCTTAATGCTGTTGATTGGGCAAAAAAGTGTGAGGAGCTGGGAGCGGGGGAGATACTGCTTACATCAATGGACCGTGACGGTAAAAAGAACGGTTTTGATCTGGAGCTTACAAAATCGGTTTCTCAAGCGGTAAGTATTCCCGTAACAGCTTCGGGAGGAGCGGGGAGCATAAAAGATTTCTACGATGTCTTAACAAAAGGGTATGCCGATGCAGCGTTAGCCGCATCGCTGTTCCATTTTCACGAATTGGACATAACGGAACTTAAAAAGGCTCTTCGGGACAAAGGTATTGCCGTTAATATTTAGTAAATCGCATAGATTTAAAACATGGAATTATGCAACTTAAACAAAGTTTAAAAAA
>DUPQ01000086.1 GCA_012838235.1 Clostridiaceae bacterium
AGTCCTTTTCGTGAGCAGTTCAAATTAAACAACCTATGCAATTTGCATGTTTTTTGAGGCTTATTGGGCTTTCTCCTCATTATAATCACCCCTGTCCATATTCGTTTTCAAACGTTTGATCATACGCACCGTCGCCGTCTAAATCATAATAAATATTTCCGTCCTTCATCAGAACATCATAAGTGCCGTTATCGTCATAATCCATATAGGTACTACCGTCTGTATCGTAAAATATTTCATAATTACCGTCTCCGTTTTCGTCCACATACCTTTTACCATCTTCATCTATTCTTGATCCCTTAACTGGGAGTATAACCCCGTCGGGACAATAAATCGTCTCAGCAATCCCGTCATTATCAAGGTCCATATACATGTTCCCGTGCTCATCCTCTTTCGGAAGAGTGTTGTTTATTCCTTCCTGATTGGGTGTATTTATATCCTCGGAATAAAACGTCCCATCTTCATGAACAGAAATATCCGGCACACCGTCATTGTCAGTGTCAATCAGCATATTTCCTTCGTCGTCATATTCAGGCATGCTAATATTTTCCGGTAGCTGGTATTCCCCTGCTTCAAATGATTCCGGGAAATTTTCTTCCGGACTTAAGTTTGAAAACCCGGGGATTAATGAATTCGGTAAATCGGAATTAATTATCTCATCATCTTTGGGGATAATATCTTTTATTGAAGAAGTATCAGCCGCCGGAATATCGTATGTGCCGGGGGAATTGACGGTGTACTCTGTTGAACCGGCAGCAGCCTGGCTGTCCATTCGATAAATGGTTTTTAAAGCGCCTTGTTTTTCGGCGGCTTTAGCCAGGCTGTTTTTCATCAGGTTAACTGCAGCAGCATATCCAAAAACAGTAACGGCAATATTAAGTATAATAAAGGCTGATGTTAATGATATCAGCTTCAGCTTGCTGCTTTTAAATTTTTTCCATGCCCATATGAAAGATAATGGAAAGCCAAGAAGAGGTATAAAATTTATTAAGAACATTCCAACAACGGCAAGCAAGCCCTTTTTAGATTTTTTACTCTTTTCGGATTTGCTTAATGCTGCAGGCTCTGATTTTGTAATATTCTGAACCGGGATTTTGTTCTCTTGTGGTTTAGTATTTGGATCCTGTGTTACAACAAGGGGTGATCCGCATATGAAGCAGAATTTGCTATTATCCTGATAATACTTTTTACATTTATTACAAAATAACATATATTACCCCTTTCTCTTCATCATATTTGTTTATGAAAAGAAGAATAAAAACTTAAAATTCATCATGCAGCTTTTTACTCCCCGCCAATATTTTAAATCGGTACCCGCCTCGAAGTGTTTTTTGCCCATCAGCTAAAATACACTTCATTAATTCGTGACTTGAATACCATATACACCATACTATACAGATCACCTATGGAGGTGGGGCGGGGGATATCTTTGGACGCGTTATATGCCTTTACACATCTAATTTTCATCGAAGTTTTTATAAGAGCTTTATTAATGTTTCATATGAAGTATCCATTGAAGTAATATTAATGATAGTATATTTAAAACTCATCTTAGTAACCAGGGTTATTGCGCAAATATTACTGTATTTTTGGAATAATAAGCATGTAATAAATATATCATAAAAGCTTTCCGGTATAAAGTGTTTTGTTAGTGTATTATAGATGATTTTTTCCGCCAGGTTATTGTTCAGACGTAAGTATTGAAAAGAACTATTGTACAATGGTTCAAAAAGTAAAGTCTGAACTGTAACCTCGGGTAACCGGCAGGCTAAGAGCGAACAGGTTTTTTCTTGAAAATATTAAAACGGATATATATAATATGTATATATACAAAATTTAAGGAAATCTGACAGGAGGCATCATCAGATGATTCCCAAGGATGTTGCAAAGAAGCAGGTTGATTCCCTGAAAGCCCGTACCGGTACAACCACTTTTTTTAATCGCTTGCTCGAAGCGCCGGATTTAGAACAGTTTATAAAAAATAACGCGGATGAAATGCAAATGCCATCCTTTTGCGAATACATAAGCAAATTGTGTATAAAACTTGGCGAAGTGCCGGAACACATCATCAGAAGGGCAAACATCGAACGTTCCTACGGACATCAGATTTTCAGAGGGTCAAGAAATCCGTCGCGTGATACGGTTTTGCAGCTTGCCTTTGGGTTTGGAGCCGACGTTGACGAGGCGCAGGAGCTTTTGAAATACGCAGGAAAGAATGCACTTTATCCCAGAGTAAAACGGGATGCAGTATTGATATACTGTTTGCGTGATCACTTTACTATAGTAGAAACTCAACGTGTTTTGCATGAAATGGAACTGCCTTTGCTTGGTACGGGTAGAATAAAATGAAGGATATAAAAGCGGCTGCCGCTGACATCTTAAAAAATTTTGACGATACGTATCCCGCAGGCTTTCTGAAGAAATACGATCAGATGGAATGCCTGGCACACAGCCATGGTACGGAAACTTTTTTAGTCCGGCATAAGGACACTGAACAGCTTTATGTGGCAAAATGCTACAACAAAGATCTTTACTCCGCCGTGCATGAAAGCAATATTCTAAAGTCACTGAACCATAGCGGCTTACCCTCCTTTGCAGACGAGTTTCAAAACGATAATGCGGTTTGCGTTGTACGCGAGTATGTAGAGGGGAAACCGCTCGATCAATATACTATGGAAAACACACTGCCGCAGAAGGAGATTGCAGGCATCTGCATTCAGCTTTGTGATATTCTGATCTATCTGCATGGGCAGGAACGTCCCATTATCCATAGAGATATCAAACCGCAAAATATCATCGTAAAACCGGACGGAAAAATCAGTTTAATTGACTTTGACACAGCACGCGTATACCATTCAGATTCAAAGAGCGACACACAGTTTATCGGAACAAGAGAATATGCACCGCCGGAGCAGTATGGCTTTTCACAGACAGATGCCCGTACGGACATTTATTCCGTGGGCGTCGTATTAGGATGGCTGCTGACCGGTAAGACGG
>DUPQ01000012.1 GCA_012838235.1 Clostridiaceae bacterium
AAAGATAAGGACATAAAAGATTCAAGGTTCAACCCATACGCTCCTTTCCTTGAATTAAAACAAACAATAAGTGAGCGAAATATACAAGAAGGAGGAGTATGAACAGTCACTGACTGTATCATACAAGCTTCATATGGAACTTTATATAGAGAATCTTTCCAAGTACTACGGAGAGAAACTTGCTCTGGACAAATTCACTTATACCTTTAAGGAAGGAACATATGCGATATTAGGTCCCAACGGTGCGGGAAAAAGCACTCTTATGCACCTTATAACCGACAACATATCCCGCTCGGGCGGACAGATATTTTATGACGGTAAGGATATATTGCAGTTGGGCAGATCCTTCAGAAAAAAGATAGGATTTATGCCTCAGTCACAGGGCATGTATGACCAGATGAGTGCCAAAGGTTTTTTAAGTTACATGGCGGAAATAAAAGGGATACCGAAAAAAGAAGCAAGAGGTGTTATTAATGAGCTTTTGTCCGTTGTCAATCTTTCCGATGTAAGTCATAAGAAGCTTTCTTCCTTCTCGGGTGGTATGCGTCAAAGAATACTTTTAGCGCAGGCCTTACTGGGTAAACCGGACATACTGATGCTCGATGAACCTACAGCCGGATTGGATCCCGAGGAAAGGGTAAGAATAAGGACATACATAGGTAATCTTGCCGCATCAAAAATAGTACTCATAACCACCCATATTACATCCGATGTGGAATCCATAGCCGATTATGTAATATTCATGAAAAACGGACGTATAGAAGCTTTTGGAAAACCCGAACGGATACTTAAAGAAACTTGCTCTGAAAACATGGAAGAAGCATATCTGAAGATAATACATACAGAGGGGCAAAATGCGGGAACTTAAGCGAATCATAGTATCAAAAACCAATATTGTCTGTATAGCTTTTCTGATATTTATGAATGTCTTTATCTTTTTCTGGGAATCAACACCCAAAGGAGATATATGCACATTACCGGAATATACCGACCGCTATATCGAAGTATTGAATACCTGCAAAGGCATGGATAATGAAGAAGGCATCAATTATCTGAACAATCTGAAGAAATTATCGGAAGGAACGGTATTAATTCCCCGTTGGTTATACAGCAAGGATATGGAATACAAGGAAGAAGCTTCCGGTTTTTATTACAAAAAATACGGCGAGCAGATGATAAAAGACATAGAAAGCGGCAAGATTGACACTTCGGAACAAGCGGTTAAGAAAGCATATATTACCATTGAAGTATGCAATATACTTATCGAGAAGATAAATCATCTGACAGAATACCCCGAATATATCAAAACAATAAGCGAAAATGCCGAGAATATGAAATCGGTAAGCATTTTTTCCGATCCGAATTCCTTTTCCTACAGGAATATTATTAAAACAGTAGAGGATTTTTCCAAGATACATATTACCGAACTGTCATTGGCTAATGACCTTGCGGTCAATGCCCTGTTTACCGACAGTATCTCCGATTACAGCATTCTGGCATACATTATCTTCATAGTCCTGCTCATGATTCAGGAACGTAAAAAAGGCCTCTGGCCGCTTGTATATGCCTATCCTGAGGGAAGAGCAAGGCTTGCAATCAAAAGAGTTGCTATACTGCTTCTCTGTTCGGTCATTGCAACGGTATTTCTTGTAGGTTCAAGATTCTTAACCGCAGCAATAGTGTATAGAGGGTTCGGAGATATGTCCAGGCCTATACAATCCATGAGCTTGTTTAAGGGAGTATCACAGCCTTTTACCGTAGGCGGTTTTATACTTAACTTCTTCCTGTTTAAGATTATAGGGACATGGGTGATATCGCTGATACTCTACTTTATGATGCTGGCTATATCCAATACTTCATTGGCAGTTGCAGTAACCTCTCTGTTTTTGGGAACCGAGTATACACTGTTCGCTTTAATACCGGACAGTTATGCAATTGCCGTCTTGAGGTTTATAAACATATTTGCATTGATAAATTACAACAGGATATATATGAGGTATCTCAATATTAATATAAATGAGTATCCAATAAACGGACAAACTCTTACAACATATATGATACCCGTAGCAATGATTCTTTTTGCAACGGGGTGTATCATTATTCATCATAAGAAGAAACCTTTTTCCACTCCCAATCCTTTACTTAAACTGTACGATAAAATACTTAAACTCCGTGCCGGATTGTCCGATCGTTTCCGGTTGTTCTTTGCTGAGCTTCATAAAACACTGTGGATACAAAAAGGAGCTTTTGTTATTATCGTTCTTTTATTATGGGCAATATTTGCTTCTGAAGCACCACCGCTAAATGTGTCGGAGTATGACGGAAACCTGGTATATTTCGAGAATATGTTTACAGGAGAAGTTACCGAAGAAACGCTAACTAAAATTGATGAAGAAACGGTTATTGCATATGAGGAAATGGCAAAGGGAAGTATGCACGGAGCCACAAAAGTACAATATCTTTCCATGATTAAAGCCGAAGCCCTGGCTAAAAAAGGCACGGGTTTGTGGATAATGGACAGTACAATATATGATGCACTGCTGAACAGAAATGTTGAGGGTTATCAAAGAAAAACCGGATTGATAGCCATATTATTCACAACGGTTATGACAGCCGGCATATTCGCTTATGAGCATCAGCAGAAAATGAAATATCTCTTATGCAGTACCGATAGAGGAAGAACCGTACTTGTGCGTAATAAGACATTAATTGCTTGTGTAATGACATGTGCGGTATGGCTTATCGTTTACGGATTTGAAATACGTAATGCAGTAAAAATTTACGGAAGTCTTCATTCACTATCCGCTCCCGTTCAAAGCTTCATGAGCGAGTTTCCTTACAAAATGACTGTATTGTCCTTCCTTATACTTATCTATCTTCTCAGACTTCTTGTACTTCTGTCGATGACATTTATGATACTGTTGTTGTCCAATCTCAGTAACAGAGCAAATGCTGCCGTTATAACATCATTGGCGGTTTTCTCTTTACCTGCCGCCATAGTCATAATGGGCGGAAATATTATGGAGTACTTTTCCGTGGTAAAACTGCTTTCTCCGCAGGAAAATATACCTTCATTAATTCTAAGTTACACACTGTGCTTTATACCGGGTATAATAGCATTGATTGCAAATACCGTTATATGGAAAGGAATAAGATATGAAAATAACAATAGCAAACGATTCATATAAAGGGTGCATGAGTGCCATAGCATGTTGCGACATAATGGCAAAAGCTTTAAATGACGCTATGCCTGAATGCAGTGTAAATAAATATCCCATGGCTGACGGCGGTGAAGGCACAACCGACTGCCTTGTTTTTGCAACCGAAGGGCGTAAAGAGTATGTTACCGTAAACGGCGTTTTCGGAAATAAAATGACCGGATTCTTCGGAATACTGGGCGATAATGAAACTGCCGTTATAGAATCGGCATGTGCATCGGGTATTCAGGGAATACCGAAAAACAGACTGGACCCCATGAGAGCGTCATCATACGGTACGGGGCAGCTGATAAGGGCGGCTCTGGAAAGAGGCTATAAAAAGATAATAGTGGGTTTCGGAGGCACTGCTGTTTCCGACGGCGGAATGGGTACATTAGCCGCATTGGGCATGGTGTTTTATGATAAAAACAAGTCAATTCTCTCCCCTTCAGGTGCTGCAATGACAGCTGTTGTAAGCATTGACTCATCAAATGTTATTAAAGAATTGAAAGACGCACATATTGAATTTGCCTGTGATGTGGAGAATGTATACCACGGAAAAGAAGGAGCGGCATATATATTTTCTCCTCAAAAGGGAGCCACAAAAGAACAGGTTATAGAACTTGATGCAGGGTTGCAGAATCTTGCTGAAGTTTTTAAAAAACAACTGAATAAAGATATATCGAATATTCCCGGAGCAGGTGCCGCGGGAGGTCTGGCAGGAGGTCTTATGACTGTCTGTAAACCGGTTATAAAAAGCGGATTCGATGTTATCTTAAGTTATACCGATTTAGAAGAAGCCATAAAGGACAGCGATATAGTTATAACCGGAGAAGGACATACCGATTCACAGACCGTTTACGGCAAGCTACCCATGAGAGTGGGAATGCTCTCAAAGAAGTACAATAAGCCGGTAATATGCATATCGGGTGCAATATCCAAAGATGCCGAAGTATTGAAAGATTACGGTATTACTGCCCTGTTTTCCATAAGCAGAGGCCCCATAAGTCTTAAAGATTCAATGCGTGACAGCGAAAACCTTCTGTATCTTAAGACTTTTAATATTGCAGGTTTACTTAAGTTATTGTAATATATACAGGCACGGAGGTGTAGCTCAGTTGGTTAGAGCGCTTGCTTGACATGCAAGAGGTCATTGGTTCAAATCCAATCATCTTCACCAGTATCATCCCGCATAAAGTGCCATTTTGGCACTTTTATTTTTCGCATTAGTGCCATTATGGCACTTTTATATTTTCACTTGGTGCCATATTGGCACTTTTTCTATTGACATTAAGGTGCCAATAATTTAAAATGATGCTGAGGTAATCTTAAATGACTATAAAACAAATGCGACAGGATAAAGGCTTGACACAGCAAAAATGTGCTGATTATCTTCAGATTCCCCTTCGCACATACAAAAGATATGAATCGGATGAGAGTAAAATCAAAGCTATTAAGCACCGATATATTAAAGAACGCATAGCTGAATACGGATTTATAGATGAGGAACACGGTATATTAACTGTCGAACAGATTAAAGAAATATGCAAAGATGTATTCGCATCTTACGATGTTGAATACTGCTATTTATTCGGCTCTTACGCAAAAGGAAAAGCAACGGAAAAAAGTGATGTCGATTTATTAGTATCAGTACAGGTAAAAGGAATAAAGTTCTTTGAGTTAGTAGAAAATTTACGTGAAAACCTGAAAAAGAAGGTTGATTTATTGGATGCAGCTCAATTGAACAATAATCCGACATTGGTACAGGAGATTTTAAGAGACGGAGTTAGAATATATGGATAATATAAAGGATGACACTAATAACATTGAAAAGATTAAGGCGGGAATGATTTATTATTAGATTCCGTAATGTTTCGCATTATTCAGATTGCGGAAAACAATTCAAAACTTTCCGATAAATTCAGAGAAATACATAATGAAATTCCGTGGGCATCTATCAAAGGTATAAGAAATATAATTGTTCATGCTTACGGTCGCATTAATATGACAACAGTCTATGATACTGTTATTTATGACATACCTAACATGTATGAAAAACTTAAGGATATATAAAGAAGTCTGATACCTTTAGTCTCCTCTTTTTCCCATTATTGCTATTGAACAGGGAACAAACCCGTCTATGTCAATACATTGAACATCGCAATAGCCGGCTTCGATAAAAAACTGTTTATATGACGAAAAAGAGAATTCTCGTTTGAAGTATTTGGTGCCCTTACTTATTGCTTCGGTAAACATATTATTTCTCTTTTTTTCCTGTTTAATGACATAGGATGTAATAATAATCTTGCCATTAGGTTTACACACTCTATCAAGCTCATCTAAAGCTTTGTAAGGATCTTCCAATAAATGAATTACATTGGCTGCAACAACCTTGTTAAAAGTAGCATCGGCAAATTCAAGGTTTAAAATATCCGCAACGGCAAAAGAAATGTTCTTGTGATTTCTGCAATTATACTTTGTCGTTTGAACCATTTTCTTTGAAAAATCCGTAGCAATCAGCTTCTGACACTTAGGTGCAATGCTTTTTGTGAGCATGCCGGTACCGCAGGCACACTCCAAGACAATATCGGAAGGCTCAAAAAGATTTTCAATATGCTTTCTCAATGCCTTATGTACCTTAGCATTGATTATATAAACAAAAATATCATAGATACCTGCCACACGATCCCATACCGATGCTTCATTACCCTTGTTTTCGTTTTTTCTCTTTTTCCCTTGTAAATCCTTTTTCAAACCTATACCTCTTTATTCACTACAAACATAACCATTACTTTTTAATTATCACCCTTATACATTATGAAATCAAGAACTTGTCAAAATCCGGAAACTTCCTTTCTCTTACATTTTTCAGAATGTCTCAATTTCTTGCTATTACTCATTTGAGTCTTCCTTTGCTTATCTCAATATCAGTAGACAAATTTTTCGGCCAATTCCGTTTTATCAATTAAGTCTTTGTATACTTTTGATGTTTTAAGCAATTGTTCATGTTTTCCTTGCGACTCTACTATGCCCTCATCAATAACCACAATCTTATCCACATTTTGAATGGACTTAAGTCTATGAGATATTATTAAAACAGTTTTATCTTTGGTAAGCTTATTTAGGCTGTCTTGAATCTTCTTTTCATTATCCACATCTAAAGAAGCTACAATTTCATCTAATATGATAATGGGTGCATCTTTAAGAAAAGCTCTTGCAATAGATAGTCTTTGTCTTTCTCCGCCGGATAAGTTGGCTCCGTTTTCACCTATCAAAGTATCATATCCATCTTCCAACTTTTCGACAAACTCTTCACAATTAGCAAGAGCAGCCGCTTTTTTGACTTCTTCGTCCGTAGCTTCAGGTTTTCCTATCCTTATATTCTCCAACACCGAGGTATCAAAAAGTGTAACGTCCTGAAATACTATTGAAACTTTATCAAAAAGTGACCTTGTAGAGATATTACTGATGTTCTCACCTGAAATCAAAATCTCTCCGCCTGTAACGTCATATAACCGTGACACCAATCGCAAAATACTGGTCTTTCCGCAACCGCTTCTTCCTACAAGTGCCGTAACTTCATTTTGTTTTGCTACAAAACTTACATCTTCTAAAACCTGTACATTGTCATCATATGAAAAAGACACATTTTTAAGTTCAATATCAAATTCGGACAATTCCAGCTCCTCACCTTCCTGCCTTTTTGTATTCCTTATCTCATTAATTCTTTTAACAGCTGAATCTACGGAAAAAAGTTCCGCCATGTTGAAAGAATTTGCTTCAGCACCTTCTTTCATCCTGATTCCGGCAAGCAAGTATCCTAAGAAATATAATATATTTATTTCTCCCTTGCCAAGAAGAGTTATTCCTACAATAATCACCAAAATATGCGTGAGGTAAAGAATAAGACTTGCCAAGCTTATGATTGCAGCACCGACAAACTCCGATTGGATATGAATTTTTTCTCCTTCTTCCACTTCTCTATATAGTTTTTTCTTTACATCATCACTCATCCCGAAACTTTGTATTTCCATCTGAAGTTCTATAGCCTCCTGGAAACTGTCGGAGTTTTGTCTGCGTTTTTTATAGTATTTATGAAAATTTTTCGTTTGCACTTTTTTAGAAATTAACAATAAAGTAAAATACAGAATAATTGGAGAAATAACGCAAAGTCCGAGTTTATAGTTTCCTATTAGAAGCATTACTGCTGCTATAATAAAGAATCCGGTAAAACCTATAATTTTAGCAATGGCATGGGAAAGAGCATGTTCCAATGTAGCAACATCTGACATGATAGTTTGTGCCAAATCCGTTAAATCGTGCTTTGAAAAATAGGAAAGCGGTAAATCACTTATATTTCTGGCAATGTCAATTCGCAAGTTCTCACTTTCTCTGTAAGTTGTATTAAAAAGAGCACTATATTCAATACTGAGAAGTATATATAATAAAACAATAACTCCTATAGAAAAGACATAGTAGAATATGTTATCTCTTTCATTTAACAATAATGTTTTATCAAAAAACAACATCATCAGCATTGCGGGAAGCATATTAACAATGTATGTAACGAATGATGCAGTGCTGGATTTTATAAGGTCGTTTGCGCCTTGGTCCGTTAATGCAAAACTTTTTTTAATGAACGCTTTCATCTGCCACCCTCCAATCATTTGCGGTTTTATAGGTATCTTGAAAGTGCTTATAAACCGAATCTTTTTTCATTAATTCCCTATCACTTCCCCGCTCGATAATCTTTCCGTTTTCCATAACCAATATTTCATCTACATTTCTTATACTTGTTAACCTGTGAGCAATCATTATTACGGTCTTTTCCTTCATCAGATTGGAAAAAGCCTTTTGCAATTCATGCTCGTTATCCGGATCAATTGCCGCACTTGCTTCATCAAAAATAACTATTTTAGCATCTTTAAGAATTGCTCTTGCAATTGCAACTCTTTGTTTTTCCCCTCCGGACAAATAAACTCCTTTACTGCCTATAACAGTATTTTCTCTATCCTTAAACTTCGCAATTATACCGTCCACACCTGCTAAACGCATTGCTTCAAATACCTCTTTGCGGCTTGCATCTTTGTTAGCAAGAGCAACATTTTCATAAATTGTAGTCTTAAAAAGTTTTGAATCCTGAAAAACAAAAGATATCTCATTAATCAAGGCTTCTTTGCTGTACGATGTGATATTCTCACCGCCTATCTTTATCTCTCCGTCATTTACGTTATAGAAACCGGAAATCAACTTTGCAATAGTGGTCTTTCCCGAACCGGAAGCACCGACCAATGCATAGGATTTGTTTTCTTCAAGCTTAAAACTTAAGTTTTCCAATATCAAATTATCTTTTTTATACCCGAAACTCACATTTTCAAACTCAATATTATGGTTTTTAAATTCCGTTTTGTCTCCGAATTGTAAAACATCCTCCTGCATATCTTTGTACATATTCTCCAACTTTGAAACAGCGTCTTGAGCTTGGAATGTATACATTGAAAGATACATAACTTTCATAATATAGGTATAAAGAACCCCGCTTAAGAAAAACACCATGATAAGTTCCAAACTCATAAGTTTCAAATCAGAACCCGCCTTCGTAAAAAGCAGTATAACAGGAATCAAAATAGCTACAACGCCAAAGAACAGTTCCTGAAAAAGCACATACGGTGTTTTGCAACTGAGTGAATAATTAAGAGCATTTTGAGCATACTCTTTTATGGCAGTATTTAGTGCCTTAAAACTTCTTACATCAACACCGAATATTTTTACAACCTGCATCCCCCTTATATACTCAACTGTTTCGGAACTCAATTTTTCCAATGAAGCCTGATAAATCTTCATAAACTGTTGTTCACCCATCATATACTTTAGTAAAACAAGACTAACAGCAGTCATGACAACCAATACAATTCCCACCCTGTAACTTATGAAAAAACCTAAGACTAAAACCAGTACCGGCGTAATCATAGCTCCCGTGTTGTCCGGTATAAGGTGGGCAACCGCCATATGTGTTTGAGCGGCATTATCATCAATCAGTTTCCTTATTCTTCCCGACGAATTTAAATCAAAAAACTTGAAACTGGCATTGGTAAGCCCGTCAATGCCGAATTTTCTTAAGTTGGTTTCAATTCTGAATGCAAACAAGTGAGAAAGTATCAGTGACAAAAAATACAATAATCCTCCGCCTGCTAAAAATCCTGCAATTAAAAAAGCATACCTTTTTGCATTACTCATGTCATCGAGCAAGATTACATTTTCCAAAAGCTTGTACAGATGGTAAAATGCCAACACTTGAAGGAATGCTGCAAAAACCGAAAACACAATCGTTAGAAAAAGAAAATGCTTTTTTTCCTTCCCGTAGGATATCAATTTTTTATAAACATTACCCATTAAAAACTCTCATCCTTTACTATTTCTTTTACAGCATTTATTCAACTTATGCTGTCTTATAGTTAACGGTTAGCCGCTGCTAACCGTTAACAGAATAACACCATCACTTTTAGTTGTCAACTTCATTTTTAGACAAATTTCCGATAGCGATTTTGAATCTGTATTTTGCATTCAAGAAATTTTTATTAAAAAAATATAATCCTCTTTGCCCAATTACAAACTGTTCAGAAATCTTACAATCTCATCGTAGGTTCTCTTAGTAGCCTTGTTTATTCTTACAACACCGTAACAATGAGGCATATCCGGCTCTATATGAATTCGATAGTCTGCTTGCGCTTTTTCAAAAGCTTGCCTGTAAATAGGAGCTGCAAAAGCAAGGCTTTCTTTCTTACCGTAATACACGAGGATTTTCCCGGCATTGCGAAAGTCCCCATGTGCAGTATGCACAAGCCAATGTTCCGGTTCGGTCTTCCCTTTTTGAATACTGCCATAAGCCTCCACCTGTTCTATCGGAATAAAGGGGTCAACACCTCTATAAGCTTCAAGCATTTCTTTTTCAGTTGAATCTGCCGGTACATGACCGGGAGAAAGAGCAACTGTAATGGTCGGCATGGGAAGGTTTTCCTTGTAATAATTGTTCCAAGAAATCATAGTAATGGCTGCTGTTCCGCCAAAAGATACGCCCACAACTCCAATCTTCTCATTACTGTAGCTGTTCAACATAGTTCTATAGGTATTAAAAACCATTTTATAAGCTTCATTTACGGGATACTTGGTTGAAGGAGGATAAAACGGATAGTAAATCTCGGCATCAACCCGCTTTAAAAGTTTTCTTGCAAGGAAAATTTGGTGACGGCAATAATCGTAGACGCCTCCACCTCCACATATGTATAGGATAGCTTTGTTGGGCTTTTGTCCTTTCTTTTTCATGCGAAGGCAGTGGTAGGTATCCGTCTCGGTATGAATTTTAAGGTCGCTATACTCTATTCTTCCATTTCTCGGAACCCTAAAGGTCTGCTTCTTGTTATGTGCTTTAGCATGGGCATATATTTCATCCGTGTTTTTTAGCGGTGGATTTAAAAAATGAGTTAACCAAAGGCTTCCCATAATTATTTTATTGCTAATACTCATATAAATCCTCTCTCCAATGCATTATTTATATTTATCGACATACAATGTCTCTTAATAGATGATACGGTTTTTCTTAATACACGTCAAATCACCGACATTCTTCTTCAACCGGATACAACCTCTATAAAATCCACTTTCTATTAATAATATGTCGGCATATAAAAAACAGTATAGCCGCAAAAATCAGCAGAATTCCGAAGGACAATAACGGAGAGAGCATATTATCACCTGTAATAGTACTTTTCAGAATATCGGTTCCGTAAGTGAGCGGAAGACAAAATGAAACAGGTCGTAAAAATACCGGTAAACTTGAAATCGGTATAAACAGTCCGCAGAGAAACAGCATAGGGAAACGAAAGAAGTTTGAAAGAGTCTGAGCTTCAAAAACCTGTTCAGCCGATACCGCAACCAATAACCCTGTCAATGCCGAGGTTATGGCAATCATCAGAATTGCAAACAAAAGAACTTGCCAATTTATTGCATGAAGATCAATAAAAAAACTTGCCAGAATAATCGGAACAAATGCATTAAATATACCGAACAGAATTGTTCCGGCAATTTTCGCCAACACCAGCAAGCTTAAACTTATGGGTGCAAGCAAAAGTCGTTCAAAGGATTTACCGCTCCTCTCAAAAGTAATGGTAACAGCCAACATAGAGGTAGTGCCGAACAAAACGCTCATTGCGATAAGACCGGGAAGCAATTCCGACATATCTGCTCCGGGTGAGCGGATAAATTGCATAAGAGACCATGAAAGCGGAAAAATGATTCCCCAACTGATATTTGGCGGTTTTAAATAATAGTTCTTTATATCTTTTCTAAGAATATTCCAAAATGCAATCCAACTTTTCATCGCTTGTCTCCTTTTTCTTTGTCTTTTTTCATCAAACAAGATTCAATGCCTGTCAGTTTTACGAATACATCCTCCAAAGAAGGATGTAATTCCCGTGCTTCATGCACCTCAATCTTGCGGTCATGAAGAAATTTCAGGACCGGAAACAGCGGAATGCGTTGTTCCGATTGCATTACAAGAGAATGGTCGGATTGAGAAGTAATTACACTTACTTTAAATCGGTTTTGCAATTCAACGGATAAATTTCCAATGCATTTATCTGTTACTAACCGAACTGCATAACCATGAGAAACACTTTCCATCAATTGCCTAACTGTACCGGTTGCAATTATTCTACCTTTCGCTATAAAAGCAATACGGTCACAGATGCGCTCGGCCTCTTCTATGTAGTGGGTAGTCAGAAAAACAGTGGTCCCCTCTGCTTTCAGTCTCACTATCAAATCTCGAATCTGTCCGGCACTTTCCACATCAATTCCCGTTGTCGGTTCATCTAAAAACAGAATTTGCGGAGAATGGATAAGTGCAGCCGCAATGGTCAGTTTGCGACGCATTCCCTTGGAATATGCCTTAAAAGGTCGCCCTCCCGTATCATTCAATCTGAACTGCTCTAAAAGCTGATATGCTTTACCTTCTCTTTCTTTTTTTCTCATTCCATACAAAGCTGCACAAAAACACAGATTAGAAAATCCGTCCATTTCATTGTAGAGATTACTTTCATCCGGCACGATTCCCATAATAGCCTGTGCCTTTTTAGTTTGCTTCACTACATCAATATCAGCAACAGTAATCGCACCCTCGGTAGGTCGCGACAGACCTGTCATCATATTAATTGTGGATGTTTTCCCCGCTCCGTTAGGTCCCAAAAAACCGAAGATTTCACCTTTTTCAATCTTAAAAGAGATGTCGTTTACAGCAACAACATTACCATATGTCTTTTTAAGGTTTTCAACATTGATTATTCCCATAATCTCTATTTTTCCTTACCTTGAGATTTACCGTGACAAAACTCTCTGACAGTCTCGCTGCATTGCCCTTTCTTAGGACATTCTTTCTTTTCATCAGCCGGACAATCTTTGCGTATCTCAGGTTCACAAGTTCCCTGTTGAATCATAGCCAGAGTATCAATTTCCTTTGCCAACTCACGTAATGCTGCCCGCTCTACAGTATAGTGCATAAAGTAACCGCGCTTTTCTCCTACAAGCAGTCCTGCCTCTCTTAACACTTTAAGATGTTGAGATATGGTTGCTTCGGTTAATTTCAGTTCGTTTGCCAGTGCTCGGACACAATAATTGTGTGACAGAAGTAATTTCACAATGCTCATACGCGTTTCATCTGCAATAGCTTTCAGTATCTTCTTTTTATCCATAATAACCCTCCAATTATTTAATAAGGCGACCGCCTAATTAAATTATATTAACACATCCAATTTAGTCAATACCTAATTGAAAACTTTGCTATGATTAAAATATATTTTCCACCCTAGTTTTTTCTATTTGCAGTTTTTTCTAACATTAGATACTTGCTTTTATCACCCACCTGTGCGATAATGTGGGCGATAAGGTGGGTGATAAAATGTTCTCCGTTAAAACCATAGTTAATGATCTTTTGCAATACACATCCGAAAGAGAATGGTTTGAGTTTAAAGAAAACTGGTATGAACCGTATGAAATTGGTCAATATATCTCCGCACTCTCCAACAGCGCGGTTTTTGAAGGTCGCAGATATGCTTATCTTGTGTGGGGTATCAGTGATAAAACACAGGAAATAGTCGGCACGAATTTCGACTATAACTCCTCTGTAAAGAATGAACCTCTTAAACATTACTTATCCAGACAGCTAAGTCCTTTTATTGATTTCAGTTTTGATGAAGGTATGATTCAGGGCAAAAGAGTGGTGTTGCTTAGAATACCGGCAACCAAAACAGTACCTCTTTCTTTTGATAACGAAAGATACATAAGAATCGGTTCCAGTAAGGAAAAACTTCGCAGATACCCCGAGAAAGAGTCCAATCTGTTCTACTATTTAAGAAGCGGACATCCCACGATTGAGAACACTCCTTCTGCCTATCAGGATTTAACATTTGAGAAACTTTTTATCTACTACGGAGCAAAAGGATTAAAGCTCAATCAGGATACTTTCAAAAAGAATTTATCTCTTCTTACCGAAGACGGAAAATACAATGTATTAGCTCAATTACTGTCGGATAATTCACAACTTCCTCTCCGTGTTGCTATCTTTTCCGGAAAAAGCAAGACATCGGAATTGTTTTCCGTTAAAGAATTCGGCTATCAGTGCATTTTATACACACTGGAGGATGTATTGCGTTACGGTGATATTTTAAATATTATTCAGGCAGATGAGCGTGGAAGGGTTGTTGAAAGAAAGGATGTACCGTTATTTGAATATGAGGCATTCCGTGAAGCAATCATTAATGCTTTTGTTCACAACAAATGGGTTAGCGGCAATGAGCCCATGATTACCGTATATTCCGACAGAATGGAGATTCTTTCAAGAGGCACCATTGACCCAGAACAGACGATGGAAGGTTTTTTTGCCGGCGAATCGGTTCCTGTAAACAAGAAACTATCCGAAATTTTCTTACAGTTGCATATCAGTGAAAAAACCGGTCGAGGTGTGCCGAAAATTATTGATACTTACGGTAGGGCTGCATTTGAGTTCAGAGAGAACTCCATTGTAGTTACTATACCTTTCAGATGGATTAATATGCCGGGTGATAAAGTGAGTGATAAAAAAACCAAGCAGGCTTTGCCAACCAGGGACAGGATTTTTTATGCCATAAAGAACAATCCTGACATCACTATACCGGAAATAGCCACTCTCTTAGGAGTCGGTAAAACCACTGTTGATAACGGTATTTCCGTACTCAAAAGGAACGGAAAAATTGAAAGAATAGGATCAAATAAAACAGGTTATTGGAAAATTGTTAATCAATTTAAAAAAGCTGCTCCATTGCAGAATTCCTTCTTGGTAAGTGAAAAAGAAAGCGCTTATGAAAAAGGTGAAGATTAAAGTTAAATTTTACCCAAACCGACTCTTTTTGTTGTGCAATAATATACAGGTGATATAATTTATTTGGAAAGTGAGGTCTATATAATTTCTATGTTCAACTTCTTGGAAATGTTTGAAAAATCTTTAGGATTGAAAGAACCATGGAAAGTAACCAAGGCACAGTTCATTGAGGAAAACAGAAGTGTACATGTATATGTAGAAGCAGATAAGAACGCAGAATACCCGTGTCCTGAATGCAATAAAATGTGCAAAAGATATGACTATGAGGATAAAGAAAGGACATGGAGACATGCAGATGTTATGCTTTACCCCTGTTTCGTGCACTGCATGATGCCCACAGTCAAATGCGAAGAACACGGCATAAACGTAACCGATGCTCCATGGGAAAGTATAAATCCGTTACCTTAATACTTTCACGGGAAAAAATAATTTCCAAGGGAAACATAAAATATAGTCGGTTGCAAAGCTCTGTTTATCATCCTATACTTACAATTGTAATGGATTGGAAATCAGGTTAAATATGAGACTTTTATATGATAAAGTATATGAACAGATAAGAAAAACGGATTTCGAAAGCTTATGGAAAGGCTTTCATGCATATCATTTTGCTTTATATAACAGCGATTCGGTCTATTTCAAGGACAAAACCGGTGATTATGAAGAGTGTTTCTTAGGTAATACCAGTATAAAATACGGTGATGAGCAGATAGCCATATGGAGAGTGGACGATTATACGAAAGAAGATCCCGTACTGCTTGCGGCCAATATCATACATGAAATGTTTCATGCATATCAATATGAGTGTCGCGAAAAGCGGTTTCCCGATGACTTAAAAGCTTTGGATTATCCGATAGTTTCGGATAATATACTTTTGAAGTATGCGGAGAATCAGCAGATTGTCAAAGCGGTTAAAAGCAATGATAGAAGGATTATAAAAGAATGTTTATCCTCGGTGTTTGCATCCAGAGCAAGAAGAAAAGAATTAATTAAAGAATATATCGACTATGAATACAAGATGGAAACCGTTGAAGGTATGGCTGAATATATAGGGTTATGTGCTCTTAAACAGTTGGATTATGAAAAATATGAGAATAAGATAAACAAATATATTGATAACCTTACCGATACCGACAATATTCTTTTTGACAACAGAAGATTGGCATATTATTCCGGTTGTTTACTGTTAATTGCACTTAAACAAGCGGACATATGCTTTTTCCATGATATTTCAAAAGAAACCAAAACCGTATATGAGTTGGTAGCAGAAGGATTTCCTGCTGCCGATTTACCTGAGATTTTGCATAAGGATGCTATTGAAGAATCGTTGAAGCGTTATATTGATAACAGGAAGAAGCTGTTTTCCGATTTCTTTTCCAAGAATCCTGAGTGTACGGAAAAATCCTTTAAGATTTGCGGATATGACCCCATGAATATGGTTAAACTGGACAACCTTGTATGGTGCAAATATTTCGTCATGCTGAAAGAAAAAGCAAAGGAAGATCCTTTGCTTATATACAATCAGGTTGTTCTTAAGGTTGACGAGACCGATACAACCTCGGTGTCGGCTTACTATACCGTCTGATTTTTATGCTTTTGATGCAACCTTCTTTTTGCGTCTTATGAGGTTATTAGCCTTAATCCACATATATGTGTCTTCAATAGACTGTTTCAAGGAAAATTTCAGCTTATATCCCAACTCCTGTTGTGCTTTTTTGGAGTTGAAATTGGAATTGGACTGAAGAGTATACAGTGAATAACTGGTAAATAAAGGCTTCTGTTTCTTTATCTTGTAATACAGTTCCGCAAGCGGAGCCGTCATTTTGGCAAACCAAAGAGGAAGAATGGTTTTGATTTGTTTCTTCCCGAGAACCGAACATATAGTGTCGGTAATTTTCTTTATCGGATAATATTCCCCCGATAAGATATAGGCGTTACCGCTTTTGCCTTTTTTTGCAGCTAATACTATACCTTCGGCTACATCGCGTACATCAACAAAATCATAGCCTCCTTTTACACAGGCTGTCAGTCTTCCCTCGGCACAGTCTTTTACAAGCTGTGTCATATGACCGCCGGCATAATCTCCCGGCCCTATAATTCCCGACGGATGAACTACCATGGCATACAAGCCTTTCTGAACGCTGTCCATCACTATCTTTGTGGCTATGGCTTTGGTTTTACTGTATTCCCCTTCTACCAAATCGGGATTGAAATCCGATATTTCCGCTATCATTTCGTCCTTCGGTAATTCCGGAATGGCATGAACGGTACTTACATAGACCAATTTTTTGATTTTATGCTTTAATGCCATATCCACGATATTTTGAGTTCCTTTTACATTAACATCATACATCAACTGGCTGAACTTTGATGATATCGAGACAATACCTGCAGCATGGATTACTATGAGCTCCTGATCGTCTTCAACCGTAAAGAAATCTTCCATTGAAGCAGCATCACATACGTCCGCTCTGAAAAATTGCACATCTCTATCCTTTAATAATCCGTACTTGTCTTGTCCTATATCCATAACTCTGACCGTCTTCCCTTTGGAAAGCAGGTTATCCACTATAGCATTTCCCAAGAAGCCCAATGCTCCCGTAACTGCATAAACTTCTTTCATCCGTTCATCTCCTTTCCGTACTTTTAACATACATTTAGTACATTCTACATGTATGATATACGGCTAAGTTGAACTGATTATGAACAAATAAAGGGATTATGATATAATTTTTTTAGAGGTGCGACATGGATAATCCCTTTATTTCTCATTTAAGAAAACCGCCTAAACTGAAAGGTATTAAAAAAGCTCTTTTCATACAACCACATGCCGATGATAACCAGATAGGTGCAGGCGGTATGATGGCATTATTGGCAGATTCAGGAGCCGAAGTCTATGAGCTTACGGTGACAGATGACAGAAGATTGGAGCAGGACAAAGAAGGTCTCACTACCCGGCAATCGGAAGCAGTTGCCGCCCAGCAGTATTTAAATGTTAAAAATGCCGGATTTTTAGGTTTCTGCGACAAAACGCAAGAACCGGTGGAAAAGATTGCTTTGAAGATAATGGAGGTTATAAGAAAGATTAAGCCGGATGCGGTTTTTACAGTGGACCCGGATCTTTCTACCGAATGTCACAGCGATCATATAAAAACGGGTATGGCGGTAAAATATGCGGTCATGGATGCCGCATGTGATTTTTATCCCTATTCCGAAGACGGTAAGGCACGTCATGAAACATGGACAACACCGATACTTGCATTTTACTACACCGATAAACCCAACAGAAAAGCGGATATATCAAAGGTTATGGACAAAAAGATCAATTCGATTAAATGTCATAAATCCCAGGTTGACTCCAATCTTCTGATGTTTGTAAAGGAACTTGCTAAGATAGCGGCAAAAGGAACAAAATTCAAGTATGCGGAACAGTTCAGAGCATTATCTTCACTGCAGATGCACTGCTTTAATATTGCCTTAGAGGAAGATAACGACTGATTAGAAAAAACAAGTACTTATTAATAGCTAAAAATCCTTTACAAAAGAATATCCTATAATCTTCTTATCTTTTTCTATCAAATTAGCATAATTTACATTATCCTAATTCATATTATGCTAATAATTTTGATTTTCCAACCGGAAGTAAAGCCTATTCCATCGTCTTAATAATTCGTCCGACTCAATTGTGACACCGGCGGTGACACTTTTTTTTCTCACCTTTATTAAGTTCATAAAACCGCTTCATTTGATTAAAACAAACACGCACCTGTTAAGGTGCGTTGTTGTTTGTTATTAATCCTCTACGGGTAGCGGTTCGGGAGTACCGAATAAATCCTTATTGCTGTCGTCTATAAACTGGCTGGTGTAAAGGTTATGGTAGTGTCCTTTCAGTTTCATAAGCTCTTCATGACTTCCCTGTTCTATTACTTTTCCCTTATCAATTACCAATATCCTATCGGCTTCCCTTATTGTCGACAGTCTGTGCGCAACTACAAAACTCGTTCTGTTATGTAACACCTTGGAAATGGCACGTTGCACCGCTTTCTCGGTCTGCGTATCCACAGAACTTGTGGCTTCGTCAAGGACAAATATACAGGGATCATTCACTATTGCTCTTGCAATGCAGATAAGCTGTTTCTGTCCCGTGGATATTCCGCCGCCGCCTTTGGAGATAACATGATTGTACCCGTTTTCGAATTTCATTATGAAATCATGGGCTTCCACCATCTTGGCAGCATTAATGACTTCTTCCTCCGTTGCGTCTTCCCTGCCGTAACGGATATTGTCCATGATTGTCCCGCTGAAAAGATGCGGAGCCTGCAGCATGTAGCCCAAGTTCTTGTGGATATACATCAAAGGTATCGTTTTATAGTCTTGCCCGTCGATATATATTGTCCCCTCGGTAGGTTCATAGAATCTGCATGTGAGGTTAACTATCGTTGTTTTTCCCGATCCGGTTTCTCCTACCAGAGCTATGCACTGACCCGGTTCCACACTTAAGTTGAAAGTGTCTAAAACCTTCTCGCCTTCTTTATATCGGAAAGACACATTCTCAAATCTTATGGAACCTTTCAGTTTAGGTACCGGCATATCCGATGTAATATTTCCGTATTTTTCAATAACCTCATCGGAATCCTTTATGTCTATATCCGCCTCCAGCAAAGCCATAATTCGTTCACCCGCAGCCTGAGAAAACTGGAATCTGGCAAATATTCTTGCCATATCGTTTACCGGATGGAAGAACTGTAAAGTGTACGATATGAACAGTGTAAGCGTTCCGACCGTTATCACTTCGCCTAAAATCATTACTCCGCCCTGCCATATGGCCAACGAGGTTCCTATGATACCCAATACCGATACTATCGGGAAGAACAATCCCGAATATACTGCCGTTTTGATGGAAGCGGTCCTCATGTCATCGGTTTTCTTTTCAAAGTCGCTGATGTGGCTTTCTTCTCTTACAAGCGTTTTTGAGGTTGTTGCACCCTGTATTCCTTCGGAAAAAGCGCCGGTTATTATGGAATTGTATCTTCTGGCTTCTCTGCTGTAAAACAGTATTCTTTTTTGGAAGAATACCGATATTACTGCCAGTATCGGAATAACGGTCAGCACTACCAATGTAATCTTGACGTTTTTCATGAACATGTATACCGTCATCATTATTATCATGCTTATCGCCCAAATCATGTCCACAAGTCCCCAGGAAATGATTCCCGTCAGCCTTCCGACATCGGAGGTTACTCTTGTAAAGAGACTACCCGTTGCATTTCTGTCATAGTAGGAAAAGCTGAGTTCCTGAAGCTTTTTAAATCCGTCCACCCTTATATCATGACTCACCAGATGCCAAAGCTTGTCTGCAAGATATATGAATGTATATATAGTCATACCTTTCAGTATCAGCAATAGTACATATAAGATTATAAACAGGCCAAGCCCTTCGGTTGTTTTATAGGCTATGAAATTATCTATCGCATATTCCGTAAAAAGAGGTAAAGCCGCATCGGTAGCCGCATTTATTATCATGGCTATGACAATACCTATAACATGGTTCATGTATTTTGCGAGATACTTTATTGCCTTTTTCCACATCTTCAAATCTATATTTTTATTAAATATTTCTCTGTTATCTTCTTCCATACGGTTTACTCACCTGCCTTCGCCATATCCAGTACGCAGCTCTGCATATCATATACCTGCTTATACAATCCTTCTCTTTGTATAAGCTCATCATGCGTACCTCTGTCCGTTATACGGCCGTCTTCCATTACAAGTATGAGGTCGGCCTGTCTTAATGTATTTATTCTGTGTGATATCAGTATTGTAGTGGTATCGGCACAGTGCTTTCTCAAAGCATTCCTTATCTCCTTATCGGTCTGCATATCCACTGCACTTAACGAGTCGTCAAAAATCAGCACTTTGCAGTTGCCGATAAGTGTTCTGGCTATTGCAACTCTTTGTCTTTGACCTCCGGACAATGTAACTCCTTTTTCACCTACCATGGTATCGTAGCCTTTTTCAAAGTTCCTTATTGCCCTGTCTACCGACGCTATGCTTGTGGCTTTTTCAATATCGGCATCGGTTATATCGGGATTATTATCCGATATATTTTCTTTAATGGTTTTGGAGAACAAAAACGGTTCCTGCAACACGATCCCTATATTCTTCCTCAAATGCCTTTTATTTATTTCACCAAGTTCAATGCCGTCCACTTTTATACTTCCCTTCTCATACGGAAGCAGTCCGACAAGTAAGTGCAACAAAGTGGATTTTCCCGAACCGGTCTTTCCTAAAATAGCAAGAGTCTCTCCTTTTCCTATACTGAAAGATATATCTTTCAACACTTCGTTTCCGTCCGTATATTCATACGATACATTCTCAAAAGATATATTACCTTCAATTTTCGGGGTAAGTCCGGTATCGTCACGTCCGGGTTCCCTGGGAGCTTCCAGTACTTCCTGTATACGACCCAATGAAACACTTGCTTTACCCATATCTCCCAAAACTCTTCCCATGCCCCTTATGGGCCAGATGAGATTATGCACATAAGTCATGAAAACCGTCAGCATACCCACCGTTATCTCTCCCTTAACAGCTAAGATAATTCCGGTCACCAATACAACACCTATCTGCAACTGACATATTGCATCGGAAAGTCCCCAGTACCATGCAAATGCCACCGTTATCTTCAAATCCTTGTTTCTGTAATCCAATGAAGATGCGATAAACTTTTCTATCTCCCTGCTTTGTGTAGCACAGGAACGTACAATTCTCATTCCCGACAGGTTTTCTTCTATTACCGTGGACATAACTCCTTCCGCTTCATCGGCAAGCAGGAACTTCTTTGATACATATCTAAAGAAGAAGAACGCTCCGAGCACTATTATCGGCATAAGTGAGAAACCTGCCAACGTTAAATCGGTATTCACTTTCTGCATCACAGAAACCGATGCGACTATGAGGACGATACATTTTATGAGGTCCTGAAACTGTGTAGCCAGAAAATTCCTGACCGTCTCCAGGTCGGATGTGCATCTTTGCATAATATCTCCGGTCTTTATACTTGTATTGTACAAATATGTGGAGTTCTGAAGATGCTCATACAAATCCATACGTATATTTTTTGCTATACCTTCACCGGCAATTGCCGAATACTTTCTGGATAAAAACATGAATACACCTTCAAAAGCCGAGAAAAACACCAGCACCAGTCCGCAAATCCACAGATTGTGCATTAAATGCTCTTTGCCGCCTAACAGTTGCAATCCTTTGTATGCAATACCTTCCGGCAGTATATCCCCTATAACCGAGTCTATGACGACACCTATTATAAATGTGTTAACCAGGCTTAACAACTGGGCTATAATCATAAAGACTATACCCGCTATGTATGCCGCTTTGTTACCACGTAAAAATTGTTTTAATAATCTATATTTCTTCACAAAAAACAACCCTCTTGTCTTTATTTTCCGACCTGAGGGTTTTACGCATAAAACATATATGTCATAAAGATTCCACAGGTCACCGTTTCGCCTGCAGAATGCCGTTCAACTATTCTGAACAAGCCACAGGCATACCTATCCCGTCATTCAATGCTACTGTATTTCTGAGTTTGATCATCGTATGCCCCTTCCTTTCAAGTTAATCTTTTTTGATTATATACAACATATTTTACATAGTCAATGCAATTTTGTTGCAGTTGTGTAACAATTCAAACAACATTTCGTAAATCATATAGCGGTTCTCCCTTTCAGTGCTCTTATCAATGTTGCCTCATCGGCATATTCTATCTCGGTACCTACCGAAATACCGTGAGCAATTCTTGTGACTTTTATGTTGAAGGGCTTTATAAGGCGGGAAAGATACATCGCTGTAGCCTCTCCTTCCACCGAAGAATTGGTCGCTATTATAACCTCTTTTACATTTCCGTCCAACCTCTTCAACAGTTCCTTTATCTTTAAATCTTCGGGATTTACACCTTCCATAGGCGATATTATTCCGTGTAATACATGGTACACACCGTCATACTCGCAGGTTCTTTCCATTGCCATAACATCTTTTACCGAAGACATTACGCAAATAACCGAATGGTCTCTTGAGGAAGAACATATTTCACACGGGTCTTTCTGCGTAATATTGCAGCAGACGGAACAATAGGTAAGACCGGCTTTGGCGTCTCTTATGGATTCCGATATGTACTGAATTCTTTCATCATCCATGGTAAGAAGATGAAAAGCCAAACGGGTCGCCATCTTCCTGCCTATCCCCGGAAACATTTCAAACGCAGCTATTAATCGTGATAACGGTTTCGGATATATATCAGCCATTTAGAAAGGCATCCTCATGCCGCCGGTCGCTTTACCCATAGTTTCCTCTTTTTTGGCATTTATCTTTCCTACCGACTCGTTAACGGCAGTCAAAATTAAATCCTGAAGCATCTCCACATCCGCATCTTCCAAAACAACCGGATCAATAGTTATGGAGTCCATTGTATAGTCACCTTTCATAGCAACTGTAACTACCCCGCCTCCGGCTTTGGACTCGAATGTGCTGTTTTCCAATTCCTCCTGTGCCTTGGCAATGTCGGCCTGCATCTTCTGCGCCTGTTTGAGCATACTGCTATAGTTCATATTTCCGCCGCCCATTCTTCCGCGTGCCATATTATCTACCTCCGTTATATAATCTCTACGGGTATATTGTGTTTCTTCCCGATTTCCGTTATTTGCTGTTCCGGTGAGCCGGCAACTTTGTCGGTACCGGCAACCACGAACCTTGCATTTGTTATATCCTTACTGTATCCTCTAATCTCTTCCAACACCGCAACTCCGTTTCTTTCCAAACTGCTTTTTAAAAAATCATTTGCTACGGTTACAACCGCCTGATTCCCGCTTATTTCAATGGTCGATTGTAATAACTCAAATACATCTTTGGAACCCTTATCAAACCTGTCCTGTATATATTTGGACCAGGATATATTCTGATTGGATTTTGTTTCCGTCTTAACCGGCTTAGAAGTTTCGTTGACGGCCGGTTTGACGGCATCCGCCTTTTGCACTTCCTTTCTGACAGGTTTATCCTTAACCTGCACTTTAGGTTGTACTTTTTCAGTATTTTTCACTAACAGGCCCAACAGCATTATTTCCAGATATGTTTTAGGTCTGGATGTTCTTTTGAGTACCGCTTCGTTTTCCGAGAGCTCCTTTATATACCATATAACCTCCTCCGGCTCCATAAGCTTGGAAAGTCTTTTCATTTCGCTAACGGCATTACCGTCCGCCTCTATAAACCGGTCCGGCTCTTTCACATTCATGCATACCAAAATATTACGCAAATACCCTAATAACCCTGATAGAAACCCTGCAGGACTTTTCCCTTCAGCTATAACTTCATTGACACTGTTAAGTATTCCGGTTACATCGTTATCCACCAAAGCCTGAACCACCTTTGCATTGGACATATCATCAATAAGGCCTGCACAATTCAAAACATCTGTAACATCAATCGTATCATCTGTTGATGATATACACTGATCCAACAGACTTATTGCATCTCTTAAGGCTCCGAAAGAAATTCTGGCAATCATATCCAGGGCCTCATCGGTAATCTGCTGTTTCTCGGCATCTGCAATCTTTCGCAAACGATTACTTATCCCTTTTGTTGTTATTCTGTGAAAATCAAACCGCTGACACCGCGACAGCACCGTTGCGGGCAGCTTGTCCGGTTCGGTTGTGCAGAGGATGAATATGACATGGGCGGGCGGTTCTTCCAGCGTTTTAAGCAAGGCGTTGAATGCCGATGTACTGAGCATATGTACTTCATCGATTATATACACCTTATACTTCGCCAACGCCGGCATATAGTTTACTTCATCGCATATTCTTCGGATATTATCTACCGAATTATTGGATGCGGCATCAATTTCCGCAATATCCACCAGTACTTCCTCAGAAGCTTTGGTACATATATCGCATTTATTGCAAGGGTCTCCTTCATTTGGATGCAAACAGTTGACTGCCCTTGCGAATATTTTTGCAAGAGTGGTTTTTCCCGTTCCTCTTGTACCGGAGAAAAGATATGCATGTGCAATACGACCGGTTATCACTGCTCTTTTTAATGTCTTTGTTATGTGTTCCTGCTCCACTACCTCTGAAAATGAAGAAGGACGCCACTCCCTGTATAATGCTTTATGCGACATTTTGTCTCCTATCCTTAAAAAAACCATACACCCGTCTTTGAACAATAATAACAGGCGTTACATATACAGCCTGCTCGGGCCAGGCACTCTTATGGCACATCGGATTTCCCGCTTATCGCTGCTTCCGCTAAGACCTGACGAGGTTCACAAGCTCCGATTGCACAAGACCCGGCCGTCATAACCGCTTATACACGGCTGCCCCACTATTAGTTACCCTAGGACGGGATTTCCACTCTGCTATAGCGGATTGCAGATTACAGGGCACCGCTAACTCCCCGTCTAGTATGGCACTCAAAATTATATAATATTTAAATGCCGCATGCAATCGTAAAGACCGAATCCGCAAAACTTAAGCTCTTTACCGCTGTTTGTAAAGATAAATAAAGCAACTTGCGTGATTCCCGGAAAAGCTGGTTGAAAAAGCGTATTGAACAGGTTAGAATGTAGACAATGACCGGAAAAAGTTACCCGATGCGGGTACATATCATAAATGTAATACATTTAAATAGAACGGATTAAGAAAGGATATGAGATGAGTACTAATGATTTGATGGACTTTGTTTCAAAAAATGTCAACATCTCTTCAAATCCGTCCGAGTTGAAAATAACGGACATGAGATTTGTCGATATTGACGGGGCACCGAAGAGAAACACTCTTATCAAGATTATGACTAACCAGGGTATTGTAGGATACGGAGAGATAAGAGACGGTTCCAGTAAAACCTATGCTTTGATGCTGAAAAGTCGCATCTTGGGCGAGAATCCCTGTAATGTGGATAGAATATTTCGCAAGATAAAACAATTCGGCGGTCACTCCAGACAAGGCGGCGGTGTTTCGGGAATTGAGATTGCCCTTTGGGATTTAGCAGGTAAAGCTTACGGCGTTCCTCTTTATCAAATGCTCGGCGGTAAGTTCCGCGATAAGATACGAATGTATTGTGATACCGATGTTGAAGGAAGACATACGGGTAAGGACATGGGTAATGCGCTTAAAAAGCGCATGGAGATGGGGTTTACATTCTTAAAAATGGATTTAGGGATAGGATTGCTTTTGGATATACCGGGAACTTTGAATGCCCCGCTCGGCTTTATTGAGGATATGAGAAAGTATTCTTCACATATCCTGAATGTTCAGGGCGGTTCGGTAACAAAGGAGATGGTGAAGCATAGAAAGAGTTATGACATTGTAAATACCGCTCACCCGTTTACAGGAATTCATCTTACCGAAAAAGGACTGGATTATTTGGAACAATACATAAAAGATGTCCGGTCGGTTATCGGTTATGAAGTACCGCTTGCAGTGGATCATTTCGGTCATGTCTGTGTTGAGGATTGCATAAAATTTGCCCGCAGAATGGAGCCGTATAATATTGCATGGATTGAAGATATGATTCCGTGGATATATACAGATCAGTATGTAAGGCTGAAAAATTCCACCACCATACCGATATGTACGGGAGAAGATATTTATCTGAAGGAAGGCTTTGCCGAATTGATAAAAGCAGGAGCGGTCTCCATAATCCACCCCGATATATTGACTTGCGGCGGAGCCTTAGAATTGAAAAAGATTGCGGATATTGCGGACGAATGCGGGGTTGCCGTAGCGGTGCATATGGCGGAAAGTCCTATAGCCTGCATGGCGGCAGCTCATGTTTGTGCAGCAATGCGAAATGTCCTTGCAATGGAATTTCACTCTGTGGATGTTCCGTGGTGGAGCGATATAGTGGTAGGTTTACCCAAGCCCATAATACAAGACGGGTATTGCACCGTGCCGGATAAACCGGGACTGGGAATCGATGCTTTAAATGAAGAAGTTATAAAAGAACATATTAACCCTCAAATACCGGGAATGTGGGAAGATACTTCCAAATGGGATAAAGAGTTCTCGAATGACAGAATTTGGAGTTAGAAAAAACAGTAATCTGCAAAAATAACTTATAGAGAGGTATAAAAATGCATTTCAACAGCAAGGAAGACATAATTGAAATGACTCCCCTGTGGAAGGGAGAGCGCTTAGAGGACGGCAGACCTTATGTTGATCCGAAGTATTTGACAGAACTAAGAAAAATGACATTGGAGGAAGTATGGAAGCCTATCTATGTCAAGGGTTATGAAAACCAGTTTGAGGGGCGATTAAAAACCTTGCATGATGACGGCAGAAAGCTTATCGGCAGAGCGGTCACCTGCACATTTTGTCCTACTCGACCGGATTTGCATGAAATAATGTTTAGGATAGGTTCAAACGAAGGAAGAAAAGGTAATTACAATCAGTGGGTAATCGACAGCCTGGTTGAGGGTGATGTAGTTGTAGCGGACATGTATGATAAGGTCTATAAAGGTACTTTTTTGGGAGGAAACCTTACAACAGCTATTAAAAACAGAACAAAAACCGGAGGCGGTGTTATCTGGGGCGGCATTCGCGATGTGGAACAGATGAAGCAGGCGGAAGGGATTCAGGTATATTATCGCGGTATTGACCCCACACCCATACGGGAATGCGTTATGACAGGCTTTAACACTCCGACCAGAATAGGTAATGCCATATGTCTTCCCGGAGATATTGTTTTCGGAGCGGGAGGAGGAGTATTATTCATTCCCAGCCACTTGGTTGCCGAGGTTGTGGAAGGTGCGGCTAAGACGCATATCAAAGATGAATTCGGCTTTGAGATGATAAAGCAGAATAGATTTACTACGGCTCAGATAGACCGGAATACATGGACTGTGGAAATGCTGGATATGCTGGTAGACTTTATACAGAAAGATGAGCGCGGTAAGAATTATCGTGATATTGATTGGTCACAAGAATATTACATGGCTAAACACGGCGATCCGAACGATACGCAGACAGCATTGTAGAGGTGTTTGATGAAACTACGTTGGATAGGACAAAGCGGATATATTTTAGAGGACAATACCACAGAAATTATAATCGACCCGTATTTATCGGATATTGTAAATAAAGTTGCAAATCGTCCGAGATTAGTGCCGCCTCCTATACAACCGGAAGATATTTATCCAGATTATGTTATCTGTACACACGACCATCTGGACCATATTGATCCCGAGACAATTGAAAGAATGAATAAAGACACTGTTTGCTTTATAGCACCTTCTTCCTGCAAAGAACGTCTTTCGGCTTTGGGGTGTAAAAACATTAAAACCATAGATGCGGGAGAGCAGATATCAGCCGGAAAGTTTCAGATAACGGCGGTCTTTGCCTATCATTCGGTAGATGCCATCGGAATCATAGCGGAACAGGATTCAATAAAACTGTATTTTTCCGGTGATACCTTGTACCATGAGAAATTGGAAGAGTTGAAAGAATCAGGGATTACCGTTATGTTTGTATGTATTAACGGAAAACTGGGAAACATGAATGCGGACGAGGCTGCAAAGCTGACAAAGATTATCAATCCTTTGGTTGGAGTACCGACCCATTACGGTATGTTTGCAAGCAATACGGAAGATCCTGAAAAATACACATCACAGATTGATAACGGCTTTATCATGGACTTCAATAAAGAATATACTATTTCCGAATTATTAAGAGGAGAATAAATATGCAACATAAATTAAGCGGAAAAAGAGCACTCATTACCGGTTCCGGTCGCGGCATCGGAAGAGCAATCGCTATCGAGCTTGCTAAAAACGGAGCGGATATCATTGTACATTATTTAGGTAATGTAAAAAGTGCGGAACAAGTTAAGAAACAGATTGAGGCATTAGGCGGCTCCTGTTCAATCATACAAGCGGATTTATGTAAACCGGAGACATTGGAAGGATTTATCCGAAAGATAGGCGATGTTGATATTTTAGTGTTGAACGCATCGGTTCAATACAGAAACCAATGGGAAAACATATCGCTTGAGGAATTTTACGATCAGATTAATTGCAATCTGTTAGCAAGCATGTTACTTATTCAGCAAGCGGTACCGTATATGCGTAAAAAACATTGGGGAAGAATAATAACGATAGGAAGTGTACAGGAAGCAAAACCGCATCCGGACATGTTGGTTTATTCGGCATCCAAAGCCGCGCAAACCAATATGGTAAAATCCTTGGCGGTTCAGTTGGCAAAAGACGGAATCACTGTTAACAATGTTGCACCGGGTGCTATTAATACCGACCGCAACAAGGATGTTCTGGAAGATAAGGAATATTATAAAAAAGTGACAGATTCCATTCCGGCCGGCTTTATCGGTGAACCCGCCGACTGTGCCGGTATTGTATCTTTACTTTGTTCGGAAGAAGGAAGGTACATCACAGGTCAGAGTATATATGTAGACGGCGGGAAATGCCTGTAATTTGAAAGGAGCAAGTAATGAGTCATACATTATTAAAATTTTTTGAAGAACAGAAAATGCAGAGCAACAAAAGAATAGAAGGCGATATTCAGAAATACCGTAAAGCCTTTGCAAAAATAAAGGTAGTTAACAGCCAAGGAGAGTTAATAGAAAACGTTAAAGGTCGCATAAAGCAAAAGACGCATGATTTTAAGTTCGGGTGTAATATATTTATGCTGGATCAATTCCCGGATGAAGAACATAATAAAGCATACAGAAAAGAGTTTAAAAAGCTTTTTAACTATACCGTTGCACCGTTTTATTGGCAGGATTTTGAGTTGAAAGACGGAGAACCGAGATTAGGGAAAAATCCGGTTAATGTTTACCGCAGACCGTCTATTGAAAAGATATTGAAATATTGCGGGGAAAATAATATTGATGTAAAAGGACACCCGTTATTCTGGCATCTGTTTTTACCCCAATGGCTCGTGCAGGATAAGAATGAATCATACTTTCGGATAGAACGCAGACTTCGTGAGATAGCAGAGGTATTTAAAGACCGTATTCGTGATTGGGACGTCGTAAATGAATCATTATCCCGTCCTCCTCACCGGGAAAACTATCAGCTTCCCTACGACTATGTCAACCGCATTTTTGATTTGGCGGACAGATATTTTCCCAAGAACCGTCTTTTTATAAACGATACATTAAGATTTTGCTGGTCGGAATTTATATGGGAGTTGAGCCCTTATTACCTGCAGATTGAGAATATGCTAATGAAAGGTAAAAGAATTGATGCAATAGGATTCCAGTACCATCTGTTCAAAACACCTGAAAGATTGGAAAGAGAGGCGGAGATATTGCTTAATCCTACCTGTTTATTCAATGTTATGGATACATACGGAAAATTCCATAAGCCGATGCACGTTTCGGAAGTAACCGTTCCGGCATTCGGTCTGACAGATGAGAATAAAGAGGTTCAAGCAAAATTAACTGAATGGTTATATAAAGTCTGGTTCAGCCATCCGGATATGGAATCCATTGTTTGGTGGAACTTAGTGGACGGAACTGCAGCATACGCACCTTTGGGAAGCGCGGAAGGAGAAAACTATTACGGCGGCGGGTTATTGAATTATGATATGAGCAAGAAACCGGTTTATCATGCTATAAATAATCTGATAAACAAAGAGTGGCACACGGATTTGAAATTTAATAAGAATGAGTGCTTATTTAACGGATTTTTCGGAGAATATGATATAGAAGTTATTGCAGACGACAAAATAACCCACCATAAAATACATTTAAGTAAAGACGGAAGCAGAGAATTTGTATTGACTGTCTGATGGTTTTATAGCTTTTAATATTCTCTGTGATAGTTTTTCAGCGGTTACGGGTTCCAACAATTCCTCTGAAATATATCTTACAATGCTTATTAAATCCTTTTTAGCATTTTCAGAAAATATTATCTTAAATTTCATTTTCCTAACTCTTTCTTGAACTCTTCTTCCACTTCTTCCAAACCGTATATTCTTCCATTTTCAAAGTCATTATGAGCCTTTAACATTTCCATATTAAATTCCGCCTCTGATAAAATAGGCAAAGAAAGCGGTTTAGAATCAGGTATTTTGACGTCAAAAGGTAAACCGTTATGCATGACAACCTGTCGCAAAAAAATTGATACGGCATTTGACATTGATATTCCGAGTTTTTCCAGTATTTCTTCTGCCTGTTCTTTGATATAAGGCTCTACTCTTACATATATATTTGATGTTCTTGCCATATATGTTGCTCCCCCTTTCGCTTACATTATAGCAATTGAATTGTGATTAGCAATACATTCGCAAACTTTTCGTCAGTGCTTCATGGCAAGAGACTGCAGGCAATCCCTTTGCTTATATGTCATGCCTTTAGGCAGGTATTTTAGGTTTATTTGGTCTTTGTTATAAAAATGCAAATAGAAGCACAATGCCGCAAGATACCTGCCATGCGGTATGGACAGATGAAACCCGTCACGGAAAAGTGATATACCTTCATAGTCGGGATTGAACAGGCACTCCGTATATGAGTTATATATACAGTCTCCGGTATTTATAACGAGTATATTAAACTGAGCGGAAATAATCTTTACCGTCCTGTTTATGCTGTCATACATTGTTTTTGTATTATTATTGTAATCGGAGAAATATGAGTGTTGGCACCCGTGAGCATACGGCCAGGTTTTATGTAACATTATTTTTGCATCCGGGACATTCTGTCTTATATAGTTTATAAGTTCGGAAATGTACGGAAAATAGCTGTTTAATATACCGCTAAGATGACTGACCTGCTGTATCGTAATAACATCCCATTGCTCTTTATTTAGGGCTTTTTCCAAGGATATCATGCATAATTTTTTACCGTTTTTCTGATACTCATATGCTTTTTCATTTGTTTTAATATTATCGCAATGCATTTTTAAGTCACATCCCGGTATAAAGAGATTTCTTACATATATATCCGACAGCGCTATTTTTTCCATATATACGGTAGCATCCTGCGAGAAACTGTTACCTATTGTGAGTATTTTCATCCTTTTCTTTATCTCTCTTCCTGTTATTAAAATATATAATGATATCCAAAGAAACCATGAGTGTGTTTACAACATAGAACCAAAATACCCAGTTAATTTTGTCGGAAATTATCTTACCCGCTATTGCACATAAGTAGCCAATAAGTATGAAGAATAAAAAGACAATACTTTTGCCTTTTGCCG
>DUPQ01000087.1 GCA_012838235.1 Clostridiaceae bacterium
AAAAGAGGGTTGGTGAGTTGCTTGGATTACTACAACGAACGCCACGCTTTGAAGTTCTGTTGAACCGCCGTATGCCGAACGGCACGTACGGTGGTGTGAGAGGGCAGTTAATTCTGCCCTACTCGATATTTTAGGCAATCATCGGACTTTTTCGGAGCCCGATTTTTGTTTTTAGAGTGAAAAATGCCGATGTGCACTCTGCGGATGAGGTTGACGAAATACTGAATAAGGAGTTCGGTATCTGATTAAGAAGTATTCTGTAAACTATTTCGATGTAACCAACTCTGCTTATTATTGAGTATTTAAAAGCTTTGGTACAGAATTAATATTAAAAAGTCTGTAAAGTTAAAAACACTGTAGTCTTATATGCATTCATGAAAATCAAGGATTCAATCCCTGAAAAACAGGGATGCAATCCTTGAAAATCATAAATTCCTGTTAAAGACAGGAACTTTATCCAAACATAAGTGAGGTATTTTTTGCGTAAATTTGTGCGGCAAATTGCTAAAACCCTCTTGATATATTTGAGCATTAATGGTACTATACTCCAAGAACTTTAAGTGCGGTGCAGAGATACCCACAAGGTGTTTATAACGAACAGGTTTGTCTATCCTTGTATGCATTGCGCAACAGGGATTTTTTTTAGATAAGGAGGGGGACGTGGAGTTTAAAGCCACTTTGATGGATGAAGATGCGGTAAGAAGAGCACTTATTCGCATTTCGCATGAGATACTGGAAGATAACAAAGGTCCGGAAGGTATCTGTCTTGTAGGCATTAAAACAAGGGGAATCCCTCTGTCGGAAAGAATTGCAAAGAATATTGAGAATATTTCCTCGGTTAAAGTTCCGACAGGTATATTGGATATTACCCTTTATCGTGATGATTTATCCAAATATTCCGAAGATCCTATACTCAATGCGACAGATATACAATTTGAAATAAAAGGGAAAAACGTCATCCTCGTCGATGACGTTATTTTTACCGGTCGTACAGCACGTGCCGCAATGGATGCTGTTTTTGCTATAGGCAGAGCGGCTAAAATTAAATTGGCTGTGCTTATTGACAGGGGGCACAGAGAGTTGCCTATAAGGCCGGATTTTGTGGGAAAGAATGTTCCTACGGCCAAGGACGAGATGATAGCAGTAAAATTGTCGGAAACCGACGGGATAACAGGTGTATGCCTTTATCATATACAGATGTAGCGGAAATAAATCAGGAGGAGAAAAAAACTATGGGAAAAACAAAAAAAGAAGGCTTCACATTAAAGACGGCTATACTGAGTTTTCAGCATATGTTCGCAATGTTCGGAGCGACAATACTCGTACCTATCTTGACGGGAATGAGCATATCGGTAGCACTGCTTTCGGCGGGATTGGCAACAATAGCATTCTACTTTATAGCTCAGAAGAAAGTTCCGGTATTCTTAGGAAGCAGCTTTGCATTCCTTCCGGCTCTAATATCCGGAATGCAGGGTGCCGGTGAGATAGGATCGGATACATGGAACAGAGCAATGGGAAAAGTAAGCGTTGCCGTAATGCTGGCAGGTCTGGTTTATGTCATAATTGCTCTTTTATTGAAGAGAATAGGCGTTGACAGGATAAGGAAATTATTCCCGCCGATAGTGGTAGGTCCCGTTATAGTGGTTATAGGTATGATTCTTGCACCCAAGATGTTCTATAACAACATTATAGGGCAGGCTATTTGGACCGGGATTCCCGCCTGGAAACACTGGACGGCAGCAGGAGTCACCGCTTTGACAATTCTTCTTGTAAGTGCGGTTGCAAAACCCAAGAGCTTTTTGAAGGTAATACCTATACTCATGGGCTTTGTTGTCGGATATATCTATTCGCTCATAATCGGTCTTGTGGATTATTCCAATGTCGACTGGAGCCAGATTATCATATTCCAGGATATGGGTAAAACATTCGGCTTCTACAAGTACCTGACTTTTGACTGGGGGGTAATACTTTCTCTCGTACCTATTGCAATAGTAACATTCATGGAGCATCTGGGAGATATAGCGGCCAGCAGTACGGTATGCGGCAAAGACTTCATGAAAGATCCGGGAGTGCACAGAACATTGATGGGGGACGGAGTAGGAACAATGATAGCCGGAGCCATCGGAGGACCTCCGAACACTACATACGGTGAAAATACAGCGGTACTTGCAATTACAAAGAATTATGATCCCAAGAATCTATTCTATGCAGGCATAATGGCTGTAATATTCGGCTCTATAACTATATTCGGAACGGCGGTAGGTACTATTCCTTCCGCGGTAATAGGAGGTGCATCCATAGTATTATTCGGAATGATTTCCGCAGCAGGCTTGAGAGCTTTGGTAGACGGCAAAGTGGATTTTTCCGATACCAAGAACATTCTGGTAGTATCGGTAATACTTTCAATAGGTCTCGGACTTGGAGCAATGAGTCTTGCAGGTGATATAACAGGTGATAGCGTATACAAGATAATGATAGGAACAGTGGAAATTTCTCCTCTGGCAATAGCAACTGTAGCAGGTATTATACTTAACCTTATAATTCCTTCCGACAACAGGGAAGAGAAGAAATAAGTGTAAATTACGGCTGCCCTCTGAAGAAGGGGGCAGCCTGCTTAAAAGGAGGACATGATGCTTTTAAAGAATGCTTATATATTTAAAGACGGAAGTTTTCATTCCTCCGATTTATTCATTATTGACGATAAGCGGTGGATAGCAGGTAAAAATCTTTCCGCTGTTAAAACGGATAAGGTTATTGATTTACAAGGAAAATATATTATTCCGGGGTTGGTGGATGTGCATGTACATCTGAGACAGCCGGGATTTGAGTATAAAGAAACAATACTGACAGGATCAAAAAGCGGGGCAGCGGGAGGATTTACGTCGATATGTGCTATGCCCAATGTGGTGCCGACACCGGACAGTGTTGATAATGTCCGAAGAATTCGGAAGATTATAGATAGCGATGCATGTATCAATGTATATCAGTACGGTTGTATAACTAAAAAAAGAGAAGGTATGGAATTGGCGGATATCGGTAAGTTGTCCGGGTATGTGATAGGTTTTTCCGATGACGGAAACCCCGTTTCATGCGATTCGATTATGGCGGCAATGCTGGAACAGGCATCATTGCATGACTGCCTGATAGCTACCCATTGCGAGGACTTGTCTTATGAAGATCCTGCAAAGAGAGAGTATATGCATATAGAGAGGGATATAGGGTTGTTGAGGAAGACGGGTATATCCTGCAGGTATCATGTATGCCATGTGTCAAGAAAAGAAAGTGTTGAACTTATCCGGCAGGCAAAAAAAGAAGGAATAAATATTACATGTGAGACGGCTCCTCATTACCTTATCTTCACTAAAGACGATATTAAGTCGGAAAACTATATAATGAATCCGCCTTTGGGAAATAAAGAAGACAGGGAAGCTCTGTTGCAGGCTGTCTGTGACGGAACGATAGATATTATCGCCACCGACCATGCTCCTCATACAAAGGAAGACAAAGCAGCGGGTGCCATGGGAGTTATAGGTATGGAAACCGCTTTTAGCAGTATGTATACGTATTTGGTGGCTGCAGGTTGTGTTTCATTGGAACGACTGGTGGAGCTTATGTCCGTTAATCCCGCCCGTATATTCGGGATACCGCAATACTCCGATTTTACGGTACTGGATTTGGATAAAGAATATATAGTTAATACCGATGAGTTTTTTTCAATGGGAAGAAATACTCCATTTGAAGGCATGAGAATGAAGGGCAGAGTTATTAAAACAATATGTAAAGGGAAGATAGTATGGGAATATACACAATAGAAAGCATAAGGCAGCTTACATATGATACTTACGAAATGACATTAAGCGGTGATATGTCTTGGATAAAAGCACCCGGACAGTTCGTAAATATAAAGATTGACGGATTCTTTTTAAGAAGACCGCTGTCGGTATGCGATATTGATGACAGATATATGACCCTCATATTCAAGGTTGCAGGAGAAGGCACCAAGGCACTTTCCATGATGAAAGTTTCTTCGCAGCTGGATATATTATGCGGTTTGGGTAACGGGTATGATATTAATGTAAGTATATCCGAACCTTTATTGATAGGGGGAGGTTGCGGAGTGCCGCCGCTATATTATCTTGCAAAGACCCTTAAAAACAAAGGCATTACACCGAGCGTTGTTTTAGGTTTCAATAAAAAGGAAGATGTTTTTTATGAGGATAAGTTTAAGGCTTTAGGATGTAATGTATGTGTGTGCACCGTGGACGGAAGTTACGGATATATCGGACTTGTAACAGATATTATGGATATGTTTGATTACGACTATACTTTCTCCTGCGGACCGGAAGGTATGTTAAAAGCAATATATGACAAAAGTATTGTATCGGGACAGTTTTCTTTTGAAGAAAGAATGGGTTGCGGTTTCGGAGCATGCATGGGATGCACTTGTAAGACAAAATACGGGTATAAGAGAATATGCAAGGACGGACCGGTTTTATTCAAAGAGGAGATATTATGGTGAACTTATCTGTTAATTTAAGCGGACTTACATTATCCAATCCTATCATACCGGCAAGCGGATGTTTCGGATACGGGAAGGAATTTAGTGAGTATTACGATATTAACATATTAGGTTCTTTTTGTATGAAGGGAACGACAAAAGAGCCGAGATTCGGAAACGAGACCCCCAGAATTGCAGAATCAAGTAGCGGCATGCTTAACAGTGTGGGGCTGCAGAATCCGGGAATAGAGCATGTTGTGCAGCAGGAACTTAAAGAAATAAGGGCGTATTACTCCAAACCGGTGATTGCCAACATTTCGGGGTTTTCCGTAGAGGAATATGAGTACTGCGTAAGACGGTTAAGAGGAATAGATAATGTCGGACTTATAGAGGTGAATATAAGTTGTCCCAATGTCGAGCAGGGAGGGATGAGTTTCGGAACCGATCCGGAAATGGCTGCAAAAGTGACAAAGGCCGTGGTGAAGGTTGCCGATAAACCGGTGTATGTTAAGTTAACACCCAATGTTACCGATATTACGGAAATAGCCAAGGCATGCGAATCGGAAGGAGCGTCGGGAATATGTGCAATCAATACCCTTTCGGCAATGAGGATAGACATTAAAAAACAAAAGCCCGTGCTTGCTAATATAACGGGAGGGTTGTCGGGACCTGCGGTGTTTCCGGTGGCACTGCGTATGGTTTATCAGTTATATAAAGAGATTAAAATACCGATAATAGGCATTGGCGGAATAAGCAAGGTTGAGGATGTTATAGAGATGATGATGGCGGGAGCGACTGCGGTGCAGATAGGTTCTTTGAATCTTGTCGACCCGTATATATGTAAGACAATAATCAATCAGTTGCCCGGTATGCTGGAGCAACTGGGTATTGATGATATAAATAAGATAGTAGGAGCAGCTCACAGATGAAAAAGGATGTAATTGTTGCATGTGATTTTCCGTCAAGAAGCGAAGTAATGGAATTTTTGCAACTGTTCGGAAAGAGAAAACCTTTCGTAAAGATAGGGATGGAACTGTTCTATTCTGAAGGGCCGGAAATAGTGAGGGAAATAAAGAAAAGAGGGTATAAAATATTTTTAGACCTCAAACTTCATGATATTCCCAATACCGTGGAGAGAGCCATGAGAAGCTTATCGATGCTGGATATAGACATGGTCAATCTGCATACAGCCGGTACGATAAAGATGATGCAGGCGGCGTTGAGAGGTCTTGTAAGACCGGACGGAACCCGACCGATATTGATAGGAGTAACCCAGCTTACTTCCACCGATGAAAAAGAGCTTAAAGAACAGTTGCTTGTCAACGGAGCAATGGACGATGTGGTAATAGCTTACGCCAAGCTGGGAGTTGCTGCCGGAATAGACGGAGTGGTCTGTTCACCTTTGGAAGCAGGTAAAGTAAAGGAAGAATGCGGTGAAACATTTTTAACGGTGACACCGGGAATCCGGTTCAAAGACAGCAAGAAAGATGATCAGGCACGCATAACCACACCTTATGAAGCTTCCAGGATGGGATGCGACTATATTGTAGTCGGTAGACCCGTAACGCAGGCAACCGATCCGGTGGGAGCATATGAAAGATGCATATGGGAATTTGTTTACGGAAAGGAAAGCGAATGAAAAGAGCAATAGCGGAACATTTACTTAATATCAAAGCGGTGTTTTTAAGCCCGGATAAACCTTTTGTCTGGGCAAGCGGAATTAAAAGCCCCATATACTGTGATAACAGAATTACGTTATCCGATCATTTTGTCAGGGAAGATATTGAAAGAGGTCTTGCCGAGATAATAAAAAGCAATTACCCACGATGTGAAGCAGTTATGGGAACCAGTACGGCGGGTATTGCTCATGCAGCCATTACCGCTCATATATTGAAACTTCCCATGGGTTATGTGCGTTCTTTTGCAAAAGACCACGGAAGAGGAAACCGAATTGAAGGAAGGCTGCTTCCCGGACAGAAAGTTGTGGTTATCGAAGACCTCATATCCACTGCCGGAAGTGTTATCGATACGGTAGAGGCTTTAAGAGAAGAGGGAGCGGAGGTCCTGGGTATAGCAAGCATATTTACATACGGTATGGAAAAAGGGCTTCAAAGACTTAAGGAAGCGAATATCACCAATGTATCGTTGACGGATTTTGATACGATAATTGATGTCGCATGTGAAAAGGGATTTATAAAGTCGGAAGACAAGGAAAGGTTATCGGCATTCAGGAACAATCCTGCCGATGAGGGATGGATAAAGTAAAGGAGACTTTGATATGAAGCATTTGATGGATATAAACGATCTTACATTATCACAGATAGACCAACTTATTGCTACGGCAAACGACATTATAGCCGATAAGGATAAGTATAAGGATGTCTGTAAGGGTAAAAAACTGGCGACATTGTTTTTTGAACCCAGCACAAGGACCAGGCTGAGTTTTGAAGCGGCTATGATTGAACTGGGAGGTAGCATATTGGGATTTTCCGAGGCACAAAGCTCTTCGGCGGCAAAAGGAGAAAGTGTTACCGATACCGTACAGACCGTAGGTTGTTATGCCGACATAATTGCCATGAGGCACCCTAAGGAGGGAGCTCCTTTGGCGGCTTCAAAAAGGACCACGGTTCCCATAATAAATGCGGGAGACGGCGGTCACAGCCATCCCACTCAGACACTGGCGGATATTTTGACAATACATCGGGAAAAGGGAAGACTGTCAAATATGACGGTGGGAGTTTGCGGAGATCTGAAGTTCGGCAGAACCGTACATTCTCTTATCAATGCTCTTTCCAGATATGAAGGGAATGAGTATATCTGCATATCGCCAAAAGAATTGGTTATACCGGATTATGTAAAGGCAAATATATTGGAAAAGAATAAAATTGAATATATAGAGACGACGGATATGGAAGAATATATGCCGTCGTTGGATATATTGTATATGACAAGAGTGCAGAGGGAGAGATTCTTTAACGAAGCCGATTATGTACGCTTAAAAGACAGCTATATTCTGACTCCGGACAAATTAAAGAGTGCAAAACCCGATTTAAGCATAATGCATCCACTACCGAGAGTGAACGAGATTTCGGTTAAAGTGGATGATGACCCGAGAGCATGCTACTTTAAACAGGTGGTGAACGGCAAGTATATGCGTATGGCACTTATACTTATGCTTTTGGGAATAGAGGTAAAGTGAGGGATGATATGAAAATAGACAGCATTGTAAACGGAATAGTTTTAGACCACATAGCGGCGGGCAACAGTTTGAGGATATATAAGTTCCTGAATTTAGACGACCTGGAATGCTCCGTTGCGGTTATACGAAACTGCAGAAGCAAAAAGTACGGTAGAAAGGATGTTATCAAGATAGACTCCATTATCGACATGAATCTGGATGTCTTAGGATATATAGATCCCAATATTACCGTCAACATAATAAGGGACGGGAAAATTGCCGAGAAGAAACATCTGGAACTTCCTGAAAGACTGGTCAATGTTATCAAGTGCCATAATCCTCGATGTATTACCTCAATAGAACAGGAAGTAGACCATATTTTTAAACTTACCGACAGAGAGAACATAATATACAGATGTGCATATTGTGAAACCAAGTCGGATAAGGAAGAGATTTGGTAACTGTAGCAGTAAATGAAAGGATAAAACCTTTTGATTATACAAGGTAAAGAAATAACAGGACTGTTTTTGGCCCCTATGGCGGGAATAACCGATGCGCCGTTTCGGACAATATGCATCGAACATGGAGCAGCGCTTACATATACCGAAATGATAAGTGCCAAAGGTCTTATGTATAATAATGAAAAAACAAAGAAACTGTTGAGTAAGATGCATCCGTCCGAGCCGCTTGCGGTGCAGATATTCGGGTCGGAAACCGAACCTATGAAGTTTGCGACCGAATATATCTGTTCATTCAATCCCGTATTGATAGATATAAACATGGGCTGTCCCGTATCAAAGGTGGTAAAGAATGGAGAGGGCAGCGCTTTGATGAAAGATATAAACAAGGCATATGAAGTGGCAAAAGCCGTCGTGAATGCATCAAGTGTTCCGGTCAGTGTCAAGTTTCGTTCGGGATATGATAAACAAAATCTAAATTACATAGAATTCGGTAAGGCCATGCAGGATGCAGGTGTTGCATGTATTACTTTACATCCGAGAACTCGGGATATGTTCTATTCCGGTAAAGCCGATTGGAGCCATATTGTACAATTAAAACAATCTGTGGATATTCCCGTAATAGCCAACGGGGATGTTTTCAATGAGCAGGATATAGAGGATATAAGGGAATATACCGGTTGCCATGATGTGATGATTGCAAGAGGAAGCCTGGGTAATCCGTGGATATTTTCAAACAGCACGCCTTCATTGGAGCAAAGAGTGCAGGTATTCAGACACCATATGGCATTACAGATAGACTATAACGGTGAAAGAAAGGGAATAATAGAAATACGAAAGCACGGCGCCTGGTATTTCAAAGGTCTTAAAAACAGTGCAAAACTGAGAGATCTGCTCTTTAAAGCAGAGACAAAAAACGACATTATTAACTATATAGAAACAATTTTAGAGATAGAAAATGCTTAATTATTGAGAATAATAAAGATTCAGCGAGCAATATTGAGATATCGGAAGATATTTCACTTTATTTCCCCCTAAAGGTCAGATAAAGTCAAAAAGAATACTTGATACATGACGAAAGTATGATATAATATATATAGGTCAAAGAAAGTCAAAGTTTAATGGAGGTGACAAGAATGTTAGACTTAATTAGAAATAAAAGAAACGATTACAGAGTATGGGATTTGATGAATGACTTTTTCAGCACCGATGTGATGACAAGTGTTCAGGGATTCAGAGTGGATATTTCAGAGAAGGACAAGGAATATATTCTTGAAGCTGAACTTCCCGGATTCGATAAGAAAGACATATCGGTAGAGTTGAAGAATAACTACCTTACAATTTCCGCTAAGAGGGATGACGATAAAGAAGAAAAGGGAAAGGATTTCATCAGAAGAGAGAGAAGTTACGGTGAATTTTCCAGAAGCTTCTATGCAAAAGGAATTAAGCAGGAAGACATCAAGGCAAAATACAAGGACGGTGTTCTTGTTGTAAGTCTTCCCAAGAAAGAGAAGGAAGAAGAGGTTTCTACTTCTATTGAAATCAAGTAGCTTAATGGCTTGATAAATAGGTGAAATTATCCGGCCTTGCCGGATTTTTTCACGTTAAGATTACCTCAAAATGACGCTGAAGAATAAAACAAAAAACCTGTTGACAGTGCAATATTGCTATGCTAATATTTAGGAGCTGTCCAAAAACAGATAACATTTATGTTGACACGCATATGTTTAAAATGATAAGATAGCAGGGCGCTCTCTGAAAAAGGGC